>DAOSDY010000001.1:0-600000 GCA_035362835.1 Melioribacteraceae bacterium
GTCTGGACCGTGTCTCAGTTCCAGTGTGGCTGATCATCCTCTCAGACCAGCTACCGATTGTAGCCTTGGTAGGCAATTACCCTACCAACTAGCTAATCGGATGCAAGCTCATCCATAGGCGCTTCAAGAGCTTTAACAACATCATCATGCGATGCCGCTGCATTATACGGTATTATCCCGTCTTTCGACGAGTTATTCCGAACCCATGGGTAGATTACTTACATATTACTCACCCTTGCGCCACTTTACTAAGGATATTGCTACCCCTTTCTCGTAGACTTGCATGTGTTAGGCACGCCGCCAGCGTTCGTCCTGAGCCAGGATCAAACTCTCCGTTGTAAGTTTTGTAAGCTTATGTAATCTCAAAGTTTAACTTCTAAAGAATTTCTTTAGTTACTCACTCTGTCAAAGAACTTTCTTAAATGCGGACGAGAAACTTAATACTTAATTTTTGATTTGTCAAGTATTAATTGATCTTTTAGTTAAAAAGGAACTTCTCGAGGCAATTTTTCAAAGGTTTCTAAAAAACACGGCTTGAAATATAACTACTCGAATTATTAATTCCAAATATTTATAAAATATTTTTTTAAAAAAGTCACTTTTTTACAAATGGAACCAAAATCCCTCTAAAGTGTTAAAAACAAAAGCATTTTGAAAGGGACTAAATATGGAAAAGAACACTAAAAATAATATATCTGTTAATCCGCTATCGGATTTGATTTCCGACGATATCTATTTTCTTCTGGATAAAAAGGGATTGATTAATGAAAAATCTGTGCGCGATCACCTGATAAGAAAGAAATTTGCTGAATTTAAATCCCAGAACTTCTCGGCCAGCGAAGCAATTGAGAAAATAAGGACAGACTACCCTTATCTGCAATTCGACACAATCCGGAAGATTGTCTATCAGCTAAACAAGTAATTCTTCTTGACAAAGGGATAAATGAAAATTATATTACAGACGTATGCTTTCGGAATTAATGATTTCGTAAGCATCGTAAGCCCAGTGTCTCCCCCCAACACTGGGCTTTTTACTTAAAATTTCAGAGGTAATTCGATGGCTAAATTTAAAAAATCTTACCGAGAGAACCCGAAGACAAAAACTTCACCATTCAAAGACTACTGGAACAAATTAAATTTCACTCTGCTTTTTATTAGTATCGGATTACTGGTACTTGGTTATTTTGTAATGTCGATCGGGTCATGGGATAATTCGGCTTCACTCAGCATATCACCGTTAATTTTATTAATAGTTTATGTTATTCTATTTCCGCTTGTTATATTAATTACCAAAAAACCAGAGAAAAAAGAAGAGAATGTTTCTAGCCAGGGTTAAAGGGAATATTGTTTCGACTCAGAAGAACAGATATCTCACGGGTCATAAATTACTACTGACTCATCAGGTTGATTTCAACGGAAAACTTATAGGAAATAAAGATGTAATTTCACTCGATTTAATTGACGCAGGAATTGGAGATACGGTAATAGTTGTTCAGGAGGGAGATGCTGTTCAACAAATACTCGGACACAGCAATTCTCCGGTAAACACGATGATTATTGGAATAGTGGATAATATAGAAGTAAAAGAATAAAGAGCCGTACAAAAATTTGTCATCAGATCAATTAGAAAGAATTTCTTTTCTGAAATTTCTCCTTAGTATTGATGGGATCGGTCCTCAAAAAATCTTCTCGATTCTTTCCAGATTCAACACACTCGAATCATTTCAAAACAGCTCACCGAAGAGTTTATTATCGATCGACGGAATCAGTAAAACACTTTATCAGCGGATTATTTCATCAAAAAAAAATATCAATGAAATAAAAAAAGCTGCAATAGAGGAATTAAGCCGGCTCGAAAAGCTGAATGCCAAAGCAACAACATTCTGGGACGAAGATTATCCGCTAATGTTAAAAGAGATCTATTCCCCACCGATAATAATCTATTCGTTGGGCAGCTTTTCGGCAGAAGATTATAATTCAATAGCAATAGTCGGGACACGCGAGCCCACGTTATACGGGAAAATAGAGGCAGAAAGATTCTCGACGGAACTAGCCGAAAGAAAGGTTACTATTATAAGCGGCCTTGCCCGGGGTATTGATTCAGCAGCTCATAACGGAGCATTAAAATCCGGAGGAAGAACGATTGCTGTAACAGGATCCGGATTAGACATAGTTTATCCACCGGAGAACAAAAAACTTTATCATCAGATTATTGAAAACGGACTAATAATCAGCGAATACCCGCTCGGTACAAAACCGGATGCACAAAATTTTCCCAAAAGGAACCGGATTATTTCCGGATTATCGCTCGGGACATTAATTATTGAGACAAGATTAAACGGCGGGGCAATGCAGACAGCGGCTTACGCACTGGATCAAGGGCGGGAAGTGTTTGCCGTGCCAGGAAATATAAACTCGAAACAGAGTGAAGGCCCCAATCTACTTATTCAGAGAGGCGAGGCAAAACTTACATTCTGCACTGAAGATATTATCGATGAATTAAAAAACCGGCTCAAACTTAAAAATCACGAAAAACCTGCAACGCCGGGAGTAGAGTTGAATCTATTTGAGGATAAAATTTTATCGATCATAAAAAACGAACCGAAACATATTGATGAAATTGCATTAATTACATCAATACCCGTTTCGGACTGCTTAGTTCATCTTTTGATGCTGGAATTTAAAGGCCTGGTTGTTCAATTACCGGGAAAAGTGTTCAGGATCAATTAATTATACTTTTTTAACTTTTGCCATAGCGAACTAAGCCGGTCTTTAAGAGATTTTTCAAATCCTATTTCCGCCGGTCTATAATACTGTTTCCCTTTCAATTCGAGCGGCAGATAATTCTCCTCTAAAAAATGATTTTCAAAATTATGAGGGTAACGATAGTTATTTCCATAGCCGAGATTCTTCATTAAGGAAGTGGGTGCGTTTCTGAGATGCAGAGGAACTGAATAGAGAGGAAGGTTCTTAACATCTTCAAGTGCCTCATCAATCGCTTTATAGGCGGCATTACTTTTGGGAGAAGATGCCAGGTAGGTAGCGCATTGCGAAAGGATAATCCTGGCTTCGGGCATACCGATTTTATCTACAGCATTGAAAGCAGCTTCGGCAATTACAAGTCCATTTGGTGCAGCATTTCCAATATCCTCTGAAGCAAGGATGATCATTCTCCTTGCGATAAAAAGCGGATCTTCACCGCCTTCAAGCATTCGGGCCAGCCAGTAGACCGCTGCATCCGGGTCGGAACCGCGAATACTTTTTATGAATGCGGAGATAAGATTATAATGTTCTTCTCCCCCTTTATCATAAATAATAAATTTCTGCTGAAGTACATTTTCAATAGAGGATTTATTTACAACTATTCTTTCCTGACTGACATGATTAAGAAGTGCAGCTTCAAGAATATTCAGGAGTATTCTTGCATCGCCGCCGGAGACGTAGAAGAGAAAATCGGGATCTTCAATTTCCACATCGAGAGTTTTAAGAAAATCATCATTCTTAACGGCGTAGTTTAAAATTCCTTCCAGATCCTCACGGTTGAGGGTTTCGAGTTTAAATATTCTCAGTCTGGATCTTAGAGCAGGAATTATCTCAAAGGATGGATTTTCTGTAGTAGCGCCAATCAGAATAATTTCACCTTTTTCCACAGAAGAGAGAAGGGCATCCTGCTGAGCTTTGTTATAACGATGGATTTCATCAATAAAAAGAATTGTCTTACGGTTATAAAGAAGATTAGTTTTACCAATTTCGATTACATTTCTAAGTTCTTTAACGCCTGAGGAGACAGCATTAACCTGAAAGAATTCCGCATTAACTGTTTCTGAAATGATTCTTGCGAGAGTAGTTTTTCCGGAACCCGGGGGACCCCAAAGAATAATGGAGCTTAATGAACCATTTTCAATCATTTGTCTTAACGGTTTACCCTTACCAATTAAGTTCTCATGGCCTCGAAATTCAGAAAGGTTTTTAGGACGAATTCTTTCAGCTAGAGGAGTATTCGGTATATCGTTTTTTTTATCCACCAGATTGAAAATTTATTTTTCCTCAATTTTTAACACACGTTCATCCGGAAGCATCATATGGAATCTTTCCCTAGCAACTTTTTCCATTTTTTCTTTTGAATTGATTAAGGAATCGATTTCCGCTTCCAACATTCTGATTTTTTCTTCAGCACTATTTATCTGAAGATCAAGTTCATGTAACTGATTTTTCAGGGACAAATATTTCAGGATACCATTTTCATTAAATACAAGAAATGCAATAACCAAGATTACAACAGAAGAAAGAATCAGCCTTACAATCAATTTATTTGATAGCTTCGCCATTACAGAGCATTCTTAATAATTCTATCAATCAGCTCTTCAAATGAGATTCCGGCTACTGCCGCCATTTTGGGGACCAGACTAAGATTAGTCATACCAGGCAGAGTATTAACCTCAAGGCAATATGATTTATAATCTTTAGTCAATCTGAAATCGACCCTGGCGTAACTTTCGCAGCCGACTGAATTAAAAGCAAGAAGTGCCTGATGCTGAAGATGCTCGGCGACCTTAGGAGGAATAACCGCAGGCACAATATATTCGCTTTTGCCGGAAGTATATTTATGCTCGTAATCGTAGAATCCGTCAACCGGTTTGATCTCCAGTACCGGAAGGGCCTGCTGCCCGAGAATCGCGACTGTAAGTTCACGGCCGGCGATATACTCTTCGACAAGTGCCACCGAAGACAATTCCAGCGCCTTTTTCACCGCCTTTTCAACTTCGATATCTCCCCGGCAGATTGTAAGTCCGATAGTAGAGCCCTGGTCATTAGGTTTAATAACGCAAGGATATCCGAAAAACTTTTTTATTTTTTCGCGAATCAGATGATAGTCATTTTCGTTTCTGTCAACGATAAACCAGCGCGGTGTATTAACATCAAAATGCTGAAACATAATTTTGGACATATATTTATTCATCGCCAGTGCACTTGCAAGCACTTTAGAACCCGTATATTTTAACCCCCTCATTTCGAGTAGAGATTGAAGAGTTCCATCTTCTCCCCATTTACCGTGAATTGCAATGAAGACTATATCAATACCATCCAGAAGCGTTGAGTTAATTGCCTCAAGCTGATTTCTGTTAGAGATTTCGCAGTAATTTCTATCCTCAAAATAGATATACTCTTCTTTCGGCTGGGTTAATCCGTAGGCTGGATCAATTACTTTTACTTTATAACCGAGGTCGTATAAAGCTTTAAGAACAGATTTACCAGAAGATTTGGAGACTTCCCTTTCCGGTGAAGTACCTCCAACAAGCAATGCAACATTAATTTCATTATTCGACATATTATTTCCGTAATTGAATTAAAAGTCCATACGATTTTTTTTATTCAGTTTAATTCCATATTCTTTTTCTGCAACGGAATAGAGTTTCCGGAGTTTGTTTACAGGTATTTTTTTCTCCCCGCCAAGTAATTTACAAACTGCAATAGTATGTGCCGCATGCTCAAGTTTTTCCATCCTGTAATACGCTGACATAATATCGTGACCGAAAGTTACCGCGCCATGATTTTCTAAAAGGAGCGCCCAGACATAATCGATATGAGGCAACATGGACAACGGGACTTCATCGGTGGACGGCGTTCCGTATTTGCATAGAGGAACCTTGCCAAGAGTAAGAATAACCTCAGGCAGAACAGGTTCAGTTAATCCCAGTCCGGAGGATGCAAACGCAGTAGCATAAACCGGATGACAATGTATAACAGAGTTAATATCATCTCTTTTACTATAAGCCAGCAGATGAATTTTCACTTCGGTAGATACTTTCCCCTTACCTTTTAATAACTTTCCGTTATAATCTATCTCCAAAAAATCATCCTGTGCAAGTTCACCCTTACATTTTCCTGATGGAGTAATCAGAATTCTTTTATTACTCAGACGTACGGATAGATTACCGTCGTATGCGGAAACAAATCCCTTCTCGTATACTCTATGGCAAATATCCAAAAGTACTTTTCTCAGGGACATTGTTTTTCAATTTCTTCCATTATTTTCATTGCAGCAAGAGCATCTTCGCCAGGGACAAGCGGCGGTTGATTTTTAATTAAAGATTTTTGAACCGACTTAATCATATAAGAAATTTTATTCGCCCTTTTTCTGAAGGCTTTTTTAGCTTCGCCCTGAAGATCAATTATTAATTTGCCCGATACATTTTTTTTACCGATAAAGTTTTCAATACTTATTACTCCTTTATGACCAAGAATTTCTATTCTGTTAAACGACTTCTTGGCATTATAGGAGACGTTAAAATAGCCGTATCCCCCTTTTTCAAATTTCAGAATAGCAGATGCAAAATCCTCAACTTCGCTTTTATAGACGATATTATCGGTATAACCTTTAACGCCGGATATTTCACCGCCGAATAACCTGATCATATCTATCATATGAGAGCCGAGATCTCTAAGTGCGCCTCCGCCGCTCAGATCTTTTTTAAATCTGAAATTATCACTCGGTGCGAAATCGATATTGAATGAAGCGGAGACAGAAACTATTTTTCCGATCATTCCCTTGTTGACAAGTTCCTTTGCTTTCAAGACCAGCGGATGGAACCGGTGGGTAAAGTTAACCGTAAAGACTACTCCATAAGTTTTGCAGACTTTAATTATCTCTTCAATTTGAGAGGAGTTGATACCGACGGGTTTTTCGCAGATGATATGCTTGCCAGCCTGAGCTGCTTCGACGGCCTGCCGGTAATGATCTACATTAGCACCGGCAATATAGAGCAGATCAAAATCGCCTTTAATAAAGTCACTGAAATTATCCGAAAAATTCTGAGCGCCGAATTTTCCTGCGACCTGTTTAGCCCTTTGAAGATCGTGACTGAACACCGAAACAAGTTTACTCCGCTGGATCAAAGCTAAAGCAGGCAGAACCGATGTTTCAACAAAATGTCCGCATCCGGAAACACCCCATTTAATTCTTCTTGGAATTGCGGATCTGATAATTGATTTACCCGGAGATTTAATTAGCATTTTCAAAGTCCCAATTTTTTCATTAACATTTTTATCGGTTTGGAATTCTGCATAATATAGAAATGAATTGCCGGAACATTCTTATTCAACAATTCTTCCACTTGTTTAAATGTCCACTCAACTCCGATCTCGACCGCATGCTCTGGTTTGGATTTGTCTATTTCCTCAACCAGATCGGAAGGGATATCGATATAAAAGTTCTTAGGTATACTGTGGGCATGCGATCTGGAAGTAATAATTTTCAATCCGGGAATAATCGGGACGGAGATCCCCTCCTTCCTGCAATTATCCACATAATCGAAATACAAATTATTATCATAGAACATCTGGGTTACAATATAAGCAGCACCGGCTTCAATTTTTGCGTGAGTATATTTTATATCAGTTAAAAGGTTGGGGGCCTCGAAATGCTTTTCGGGATAACCGCTGGTTCCGATACAGAAATCCATTGCAAATGCATCGAGCAAACCTTCCTCTAGATATTTGCCTTTATTCAGATCAGAAATTTGCCTGATAAGATCTATGCCATAATTATTAGCGCTTCTTCCGTACTTAAGGGGTTTATTAAATCCGCTTTCGTCACCTCTTATAGCAAGGACATTATCAATTCCGAGGTAATGAATTTCGATAAGAAAATCCTCGGTTTCCTCGCGTGTAAAACCGGAACACAAGACATGAGGCACAGCATCTATATTATATTTATTCTGAATCAGGGCGCATATTCCGAGAGTACCCGGGCGCTTCCTTTTTACTTTCATTTTCATTCCGCCTTCGGTTGTTTCCTCATACATTACTTCCGCGGCATGACTTGTAATATCGATGAAGGGAGGTTTATAGAGAACTATATCGTCCAGTACCGAGAGGAGCTGACGAATATCGCCCCCACGTTTAGGAGGGATTAGTTCAAAACTGATAAGAGTTTGATTTGCTTTATAGAGATGTTCAGTTACTTTCATATTGATTCTTTATGTGTTTGTCAAATTTAACATTTTGTCGCATAAACTTCTTATCAGGAATTACCGGGCATTAATTTAAGCAGATGTCCGGCTTTACTCTTAAATACTTTTTCAGAAAGCGGAATTCTGATATACTCCCCTTTCAGCCACATACCGGTCATATCTTTATAGTGATCGCTCATGAAATATCCGGATTGTCCGGCAGGTAAAATGATCTCCATAAATTCAGGATCACCGAAATCATATATGTAGCGCAAAGATGGGCCGAGAATATTCCGGAACGGTTCCGACCTGTACGGTTTAGAAAAATCTCTCTTCTCTTCATAAAGCTCGGAGAACGAATATTCAGTATTGAACACAGTAGTTCCGTCACCGCCAATTTCATAAGGACCGATATTGATTAGCTGATCAATCAAGCCGGACTGGTTGGCGAAGAGATGTTTCAGATAAACTTTGTGGATTTTACCCCACTGCCACATTGAAATATCCGCACCCAGATTTTTCTCGAGTTCGCTTAATGCATCTACGAGACTCTTTCTTATAATCTGATCTCTCGACTCCACCTGAGGTGTCCGGATATCATCGAAGAAGGAAGATGAATTATCATAAAGGTACTTAAGTATAATTCTATAAGGGATATTTGCGAGGAAAACATATTCTTTCAATAAGTCGCTGCCTAACTCGTCTTCAAAAATATTTTTAATCAAACGGTGGAAGAAGTGGAGGTAAATTGCAGGGACCTGACTTGAAGCAGTGAGTTCAAAATCCCAGTTATCCAGCAGCTCAATCGCGGTCTTCAAATTCCTGTCGTTAATTTTTGCATCTTCGAATGCCTTAAGAATGTAAGGTATAATCTCTCTTGCATAGGGAGAAATAAAATCGAGCTGATATTTTTTAAAATCCTTTACAGAGTGCTGTTTCCCGGAATTTAATAATTCAAATATCCTTTCAATTCTAGAAGAAGGTTCCCAGATATTTGAAATATGATACTTAAAAACGGAGCTGGTCTTATTATTTGCAGTAGCAATAAATTCCTGGGGAGGGTTGAAGAGTTTCGGCATTTCTTCATACGGCACAAATCCTTTCCAATCCGATTGGGAAGTTGAACCGTCATAAACAAGAGAAGGACTTAAACTGCTTCTGAGGGGCAGCCTGGCAGCACAAACATAACCGATATTACCATTAACATCGGCGTAAACAAAATTCTGTCCGGGAACAGTAAAGAATCTGAGAGCGGATTTAAAATCCTCCCAGTTATCAGCTTTACTAAGTGAGATAGCGGCAAACAATTCATCGCTAAATTCTAAACCGGTCCACCGCATGCTCAAAACCGATTTTACTTTTCCTTCTTCGGGGTAGAGCTGATTAAAAGTATGAATATCAGAAACAATAGGCCCGCGGTGAGATTTCCTGATTGTAAATTTATAGTGGAGCGAATCTTTAACTGCGAAGGAGTCCGTGTAGACTGCCAGATCTCTCAATTGATTATCGACGTAATAACGGTTTCCGGTTGAATCCAGTTTCTCTGCATAGAAGTCGCAATCATCCGCCATAACATTCGTCATAGCCCAGGCAATATTCCTGTTTTTCCCGATCACAATTGCCGGAAGGCCGGGGATCGTAAAACCCTCAGCATTCCAATTTTCACTCCTAATTACTGCAAAATACCACTTGCCCGGAAGTGAGAGCGCAAGGTGAGGGTCATTTGCAATAACCGGCTTTTGAGAAACAGACCTTGCACCGCTAACAACCCAGTTATTGGAACCGATATGTGTCCCTACAAAACCGGTAAAGTCCCTGAACATTCTATCCACGTTTATAAAACCCATTGCCGAGGAAGAGACCGAAGGAATATTTTTAGGAATAATGGTTGGAGCATTTTCCGGAAATCCGGGTAGCAATTCCGAAGCTTTTTCCGGGCCGAGTTTATGAATTAGATTTGAAAACAGAATATCGCTCCACCAGCTGATATTTAATTCCCAGCCCATCAGTTTTGCAATCACTAAACTATGTTCAGGTTTCCACGGATACGGATCGTACCCGAGCAGATCAAATTCAACCTGATATTTTCCTTTATTATCCTCAATGAAACTATTCACACCGCGGGAATAAGCTTCAAGAATCTTACGTGAGACGGGATTAATCTTTGACAGACTTTCTTCAACAATCTTATAAATGCCGACAGTTCTGAACATTTTATCGATAGGGACGGTTTTGGAACCGAATACTTCACTTAATCTTCCTTCCCCGGCTCTGCGTGCAAGATCCATTTGAAATAATCTTTCCTGTGCATGAACAAATCCGAGCGTAAACGCTGCATCCTCGTCATTTTCCGCCGAGATCATCGGGATAGCAAATGAATCACGGTACACCTCAACACCCGCGATAAGTCCTTTCGCCGTAATCTCTCCGTCATATTCAGGCAATGATTTTCTCAACATGAAATATGATATCACGAAGAGAAATATCACAATGATAATAAGAGTGCCAGCGATACCGATAAGGACTTTTTTCCAGGATTTCATTTTATCTCAATTGAATTACTTATTTAAAATAATGAAATAATATTTGCTGAATAAAAAAATATTTAATAAATAACCGCACGACTTTAAGAATTGTTTTGAGGAAAAGGAGATGGATCAGTTTCTTACAATCGGGTTATACGGCCTGCTGATAATAATCGTAATTGTAACATGGATTATCTATAAAAGGATAAAGGACACTTCGCAGATTAATTTAAAAGAAGAACTCGAAAGGATAGATAAATCCTTCCGAGATGAGCTTATGAGAAACCGGGATGAATCGTCCAAAACAGGTAAGGCACAGCGCGAGGAACTGAGCAGCGCGATTAAACAATTCGGGGATCAATTATATGATCAGCTTTCTAAACTGATCCAGACCAATGAACAGAAATTCGATAAGCTTCAGAACCGGGTTGAATCGCAGCTCAAAGAGATCCAGGATAATAATTCAAGAAAGCTTGAAGAGATGAGACAGACAGTTGATGAAAAACTTCACAGCACACTTGAAAAGAGGCTGGGCGAATCTTTTAAACTTGTAAGCGAACGTCTCGAAGCTGTTAGAGAAGGCCTTGGAGAAATGAAAAACCTTGCAGTAGGTGTAGGTGATCTGAAAAAAGTCCTAACGAATGTAAAAACCCGCGGTACATGGGGAGAGATACAACTAGAGAACCTGATTGAACAGATACTTACTCCCGATCAGTATTCAAAAAACATAAGCACAAAAAAGAATTCGAATGAGAGAGTAGAATTCGCGATTAAGATGCCGGGAAGAAGCGAGAATAAAGACGGATTGTGCTGGCTGCCAATAGATGCAAAATTCCCGATGGAGGACTATCAGCGTTTATTAGCCGCTCAGGATTCCGCCGAACCGCCTTTAATCGAAGAAGCATCGAAAGCACTGGAAAACAGAATTAAAGCGGAAGCCAAATCAATTAACGAGAAATATATCGACCCTCCGAACACCACGGATGTTGCACTACTATTCCTCCCTGTTGAAGGCCTTTTTGCAGAAGTATTACGCAGACCTGGATTGTTTGAAAAACTGCAAAATGATTTCAAGGTTATACTGACCGGCCCAACAACATTAACCGCCATACTAAACAGTCTTCAGATGGGTTTTAGAACACTTGCAATCGAGAAACGTTCGAGCGAAGTATGGAGCCTGCTCGGAACAGTGAAAACCGAGTTTTCGAAATTCGGCGACGTACTCGATAAAACCCAGGAGAAATTGCGTCAGGCGAGCGATACAATAGACTCGGCAAAGACACGCTCGCGTGCAATTGAAAGAAAACTGAAGGACGTTCAGGAACTCCCGGGCAGTGACGAAACCAAACTGATCGATTAGCGGAAATAATTTTTCGCTAATCTCAATTATTCCAACCGGCTGGCAGGGCACTTTTTACCGACAGATTTCCGCCATTCACCGATTTCTTATTCATCAGGCAGAACCCGGTTAATATCTTTGCGTCAGATTAAACAGGTAAATAAAACTTTGAGGTTAACATGGCATGGCATAAACTAAAATCGAGAGTAATAGTAGGAATTATACTCGTAATAATCGGAGTTCTTTTTCTATTACGTAATTACGACATTGCATTTTTCCCTTTCGAAATGATCACATGGGAATATTTTTTCATCCTATTCGGTCTGCTATTATTTATCCTATCGGACAATAAGACGGCCGGAATTATTTTCCTGGCAATAGGTCTTTTCAATTTAGTACCCCAACTCTGGCCTTTGATCTTTGTGGTTATCGGTCTTTACATAATTCTCAAACGAAAAGGAAGCAGGCCAATGGCGCATTTCAAACATTACCATCGCGACAGTAATATTCCCGATGGTGAAGTAGCAAAAGACTATCTTGAAGATGTAAATGTATTCGGCGGCGGTACAAAAATAATTAATACAGAGAATTTCAAGGGTGGAAATGTAGTTTCAATTTTCGGAGGTTCAGAAATCAACCTGATGGGTTCGAAGCTTGCCGAAGGTGAGAACAGTCTGGAAATGACAGCTATTTTCGGCGGTTCGACACTTATAATACCATCGGACTGGAAAGTTGAGACCGATGTTCTATCGATATTTGGAGGATTCAGCGATAAAAGGAGAAAGGACCCGAACAAGGTTCAGGATCCGAACAGAATACTTGTTATAAAAGGCCTTGCTTTATTCGGCGGCGGAGAAATTAAAAATTAATTCTACGGAGTAATAAAATGAAAAACGACGGAAAAATCTGGATTGGAATAATTCTTATTGCTGTGGGCGCTCTTCTGGTTGCAGATAATTTTTTCTATTTCGATTTCAGTGTCCACCATTTGATTTTTTCTTGGCATACAATATTCCTGATTATTGGGCTTGTAATTCTGAACAACTCTAAAAACAGTGTTGTGGGAATTGTTTTCGTTGTACTGGGATTGTTCGGGATACTGGGATACATCTCACCATTCGATATAAGATTTTCGCTCAGAGATTACTGGCCGATAATCCTGATTATTGTAGGATTTTTTATTCTGTTCAGAAGACGGGAGCCGAATATATTAACGAATCCGGAGGGCAGCAAACAGGAATTTCAGACTTCAACAGCCAGCATTCTTGATGAATCGTCGATATTCAACAGCACAAACAGAATAATAGACTCTGATAATTTCAGAGGGGGCAAAGCAACAACAATATTCGGTTCAACAAAACTCGATCTCACAAGGGCTTCCCTATCCCCCGGAGAAAACACGCTTGAGATAACATGCCTGTTCGGCGGGTGCGATATTTCAATACCTAAAACCTGGAAAGTGATTCTAAACGTTTCGGCTATCTTCGGAGGTTTTGAAGACAAAAGATTCCTGGCAATGAGCGATGCAAAAACAGAAGGCGTACTGATTATAAAAGGGACCGTCATATTCGGCGGCGGTGAAATTACAAGCTATTAGAACTGGACAGAAATGGGAAATCCGTTTATAAAGAACATAAAGATTTTTGCTATCTACCTGATGATATGGGTCTTCATCAGCCTGATACACAATGTAGTTGTAATCTTCCTTCTTAATGTAAAACTGGAACAGGCCCTGGTCGAAAGCATTATCTATAATACTCTCTACTTTCTGCTCGGCATCAGTCTTTGGTATACGGTAAGTTATAACACGCTTGAAAATTATACTCCTGTAAAAATATTCGTAAACCATTCGGCAGCCGCAATTATTACGTCCGCCGTGTGGGCATTGTCAGGTTATTATATTCTCGTTAATATTTTTAATGACAATCAGGAGTACAAGACATTTCTTTTGAACTCTGGTATATGGCGGTTTATAATCGGAATCTTCTTTTACCTGATTATTGTGGCCGTGGATTATGTGATAATCTACTACAATAATTTTCAGCAGAAACTTTTCCGTGAATCAGAGCTGAATACTCTTGTTAAGGAAGCGGAATTAAAATCGTTGAAATACCAGATTAATCCGCACTTCATTTTCAACAGTCTAAATTCTATCAGTTCGCTCACACTAAGCGATCCGGTTAAGGCCAGGGAAATGACAATCAAGCTATCGTCATTTCTAAGAAGCACCTTATCGAAGAATGAGAAGCAGAAAAGTAAACTGACAGATGAGATTTCGAATGCAAAGCTCTACCTGGACATTGAGAAAGTCCGGTTTGCCGACAAAGTTGAATTTGTAGAGGAACTTAATCCGGAATGCAAAGACCTTGAAATACCGAGCATGATACTACAGCCGCTATTTGAAAACGCAATAAAGCACGGGGTATACGAAAGTCTCGAAAAAGTAATTATCAGGTTGCATTGCAGACCCGAAAAAGAATATCTTAAATTAATTGTTGAGAATAATTTTGATCCAGAAGCTATTCCACGTAAAGGCGAAGGGATAGGGATCAAGAATATTCAGAACAGGTTAAAGCTGATCTACAATCAGGATAACCTGGTAACAATTGAAAAACTTAACGGTTTATTCAGAGTTAATATTTACATACCGGTTAAAAATGAAAAACAGAATTAAAACACTGATAGTTGACGATGAGAAATTAGCGAGAGACATCGTAAAAAATTATCTCCGGAATTATCCTCATATTGATCTTGCGGGAGAATGTTCAAACGGTTTCGATGCGCTCAAAATGATAGGCGAGCTTTCGCCCGACCTGGTATTCCTGGATATACAGATGCCAAAGCTGACCGGGTTCGAGATGCTGGAAGTACTGGAGAATCCACCGGTAATAATTTTTACGACCGCATATGATCAATACGCTTTGAAAGCATTTGAAGTAAATGCAACCGATTACCTGATGAAACCCTTTTCGGAAGAGAGGTTTGCCGAGGCAATTCAGAGAGCTGAAAACCAGATCAAAAATAAATCAGAATCCGATAAGAAAATCTCCGACCTGTTAAAACATATCGGCAGAAAAGATGAGCACCTGGAAAGAATTGTCGTAAAGAACGGTCCGAAGATCACAATCCTCCCTGTCGACAGTGTAAAATATCTTGAAGCGCAGGACGATTATGTAATGATCTATACTGCCGGCGGAAATTTTCTAAAACAAAAAACAATGAAATACTTTGAAGAAAACCTGAATCCAGCCGAGTTCATACGAATTCACAGATCCTATATTGTAAAAACGACCGAGATTCAGCAGATAGAATTATTCGAAAAGGAGACTTACTTTGTATTACTAAAGGATGGTAAGAAGCTCCCTGTAAGCAAATCAGGTTACAGTGAATTGAAACAGATACTCGACAAATAAAAATGAGAAAGAGGGGGAAGATATTACCTCCGACCTATTTTTTAAGCGGAATTGTTTTAACACTACTAATTCATTTCCTGATCCCATTCATACAAATAATTGAATACCCGTTTAATCTTTTAGGCTTAATACCATTAATTATAAGCGGGATATTGAATATTGCCGCGGATAACGCACTCAAAAAATTCAACACAACAGTAAAACCTTTTGAAGCATCAACTGCTCTTGTAACAACCGGGGTTTATAGGATTAGCCGGAATCCGATGTATTTGGGGATGTTTCTTTTCATTCTGGGTGAATCAATAATTCTTGGATCGATCGGCTCATTTGTTATACCAATCTTGTTTATAATTGTAATAAATAAAAGATTTATATCAACTGAAGAAAAAATGCTTGCTTCTGAATTCAGAGAAAAATATTTGAGTTATTGTAAAGTAGTAAGACGGTGGATTTAAAAACCTGAAATCTTCCGTAAAGAATCTAATAACTGCATTCGTTGAAGTTTAGCTCACCTATCTTTATATTTGGTTACGAAAAGAACGGAATCCTCAATGAAAATTGACAAAGACCTTCAGTCGGTTCAGGAGGCAAGGGACCTTGCCGCAGCCGCAAAAGAAGCCCAACTGGAATTCAAACACTTCAGTCAGGATCAGGTTGACAAAGTTGTAAAAGCGATGGCCGATGCCGGATTCAAAGAAGCCGAGCGTCTGGCAAAGATGGCACACGAAGAGACCGGATTCGGTAAATGGCAGGATAAGGTTACCAAAAACCAGTTCGGGACAAAGGATGTCTGGGAATCGATAAAGGAACTTAAAACTGTAGGCGTAATTGATGTTCAGAAGAACGGCAAGATATTAAAGATTGCAGAGCCGATGGGAGTAGTAGCGGCTTTAATACCTTCAACCAATCCGACATCAACGGCCATGTTTAAGGCAATAATATCATTGAAATGCAGAAACGGAATGGTAGCCAGCCCGCATCCAAAGTCAGTCAATTGTACTTCGGAAGCCTTAAGAATTCTAGCGGAAGCCGCAGAGAAAGCAGGCGCCCCGAAAGGTTTAATCCAATGTATGACGATTCCTACTTTAGAAGGGACCGATGCATTAATGAAGGATAAAAACATAGCAGTTATTTTGGCTACGGGAAGTACTCCGATGGTTCGGGCCGCATACAGTTCCGGCAAACCGGCTTACGGAGTAGGGCCGGGCAATGTACCGGCGTTCATCGAAAGAACTGCCAATTTTCAAAAAGCAGTTGCCGATATTGTATACGGCACAACATTCGATAACGGCGTACTCTGTTCATCCGAACAGGCAATGATTGTTGACAGACCCCTGAGAGAAAAAGTTATAGAAGAAGCAAAGAGAATCGGATGCTATTTCGTAAATGAGGAAGAGAAAAAGAAACTTGAGAACACGGTTGCAAAGGGAGCCAGACTGAATGCAGATATAGTAGGCAAATCTGCGGTATGGATTGCCAATTACGCAGGATTCTCCGTACCTCCAACAACTACAGTTCTGGTAGCAGAGTGTTCATCGGTCGGGAAACAGGAACCATTGTCGATAGAGAAATTATCGCCGATGCTCGCGTTCTACACAGTTGACGGATGGCTTGAAGGATGCCACAGATGCATCGAGCTGCTTGAATTTGGAGGAGTAGGCCATACGCTCGTTATTCATTCGAATGACAAGGAAGTAATAATGAAATTTGCGCTGGAAAAACCGGCATTCAGAATAGTAGTGAATACTCCTTCTTCAGTTGGCGCGGTCGGATATACAACAGCATTAACGCCTTCAATGACTTTAGGCCCGGGCACATGGGGCGGATCAATAGTATCGGAGAATGTTTCTGCAAAACACCTGATGAATATTAAAACCCTGGCATTCGAAGTTCGTCCGGTTAATTCCGGTGCATCGGTATCATCGTTCGATCTGCCAGCCTCACTAAGTACATCCGGTGCAACATCCGAAGGTAATTTTACAAAACAGATTGAAGAGAGGTTAAGAGCCCGTGCGGGCAACCCGGCATCAAATCCGCTCGGTGATATAAGCAGAAAATCAAACAGTCCGGCTAAAGATACAATGCTTGGAGCCGGGATAAGTGAGGCGGAAATTCAGAAGATTATAAAAGAATTTAATAAATAACTTAGCGGTTTAGTGAATTTTTAGTGTCTTACTATTGTTTTCAAAGTGTGATAATTATCATTTCTTATTGATCTTTAAGTCTATATTTTTTACCGTAATTCTTATTTGAGTATATGAAAAATTCGAATTTTCAAAACTGGTCGATCGAAAAAGGCGATTATAAAAGGGATGAAACGTCTACCTGGACGTTTCAGAAAAAAATAATCAGAAAGAGAAGAATTAAAAAAACTGCTTTGATAATTCTTTATACTATTTCTATTTCTGTGATTTCATATATGATCTTCTCTTAATCTCCGGAGTAGCGGTCCAATCTGAATTTTTCACCGAGGTACATTTTTCTGACATCGGAATCCTCGGCAAGATCTTTTGCTGTACCTTCCTTAAATATCTGCCCGTTAATCAAAATGTAAGCCCGGTCGACGATACTGAGTGTTTCATGAACATTATGGTCGGTTATAAGAATTCCAATATTCTTATTCTTAAGGTTGGCGACGATATTCATAATATCTTCAACGGCAATGGGATCGACACCGGCAAACGGTTCATCGAGGAGAATAAATCTCGGTTCAGTAGCAAGAGCGCGTGCTATTTCAGTACGCCTTCTTTCACCGCCGCTCAGTTGGTATCCCATGCTTTTACGAACGTGACCAATACCGAGTTCGTCAAGCAATTTCTCCTGTCTTTCTTTTCTCTCCTTATCGCTGAGCTTCATCATCTGAAGGATTGCCATAATGTTATCTTCAACGCTTAGTCTGCGGAATACGGAAGCTTCCTGAGGAAGGTAACCGACACCCATTTTTGCTCTTTTATACATCGGTTCAGTAGTAATCTCATTTTCATTCAGGAAGACACGTCCTTCAAGAGGTTTTATCATTCCAACAATCATATAAAAAGTTGTTGTTTTTCCGGCACCGTTGGGACCCAGCAATCCAACAACCTCACCCTGCTCAACCGAAACAGAGACCCGGTTAACAACAGCACGTTTTTTATAAACTTTCTTCAGGTTCTCGCCACGCAGAATAAATTTACTTTCCGGATTCATTTAGATCTTCCATTTTTGAATAAATCATTTTTTTACGATTACCTAAAACTGAATTCTGGTCGGGTCTGTTTTCATAAATAATAAACGAAGGGATCGTAAACTCCTTCTCTTTTCCAAGGATTAAATTTTCAGGATGATATTCGGTTGCCGGATTACCGTAAAACTTTACGTCGGATACCTCATTATCCTGAAAATATATAACCGTTCTTTCTGAACTCGACTTAAGAAGCCCATTAGGTTCACCTTCTTCAAATAGATAGTAGATACTGAGAACATTACCCGAAGCTTCGGTTTTCTGAAGCCCTTCTTTGCCAAACGACATTTTTATTTCCCGGCCGGATAACTGATCATATTTTAAGATATAATTCTGATTTGTTGAAATAATTGAGGCGTTAGAATTCAGAAGCAGTTCTTTCATACGGTTCTCTTCAAGGAAAATATTAATCGTATCACCAAGCAACTGCGTATTCTCGTTCCAGATAACAGGGGGAGTGGATTTTTCGGGCGGCCGTTGAGTAAACAGGTGGTCGGCCTCCTGATAGAAAACCGTAAAATCATTTACCGAAGCGAAACCGCTTCTGGCAATCCTAACAGAATCCGTTGCCACAAGCCGTTTAACAGAATCGTCGAACGCCTCCATCAGTCTGGAGGAGATAACGAGTGTATCAGGCTCACCGTTCGAGGTTGTATCAATTTTTACAAGAATAGGGTTATCAGATATTTTTGAATACTTCAGCTGCTTGTAATCCTCAAGATTATCGGCAAATATGGCAAGGCGATTCTTTGGATCATAAATCAAGATATTGTTATATGCAAACGTGATTTTGGTATTTCTGTAATGAACCAGACTATCGGCAAAGAGAACAGATGTGGAATCCTGAACTTTCACTCTACCTGCAGCGACTGCTTTATCCTCATCATTAAAATAAGTAAGCCGATCAGAATCCATCCGGGAGACAGGGTCTTCCAGACGTACCCTGTTAATAAACTTAGCCCGCTTTTCATCAAAATAATAATAACCTGTATCAGCATTCAGGTTAACGTGCCCGTCGAATAGTGATACTCCCGAATTAGAATATGCTATTTTAGAATCGCCGTAATAAAAACCCGATGCAGTATTAATAATAACACTATCCTGAGTAACGACAACATTTCCGATCAGTTCCGCCTCATTACGGGCCAGGTATTGTATCGCTTTACTGCAGGTAATACGGACATCACCCTGTGTTATTACTACATTACCGATTACTTCCCTTATACTTTCCCCGTTAACCATCTTACCGACTAAAGTTTCGCCGTTAACAATCATATTTTCCCTCGCCTGAGCGAAGAGAGCCGGGGAGACAAAAAGAATGGACAATATTAAAATTCTATTTATCACTGTTTTTTATTGTTTACTGATGCGGAATAAGTAACCTTGAAGATTACATAGTTGTGAAGGTGCTGATCCGATTCCATACCATAACCTTCAATTATTTCTTTGGAAGAACGGATGCTTACAAATTTATCCGTCATAATTTTCTCATCGTTGTTGCGCCATTTCAATTCGGTTGTTCTTAAGACTGTACCGCTGTCGTTAACGGCCACAACACTATCAATTGCATACATATCCATTGTAAGGTCGTCCACTTTACCGCGTTTCGAAGTTAAAACTGTAGTAACAGACTGTTCAGGATTATAGAAATTTATTTTAACGCCTTCAAGCAGAGTAATTTTCTGAAGATCGTATTTTTTCAGGTGGTCGGAAAAGAGTACCGCACGGGTTTTACCTTCATTTGTAAAAGTGATTTTGCTGTTCCAGCTCTCATGAGAAGGGATTTCAGTTGCTGATTTATTATTCTCTATGATCGGTTTGATCTTTTCATCGGAACAGTAGACAAGAAGAATAATTATAAGAGCGGATATAAATAATCTCATCTGGTTTGTAATCCGAGTTTTACAAGGTCATGGAGGTGAACAATACCCTCAGGCCGGTTCATTTCGTCAACGACAATTAGTGAAGTGATATTATGGTTTTCCATCTGCTGGAGAGCAAAGGATGCCAGCAGATCCTTCTTAAGAGTTTTCGGTTTTCGCGTCATTACTTCCAAAGCCGAAAGATTTTTTATATCGAGCGTTTTTTCGAGCAACCGTCTCAGGTCCCCGTCGGTTATGATACCCGACAGCAGCCCTTCGGAATCAACCACGCAGGTCATTCCAAGCCGCTTCGAAGTAATCGCAAAAATTGTATCCTTGATTGATGTATTCTCGGTAACGACAGGGATATCGTTCCCTTTAATCATAATCTCGGAAATTTTAAGGGAAAGCCTTTTACCCAGGCTTCCGCCCGGATGAAGCAATCCGAAGTCCTCTTCCGAGAATCCGCGCAGTTCGAGAAGTGTTATTGCGAGAGCATCGCCCATTGCCAGAGCGGCTGTAGTTGATGCAGTAGGCGCAAGGTCGTATGGGCATGCTTCCTCCTTAACGCTAACATCCAGAATTATATCGCATTCTTCCGCAAGCCTTGAATTCTTTTCCCCGAGCATGCCGATAAGCTTTACATTAATTCTTTTGAACATCGGGATAAGCTGAATCAATTCCTCCGTATGGCCGCTTTTAGAAATCAGAATTACAATATCATCCTTTCTAACCATTCCCAGATCACCGTGCAGAGCATCTGTCGGATGAAGGAAAATAGAAGCAGTACCCGTGGAATTCATTGTAGCAACAATTTTACGCGCAATAATTCCAGATTTCCCAACTCCTGTAAATACAACTCTGCCATTGGAATGAAGGATTGCTCTAACAGCACGGACAAAGTCCTTATTGATGCTTCCGGATAGATTAAGAACCGAATTACCTTCGATTCTTATTACCTCTTTTCCTTTCGCCAAAATCTGTTCTTCGGACACATTACCTCTGAAGATTAATTATTAGAATGAGCTGATTTAATTAGTCCTAAAATTTCATTTAATAAAGAACCCGTATCAGATCCTTTAATGATATACTTAACCGACCGTTTAACATTCCTCCCTGCCCAGGAAGGAGCAGCAGATACTCCGCATTTAGCAAGAAGCGGAAGATCCAGAACTTCATCACCCGCATAAAAGAGATTTGAGAAACCGATTGATAACCTTCCAATCAGTTTTTCGACTTCATTTACTTTTTCCAAAGAAGAGGAAATAACAGTAATTGATGTATCCTTCTTCAACTCGGATATCAATTCATCCTCCGGCCTGGCAGAAACAATTCCGAACGATAATCCATATTTCTTAATTTCTTCAGAAAATTTTTTTATCTCTTTAAGAAACGGAACAGGATCCTCATTCCCCGATTTATTATGAATAAGCACACCATCGAGGTCGAACAGGAATAATTTCACATTTTTAAGGAGCAGAAGAAGATTATTTTTCATTTTTAACAATCGAATCGATTTCTTTAATTGTAATGAGTAACCGTCTCAGAGATGAAAGCGGCAACTGGCTGCCTGAATCGCTTAGAGCTTTATCGGGCTCCGGATGAACTTCCAGAAAGAGGCCGTCGACACCAACAGCAACAGCGGCTTTAGCAAGAGCCGGGATAAATTTTCTCTCTCCCCCGCTGAAACCTCCCTGACCCGGGATTTGAACTGCGTGTGTTGCATCCATTACTACGGGATACCCGATAGTTTTCATTATTTCCAATCCGCGCATATCAACTACAAGATTATGATAGCCAAAAGTAGTTCCTCTTTCAGTCATCAGTATTTTACGGTTCCCGGTCGATTCAATTTTTCCGGCAACATATTTCATATCCTCCGGAGCGAGGAATTGACCCTTCTTAACATTAACAGTTTTACCGGTTCTGCCTGCAGCAATAAGCAACTCAGTTTGACGGCAAAGAAATGCAGGAATCTGAAGTACATCTGCAAATTCCGAGACCAGATCAATTTCTTTTTCAGAATGGACGTCGGTTAATAAAGTAAGATCGAATTCCAGCTTAATTTTTTTCAGAATTCTGATCGCTTCATTCATCTCGAGACCCGAGAATGTGCCGATGCTTGTCCGGTTTGCTTTTTTATAACTCGATTTGAAGATGAACGGAATCTTAAGCTCACCGGTTATTTTAAGAATTTCTTCAGCGGTTCGAAGTGTTATTGATTCATTTTCCACAACACAGGGACCTGCAATAAGAACAAGTGGATGCCCGCTTCCAATATTAATTTTACCTGTTTGGACCATAATTATTTTCTCTAATTAAAAAGATTCTCCTGATCTTTGATCTGTCCCCGTTTTTTATTGAACCGGGAATAAGCAAGGTCGGTTGCTTCCCTGCCCCGCGGAGTACGCTGAATAAATCCCTGCTGGATTAAAAAAGGTTCATATACTTCTTCAATTGTTCCTGCATCTTCGTTAACCGCGACCGAGAGAGTATTAAGCCCTACCGGTCCGCCGTTAAACTTTTCTATAATTGTAAGAATAATCTCCTTATCCATTTCATCCAGGCCGAATTCATCAACCTCGAGTGCAGTCAGAGCTTTTTTTGCAATAGAAGCATCTACAATTTTTCTGTTCTCATAGTCTGCGAAGTCGCGGGTTCTTCTTAGAAGTCTGTTCGCTATACGCGGGGTTCCTCTCGACCGCTTGGCAAGTTCAGTACATGCATCGGTATCGATTCTAATATCGAGCAGTCCGGCGGAGCGTTCAATTATTTTTTTGATGAGATTGCTTTCGTAGTAATCGAGCCGGGATTTAATTCCGAATCTGTCGCGAAGCGGAGCCGTTAAGAGTCCCGCTCTTGTTGTCGCACCGATAAGAGTATACTTAGGAAGTTTTATCTGAACCGTTCGTGCATTAGGGCCGCTATCGATCATAATATCGAGCTTATAGTCCTCCATCGCGGAGTAGAGATATTCTTCGACAACGGGACTGAGCCGATGGATTTCATCGATGAAGAGCACAGATTTTTCTTCCAGATTGGTAAGGATACCGGCAAGGTCACCCGGTTTTTCGAGAACAGGCCCTGAGGATACTTTAATCTTAACACCCATTTCGTTAGCAATGATATGTGCTAAAGTAGTTTTGCCTAAACCGGGCGGGCCGGTTAGCAGAACATGATCGAGCGCGTCGCCCCTTTTTTTAGCAGCGCCGATAAAAACTTTAAGATTATCGGTTATTCTTGACTGCCCTGTAAAATCATCAAACTTTTTAGGGCGAATCGAGATTTCGATTTTCTTTTCATCATCAGCAGGGGATGGATTTAGATTATCCGATCTTTTTTTCAAATTTATTCCAGTTAAATTTCTGATGGAGCCAATTTTGTTTTTTTATACATTTTATACTTCTCAATACCAAGGACCATAACAGCCATTAGAGCTATCATCAAAACGGCTGAAATAATTGAACTGTAGATATCCATCCTTCTCGAAAAAATCAAATTTAATCCTGGTATCCAGGCGCTTCCGTAAAGAATAATTGAATGGACAGCATAAACAAGCAATGTATGCCTGCCGACCTGTTTAACAAATTCGGGAATACTCTTAAGTTTAAGAGCGAGAAAGGACATAAGACTATTAAGCAGGAGCACTAATCCAATTCGCATAGTAATTACATAAAGATTATCTGTCCAATAACCCTGCTTGTTATAGAAAATATTTTCTATCAATTCAATTCCCTGCGAAAGGCCAAGAAATGCAAGACCGATTAACAAAAGCCGTAAAGAGAATTTATAGCTTGTAAAGGAGACAGGATTATGTGCAAGGTAACTACCCAGCATCGCTCCGCCAATAACATATCCAGCCCAGGGGAAAAGCGGGAAATAGGAGCCTGTACCGTGATAAAAATATGCGGCAAACGGAACAGGAAGAAAGTTAGCCCAGTTTATTTTTTCAGTCAATGAATATAGAAGAAAGAAAAAGAGGGCGCCCAGGGTAAAAATTAAGTAATCCGGCAGTTTAAATTTATCAGCAATTAGGGAAAGAATCAGGACAAAGAGAAGACCGAATCCGATAAGATGGAGAGCGTCAACCACAAAAAAACCGCGCCACTGTTCGAACGTGACCACGCTGAAGTTAAAGACTGTATAAGTTGGATAACGAAGCAGATAGCCGATTAATACCAGAACAACAAAACGGATCAGCCCTTTTTTAACCCTCGGATTTTCAAAAAAGGGTACATTATAGGATCTAAGCAGATATGTAAATACCACACCGGACGTAAACATAAAGATAGGTGCCGTGAATCCTCTTATAAAAAACCAGATTGAAAATAATGGAGAGTCCATCGTTCTGTATTCATCGGCAAGGAATGTGTCTATCGTATGCCCCTGAACCATCATAAGGACGGCGAGCGCACGCATCATATCAAGAAAAATAATTCTAATCCGGTTTTCAGAAGCCATTAAGAATCCTTAACTACTGTTCAAAAATAAACAAAGAATCCGTTTTATTAAACTATAATTGATGATAATAAAAAACCCCCGGAAACGGGGGGTTTAGAAAGGGAATGATCAATTTTTCGGGTGGCTGACAACCCATTCTTTCAGAAATTTTATTATTTCAGTTGTAGGAGTACCAGGAGTAAAAAGTTCTCCGACGCCTAATTCTTTTAGTTTATTCAAATCCTCTTCAGGAATAATTCCCCCACCGAAGAGGAGGATATCATCAACTTTCTTTTCCTTCATAAGATTCAGGATTCTTGGAAAAATAGTCATATGCGCGCCGGAGAGAATAGAGATTCCAATAGCATCAACATCCTCCTGGATTGCGGCTTCAACAATCATTTCAGGTGTTTGCCTTAGACCTGTATAGATCACTTCCATACCAGCATCTCTGAGAGCCGCGGCAACAACTTTAGCTCCTCTATCATGACCATCCAATCCGGCTTTTGCCACTAGTACTCTGATTTTGTGTTCCATTTTTATATCCGTTTTCTTAATAATATCAATTTTATACATACGAAAAATACTACCAGTTTAGTCAAAAGACAATTTCATTCCGGAATCTGCAGATGAAAAATGATGAAACCAGTTGAGAGAAGTATAATGGCCTGACTTACAATAAAATCAGAGATAAGTACCGATCAGCGTTTGGAAGATTTAACAATTTTATCGTAATATTTGCGAGCAATTTCGAGATCGGACGGGGTGTCGACAGAGAGACTATCGATTTCCGTAATTACTATTTTCATTTTATATCCGTATTCGAGAAAGCGGAGCTGTTCTAATTTTTCGATCTGTTCGAGATCAGTCGGTTTTGATGCTGTGAATTTAAGGAGGGCATCACGCCTATAAACGTAGAGACCGATATGCTTATACATTTCAGCGTTTTCGATCCTCTGCAGATTAGTGCGGGCATCGCGGGCAAACGGGATAGGAGAACGCGAGAAGTACATTGCAAAATTGTTGTAATCGAAAACAACTTTAACAACAGAGGGAGATTTCATTTCTTCAACGCTTTTTATTCTTTTAGCAAGCGTTGAGACACTTACTTTCTTATCGAATAAGAGAGGTTCGATAGCTTCATCGATCATTTTACCTTTGATAAAAGGTTCATCGCCCTGAATATTAACTATTATGCCGGCATCGGGAATTTTTTCTGCAACCAGAGCGATTCGGTCGGATCCTGTAGCAACATTCTGAGGAGTCATATAGACTTCAGCGCCGAAATCCTTAGCAACCTTGAAGAGGCGGTCGTCATCAACAGCAATAACAACTTTATCGAGCAATTTGGATTTTTTAGCTGACTGATAGGTATGCTGGATCATCGGTTTGCCGCCGATATCGGCAAGAGGTTTTCCCATCAGCCGGGTGGATGCAAAACGCGCGGGTATTATACCGATTATCATATTAGTTCTTTAGAATAGATCACTGGTTTATAACTTTCGGTACTTTGAAGAACTGATGGTCGCGATCGGGGGAATTTTTCAACGCTTCCTCCCTGTCAATTGAATTTTTCAGAAGATCTTCACGAAAAACATTTTCATTCGGTACCGGGTGCGACATCGGTTCAATATTGTCTGTATTAAGCTGGTTAAGTTTTTCAAAAAAGCTTAATATTTCATTGAAACTGGATGTAAATCCTTCCAGTTCCTGTTCATCAAAGTTGAGTCTTGCCAAATCCGCAATATATTTTACATCATCGATGGATACAGACATTTAAGATTCCTTAATTAAACCCGGCGCTGTTAAAAGTTGTAGAAATAAATGATTGATCCCCCTGGTAGGGATTATTTTTGATTCTAACTCTAAGAGAGTGATCCCGATCGCCTCTTTTAGGACTGCTGTACGTCATTACATAAAAGCTGTTTGCAAATTTGACAACCCGGTTTTCCATTTCAGAGAATCTCCGGATTATTTCGTTCTCCTGACCCGGTTTAAAACTTCCACCAGTACCAAAAGCATTTATTATTTCCGGTTGAAGCGACGGACCGACGCCGATTGTATAGACAAGTTTATTATGAATTGAATTCAATCCTGAAGCCAGTGAGACGGAACCCTGTGTATCCTCGCCATCGGAAATAATAATTAAGCATCCCTGAACAATTTCGTCGAGAGAAAAGATGTCGTCCCATTTTTTCGAACCGGTTATAACAGATCCGTAAAAATCAGTTGTCCTTACACCAAGCAGGTACTGTGTATCGATAATATTTTTTAACTGGTTTACATCGGATGAATAATCGCTAAGGAGTGCTGCCTTATCGGAGAACTGATAAACCGCGACTTCCTGATTGGGTCTTATTCCGTTAACAATTTCTTTAGCCGAATTTCTGATTGTACCGAGATCATTTTCAAGACTTGTACTGTTGTCGAGCAACAGAACTGTTTTCAGTTTATAAGGGGATGCTGCACGCTTTTCAATTTTTAATCCTGATTCCGAGATAGATAACGGTAATTCGTCTTCAAAAACCTCGAAGTCGGATAATTGAAGATTTGTAACACCGCTTCCGTTGAGATCGAGTACCTGGAAAACCACTTCTACAGTATTTGGCAACCTGGTTTCAGTCCTGTGAAGTTTTAGAGCATATCCGTTAATCGTTGGCATTGTAGATGGAAGAGTGGTAAAATTCCATACCGGGCCAGACCTTGAAACCCCGTCATTTCCTTTCGCAACAATACGCCAGAAATATTTTGTATTGTAGTTAAGCGGCGGAGTAGTAAAAGATTTACTTTGTGTTGTAGTGTATTTAATAAGCGGCGGATTCATAGGTCCGAGGTATACATCATACTCCGAAGCATTATCGCATTCCCATTTAAGGGTTACAAAAAGAAGCTGATTAAGAGCACCGTCTGATGGAGCCGGGGTATTAGGATAATTCTTATCCGAAGTAACCGGATCAATAATCGGCGTCGTCTCTGATGGCGCAGTAGAATCGAAGGAACAACTGAAAGCAATTAGAGCAACTAAAAGTAAAGGTACTTTGCTAATCCGGTTTAACATTTATCGATTGATTTTCTCTTTGTACTGCCGAAATATAATGATAAAAATTAATAATGTAACTGCCGGAATGACTGATTGATTGCATTGATCCGCCGGTTAATAGAGGGATGACTGTAAAAGAACCACTCAACCAGGGGGTGCGGGTTTCTATCCCCCAGGTTCTGATCGGTCAATTTTTCCAGAGTATTGATAAATGCCTCCTTCTTGCCTGTAGTTCTGACGGCATAGTCATCCGCCTCGTATTCGAATCGGCGGGAGATGAAATTTGATATGGGAGTAAAAAACAATCCAATCAGTGTTCCGAATAAAACAAGAAGAGGGAGCACGGAGATTTGAGTAATTGAATTAAAACCGAAAAACCGGATTGAGCCGGAGAAAAGCAAAGCGATTAAATAAAACGTAAAAAAGCTGAGAGAAGTACTGATGATAATATTCTTGATTATATGCTTTTTCTTAAAATGCCCCAGTTCATGAGCGATAACTGTTTCAATCTCATCAGTAGTATAATTTTCGAGAAGTGTGTCGCCAAGCAGAATTCTTTTAGTTCTGCCGAGTCCGGTAAATGCGGCATTCGCTTTTTTTGTATTACGGCTCATATCGAATTTGTAAACATTATTAACTTTAAGTCCGGCTTTCAGGGACAACTCTAATATCCGGGTTTTTAGCTCTTCGTCGTCAACCGGTTTTACTTTATAAAATATGGGAAGAATTAGAACCGGGAGTATTTGAGCAAGAATGACCGATACAAAAAAGATCAGAATTGCAAAAGGGAGCCACCAGTTCTCCAAGAAATAGTTCAGTATGAAGTAGAATATCAGTAAAAGCGGAATACCGATAACTGCTCCAACCAGGGTTTCTTTTAAATTCTCAACAATCCATTTAAGGAATGTTTGATTGGACAGGCTATACTTATGCTCCAGATAATAACCGGTATAATAATTTACGGGTGCAAAAATTATTGAAAGGAAGAGGGACAATAGCAGTACATAAACTAGCAGAACTAAATAGCTGTTTGAAAAATAATCTCTTATAAAAATCTCAGTTTGAAGACTTAGTCCGGAATACAAAAAAAAGAAGAGTAGAAGAAAAGACAATATCCCTTTTCCAATGCTGAAGGAAAGTTTAATGTTGTTATATTTCTTGGCATCTCCATTCATTATACAGGTCTTCCGTGTTTAAGCGGTAAGAAAGGATTGATCAGATAAGTCCGAAAACATTCTGCGGGATCCATCCGACTTTACCATCCACCAGGCGGATTTTATACCATCCATTAACCTGATCCTCAACAACGAATTTAATCCCTTCATGGATAACGAACTGGTCGTTGCTTTTTTGATCCGGAGCGACTTTTACTGAGTAGATCTCTTCGGTAAGGACACCATAATCAGTTACAGCTTCGTGATTATAACGCGAAATCAGAATTACTACAACTAAAATTAAAAGCGCGAGAGAAATTGAGCCGGCCATTAATGAAATTTTCTGTATCCTGATTCTTCCGGAGAGAATAAAAAGTCCAATCGACGTTAAGAAAATCCAGAAAATAATAACAGTAATAACAGACCAGCCGCTCAAAGAGAAGGAAGTAATAAACACCTCCCACCATTGAACGATGAAAATTTTAGGTAGCTCAGTAATTTTATCTACAGTGCGGGAATTAGCGACTTTCAGGTTGAACTGAATATCCTCGTCGCCGGGTGAAAGTTTTAATCCTCTTTCATAATAAAGGATGGCATTACCGATACTGCCGGATTTGAAATAGGCATTTCCGAGATTATAATAGAGAGCAGGACTTTCGTAACCCTGAGAAAGAATCGGCTTGTATGCCTGGATAGCCTGATCATATTTCTGATCCTGATAATATTTATTCGCCCTTTCCATTAATTGTTCAGGCGACTGCCCCCAATTCAAAACTGGAAACGATAAAAACAGAACGATGACACATACGGCCTTCATAAAATTATTCATTTCTTCTTCTCCAGAGCAGAATCGACTTCAACAATCAGTTTAACCGTACTGTTATAGATTTCCGAAGCCGAAGTAGAAGTTTCCCCCTGAGGAGCGAAACGGACAAATTCGCACTTCTCAGCAACAGATTTTACACGATCGATTAAGTTATAATCGACGAGTTTCGATTTTAATTTTTCAAGAGCGGTTTCTAATGTAAACTCCGATTTCTGTATACCCAGTTTATCTTCAAGGTATCCGTAGAGAGCCTGGGACAGCTCCATATAGAATTCCGAGATTTTATTTTCGTCGAGCGCTTTCTTGGAAATCTTCAGACGCAAGCGGGCAGCTTTTTCGGCTTTCTGATATTTCATAAGTTGAATATTTCCATAGAGTTTTTCCTGCCGCTTTCTATAACCAACCGCAATAATCAAACCGAAGACAGGCAGAATGAGTGAGATCCAGAACCAGGGTTTAAGAGCCGAATTATCCTGCCTCCTCTCAAGTCCGGAATCACCGGTTTTAATAAACCTGATATCTTCGCTTAATAATCTAACATCCTCTTTGGCATAATTGCTTGCAACCGGTTCGTACTGTCCTTCACCTTTTACTACATTAATTTTAAAAACGGGAGAATTGAGAGTAACATATTTCCTGGCGGAGGGATTAAAGAAAGAAAACTCCATCGATGGAATCTCTTTATCGCCCTGGATTCTCGGCACTATCAGATATTCAACAATTTTCTGACCCGAGACAACTCCGCTTTTGTTTACATTATCATAAACCTTGGGATCATATTTTTCGAAACCGGCCGGGAGCTGCGGTTCAGGGGCTTTTAATAATTGGATATTCCCGGATCCGGAGAGTGTAAGACGGAGTGTTATACTTTCATTCGTTACAACTTTGTCTTTATCTATTTCAGTTTTAAAATTGAAATTACCAACAGCACCGTTAAATGACGCAGGAACTCCTGCTGCCGGAAGCGGATCGACTTCAACTCTGAGAGTATTCGACTTTGCCTGATATTCAACAGTCTCAGTCCTTCCGAAGAAAGAATCATTAAAGAACTCGTCGAATACATCATTACCCGTTTTTTTCTTTTTCACGATGACCGGGATATTCAGTTCAAAAGGCGTAACGTTCAGCTGACCGGTCTTAGTTGGAAAGAGAGCAACTTTTTTAATTGTAGCAACACGGTACCTTTCGCCCTTATACATTCCGACGTCGAAAGCGATAGTTTGGGAAGGATCGATTTCGACAGCCCAAAATCCCTGATACTGAGGAAGTTTGGTAATCTGCGGAGAAGAGATATTTAATTTCGTATAGAGTTTATATGTGACAGTCAGCTGTTCGCCCAGGTAAACACGGTTCTTATTCGATTCAGCTACAATAAAAACATTTTTTGCAAGTTCCTCTTCCGAATACCCGCCTGTGCTCTGCTGCTGTTGCTGTGGAGTTCCCTTTTCCACTTTTATATTTATCGGATTGGTGCGGTATGTTTTACCGCCGAACTCGACTGAAGCAGAGCCAATAGTATAATCGCCGATTCCTGAAGGCTGAAGAATATAGACAAATGAAAGTGAGCCGGAGACCTTACCGTTAATTATCTGCATACTTGTCGATTGATTTGGTCCGGATAAAATTCTGAATCCGCTGAAATTAGGCGGGCGGAAATCCTTCACGCCGTTCACATCACTTCCCGAAAAAGTAAAATAGACCTGAAACCGATCGTACTGGCCGACAGTTGTACGGTCTACACTCGAATTAAATTCCTGAGCATTGGAATAATGGAATATTCCGTTAAGAAGGAATAGAACAACTAAGAATAAACTGATTTTTTTTACTGGTTTCATATATTTAAAAATTTTGTGCCCGAATCTAAATGAAATTATTATGATACATTCAATACGTCTCTTAATCACCAGTCTTTTTCTCTTACAACAGGTTTACCTTTAATCTGACGTAATTTTTTCTGCAGATCCTGTTCATTATTCTTAAGGGCTTCAAGAATTCTCTCAGCATCCTCTTTCGAGATCTGATTTTTCTGCTGCTGTTGCTGCTGCTGATTCTGCTTATCCTGATCTTTATTCTGATCGTTCTGATTCTGGTTTTGATTCTGGTTCTGCTGCTGGTCTTTGTTCTGATCCTGTTTATCCTGGTTCTGCTGCTGTTTATTCTGATTCTGTTTCAGCATGTTGAGTGCATAAGAAAGATTGTACTTAGTCTCCATGTCATCGGGATTCAGTTTAAGAGCGTTTTTATAAGCGCCGATACTTTCCTGCAACTTCTGGGATTTAAGTAGTGAATTGCCGATGTTATGGTAAACCCTTGACTGATTAATTTTATCCTCAGTAAAAGAGAGGGAATTTTTAAAGGACTGAAGAGCTTCGTCGTATCTTCCCTGTTTATAATACGCATCACCCAGATTAAAATGGCCTTCGAACAACTGGTTATCTTTTTCCAGACCCTTTTTAAAATTGACCTCAGCTTCAGCATATTTATTATTTTTATAAAGGTCTACCCCGTCGTTAATCAAACCACGTTTCGATTGAGCAGAAGCAACCGATAATGCAGCTACAAAGAGAGATACTAAGAAAACAAGATTTTTTTTCATTGTTCCGCCTCTCCCGGTTTTTCGAATCTCATCAGCCACCTGGCTCTGTTAAAAGAAATAAAAAACTCGGCAAAAAGAATAATGATTGCCGGGAATAAAAAATAATAGAAACGGTCCTCGTACTCGGTAATTTTTTTAGTGCCGTATTCAGTCTGCTCAATTTTAGCGAGATCGTTATAGATCGATTCCAGTTCATCCTCGGTATTGGTTCCCCGGTAATACTTCCCTTCGGCTTTTTCGACAATCGATTTAAGAGTTGTCTCATCAAGTTTTGTAAGAACTATATTACCCTGATTATCCTTCTTATATCCGGTTTGAACACCGGACTGATTATAGACAGGAATTGGAACACCCGCAGGTGAACCGAGTCCGATAGCATAAATAGCAACATCTTTGGAATTGGCATCGTCAACCGCTGAATCTATATCCCCTTCGTGATCTTCACCGTCGGTGATAACAACAATTGCCTTTTTAGTGCCGTCATCGTAGCGGAACGATTTAAGAGCCAATTGTAAAGCAGGGCCGATAGCAGTCCCGGCCTGAGGGACCGAGTTGACATCGACGGCAGAAAGGAAAAGATTAGCTGCAGAATAATCCGAAGTTAACGGGAATTGGACGTACGCTTCGCCCGCGAAAACGATAAGTCCGATTCTGTCGCCTTTGAGTCTCTGAATCAGTTTAGAGATTTCATATTTAGCTTTTTCGAGGCGGCTCGGTTTAATATCCTCTGCGAGCATACTTTTGGAAACATCAAGTAGAATATAGACTTCAATACCGATCTGTTTTGCTTCCTCTATTTTAGTTCCGACCTGCGGATTTGCAAGCGCAATAAGAAGAAGAACAAGTGTAAAAGCAAAGAGACCGAATTTAAATGGTGATTTGAATCTGCTCCGCAACGGGAATAGAATTGCGTGAAGTTTAGTGCCCGCAAATTTTTCGAGAAGTTTATTCTGTTTCTTATAAGTAAACCAGAAAAAAACAATTAAAAGGGGAATTAAAAAAAGTGCGTATAAAAATTCTATGTTTGCAAAACGAATCATCTATTACCCGGTTTTTACGGCAATTTTCTTAAATAGGTTCTTGAGAGTCCAAACTCTGCAAGCAGCAGAAGAAATCCGGCCAGCGCCCAACTAAAGTATAATTCTTTCGCATGCCTGTAGGAGGTTACTTCTACTCTTGTTTTTTCAAGCCTGTCGATCTCCTCATAAATCTCGACAAGCTTCCGGTTATTAGTAGCCCGGAAATATTTAGCGCCCGTAATATTCGAAATCTGTTTTAAGAGTGCTTCATCAATTTCAACGGGAACCATCTGGTAACGTTTGCCAAATGGTGTCTGAAACGGGTAAGGAGCTTCTCCAATAGTCCCGACGCCCACAGTATAGATTCTTATACCGAACTGCTGAGCAATTTGTGCCGAAGTGACCGGATCAATTTCGCCGGCGTTATTGACGCCGTCAGTCAGCAGAATCATTACCTTGCTCTTGGCTTTGCTGTCCTTAAGCCGGTTAACACCGTTAGCAATCGCATTCCCGATTGCAGTGCCGTCCTGAATCATACCGCTGTAAATCTCTTTAAGCAGATTACTCAGGACCGAATAATCGATAGTTAACGGGCATTGAGTAAAACTTTCACCAGAGAAAATCACCAGGCCTATTTTATCTGTAGTCCTTCCCTTAATAAAATCGTCTATTACCTTTTTAGCAGCTTCGAGGCGGTTCGGTTTAAAATCCTCGGCCAGCATACTTCCGGAAATATCGAGAACCATTGCTATATCAATTCCCTCGGTATAAATATTCTCGCCGCTCGAAAACGTTTGAGGTCGGGCAAATGCAACAATTAAAAGTGCCAGAGCAATAATTCTTAAAACAGCAGGCAGATGGACCAGTTTTTCTTTCAGGCTTTTCGGTACATCACCGAACATCTGCAGAGATGAAAAAGTAATATTCGGAGTGATGTTATCCTTTCTCTTCCAGTAGAGGTAGAAAAAGAACGGCAATAAAATCAGTAAATAGAGAATCCAAGGATATGCGAAAGTCACATCACCTAGCATCTTGCCCCTCTTCATTTCCTTTTGGAGTAAATTCAGGAATTGTATCGTGGACAATGCCGAACGCCTGTTTCATCATTTCATCATTTACACTCGGAATGGGCTGGAATTTAGCAAACTTGACGAGATCCGCATTGCTGAAGAAATTATTCGCAGATTCCACAACTTTCCGGCCTTCTTCCAGATAACTGAGTACACCCAGAATTTCTGAAGAAGTCATTTCAAGAGCTCTGAAATCAAACCGTTCTTCAAAATAGGAACGGACAATCTCGGTTATTTCAGAATGATATTCTTTAACAAATCCCTGCTGCCATAATTTTTTCTCTTCGAGCAAATGAAGTTTCTGCAGAGCAATTTCGTGCGGAGGTAGTTTAATCTCCGGTTCAGCAGCCACAACTCCATCTTTCTTCTTTCTGAATCGTTTATAGAGATAGAATCCTCCCACCAGCAATGCCGCGATTAAAATCACTATCGCAATAACGAGGAGCCAGTTCAAAGGAAGTTTTACAGGTTCCTTAACATCCTTAATATCCTCTTGTGTATTTACAGGAAGGGTATGAACAGTAAGGGAAACCGGATTTGTATAGAGCGCGTGCCTATTGCCGCTTTGATGTTTTGTATACTCGATCCTCACCGGAGGGATTTCCACTTTGCCGGAATCATATTTAGAAAATATAAATTTATGGTACTCAACAATATTTTCACCGACATTCTTTTTTTCCACCGGAAGGGCCCTGATGAAATCGAGTACTTTAATGCTATCTTTAATCGGAGGCAGATAGACGGCAAAATACTTATCGTGCCGTATTTCGAGTGTATAGGTTATATAATCGCCAACCATGTAATTGCTTGTATCGGTTGTTGCGCTTACACTCATTTCCTGGGCATTAAGGGAGAGAAATGAGATGAAGAACCAGATATGAACAAAAAGGAATTTTCTTACCATCTTTTTTCTCTCATCTTGAAGAAATCTACAAGCGGTTTTATATATGAACCTCCCGATTGAATTTCGATTGAGTCGAGTCGGCTCGTAATGAAAAGCTGTTTTCTGTAATTGTTAAATCTCTTTTGTGTCTCCCTGAAGTTAATCTGAAAATCCCTGCTGTCTGTATCGACATAGCGGATACTGCCGGTTTCAGCGTCTCTGAACTTAATCAATCCCGAGCCGATGATTTCCTTTTCCCGGGGATCGGAGAGAACTATTCCGATTAGATCGTGCTTCTTGCCAACAATTCTTAAAATCTTTTCGTAACCGGTATCGAAGAAGTCCGATATCAGAAAGACAATTGCTTTTTTCTTTATTGCATGGTTAAAATATTCGAGTGCGGATTTCAGATTTGTTTTGTTCCCCTGCGGTTCAAACGAAAGGACTTCTCTAATTATTCTGAGCGAGTGGCTCTTCCCTTTTTTCGGCGGTATGAATTTTTCTATCTGATCAGTGAAAAGAATAAGACCCACTTTATCGTTATTCTTAAGAGCGGAAAGAGTAAGAATTGCACTTATCTCTGCGGCTATCTGCTGTTTGGTCTTATCGATCGAGCCGAAAACAAGCGAGCCGCTCAAATCCACGAGGAGCATAACGGTAAGTTCGCGTTCCTCTTCAAAAATCTTAATAAACGGATGACCGAAGCGGGCACTCACATTCCAGTCGATACTGCGCACATCGTCGCCGATCTGGTATTCGCGAACTTCGGCGAATTCCATTCCCCGGCCCTTAAATACGGAGTGATACTCTCCGGAGAAAACATCGTTTACAATTCCGCGTGTCCGGATCTCAATCTGTTTTACCTGCTTTAATAATTCTTTATTCAGCATAACAATTATTTGGTAATCCGATTATTGTAAAAAAAAATGATCAGGGTACTTCAATCCGGTTCAATATTTTAGAAATAATAGTTTCGGAAGTTATATCCTCCGCTTCGGCTTCATAAGTAACCGCGATACGGTGACGAAGCACATCCGAACAGATTGAACGGACATCTTCGGGAATTACATATCCCCTTCTGCGAATAAATGCCATAGCGCGGGCACCGAGCGCGAGGTTAATAGATGCGCGCGGTGAAGCACCGTAGCTTATCAGTTCTGTTAATTCATCCAGACCGTAATCTTTCGGATTACGGGTAGCAAAAACTATATCGAGTATATACTTCTCTATTTTTTCGTCAACATAAATTTCGCTTACAAGTTTTCTTGCCTTGAGGATATCCTGAGGGTCGATTACCGGTTTCGGGACAGGCAGTTCACCGGTTGAATTCATTCTCATAATCTTCTGTTCCTCCTCACGTGTCGGATAGGAGATTTTCACTTTGAGCATGAATCGATCCACCTGAGCTTCGGGGAGAGGATATGTACCTTCCTGTTCAATCGGATTCTGAGTAGCAAGCACCAGGAAGGGTTCATCAAGTTTGAAAGTATTTTCGCCGATAGTAACCTGGCGTTCCTGCATTGCTTCGAGGAGAGCACTCTGAACTTTAGCAGGGGCACGGTTTATTTCATCGGCCAGAATAAAATTCGCGAAGATCGGCCCCTTCTTAATCGTAAAATTACTCTCCTTCTGATTATAGATCAGAGTACCGATCAGGTCGGCAGGCAGAAGGTCCGGAGTAAACTGGATTCTCTGGAATTTTGCTTTCATTGAAGCAGAAAGAGATTTTATAGCAAGAGTCTTAGCAAGACCGGGTACACCTTCGAGAAGTACATGACCATTTCCGAGGAGACCGATTACAAGTCTTTCTAGCATCTGCTTCTGACCTATAATCACTCTTCCAACTTCATTTAGGAGTGTATCAATGAATTCACTTTCACGACGAATTCTTTCATTGAGCGCTGTGATATCCAATTTGTTCACCTATATATTTTGAAAACTGTTTGTTTTAACAAGAGAGGAAATAAAAAGTTTCTCTAAGTCAGTTAAAAAGTGTTAAAAAATACTGATTTCGAGCCGTAAATATAAGAATTTTATTCAGACCCGGACTATATAAATAATATATGAAGCTGGGCCTGACAAATTATTACAGGACGCTGAGAGCCGAAAATTTAAGGTAAGAAGTTTCCTCCATCGCCGGATTTTTCGGGTGATCCTTGGAAGCATTATTATAATAGAATTGCTGAACCTCTCTTCCCGATTTTACTGAGGCTGAATTTAATATTTCGAGGAATTGAGAATCTTTAAGGTGATATGAACATGAAGAAGTAAAAAGAAAACCGCCGGGAGTTACAATCTGCATTGCAAGCCGGTTCAGTTTTTCATAACCTTTAATAGCCTTGGGAAGGCTTTTTTTATTCTTCGCGAAAGCCGGGGGATCAATAATCACGGCATCGAATTTCAGATTCTGCGAAATACACTTTTCCAAATAATCAAAAACATCAGAATCAATAAATTGACTTTCCGAATTGAATCCGTTAAGCACGAAATTTCCGGAAGCGTTCTTCAGCTCCTGCGAGGAAGAATCGACAAAGGTGACAGAGCCGGCTCCGTTCAACGCCGCATGGAGACCGAATCCGCCCGAATTGCAGAAGCAATCGAGTACGGATTTGTCTTTGCAGAAACGTCCAACAAATTCCCTGTTGTCACACTGATCGAAATAGAAGCCGGTCTTTTGCGAGGAATTGAAATCAATTTTATACTTTACGAATCCATCATCAATAATTTCATCCGTCCTGCTGCCGGAATATACTTTATCCTCTTCAGGCAAACATTCAAGTTTTCTGAAATACTCTTCGTTCCTGGAAAAGATATTTACTGCATCATATTTTTCTTTTAATATCCTGATTATCAGTTCGGTCCTTTTTTCCATTCCCGAAGAATAGATCTGGAGAACAAATGAATTATTGTACTTATCGATAATAAGGCCGGGCAGATAATCACTTTCGCTGAAAACCATTCTGAAGGAATTTCGTTCCGGATATATCCTCCTCCTCAGTTCAAAAGCTGCTGAAAGTTTCTCTTCAAAGAGACTGTTAAGATCGAATTCAACTTTATTTGTCAGAATTCTTGCGGTAATAAGTGAATTTGTATTATAAAAGCCCGATGCAATATAATTTCCTTTATGATCGGATATTGAGATCAGGTCGCCGTTTTCAATTGTGGAACCGTCATTTTCAATTCTTTCTACTTCATTGCTGAAAACCCAGAGATGCCCGTGTTTTATACGGATTTCTTCTTTCTTTTTAAGTATTAAACGGTTCAATTCTGCCTCAAATAGTTGTGCAAATATAAGTCTCCTATAGTTCAGAAAGGACTTTTAATTATATTTGGGATGCAAATTTTAACAAACAAGGAAAAATTCATGAGATTCAGATACGTGTTTATTCTGATGGCTGCACTAATAATTACGGCCTGTTCAAAAAATGAGGAGAATGAGAGCATAGAGAATAAATCGAATGCACAACAGCATAAAGTTACTGTTCAGGAAGTTATTCAGGTTACAGATTACACCTACCTTCGTGTAACCGAAGACGGAAAAGAATACTGGATGGCAGCACCTAAAGCCGAATTCAAGGAAGGCGAAGTGGTTCTCTACAACAAGGCGATGGAGATGAAAAACTTTACAAGCAAAGAGCTCGACAAAACGTTCGACTCGATATTATTTATCGATGCCGCGAGTGTAAAACTTGGTGAGGGAATAATGAATCAGCCGCAGAAACCTGTTCTTGCAAAGGAGGAAGTTAAAGTTGAACCGGTGATAGGCGGGATTACAATAGAACAGATTTTCTCCAAGCCTGAATCATATTCAAACAAGATTGTAAAAGTAAAAGGGAAAGTTGTTAAAGTTAATACCGGAATTATGAAGAGGAACTGGGTCCATTTGCAGGACGGAACGAAATATAAAGATGATTTCGATCTTACAATTACAACAAATGAGAATGTAAAAGTTGGAGACGTAGTAATTTTTGAAGGCAAGATTGTTCTGAACAAAGATTTCGGATACGGTTATTCCTACAAAGTTCTAATGGAAGATGCCAAAGCGGCTACTAACCTATAAAATAAATTAAAAAAAGCCGGGTAAGCCCGGCTTTTTTTATCTCAATCCTTTCTTAATAAGCTCAACCCTGTTGATTCCGTTAAGCGCGGCAACACGGTAAGCTTCTGCCATTGTAGGATAATTAAAAGTTGTATTCACAAAATAGATCAGACTATTACCTTCACCCTTCTGGGACATAATCGCCTGCCCGATATGAATAATTTCCGATGCGCCGTAACCGAAACAATGAATACCGAGAATCTCGAGAGTATCGCGGTGAAACAGTATCTTTAACATTCCAACAGTTCTTCCGGTTATTTGTGCCCTTGCAAGATGTCTGAAAAATGAATGACCTACTTCGTAAGGAATCTTTTTCTCCGTCAGTTCCCTTTCATTCAATCCAACCGAACTGATTTCGGGAAGAGTATATATACCAGTTGGAATATCTTCTATCTTCAGAGTTGCTTGTTCGTTGTAGAGAAGGTTGCGTGCGGCAAATCTTCCCTGATCGTACGCGGCGCTTGCAAGCGAAGGATATCCGATAACGTCGCCAACAGCGTAAATGTGGGGAACTACTGTCTGGTAATACTGATTAACAGGTATGGAGCCTCTTCCGTCCGGAATAATTCCCATTTCCTCCAGTCCCATATTCTGCGAGTTTCCTGTTCTTCCCTGCGCCCAGAGGAGGTATTCGCTTCTGATCTGTTTATTCGATTTAAGGTAGATTGTAACGCCTTTATCGTCAGGAACAACTTTTTCATATTCCTCGTTATGCCTAATCAATACACCATTCTCACGCAAGTGATAAGCGAGCGCATCTATTATCTCATCGTCTAAAAATGAAAGGAGCTGATGACGTGTGTTAATCAGATTTACTTTTATACTCAGGCCGCGGAAAATGGAAGCGTATTCGCAACCTATCACTCCGGCACCGTATATAGTCAAAGTTTTAGGATTATCCTGTATTTTAAGAAGTTTATCGCTGTCGATAATACGCGGATGAGTGAAGTCGACATCCGGCGGATGATAAGGCCGTGAACCCGTAGCAATAACAAAGGCATCCGACTGATAAACTTTTTTTAAGCCGGTATGTTCTGTAACTTCTATTTTATGCAGGTCGATAAACCGGGCTCTTCCGATAAGGAGATTAACAGAATTTCTCCTGTAAAAACTCTCCCTCAATTCAACCTGGTTCTTAATTATCGATTCAGTCTGACGAAGAAGTGTCTGGTAATCCGAACCGGCGAGTCTTCCGCCATCCATGAGTATCTGACTTGCATGCCGGAGGGCTTTACTTGGAATAGTACCTTTATGTGTATTAGCACCGCCGACGAGTGAGAAATCGTCGCATACAGCAACTTTTTTTCCGTGTTTAGCGCAAGCCATGGCAGCACCTTCTCCGCCGGGTCCGCTGCCTATTATAATTGTGTCATATTTTTCCATCGGGGGATTTCATTCCTGTTTTATGTGACAAAATTAAGTGAACAATTTTGTAAACGCAAAGTGAAGTAATTATCAGTAGAAAATAATATCGAACTGACCATCTGACAACCGCCCATCATTTCAACAAAGAGGAATCGATCCTATTTTTTATCTATCGGATTTGTAGTATGTTTGCATCACTTCACAAAAATTTAATCAGGAAAAAATGTCGACTGAACCGAACAAAATAATTTATTCGATGATCGGTGTAAGCAAGTATTATAATAACAAACCGGTCATAAAAGATATTTACCTTTCATATTTCTACGGAGCTAAAATCGGTGTATTAGGATTGAACGGATCCGGAAAAAGCACACTTCTAAAAATCCTTTCAGGTGTTGATAAAGATTTTAACGGAGAGACTGCCGTTTCACCCGGATTTACAATTGGACTGCTGGAACAGGAGCCGCTCCTCGATAATTCTAAAACAGTTAAGGAAGTGGTACAGGAAGGTGTTCAGGAAATTGTAGACGTTCTGAAAGAGTATGATGAAATAAATGCGAAGTTCGCAGAGCCGATGACGGACGATGAGATGAACGATCTGCTCGAGCGTCAGGGCAGGGTGCAGGAAAAGCTAGACCATCTTGATGCATGGGACCTCGATTCCAAACTGGATATGGCGATGGATGTTCTGGGATGCCCTCCTCCCGATACTCCCGTAGAGGTTCTTTCGGGCGGAGAACGGAGACGTGTTGCTCTATGCCGGCTGCTTCTTAAAAAGCCTGACATTCTGCTTCTTGATGAACCGACAAACCACCTGGACGCTGAGACCGTATTATGGCTTGAAGCGGAGTTGAACAGGTATGAAGGTACAATTATAGCAGTAACACACGACAGATATTTTCTTGATAACGTTGCCGGATGGATACTTGAACTTGATAGAGGTGAAGGCATTCCGTGGAAAGGAAATTATTCATCCTGGCTCGACCAGAAGAAAAACCGTCTTCTGCTGGAAGAGAAAAAAGAAACGGACAGACAAAAAACACTGCAGAGAGAACTTGAATGGATCAGGATGGCACCGAGGGCACGACATGCAAAATCGAAAGCAAGAATCGCATCATACGAGGAGATGCTGAACGAGGAGACCGAAAAAAGGCAGAAGGAATTGGAATTGTATATTCCTCCCGGTCCAAGACTCGGAAACATTGTAATTGAGGCGGAGAATGTATCCAAATCATACGGAGAAAAACTTTTATTCGAGAATCTTAGTTTCAAACTTCCTCCCGGCGGTATAGTCGGGGTAATCGGTCCGAACGGTGCCGGTAAAACAACTTTATTCAGAATGATTGTAGGACAGGAAAAGCCCGACAGCGGAACATTCAGGATCGGGGAGACTGTTAAGCTCGCTTATGTGGATCAGAGCCGCGAGATACTGGACCCGGGAAAGAGTGTCTGGCAGATGATTTCAGGAGGAGATGAACTTCTACGACTCGGCAACAGAGAAATTAATTCGCGTGCATATGTAGGTCAGTTTAATTTTACAGGCGCTGATCAGCAGAAGAAGGTTGGAATGCTATCGGGCGGTGAAAGGAATCGTGTTCAGCTTGCCCTCGCTCTCAAAGAACATGCAAATGTAATACTGCTGGATGAGCCTACAAACGATCTCGATGTAAATACAATGAGAGCTCTGGAAGAAGGACTCTTGAACTTTGCAGGCTGTGCAGTTGTAATTAGCCACGACCGCTGGTTCCTCGACCGTATCTGCACTCATATTCTTGCTTTCGAAGGAGACAGTAAGGTGGTCTGGTTTGAAGGTAATTTTTCCGATTACCAGGAGAACAGAAGAGAACGGCTTGGTAAAGATGCCGATGTTCCGCATAGGGTTAAGTACAAGAAATTGACACGGTAGGTTGGAGAATTTTCCACAAGTAATAGTAAAAAAATTTCGTTATAATATTTCTGCCAGTGTCATAACGCTGTTAAAAAAATATCTTTTGCAACAGCTATTTAAATACTTTGCAAAACCTTTTCCAATTTAGCCGAAACTTCCGACGCAATTTCTTCAAGTGCCGGATTCCCCACACTCTTCATTGATTCCATCGGATTAACAAAACTTACCTGCACTTTATTTTCTTTTTCCTGGACAACTACATTACAGGGGAGCAGAACACCGAGAGTATCTTCGGCCTGAAGCGCTCTGTGAGCAAAAGGCGGATTACATGCGCCAAGAATTCTGTATTTACGGAAATCGACATCAAGTTTCTTCTTTAATGTCTCCTTAACATCTATTTCAGTAAGCACACCGAATCCTTCCTTTTTCAATTCCTCGGTTATTTTTGCAATTGTTTCATCAAATGAATAATCAACGGTTTTTGAATTGTGATAGCCCATTACTCCCTCTTTTTTTTATCGGTTAGATGCAAAACATTTCAATGGGATTCTGAATTCCCTGATACTATATGAAAAAGAAATTGGAAAGAATAATCACCAAGATTATCCCTATTATATTCAGAATGAATCCAGCTTTCACCATATCCCAGACCGATAATTTATGGCTTCCGAATACTATTGCATTCGGAGGCGTACCCACCGGCATCATGAAAGCAAGTGATACGGAAAATGTAGCGGGTATCATTAATGTAAGCGGTTCTATTCCTGTCTCTATTGCTAGTGATGCAAGCACCGGCAGAATTACTGTTGTTTGTGCTGAGTTTGAAGTAAGCTCGCTTGTAAAAACTACAATTGTACAGATAATTGCCAGCAGCACTATTATCGGTAATCCTGAAAGCCCGGCAAATTCCTGACCAATCAGCTTTGATAATCCGCTTTTTACAAATCCATCGGCGAGAGCAAATCCTCCTCCGAAAAGAAGTACAATATCCCAGGGCACTTTCCCTATATCGTCCTGTTTGAGCAGGAAATTAAATTTATGAGAATTTGAACCGCAGGGAATAAGAAAGAGCAATAATGCCATCGTTATAGCTACAGTGCTGTCGTCTATAAAAGCCATTGACGGGAAGAGGCCAGACCATCCCGGGATTATAAAAGTGCCGAGATCGAGTTCGCTTCTGAAAACCCATAGAAAAGCTGTAAGAAAGAAAACTACTAGAACGCTCTTCTCCTCATACGACATTTTACCGAGTTTGTTCTTTTCTTCGCGGATTATATTTTTATCGAGGACCAGGTCGCTGTCGGATCGGTAGACTATTTTTGTAAGAACAAACCATGTAATAATCATCATCACGGCAGCAAGCGGAACTCCGAATACCATCCACTCGCTGAATTTAATCATCGGTTCATCAGGGAAATTGATTTTATACATTCTCTGAAAGATCAAATTCGGTGGTGTACCTATAAGAGTAGCAATCCCGCCGATCGTACAGGAATAAGCAATAGCGAGCATAAGCGATTTGGAAAAATTCGAACTCCGTTCAATTCCGAATTCGGATTCAACTTTATAAATAATCGAGAGCCCGATCGGCAGAACCATCAGGCAAGTGGCCGTATTTGAAATCCACATCGATATAATACCTGATGCTACCATGAAACCGAAAATAATTTTTGCGGGACTGCTGCCGAACAATAGAATTACACTCAGAGCGATCCGTTTATGGAGGTTCCATTTTTCCATTGCAATCGCAATTATGAATCCCCCTACGAACAGCATAATTGTTGAGTTCATATATTGAGGTGCAATATCGGATGCCGAGACCACACCGAGTAATGGGAAAAGTATCAGAGGAACCAGAGATGTAGCGGCTAACGGGACCGATTCAAAAATCCACCATACAGCCATCAAAGTGGCGACTGCTGAAACAAGTTTTGCATTATAAAATTGAGAACCGAAATCGATAAAGAACCAGATTACTGCAAATAAAAAAATACCGAGGAAGAAACCGGTACTTTTTAAATAGAAGGGATTGAATCGGAATCTGCTTTGGTGGTTCATCGGTATTCCGTAATATTTTTGAGAAACCTGTTAGCGTTTTTTTAACATATGTATTAGATCAAGTTCAATTTTCTCTTCGCAATAAAACGGTTCGCCGTAATCTTTTCCGATTTTAAATCCGAATACCCGTGCACGTGCTTCCAGATTTTTAATAAAATTCGGCTGAGAGATAAATGTTTCAGGTTCAACACTCTGCGGATTATGGAACTGTGTTGAATAAGCAAGAATCGATTTCATCTTGAGTTCGAATGTTTCGCTGATATCGACTATGAACACCGGATCGAATTCATATGTCTGCATGTAGTAGAAAAGTTTTTTAGGTCTATTCGGATTCTGAATCTTATCGTTTTCTTCAGTTACAATTTTAGGTAATCCAGAGAAGAAGAAAGCCTCCTTGATAAGCTGACTGGTCCCGATATGGTCCGGGTGTCTGTCGTTGAAGTATGGTGCAAAAACAAACTGAGGTTTGTATTTACGTATACGGCTGATAATAATGTGAAGGTAGTTCTCATTGAATTTGAGTCCGCCGTCTTTGAATCCCAGATTTTCTCTTTGGGTTATATTAAGAATTGCAGAAGCTTTTTGGGCTTCAGCTTTTCTGGTATCGACAGATCCCCGCGTACCCATTTCACCTTTGCTGAGGTCAATAACCCCTACTTTAAGTCCCGCTGAAGATAATTTAGCAATAGTACCTCCCATCGAAATTTCTGCATCATCCGGATGGGCAGCAAAGACGAGAACATCAAGCTCCATATTTCCCTCTGAAATGAGTCTAATCCCGTGTTCAAATTAATAATATTTTTTTGAAAGTAAACAATCCGCAGCGAATAAAAACTTTACTGATTTTTGACTATTTTCGTCACAAAAGTTCCGGGATTAAATGAATAACAATTATGAAGCGGTTATAGGACTCGAAGTTCACGCCCAGCTTTCAACAGAAACCAAGATATTCTGCGGATGTTCTACTAAATTCGGTGCTGAACCCAACTCAAACGTCTGCCCTGTATGTCTTGGCCATCCGGGTGTGTTACCGGTAATGAATAAAAAAGTAGTCGAATATACGGTCCTGATGGGACTAGCTACAGGATGCAGAATAAACGAACGGTCCGTCTTCGCCCGAAAAAATTACTTTTACCCGGATCTTCCCAAAGGATATCAGATTTCGCAATACGAGGAACCGATATGTGAGAACGGCAAAGTAGAAATTGAATTTAAGGACGGTTCGAAAAAAACGATCGGAGTTACCAGGATTCATATGGAGGAGGATGCGGGCAAATCTATACACGACCAGAGCGGTTCAACTTTAATTGACCTTAACAGGTGCGGCACACCGCTTATAGAAATAGTAAGCGAACCGGATCTGCGCTCACCGGAAGAAGCTTACTTGTATCTGTCGAAACTTAGACAGGTCGTTACCTATTTGGGAATTTGCGACGGGAATATGGAACAGGGTTCGCTGAGGTGCGATGCAAATGTTTCTGTAAGATTGAAAGGAGCTTCGGCTTTCGGTACAAAGACAGAAGTGAAGAATATGAATTCTTTCAGGAATGTAGAGCGTGCAATCGCATTCGAAATTGAAAGGCAGATTGACCTGATTGAAGAAGGAAAAGAAGTTGTACAGGAAACACTGCTTTGGGACGCTGATACAAACAGCGCTTACCCGATGCGAAGCAAAGAAGAGGCACATGATTACCGTTATTTCCCCGACCCGGATCTGCTTTCGATAGTTGTTGACGGCAAATGGAGAAATGAAATTGAGAAGCGATTACCGGAATTACCAGATATAAGAAGGGACAGATTTATATCACAGTATCAGCTGCCGCAATACGATTCGGAGATACTTACATTTTCACGTCAGATGGCGGATTATTATGAACAGGTTGTTGCAGTTACCGGTGATTTCAAATCTGCAAGCAACTGGGTAATGACAGATGTACTGAAAATAGTGAATGACCAGAAAATTAATATTGAAGATTTTCCTGTAAAGCCATTGAACCTCGGGAAGATGTTAAAGATGATAGAAGATAAAACAATCAGCGGAAAAATTGCAAAAGAAATCTTCCCGGAGATGATAAAATCAGGTAAGGATCCGGAAGAGATTGTTAAAGAGAAAGGATTGGTTCAGATAAGTGATACTTCTGAAATTGAAAAAGCTGTTGAGAAAGTTATTGCGGCAAATCCGAAAGATGTGGAGGAATTTATTTCAGGTAAGGAAAAAGTACTAGGATTCCTTGTCGGACAGGTAATGAAAGAAACCAAAGGGAAAGCGAATCCGCAGATTCTAAATAAGATTCTGCGGGATAAGCTGAAGAATAAATAATCAGAACATTTCTCTAATTGACTGAAGAATAAGTAATCAGAACATTTCTCTAATTGACTGACGGAGATTTTTAGGCTCAATGCCGAATGACCGGAGTTTATCGGTATTAAGAGAAACATCCGCAACCTTATATAGTATCCCTTCCTCTTCCATGGTTGTTTTTATCAAAAGATTTTTATCTATTCCGGTTTCCTCACACAGGATTTCACCAAGTTCGTACCTTGAAACTCTTTCGGGCCCCGCAAAATTTACAATTTCACACTTAATATTTTTTTCAATCAGCCGGTTAATCATAGCTGCCGATTCTTTGAGTGCAAGAGGCGACCGGAATTGATCAGTAAATAATTTAACCGGTTTCCCGGATTTCAAGTTTTGGTACATCCTGTGGAAATTATTGAGTGAATGATTTAGTCCGAATCCAATGATTAGTGATTCACGCAAAATCAAATAATTATCGAACGTCTCTTTGATTTTTACCTCCCCCATTAACTTTGTTTCCGCATAGAGGGATACCGGAATAAGTTTGGCATCCTCCTTAAGATTAGAGCCTCTATAGCCGGCATAGACAAGATCGGTTGAAAAATAAAACAATCCGGCATTTATCCTTGAACAGATTTCCGCAAGAGATTGGGTTGAATTAACGTTTATATCATAGACCAGATCAGCCGGTAATGAATCTGCTTTTTCAGGACTCGATATTGCAGCGGCATGAATGATAATATCCGGTTTGAAACCGGATACTGCTTCTTCCAGTTTATTATGGTCCCTGATGTCAAGTTTTATAGAATTAAATTGACTGCAATTTCCAGGATTAAGATTGTATTGAGTAAGGATTTGGTGGTTTCCGGCCAGCTCGCGATTAAGATACTGTCCGATCAAACCGCTGCCACCCGTAATAAATATTTTCATTAATTAGGGCCTTTCGATAATATTTTAACTGCAATAATATTATTTTTGAAATAGAAACGGAATAAGCACTTTCAATTACTAACAATAAATACTTTTGATCAGGATCAAGATCATGAGCAGGATCAGGAGGATGGAAAGAGGTAATGATGAAACATTTAATAGGCGCACATACATTCGTAAGCGGAGGGCCAGCTTCAGCGGTTGACGCTGCGGACAAACTCGGCTTTTCAGCGATGCAAATCTTCACAAAAAATAATAATCAATACTTTGCCCGCGATCTTACAGAAGATGAAATAAATATTTACAAAGAAAAATTAAAGAGCTCCGGAATTAAGTTTGTTGTATCACACGATTCATATCTTATAAACCTTTGTGCAAAAGACCCTCAGGGGCTTGCAAAATCGCGTCAGGCATTTATTAAAGAGCTTGAAAGATGCGAGCAGCTCGGTATACCGCATCTTAATTTTCACCCCGGAGCTCATACCGGACAGGGCGAGGAGGAAGGTTTAAGAATAATCGCAGAATCTCTTAATTACGCCCATTCCAAAACACCCGGTTACAAAACTAAAAGTATGCTGGAAGTTACCGCCGGACAGGGAACTGCATTAGGATATAAGTTTGAGCATTTAAGAAAAATAATCGATATGGTAGATGATTCCGACCGTATGACTGTCTGCATCGATACTGCACACATCTGGGCAGCCGGATACAATATACGCGACCCTAAAGAATATAAAAAAGTAATAAAGGAATTTGACGAGATAATCGGGCTTGATATTTTAAAGTGCCTTCACATGAACGACAGCAAGAAAGAACTCGGTTCGAGGGTCGACAGGCACGACCATATAGGAAAAGGATTTATCGGACTTGAAGGATTTGCAAATATAATGAATGATAAAATGCTTGAGAAAGTACCTAAGATTCTGGAAACTCCTAAAGAGAAAGATCAGAAAGAGGATGTTGAAAATATTCAGGTTCTTTTGAGTCTTGTAAAGAAATAATGGATATCTATCAGAGAGGACGCAGGACCATAATACCGGTCTGTTTTTTATTCCCTTTTATATAATCGGCCAGCGGTTTTTCAGAGATCTGTACTTTATGTCCAACGTTCGGAGCGTGCATCAGGTGAATTCTTCCGTCCTCCATCCTAACCGCTATTCCCGTATGAGCAATATCGAGGCCTTCAATATTAGTTGTTATGCCGATGATGTCGCCGTTCTCTATTTTACTTTCTATTTTTTCAATTTTTTCCTGCGGGATATAAAAATATTTTCTTTTGCTGATCTTCTTTTCAAACGAGGCAATTTCAATAACGAACATTGGATTCTCTTTCAGCTGTCTGTATGAATCGACATGTTTTCTCATAAAATCGATCCTCTTTTTATACTGAACACCTCCGATCGGTTTTGTAACATCCTTTCCAACCCCTCTTTTATTCATATCGTAAATCCAATCGGAAAAATAATGGAGGCGTGAGGGATATTCCTTTTTAAGGCCGTCACGGTATCTTACGTTTATTAATTCATTCTGATAATCTTCAAAAGTAGTTTTACCCGATTTAATGCATCTTGCAAAAACCAGAGCGCTTTCGAGGAACGTGTAACAATCCAGTCCTGTAAGGTGGATTACGAGTTCCTCCCTATCACCTTTTTCGAGAGTGTTAGGGACATATTCGGTTCCTAGAAAACTTTTTCCTATTTCAATAATTATTTCATTAACCGGTTTTTCAGACAGATTTTTAGAAACAGCCAGTTCAAATTTTGAATTACAGATTTCAATGTCCTGCTGAGTATAGACCGGCTGTGAGTAAATCAATGTGGAAATGGCTGCTAAGATTATAAAAATTTTCAGAGCATATTTGAACATATTGCAAGATCCCGATTAATTTTTAATTGATGGAACAGAGCTTAGCACAGGAACGAAATCGTTTAAAACGGCGGCTCTTCGAGAGCAGCAATCGGTTCTTCACCTGCGGGAAGCTGCTGACGGAATCTCTCAAGATTTTCGAACCGGGCATAATCTTTAATAAATCTCAGTTTGGCCTCACCAGTTGGTCCGTTTCTTTGTTTTCCAACAATCACTTCTGCAATACCTTCTGTCGATTCTCCCTGCATATCACCGGTTCCGAAAGATTGAATCTGGTACATTTCCGGCCGGTAGAGGAAAAGGACAACGTCGGCATCCTGTTCAATAGAGCCTGATTCACGAAGATCCGAGAGCATCGGTTTTTTATCTGTGCGAGATTCAACTGCTCTGTTGAGCTGCGAAAGTGCAATTACAGGCAGGTTCAGTTCCTTAGCGAGCGCTTTAAGCGATCTTGAAATAGAGGAGATTTCCCGTTCACGGCTTTCCATCGAATTCGACGGATTTACAAGCTGAAGATAATCGACAATTATCAATCCGCAGTTCTTTTCATTCTTCAAGCGTCTTGCTTTAGCTCTCAATTCCAGGATTGAAATGCCGGGAGTATCATCGATATAGATCGGAGCTTTGCTTAGTTTATGAACGGTACGGCTTATTTTAGCTCCTTCCTCGGCTTTGAATTTTCCGGTTCTGACATTATGAGCATTGATACGCGCTTCGGCTGAGATCAAACGAGTTGCAAGCTGAATAGTGGACATTTCAAGACTAAAAATACCGATCGGGACATTATGATCGATAGCGGCATTGCGGGCTGCGGACATTGCAAACGCGGTTTTACCCATCGAAGGACGGGCAGCAATAATTATGAGATCCGATTTCTGGAAACCGCCAAGGAGTTCATCGAGTTCAAAGAAACCCGAAGGTACTGAGAAAGAGGAAATATTTTTTGAGTGAATTGCCTCGATAAGTTCCAGTGCTTCTTTAACGGCCTTATCCATCGACTTGAATGATTCTTTAATCCCCTCTTCGGAGATCTGAAATATTTTTGATTCAGCGGCATCGAGAAGGTCGAACACATCCTCGCTTCCTTCATAGGCATTGCGCGCAATATCCATTGAAGCCGTGATCAATTGCCTGAGAATCCATTTTTCCAGAACGATTCTCGCGTGATAGTCTACATTTGCCGCCGAGGAGACATCCTGCGTTAATTTTCCGAGGTAGGCGGCGCCGCCTGCTTCATCGACTTTACCGGATTTTTTAAGTTCTTCATAAATCGATACTGTGTCGATCGGTTCATCAGCTTCGTAGAGAGAGCTCATCGCTTCGAAGATTACACGGTTTTTCTTTTCGTAGAAGGACTCCGGTTTCAGTACTTCAATAGCTTTAGGTACGGCTTCAGTTTCAATAAGCATTGCGCCAAGTACGGACATTTCCACTTCAGGCGCTGCTGGCGGTTGTTTAGAAGCGGTTCTTAATTTTTCGAGAATCGCATCGTCTCTTTCGGTTTTTCGCGTAGAGGATCTTTTTGCCATTTTATTATTTCAATAGTTCATCGTAAAGTTTTTTGAATTTCTGTACATCCTCCCAGCATCCCCTTTTCCAGTTCGGATTTCTCAAGAGAGCAGCCGGGTGATAAGTTGCCATTACCTTAACACCGTTAAAATCGTAAACCGAGTTACGCAGATCGCCGAGAGAGAGTTTTTTATTCAGCAATCCGTTAGCAGCGACGCGTCCAAGGCAGAGAATAATTTTCGGTTTAATCAGTTCTATCTGCTTGTGAAGATAAGGAATACAAGTTTCCATTTCCAGAGGCTGCGGGTCCCTGTTTCCCGGGGGTCTGCATTTGAGGATATTAGCTATATAAACTTCCTCTCTTTTCAGGTTTACCGCTTTAAGAATGTCATTCAGTAATTTCCCGGCACGACCGACGAACGGTTCGCCCTGAGCGTCCTCTTCGGCACCCGGAGCTTCGCCTATAAGCATTGCATGTGCATTCGGGTTCCCGACACCGAATACAAATTTATTTCTTGTTTTACCGAGAGTGCATTTCTGACAATCGTGAATCGTCGAATAGAGCTGATCGATGGATTCAGAATTCTGAAAATCCTCCGTAAAGAGATTATCGTTTAATTCCATTTCAATCCTGCCGGTTACTTTAACAGTGTTATCAACAGCCACAAGACCTGTATTAAGGGAATCCGAGAAGAGATCATCACCGAAAATATCCTGCTGATCTTTCAGTGCTTCAACGAGTAATTTTTGAAAATCCTTGTTCAAATAAGTACCAGGAATAGTTTAACCGGCGTTCGAATTTAAGAAAAATGAGGTTATTTAAAAACAAAAGCGGAGAATGTTTTTCTCCGCTGATTTTTTAACCGGATTAATTTTATTTGTCTTTATCCGTTTTATACCTGAATTCGATTCCATCATTAACCAGTTCATTAATGGATTTGATATGTGGTTTTTCCCTTTTTTCGAATTCAAGAGAGAGTTTAAGCTGTTCGGGATTTTCTCTATCCTCGAACTCATCGTCGTGACCGGAAGAGACGGTACTTAACAGTGTATTGAACTCGAGTTTAGTATCGTCGTTCAATTTACGCGCTCTTTTAGCCGAAACAATAACGGCTTCGTAAAGATTCGGGATTCTTTCCTTTATCTTGGTAAGACTCATCGGTTTTATCATTTTACTATTCCTCCTTTGATAATTCTTTTTCTATAATTTCTTTTACTTCTTTTTTTGCCTGTTCAAGATTGATATTAGTCACTACATAATCGAACTGATTTTGAAAACCGATCTCCATTTCAGCTCTTTCCAGTCTTTTCTTAAGATCCTCATCCGATTCCGTATTCCGTTTAATAAGCCGTTCTTTCAATTCCTCAATACTAGGCGGAGCAATAAAGATCAATGTTGCGAACGGATATACTTTTTTTATTTTAAGCGCACCTTTTACATCTACTTCAAAGACAGTGGATAAACCATTAGAAATATTCTCATCAACCGGTTTTTTAAGTGTTCCATAATAGTAATCGTAAAATTTTTCCCATTCGGCAAAATCATCGTTTTCAATTTTCTTTTTAAATTCATCTTCACTTATGAAATAATAATCGACACCGTCTTTTTCAACATTTCTTCTTTTTCTCGTAGTAGCAGAGACAGAGAAGACAAACTCAGGGAATAATTTCATAATATTTCTGACGATAGTCGTTTTACCTGAACCGCTCGGGGCGGAAAATACGAACAATTTAGCTTTTCTGGCCACTATCTACTCAATATTCTGAATTTGTTCTCTTATTTTTTCAATTTCTTCCTTAATATAGATGCCCGAATGGGAGATATCCGAAGCAAGAGCTTTACTATTTATTGTATTTGCTTCCCGGTTCATTTCCTGAAGAATAAAATTAAGTCTTCTACCGGCATCGTCGGATTTATCAAGAGTATCGATAAACATCTTAAGATGACTTCTGAGTCTAACACATTCCTCAGTAACATCGTAACGTTCTGAAAGGATAGCAAGCTCGGTAATGAGGCGTTGTTCATTATCGATCAGATCCGAAACAAGCTGATTAGCTTTCTCTTTAAATCTCGCAAAATAATTTTCGAGACTCTCCTGTTTAATCCTCTCAATTTTTGTAACTACTTCTTCAATATGTTTAATTCTTTTGCGGACATCTTTTTCGAGCTCTCTGCCTTCAGCTTCTCTCATCCTGTTCATATCATCGATAGCGATATCAATAGCTTTTTCAACAAGCGGCATTTCGGCGCCGGCCTGTTCTTCGTCTTCTTTAAAGAAGAGATTCTGAAAGACCATCAGGTCGCTGAACGAGATTTTATTTTTCAGTCCTGAAGCTTTCCTTATATCCTTAAGAACTTTCATAGCAAGTTTAACGGAAGCCGGGTCGACCTCATTAAACTTTTCCTCAAACTCACCTCTCCGGACAGTAACCGCTAGATAGATTTTACCCCTTTTAATACGTGTTTTAACCTTTTCTCTTATCTCAAATTCCTTAGCAGCAAGAAATTTGGGAAGCCTGAGCGAAAGATCCAGATAACGGTTATTAAGGCTTTTAATCTCGGCCTCAGCGGAAAGGTCGTTTTCTTCGACATAACCTTTACCATAACCGGTCATACTTGAAATCATTAAGGCTCCGTAAAAAAGTGACTGCAAATTTACTTAAAAAGAGGCACCTAAACAAAGAGGGAAAATTAAATTAAAAGCTTTAAAAATTGATTATAAAATCAGAATGCTTCGCCTATTCCAATATGAAACTGGACAAGATCCTTCCAGAACTGTTTAGAGGAAATACTTCGCTTATCTGCAGGATCGTACAATTTAATTCCGAAATCGAGCCGGATCGGAGCAAAGTCGGAGTAATACCTGATACCGAAACCGCCAGCAACAGCGATCTGATCGGGACGGAATTCTCTATAGTCATTCCAGGTATTACCGTAATCGATAAACAATGCGGTGCCGAATTTTCCGAAAAGCCGGTTACGTGTTTCGATTGAACCTTCGAAGATAAAAAAACCGCCGGTTGCGGCACCTTTAGAAAGTACGGCTTCGAGGTCCTCCTGCGACGGATTTTCAAGATTCAGCAGAGGTTCGAGAGGCACAAGTTGTCGTGTACTCCAGCCTCTGACCGAGTTGCTTCCACCTGCATAAAAACGCTGGTTAAGAGATATATCCGCCTTATCACCTTTATAATTAAAAATCTGTCCGGCTTTGAATTTGAGACCGAATGAATTTGTATTCGAAGAATAGAAAGGAAGAAAAACAGAAGCCGAAGCAAGTAATTTGAAATAGAGCGGTCTTTCGAAATCCGAACCGAAAATATTGCTGAAAAGATAAGGGATAGAATTGGCTTCTTCTATCAGCAAGGAAAGAGAATAACCGGAAGTCGGAAAAAAAACATCATCGGTTTTGTTTGCACCCATAACAATTCCGAGCAATGCGTTGGTGCTTTTTGAAATAAGCTGTCCTCCCAGATCTGCATCCACAAAATCTGTTGCAAGAGAATCGGCAAGTTCTTTGTCCCCGGCAATTTCTTCTGTCCGTTGGAAATAGATACTCAGGAGGTCGATAAGATAATCCCTTTTATATGTGTACTCAGCTCTTTCAATATTGAAATAGGTCGAAAGTGAATTAAGATAAGTAAACTGCGGCATTTCGATATCGAAGCTTAGCTTGGCTCCGTATAAAGTAGAGTTGTATTCATTCTTTCTTTTCTGCAAAGTAAAATAGGATTCGAACTTAGTATTTATCGGGCGGCCGAAAAGGAACGGCTGTTCAATAATAAGCCGTGTATCGGTATATCCGAATACAGTAGAATCGTTAAATGACGGCTGCTTAAGAAACTCGGAGATATTCTGCGCCGCGGCGGAAGTACTCAGAGTAAGTTTGCGGGCATCGCCGAAGAGATTTTTCTTAGTAAAGCTTAAACCCATACCGAGGTTAAACGTATTATCCTCGTTGTTAATAATTATTTCGGGGGATAGCTCGTGAAGCATGCCAACGTCCGCACTAATATTCAAAGGTACCCTGTTAGCAGATGTATCGGCAATAACAGCATTGATTATAGCAGAGTTGAAAAGCTCTGTTCTGTAGAGCCTGACCTGGCCGCGCTGAATGTCGTAGTGACTGTAATAGTTTCCCGGAGAAATTCCGACAATATCCTTGAGAAGTTGATCTTCGACGAAATCCATTCCAGGGCCGGTTCTGGCCGTATAAATATCACTTATTATATATCTTCTTCCCGGATTATACTTGATTTCAACATCAACCCTGTTGATCATCGTGTCTATAATTACAGTCGGCTGTTCGAATGAAGCGAGCATAAATCCGTTATCCCGGAGGTAGGAGATTGTAAAGTTTTTTCTCTGCTCGAGGAGATCATCACTATAGATAATCGTAGTATCAACTTTAATGTTATCCAGAATCAAATCGAGAAATTCTCCGGGTATTTTATCTTTAAGACCCGAGACATTAAATGAACGGAATTTAGCCGGCACCGATTCATCAATTAGATAAGTTAATGATACTCCGTCTTCACTTGTTTCAATTTTATGACCGATCTTAATTTTGAAATATCCTCTGGATAGATAGAGAGTCTTAAGGGCCTGAAGATCGAGCGGAATTAGCAGAGAGTCGAAATAAACAGAAGACCCGCCGAAACTTGAAAAACTGTGGAGAAATTGCGAAAATCCGGATGGAGTTTCCTTTGATAAAATGACTGAGCTAAGTTCGGAATAAGGTATAGAATTATTCCCGACAAATTCAATTGATATCAATTCTTTCCGGCCGTTTGATTGAGCAAACAGATTAAGGGAAACCAGAAAAATCAGTATGTAGGTCGATTTGATTCTCAACAATTTTCCATTTTCAATATGTTATTTTAACCTGAGTACCAATTTTTACAATTGAAGCAAGTTCATCAATATTTCTATTACTAATGGCAACCGAGCCGTTAGTCCAATTGAATACAAAAGGAAGGTTCCTGAAAATCAGATCAAATTCCCCTATCCCGTGAATCCCGATATTGGAACCAAGCCTGGTTTCGGGCGGGGGACATTCATTTTTCTTTGATGAAATAAGAATCACTTCAAACTCATCCTGATTTATGTATCCTCTTTTTAATGCTTCGGCCGCATCATTCTCATTCGGATAACTTAGCTGAAAGAACTTATGATATTTATGCATCGTATCGATTGAGCAGACTTTATAATCCCCGATCGGTGTAACGAGATCATCTCCAGAAGTTTTTATTTTATTCAGATTCTTACCGAATACTGCTTTGTAAGATTTTATAAAAACATTACCCGAATAGATCTGGACCAGATAGCTGCTTCGGTCAACAACAATTTTAAGATTTTCAATTCGAGTCACATTCTTTTCTCTAAGCGCTTGATCAAGTGGTATTTCACTTGAATTGAGAATAAGTCCATATAGAATGAGGCCGGCAAAAAAGATCAGAATACTGGCAATGATATATAGAATATTCTTAAGCACTTAGAATAGTTTTTTTACTAAACGTAAAATTATTGCTAATTAATATAAAAAAGCGCCTGATAAGGCGCTTTTAATAATTTTTGAAATTATTGTTTATTGTTCATTATTTTTTATTTACATCGGCTTCAACAACAGCGATTGCAGTCATATTGAAAATATCGCCGACGGTATCACCGCGTTGAATAACATGAACAGGTTTTTTCATACCGGTGAGGATCGGGCCTATAACAGTAGCGTCAGTCAGACGCTGAAAGAGTTTATATGCGATATTTCCGGCGTCAAGATTGGGGAATATCAACACATTTGCTCCGCCCTTCAGACTTGAGAACGGGAATTCGGATTCGAGACGTTCCGGAACAACAGCAGTATCGGCCTGCATTTCACCGTCTATCATAAGGTCGGGGCGTTTCTCTTTAACAATCTTAACTGCTTTAGAAACCTTTTCCGACTGCGGATGAGCAGCACTTCCAAAGTTGCTGAAAGAGAGCATTGCAATTTTCGGTTTAATGTCGAATGCTTTTACAGCTTCAGCCGTGCTGATTGCGATTTCGGCAAGCTGTTCGGCAGTTGGATCGATATTAACAGTCGTATCCGCAAAGAAGAAGACACGGTTTTTAACAATGACAACATACATACCGGAAACTGTGCTCAATCCTTCTTTAGCACCGATACACTGAAGAGCAGGTCTGATAGTTTGAGGATAATGATAAGTTAGTCCGCCTATCAGAGCATCGGCATCGCCGAGCTGAACCATCATAGCGGCATAATAGTTTGGTTCTTTCATCAATGATTTGGCATCTCTAAGAGTAATTCCTTTCCTCTGGCGAATCTTATAAAACTCCTCTGCGTATTTGTCTATTTTCGGGCAGTGCTCAGGGTCTCTTATCTCGAAATTTTTAGTATCGTAACCGAGCTCAGTAATTTTTTCTTTAATTATACTATCATTGCCGATAAGTATCGGCTGACCGATATTTTCTTCAAAAACAGAATTTGCTGCGCGGATAATTTTTTCTTCCATTCCTTCTGGATAAACGATTCTGCGCGGACTCTTCTGCGCTTTATGAACCATAACACGAACTATTTCGGAAGAGAAGCCGAGCCGTTCCTGTAACTGTTCTTTGTATTTATTCCAATCCTGTATCGGATTTTTAGCCACACCGGTATCCATTGCGGCTTTAGCGACTGCCGGTGCAACATACCAGAGAACTCTCGGATCAAACGGTTTCGGTATTATATATTCCGGACCGAATGAGAATTCCTTACCGCCGTAAGCATTGATAACCACTTCGGGTACTTTTTCCTTGGCAAGTTCAGCAAGAGCTTTTGTAGCGGCCATTTTCATTTCTTCATTAATTTTCTGTGCTCTTACATCGAGAGCGCCGCGGAATATAAACGGGAATCCGAGAACGTTATTAACCTGATTGGGGTAATCGCTTCTTCCGGTTGCCATTATAATATCTTTGCGTGCGGCTACGCCGTCTTCGTACGAAATTTCAGGATCGGGATTTGCCATAGCAAACACAATCGGATTTTTAGCCATTGCCTTAACCATATCTTTGGAAACAACATTACCTTTTGATAATCCGACAAATACATCGGCACCTGTCATAGCATCCAGAAGATCTTTATAGACAACATCCTGAGCGAACATTGCTTTATATTTGTTAAGGTCAGTGCGTTTTTTGTTTATGTGACCTTTAGTATCGAACATTGCAATATTTTCAACCTTTACACCCGCAGCGATATACATTTTACAGCATGCGACTGCTGATGCACCGGCACCTGAAATAACAAGTCTCATCTTATCGAGTTTTTTACCCGCCACTTCGGCGGCATTAATCAAAGCAGCACAGGAAATGATTGCTGTTCCATGCTGATCATCGTGGAAGACAGGGATATTCATTGTTTCAATAAGTTCTTCCTCAATTTCAAAACATTCGGGCGCTTTAATATCCTCCAGGTTAATTCCGCCGAATGTAGGTTCGAGGAGCTGAACGGCGCGGATAACTTCTTTAGGATCATGTGTTTTCAATTCAATATCAAAAACATCTATATCGGCAAATCTCTTAAACAGAACTCCTTTTCCTTCCATAACGGGTTTACCGGCATGCGGGCCGATATCTCCGAGCCCAAGAACGGCTGTACCGTTTGAGACAACTGCTACGAGATTTCCCTTGGCAGTATACTTATAAACGTCGTCGTCGTTCTTTTCGATTTCTCTACACGGTTCGGCAACACCGGGAGTGTAGGCCAATGATAATTCACGTGCGGTATAGCATGGTTTGGTAGGGATTACTTCAATTTTACCTTTTCTACCTTCGCTATGATACTTCAAAGCTTCGTCACGATTAAATGCCATGTTTTTTCCTCTTTGAATTGTCTAATGTTATTAATTGATATGATAATTAAGCTATTTAACGATTGTAAGATAGGCAGATTAAATAAAACAAAAAAGCCCCGATTTCAACGGGGCCTTAAATAACATCATTTTTTAGAAGGGGTTTATCAGACTTCCAAAATTTCCTTCTCTTTATGTTTGATCATATCATCAATTTTTGTGATGTGTTCATCAGTAAGTTTCTGAGTTTCTTTTTCGGCTTCTTTCAATTCATCTTCAGTAAGTTTCTTTTCTTTTTCCAATTTTTTCAGATGATCGTTAGCGTCGCGCCGGACGTTGCGAAGGGCAATCTTAGATTCCTCACCGAATTTTTTAACCACCTTAACAAGTTCTTTACGGCGTTCTTCAGTCAATGCCGGAATCGGAATTTTAAGATTCGTTCCGTCACTTATCGGGTTAAGTCCGAGATCCGACGAAAGTATTGCCTTTTCAATCAACGGGACCATACTTTTATCCCATGGAGTAACTGAAATTGTATGAACATCAAGGACAGAAACGCTTCCGACCTGGTTCAGCGGACTCATAGTTCCATAGTAATCAACTTTAACACCGTCGAGCAGCGCAGTGGTCGCTTTACCGGTCCGGATTTTTGATATCTCCATTCTGAATGCTTCGATGGTTTTATCCATTCTCTGTCTGGCATCTTTAATAATTTGATTGTTAATCATAACCGCCTCAAAATTTTGTTACTATTAACTTCCTATTTGTGAGCAAAGTTTCCGACAGCAGTTCCGATACTCTCGCCGGTTACAAGTTTAAGAAGATTATCCGGCTGATCCATGTTAAAAACTATTATCGGCAAATTATTCTCCTGGCAAAGACTAATGGCAGTAAGGTCCATTACGCGGAGGTTTTTCTTCAACACATCCATATAATTAATCTCATCGTAACGGCTAGCATTCGGATTTTTTTCAGGATCGGAATCGAAAATTCCGTCGACTCGCGTGCCTTTAAATATAGCATCGGCTTCAATTTCAACAGCTCTTAAGGATGCAGCAGTATCTGTGCTGAAATAGGGGTGCCCGGTTCCAGCTCCGAGGATTACAACTCTTTTCTTTTCGAGGTGCCGAATAGCACGCCGCCTTATATAAGGTTCGGCTATTTCCTCCATTTTGATAGCGGACATAAGCCGGGTAAAGACGCCGTGATTCTCGAGTGTATTCTGAAGCGCAAGTGAATTGATAATTGTAGCGAGCATTCCCATCTGATCGCCCGTAACTCTATCGATTCCCTGTGCCTGCGCATTCAATCCGCGGTAGATGTTTCCTCCGCCAATAACAATTCCGGTCTGAACACCAAGCTCGTGTACTTTCTTTATTTCCTTTGCAAAGTATTCTAGGATATCCGGATCGATACCGAAGGATTGTTTTCCCATAAGGGATTCGCCGCTCAGTTTCAGCAGGATTCTTTTGTATTTAAGGTTCTTTGCCATAATTGGTTTCCAATATAAAAAAAAAGGCCTTATTGCGAAATAAGACCTTTACGGTAATCATTTATTTTCATCACTGATGTGAAATCTTCGGAACAGAACCAGCTTCGATTCCGCCGAATTCTTTTTATTGAATTCAGCGATAAGATCACCAACCTTCTTTGTATTATCTTTAATAAAAGCCTGTTCGAAAAGGCAGTTTTCCTCGAAGAATTTATTCAGTTTACCCGTAGCAATTTTTTCGAGGACAGGTTCCGGTTTTCCCTCTTTGCGTGCAAGTTCCTTATAGATTTCAACTTCCTTTTCAACAACGGTTTTGTCCACTTCATCGCGGTAAATCGTCAATGGCCTCATAGCAGCGATTTGCATGGCTATGTCTTTAATAACCGGATGCAATTCAGCTGATTTATCAGCCGGGATACTATCGACTTTAACAATAACGCCGAGTTTGGAACCGTGATGAACGTAATCGACAATCTCACCGCTCTGGGTATTCTCGATTGCAAATCGGGATACTTCAATCTTCTCGCCGATTTTTCCGATAATCGCGTTGAGTTCTTCAGAAACTTTTTTACCATCCGCCGATAATTCCATCAACGAGGCAACGTCGGCCGGTTTCTGTGAAACGAGAATCTCAAGGACGAAATTAGCAAAGCTGATAAAGTCTTCGCTTCTTGCAACGAAATCAGTTTCGCAATTAACTTCCAGAATCGCGCCGCTTTTACCGTTATCGAATAATTTTGTAAGCACGACACCTTCATTGGCACTTCTTTCTGCTCTTTTAGCAGCTACAGCCGCGCCTTTTTTGCGGAGGATATCGATAGCTTTATCAAAGTCCCCGCCCGATTCCTCAAGGGCCTTTTTACAATCCATCATTCCGGCGCCGGTTTTTTCTCTTAAGTCTTTAACTTGATTAGCACTTACTGACATAATTTATTCTTCCTATTTTTCAAAAATCTTATTTGTTTTCCTGAGCAGCTTCAGGTTTGGATTCAGTTTTTTCAGGGGCACCCGCTTCAGGTTTAGCTTCAGAATGTTTTTCCTGTCTTGGTTCGTTTCTCTCTCTTCTATCCTGACGGGGTCTTGCTTTTCTATCGTCCCTATTCTCCAGGCGGACTCTTCTAATCTTTCCTTTAGAATCCTTTTTATCGTGATCAGGAGTTTCTTCTTCGGCGGTTTTCTTTTCTCTCTCTTTATCAGCAGCTTCCTGAGCTCTCAATTCTTTTGATTTAGCATTTCCTTCAATAACTGCGTCGGCAATTATTTTTGTAATAACTTCAACAGCTCTTGAAGCGTCATCGTTAGCCGGAATAAGGAAATCGATCGGATCAGGATCGCAGTTGGTGTCAACGATGGCAAATATCGGGATATTCAAGCGCAATGCTTCTTTGATAGAGATCGATTCTTTTTTAATATCTACAACAAAGAGAGCGCCTGGCAATTTATTCATTGTTTCAACGCCGTCGAGAACTTTTCTGAGTTTATCCTTTTCGCGTGTTAAGAAGAGACGTTCTTTCTTTGTTATTTTTTCGAATGTTCCGTCGCTTTCCATCTTTTCGATATTCTGAAGTCTCTTAATACTCTTACGGATAGTTGAAAAGTTTGTAAGCATTCCGCCGAGCCAACGTTCGCTAACCCAGTTGCTGTCGGACCTTCTTGCTTCGTTTGCAATTGTTCCTTTTGCCTGTTTTTTAGTTCCAACAAAGAGGACGCGCTTTCCGGTCGATACAATTTCTGTCATCGCCTGGGCGGCAGCGTCGATTGACTGCTGGGTTTTCTTAAGATCAATTATATGGATCCCGTTCTTCTCCATGAAGATGTAAGGTTTCATTTTCGGGTTCCATCTGCGGGTCAGGTGTCCGAAGTGTGCACCTGATTCAATGAGTTCTGTGAGTTCTACTCTAGACATGTTTTCTCCGTTTGTCTTCTACCCTCATCAACTTTGTCTTTCACCCCTTTTCAATGCGGGGCACGGTGACAAATCCGAGAGTATGGTTAATAAATATACTATTGTAAAATTATCTCTTAGAGAACTGGAATCTCTTTCTAGCTTTCTTCTGGCCGTATTTCTTTCTTTCAACCATTCTTGGATCTCTTTTCAGAAGTCCTTCCGATTTCAGTGAAGAACGGAATTCGGGATTGATCTCTTCAAGGGCTCTCGAGATACCAAGACGGACGGCATCGGACTGGCCTGAAATACCGCCTCCGTTAGTATTTGCATAAACATCGTATTTGCCGAGTGTTTCTGTTGCAATGAACGGAAGCAGGAGATTATCTCTGTGCTCTTTCAAAGGGAAATATTTTTCAACTTCTTTATCGTTAACAGAAATTTTTCCAGAACCGTTTCTTAAATAGACTCTGGCAACTGCATTTTTTCTTCTACCGACAAAAATTTTATCTGCCATTAAATCACTCCGTTATAAACTTAATACTTCAGGTTTCTGAGCAGTATGAGGATGGGATTCGCCTGAATATACTTTTAATTTCTTGATTAATTTTTTACCGAGACGGGTTTTGGGAAGCATACCTTTTACAGCATTTTCAACAACAAACTCCGGCTTCTTTGCCATAACTTCCGCAAAACTCTTTACCTTAAGACCGCCTGGATACATTGAGTGTGAAATATAATTTTTCAATGTTTCTCTTTTTCCGGTCATGCGGATTTTTTCAGCATTAATAATAACAACAAAGTCGCCCGTATCTGTATGAGGTGTAAAAATTGCTTTGTCTTTTCCCCTGATGATTCTTGCTACTTTAGTAGCCAATCTTCCTAAAACCTGATCTTTTGCATCAACAAGATACCATTTATGATTAGCATCTTCGGTTTTAATTGATTTAGTAATTCTTTCTTGCTTCAAAACATCCTCCAAATGCGAAATTCTATTTTTCAAAGGTTTCAAATATATTTTTATACGGCAAGAATGTCAAGAAAGTGTTGATTTTTTAATAACTTACGGAAGATTTTTTTTAAGGCTCCGTAAATATACCGTATAAAAACCTAAAAAAGCGATAAAAATGAAGATTTTAGTTACAGGGGGGGCAGGATTTTTAGGAATTAACCTGATACGGCACCTGCTGAAGAAAGGTTACGAACTCATTTCACTGGATATTGCCAACTTTGATTATAAGGATGTTAAAGATAAAATCCGTGTTATCAAAGGGGACATAAGGAATTCGAGTCTGGTCGGACAGTTGATGAAGGGCGTTGATTACGTCATTCATACAGCGGCTGCTCTTCCGCTCTACCCCGCCGATCAGATCCGCTCAATCGACATTGAAGGAACGCGACTGCTTCTTCATCAAGCCTACGAAAACTCGATTAAAAGATTCATTCACATCTCTTCAACAGCTGTTTACGGAATACCAGACCATCACCCGATTTTTGAGACGGATAAACTAAAGGGAGTCGGCCCATACGGTGAAGCAAAAATTGAAGCAGAAAAGATCTGCCTGGAATTCAGGTCTAAAGGAATGTGTATTCCGATCTTACGACCGAAATCATTTATAGGTCCGGAACGGCTAGGCGTATTTGCGCTTTTGTATGACTGGGCACACGACGGGAAAAATTTCCCTATGATCGGAAACGGAAAAAACCATTATCAATTACTCGACGTGGAAGATCTCTGCGACGCGATTGAACAAACATTAATATTGCCGGAAAAAATTGTTAACAGTACTTTCAATATCGGCGCAAAGGAATTTACAACAATGAGGGAAGATTACCAGTCCGTGCTGGACTATGCCGGGCACGGTAAGAGAATAATCGGGCTTCCGGAAAAACCGGTTATACTTACTTTAAAGATTCTTGAGGCATTGAAATTATCACCACTCTATAAATGGGTCTATGAAACTGCATCTAAGGACTCATTCGTTTCAATAGAAAAAGCCGAGAAGGTATTAGGATTTTCTCCCAAGTACTCCAACAAAGATGCGTTGATAAGAAATTATAAGTGGTACCTCGAGAATATGGAATCGTTTAGAGATAAGTCGGGCATTAGCCACCGTGTTCCGTGGAGGCAGGGGATCTTAAAGATGGCAAAATGGTTTTTTTAGCGCACAATAAAAGTTAAAGGACAGATTCTATATTCTGCCCACTTTTTTATTTATATTTGCACCTGATTAATAAAAACAATAAAGGAATAAAGATGGCAACAAAAAAGGATTTCTTAAAAGAGATTATTCAACATATAGACATTAAGGAGCATAATGTAATTAAGCTTGTAGATTCCATGGAAAACATGGCGTTCACTGCGAGAGATTTAAACCGTGCGGCACGGATTTACGAGACGATGCTGAAGGACGATAATTGTTCGGTAATATTAACTCTCGCCGGGAGTTTATTCAGTGCCGGATTAAAGAGAGTAGTATTCGATCTTGTAAACAACAATATGGTTGACGCAATTGTCTCCACAGGCGCTATTATGGTTGATCAGGATTTCTTTGAGGCACTCGGTTTTAAACATTACATCGGCTCCCCATTCGTCGATGATAATCTGATGCGGGATCTTCACATAGACCGTATTTACGATACCTTTATTGATGAGGATGAATTAAGGATTTGCGACGATACAACAGCAAAGATATTCGATTCGCTTGAGCCCCGTCCTTATTCCTCCCGCGAACTCCTTTGGCATTTCGGTAAATACCTGGAAGATAACGGCGGACCGAAAGTGGAAGACTCAGTAATCTGGGCCGCATATAAGAACAATGTACCGATCTTTGTGCCGGCATTTTCGGACTGTTCCGCAGGATTCGGAATTGTAATGCATCAGCACAACAATCCAGATAAACACGTTTCGTTCGATTCAGGAAAAGATTTTTACGAACTGACACAGATAAAGCTGAAGACAAAAGAGACAGGTATCTTCATGATCGGCGGCGGAGTACCAAAGAACTTTACACAGGATATAGTAGTAGCCGCAGATATTCTGCAGGAAGAAGCACCGATGCACAAATATGCTATTCAGATTACTGTTGCAGACGTCCGGGACGGAGCCCTTTCAAGTTCAACATTGAAAGAAGCCAGTTCATGGGGTAAAGTTGAAACAACATTTGAGCAGATGGTCTATTCGGAAGCAACGCTTGCTATGCCTCTGATTGCAGGATATGCATATCATAAAGGTGTCTGGAAAAACAGAAAGAAGAGAGAATTTCAGAAATTATTTTCGAAGGAAAGTGTAGGAGTAAAGTAATCCGAATTATTATTAATTATGAATAGAATCCCCCTCCCTGAAAAGGAGGGGGATTTTTTTTACTTCATTAAAACCATTTTCTTTGTCTGGATAAAATCACCCGAAGAGATTGTATAGAAGTAGACACCGCTCGATACTCTTCTGCCGTGATCGTCAGTTGCATTCCAGTAGATTTTATGATTTCCTGCTGTACGATCCTCACTCATTAGAGTTTTGATCTCCTTACCGAGAACATCATAAACCTTAATCTGAACATTGCCAGACTTGGGCAGACTGAAACTGATTACTGTTTCAGGATTGAAAGGATTAGGATAGTTCTGCTCAAGAGAGTAAGCAACGGGCAAAAGTTCAACTTCTTCAGTACCAATTCCAGTTGGAATTTCGACTATTGCTCTAATTCTATTTAGCCATATATTGCCGGCACCATCAGTGAAATAAATCCATGTTCCTGTACTTGGTCTGTAGAAAATACTATTTCCGAACGTAGTACCAGGTTTTTTTGCAAGCAAAACCATAGTTCCACCATTTGAAGCATTTGCAGCAATCTGAAAAACAATTAAGAAACGATTAACAGTACTAATGTTCTGGTTCGCTACGTCAATTTCTATCCAACTGCCGGTAGTATTCGGATTGGTAGCAGTGATTGAAGTTGATAATTTGGAACCAAGTGGTGCGGCAGAACTTCCAGTATAACTCCAAACTTCTCCGGGTAACGAATTATTATTACTATTGAGATAAACTTTAATCTTATTTAATCTGCTACTACTTACTCCTTCAAAAACGACCCCTTGTTTAGAATTAGCTTCTATACCAATGGTATACGAATCATTATAAGGTGTATCATATGCTAATTCAGTCGTTGAGTTTGTAACCGTACCCGAAGATGTATAAGAAAAATTATGAGGTCCCTTATCGTTATCTAAAGCACCCAAGCTAACATTATTGTAATAAATTACAAATGTGACTTCATTGAAGGTTGTCCCGAAATCAGGGACTGAAAATGTGGTGTTTAGCGGAACGTTTACAACTTCAGTGGTTCCAGTACCGATTTTCATAGCTCTTACTTTAATACCACTATTTCCAAAGTTATTAAAGGTAATATTCAAATTTGACCCACCTTTATAAGTCAAATATCGTGCGCCATATTTATAGACATTATCTGTTGTAAGTGATACGTTGGGATTTACTATTAATAATGAAGATGATTTTTGTTGATTCGCAAGTGTATATCCGAACTTACTATTATAAGAAACATTGTGAAGATAATTTGCAACAAACCAATCTTCAATAATATCAGCAAATCTTCTTGAAGAACTTGGAGACATAGTCATTAGTGCTGTATTAATCCCGTTAATATCCGTAATCTTATTCTGATGATACTTTCTAAAAAATTCATCACCGAATTGTTCTTTTAGGTATAATGAAAACCGCGCAGCTCTAGAATAATCAATAAGTACATCGTTGCCATCTCTCCACTCAAATAGAAACTGATTTGGTTCAACTGCAAAACGGTCGGTAGATCTAAGTTGATAACCATTGATAAATGATGCTAGCTCCGACATAGACTCATTTATAAAAGTTTGAGAAGTAGTCCCAGTTCCCCGGAACGATTCCCAATGAATCATATGCTGAAATTCGTGGGCAGTTATTGACAACCCCGTTTCGAGGCTACTATTGCCAGTGGCTGTCTTGAGATTTAATGGGTTTGCATCGAGATAAAAAACTTCTGCTTTATTACTATTGGATGCATTACCCTGATTATAGCTGTAAAAATATCCTGCTGTATAAGCTCCTCCTTCAGTATAACCATCAATAACATCCAGTATCAGAATTATTATTCGCTGATCGAGGTCTACGTTGGGTGGATTACCAAAAAATTCAACATTCGTGTCATAAATCCCCTTAGTCGAATTAGGAAGAGCATTTTTTGAATCAAAAGCTTCTAATATTTTATTGACTGCAGCCTGATCGACTCTTCCGTTATTCCACTGTGCGTCTTCAACAAAAATGTAGCAATTATCACCAACAGCACGACATGTAGCCGGAGTTTGATAAAAACTTATTATTGTTCCTGATAAATCATGAGCCCACCAGCCATCGGAATAAGGTCCTTTTGAACCTACATTAAAATTCCATGCCACTTTCCCCAGCCGCGGAGGAACCGGTTCTATATTATTTAAGTCAATTCCAGCAGCTTTACTAAGCTTTTCGAGCAGCGGGCGGGGGTCAACCGGATAACCTTCCTGTGAATTAATTGTCTCCTGAGTAATTACTGCTGCAGAAGACTGAGCAAACGAGGTAGTATAAAAAAACGACACAACAAGAAGAAACAGGATTTTATATTTCAGCTTCATATTATACTCTTTAATATTTTAATTATTTGTTAATTGGGAGTGCAGATTCAACCATAAGAACGGGTATACCGAGCTGGTCTACTCTGCTTTCTGTAAACTCTATTGCATATCTGCTTCCCTGTTTATTCCACAGCTCCTTCCGGAGGATATCATCGCATTCGAGAAGATATATTTTGGAGTTGTCGAGCTTTAAAGCCAATTGTGTAAAAGGTTCATTCCCGACAATCACAATTTCCCCTTTCAAAGTAATCTTATCATTCTCACCGCAGTTGCAGCATGCAGAAAGACCGATAGAAAATAAAGTGAGTGTAATTAAAGAGAGAAGAATTTTCTTTTTCATTTCATTTCCTTTTAGTCCGGTTTCAAAATAATAATTTCCGTTTCTAAAAAAAAGAGAACTTAAATGGTCAAATCAAATATGTGACACGGATTAAAAAGAACTGTCTTATTGTTTCCGTGATGTTCAAACAAAAAGAATTAACAGAACGTTAATTGTGTTTTACAGAGTCGCCGGATACCAGTTCAAAGAGCTCACTTTCGGAGCCGAGAAGATCTTTTAGAGTAAGGTCTTTAACTACAGAATTAACGGAGTCCTGGATTATTTTCCAGAGCGACCGTACGGAACAATCGATAGAATTGGTACAAAGATCTCCGGCACCCGAATGATTCCGGCAGAATGAATCGTCGTATAGTTTACCGCCAAGGACATAGAGGACCTGATCGACTTTAATTTCCTCCGGAGCTTTCGATAAAGTGTATCCGCCGAACTGTCCGCGACCGGCGGTTAAGAATCCTCCGAGGCGCAATACCCGGAGGATCTTACCCGTATTATGTTCGGAAATACCTTCACTCCGACTTATCTCGGGAATGGTTAAGGACTTACCTACATGATAGAATTTAGCAATTCTTAGAAGGCACCTTAAACCGTATTCTTCCTGTGCACTGAATTTCATATTATCATTTAATTTCTGTTTACCTGTTTGGTTAAGAGCAAGAGCAGGATCATAAACAGGATCATGATCATGAGCAAGATCAGGATCAAGAAATTTAAAAAAGACTATTCCTTATTACTTAATTAATTTTTATTCATCGGTATTTTAGAGCCGCACATTTTTGCATGGATTAATTCATCGTATTTTTCTTTAGGAATTGACGGGCCCTCCTTAGAGCAATACTTCTCGAAAACCATTTTAAGGTCATCGGCAATTTCCTCCGGTCCCCTTCCTTCAATATGATGACGGGGCATCATAAAAAGGACTTCGCCGTTTTTCAATAAGGCTATTGAAGGTGAAGAAGGCGGAAAGTTTGGAAGAAATTTTCCTCTAAAGTGATCTACTGCATCCCTATCCTGTCCGGCGAAGACCGTTACAAATTTATCCGGGATTATATTATTCTGAAGCGCGAGAGTAACGCCGGGACGAGCACTGCCCGCGGCGCAGCCGCATACAGAATTGATCATAACAAGAACTGTCTGATCATTTTTCTGGGACAGGGTTTCCTCAACAGTTTGAGGTGTCAGCATCTCTTCGAACCCGACATAGACTAATTCATCCCTCATCGGTTGAACAGCTTCCGGGTCGTATATTGGAGGTTTTTGATTTATTGTGAACATTATTAGATCCTTTCTTAATACATTTTAGATAATGCCGCATTTATCCGGCACAATTAAATATTTCAATTTAGAAATCAGAGGAATCCAAGTTCAAGCTTTGCTTCTTCGCTCATATTATCCATACTCCATGCAGGTTCCCATACAAGGTCGACATAAACGTCATGAACACCTTTAACTTTTTTGACCTTCTCTTTTACCTCTGGAGGCAGAGTACCGGCAACAGGGCAAGCAGGAGAAGTTAAAGTCATCTTAACGTAAATATTTGCCTCATCATCAATTCTTATTTCATAGATAAGACCCAGTTCCCAGATATCCACTGGGATCTCTGGATCAAAACAGGTCTTAAGCTGAGCGATTATATCCTGTTCTAATTTCCCTTTGTCAATCATCATAGTTCCTTTTAATCAATTTTAATATTTGTCAATTCATTACTCTTTAATTCAGTAATGAGGCCAATTAAAAATATTTTAAGAAAACATTTTTTTTACTTTCAGCAATCCCTTAACAAGCTTATCAACTTCCTCATCCGTATTATAGAAACTGAAAGAAGCCCTTGAAGTTGCCGGCAGATTGTAACGGTCCATTATCGGCTGAGTGCAGTGATGACCGGTCCTGATCGCAATTCCATCAGTATCGATAATAGTTCCTATATCGTAGGGATGAATTCCTTCAATCACAAAAGAAATCACCGAGGCTTTTTCTTTTGCGTTACCGATAATCCTGAGCCCTTCAATTTTATTCAACTCCTCCGTTGCATATTTAAGCAGGGAATCCTCGTGAAGAGTAAGTTCATTCCTGTCGAACCGGTTCATATAATCGATCGCAGCGCCGAGTCCGATAGCGCCGGCGATATTCGGTGTACCCGCTTCGAATTTGCCGGGGAGATCATCGTAGGTGGTCTTTTCAAATGTAACGGTACGAATCATACTTCCGCCTCCCTGGTAGGGCGGCATCATTTCCAGGTATTCAGTTTTACCGTACAACACACCAATACCAGTAGGCGCAAAAACCTTGTGGCCGGAGAAGACAAAGAAATCGGCATCGAGTTCCTGAAGGTCGACTTTAACATGAGGAACCGATTGCGCGCCATCAATTAGAACGGGTATACCTTTCGAATGGGCAATTTCAATTATTTTTTTTACAGGATTTATAGTACCGAGCGTATTAGAGATTTGCACAACAGATACAAGTTTTGTTTTACCGGTGATCAAGGTCTGGAACGCATCCAGGTCCAGTTCACCATTGTCATTTATCGGAATCACTTTCAGTTTAATATCTTTTCTATCGCACAACAACTGCCAGGGAACAATATTGGCATGGTGTTCCATATGAGAGATAATGATTTCATCACCATTCTTAAATATACCTGCTCTGCAAAGTGAAGAGGCAACCAGGTTTATAGCTTCGGTAGCACCTCTTACAAAAATAATTTCGGAGGCACTAAGTGCATTAATAAACTCTTTTACTTTAAGCCGGGCTGTTTCATACTGATCGGTTGCAAGCTCACTTAAAAAATAAAGTCCGCGATGAATATTCGCATTATCGAATGTGTAATACCTGTTAAGAGCTTCTATTACCTGCCGGGGTTTCTGGGAAGTGGCCGCATTATCAAGGTAGACAAGAGGTTTATCGTTTACAAGCCGGCTTAAAATCGGGAAGTCCTGCCTTACTTCATTAACATCAAATTTTCTTTTTACGTCCGGAACCGTATTAATCACATTAACCCCCTATTAAGGGAAACTGAAAATTGAACCGGCAGAATTACCACCGGTTCTGTTTTAATTATTTTCGATTTCAACTCTATTAAGATGTTCGAATATCATATGGTTCAGCTGCTCGCGCAGAGATTCAATTTTAACAGATTCCACCACATCATTGGCAAAAGCCCTGATGAGAATCGACTTGGCGAGTTCGGACGGGATACCGCGCGTACGGATGTAATAATACGCCGTGTCGTCGAGATGCCCTACAGTCGCTCCGTGAGTACATTTTACATCGTCGGCAAAAATTTCGAGCTGCGGTTTTGTATTTACTCTGGCTTTCTTGGATAAAAGCACAGACTTATTCTGCTGGTACGCATTCGTTTTCTGAGCATCTTTACGAACGATTATCTTTCCGTTGAAAACACCCCTCGCTTCATCATCAAGAATTCCCTTGTAAAGCTCATTGCTCATACAATTCGGCTTGGCATGGTCTACGAATGTATGATTATCCACAAGCCGCTTACCGTTTGCGAGGTAGAGTCCGTAGTAATGAGTTTCAATATTTTCGTCGTCGAGTACCGAGTTGATGTCGTTGCGAACAATCTCGCCACCGAACGTAAAATTATAATGATTGAAAACGCTCCGCTTCAGCTGATAAGCTTCCACCTTCTCGTAATGGTATGAGTTATCATTTTCATTCTGGATTTTATAGAGATCGACAATCGAAGATTCATCCGCAAAGACTTCGGTTATTGCATTTGTAAAGTAAATTGAATTATTGATGGCAGCATAAGTATTGATAACCGTAACCTGTGAATTTTTTCCTGCAATAATAATATTATGAGGAACTGAGAGGACAGAATTACCGGGATCGCCGTTTAGGAAAAGTACCTGAACCGGTTTCTCTATTACAATATTATCCGGAACGATTACAACTGCTCCGTCCGTTGAATAAGTTTTATTGAGCAGATTAAAGGCATTATCGGATTTAACATATTTTGAGATTCTGCCTTTTATAATTTCGGGATCTTTTTTAAGAAGAACGCTTAGACTGTTTACAGTTACTTTACCGGGCAGGTTTTTAAGGTCGCTCAATTCTTCAGAGTAGATACCGTTAATAAAAGTCATTAGATAAAAATCGAATCCGCTGAAGAGAAATTTTTTTATTTCATTAACCGAGATTTTCTGACGATCGAGCGTGAAAGCCGGAATAAAATTCTGTTTTAGAATCGGCGATATGTTTGTGTATTTCCATTCTTCATCCCTGGTTGTAGGGAAATCGGACGCGGCCAGTTTATCTAGCGCATCTTTCCTTAAATCGTGCAGGAAAGTTTTAGATTCGCCGTTAAGTTTCTCTTCAAACTTTTTGAAGCCGGAAAGGTACCACTCTTTTGTATTCTGAAATTCTGACTTATTATTCATTAAAAATCTCCTTTACACACTAACGGTTTCTTTTAATTCCGGTTTGATCCAGTCGTATCCTTTATCTTCAAGCTCAAGAGCGAGTTCTTTACCGCCGGATTTAATAATTTTTCCGTTATAGAGAACATGTACAAAATCGGGCTGGATATAATTGAGCAGTCTTTGATAGTGAGTCACCACCAGTACAGCTTTATCTTTAGACTTGAATAGGTTAACGCCATTTGAAACAATTTTGAGCGCATCGATATCGAGTCCGGAATCCGTTTCATCAAGAAGTGCGAGTTTCGGATTAAGCATAAGCATCTGCATGATTTCATTTCTTTTCTTTTCCCCGCCTGAGAACCCAACGTTAACAGAACGGTTGATAAGAGCATCTTCCATTCCTAGAATTCTGGATTTTTCTTTCATCAGTTCGAGAAACTCTTTTGGAGTTAACTCTGGTTGATTATGATATTTTCTGATCTCATTAATAGCTGTTTTTAAAAATGTTGCGTTGCTGACACCGGGGATTTCAACCGGGTACTGGAAGGCAAGAAAGACGCCTTCGCGCGCCCTGTCTTCAGGGTCCAATTCAAGAAGTTGTTTCCCTTCAAATACAATTTCGCCTCCGGTTACTTCATAACCTTCATTCCCGGCAAGGACATTAGCGAGAGTGCTTTTACCGGAACCGTTGGGACCCATAATTGCATGAACCTCACCAGCTTTGATCTCAAGGTTAATTCCTTTTAGAATTTCTTTTCCTTCAACGCTGGCATGTAGATTTTTTATAGATAACATTTTTTCTCCTCAATCTTAATCGGCTTACGCCATTATTTATTCAAAATTTATTATCCTACACTACCTTCAAGAGAGATAGCAAGAAGTTTTTGAGCTTCAACAGCAAATTCCATAGGTAATTCATTAAAGACTTCTTTACAGAATCCGTTTACAATCATATTGACGGCATCCTCAGTAGCAATTCCGCGCTGATTCAAATAGAATATCTGATCGGCGCCTACCTTGGAAGTTGTAGCTTCGTGTTCAACCTTAGCGGATTCGTTTTCAACTTCGATGTAAGGGAATGTATGCGCACCGCATTTGTCACTCATAAGCATCGAATCGCACTGTGTGAAGTTGCGGGCACCTTCGGCATTCTTTCCGATCTTAACAAGTCCTCTGTAGGAATTATTGCTTCTTCCGGCGGAAATTCCTTTGGAGATAATTGTACTGCGTGTATTCCTTCCGAGGTGGATCATTTTCGTTCCGGTATCGGCCTGCTGCATATTATTTGTAACTGCGACAGAATAGAACTCGCCGACTGAATTATCACCCTGTAAAATACAGCTCGGATATTTCCATGTAATAGAAGAACCGGTTTCAACCTGAGTCCAGGAGATTTTTGAATTTATACCTCTGCACGCGCCCCGTTTGGTAACAAAGTTATAAATACCTCCCTTGCCATCTTTATCGCCGGGGTACCAGTTCTGAACCGTTGAATATTTAATTTCCGCATTATCGAGCGCAACGAGTTCAACAACTGCAGCGTGGAGCTGATTCTTATCGCGGATTGGAGCAGTACAACCTTCCAGATAGCTTACATAAGTACTTTCTTCTGCAACAATCAAAGTACGCTCGAACTGTCCGGTCTCCTGCGCGTTAATTCTGAAATAGGTTGAAAGTTCCATCGGGCAGCGGACTCCCTTAGGAATAAATACGAAAGATCCGTCGCTGAAAACGGCAGAGTTTAATGCAGCGAAATAATTATCTGTGTAAGGTACAACAGAACCGAGATATTTTTTAACCAGATCGGGATGTTCCTGAATGGCTTCGGAGATTGAACAGAAAATTATTCCCTTTTCTTTCAGTGTTTCCTTAAATGTAGTTGTAACCGATACAGAATCGAACACGGCATCGACGGCAACACCTGTAAGAAGTTTCTGTTCATTCAACGGAATGCCAAGCTTTTCAAATGTTTTTAACAATTCAGGATCAACTTCATCTAGACTATTGAGCTGAGGTTTCTTTTTCGGAGCTGAATAATAACTGACATCCTGATAGTCGATTGGTGGATAATTAACATTAGGCCAATGAGGCTCTTCCATTTTCTGCCAGTAGCGGAATGCTTTCAAACGCCACTCCGTCATCCATTCGGGTTCATTTTTTTTATGAGAGATTAAACGGACTACATCCTCGTTCAATCCTTTCGGAGCAGTTTCTGTTTCAATATCGGTGACAAACCCCCATTTATATTCCGAGCTGGTAAGCTCGTCCAGAACTTTCATATCCTCGGAAAGTTCTTCCGGTTTATCCAGATTTTCTTTGATTTCGTTCATTTTCGCCTTTATTCTAGAATTTTGGATTAAAACGTAGTCAATCTTGAAAAAAATATCAAGATTAATATTAGAAACCGAATTCAGTTGGAAATCGTTCCAAATTTTCAGGAGTTCTGCTGACGGATAATTTCGAAAAGGAGTATACCGGTTGCAACCGATACATTCAGGGAATCAATACGTCCTTTCATCGGAATCTGAACGAGGAAATCGCAATTTTCGGCAACAAGTTTTCTAATCCCCTTTTCCTCGTTTCCGGCTACAAGTGCAACCGGCATTTTATAATCTACCGAAGTATACTCTCTGGAATTATTAAGTGAAGTCCCAACAATCCAGAAATTCTCTTTCTTCAGTTGTTCAATTGTCCTTACAAGATTGTTAGCCCTGCAGATTTTCAGATGCGATACAGCACCGGCAGAAATTTTTTCTACAGTTTCAGTTACCGGCGCACTCTGATTTGTTGTAAGTATTACGCCATCTACCCCAGCGCATTCCGCCGTTCTTAAAATCGCTCCGAGGTTGTGCGGGTCCTGAATTGAATCTAGGAGAAGCAGTAAAGGATATTTTTTTGAATTTTTTGAAAATTGGATTAATTCTGCCAGATCAAAAAACTTTATACCGGATTTAAGAGCTATTACACCCTGAGCATTTAAATTACCGGCCAGGTCGTTAAATTTTTGTATTGAAAGCTGAGTGACCTTGATACTGTTTTTTTTAGCCGAGGCAAAAATCTTGTTGATCGCATCACCGTGCTGACCGAATGAGATGTATATAACCTCCAGTTCAACTCCTGCGTTAATCGCTTCGAGGACCGGTTTCCGGCCGTAAATTTTTTCCATAAATCGAATTTATTTTAAGGATAGATAAAAACTTTCAGAGAATACAGATCAATTCTATTCTGAAACAAAAGTGAATTCATCTTCGGCAACTTTGAATTTACAAAAGACACGATTGTTTTTCTTTTTCGGTTTGTATTCTTTTTCAAGTACAATTTCTTTTTTGTATAAATTGAAACGGAAGTCGGCAGAATTTATGGCGCCGTCCTGCTTCAGTACATTAACGATATAATCGCCGACAAGGTCTTCAAACAACAATTCCTTCTTTGCCGGTTGAATTCTGGGGACCGCATCCATTTTTGCTTTAAGGCCCATTACAATAAAATAAAAAATATTTTTTTCACGTATGACTTCGACAGAGATTTCGTAGGCAAAGCTCGTAAATTCCACCATTGTTTCGATAGCGAAAACACAATACTGTTTTTTTATTTTTTCGTCGTAGCTGTAATATGCCTTGCAAAGATATTCGAGTTTGTCAGGTTTTTTAGACGGGATTGCCGAAAGAGCGGTATGAGCTTTTTTCTTCCGGGTTTTAGGAATTTTGGGAATGTTTTTCGGTTTACGGAGCGGCAATCAGGACACCTTTATTTTAGATAATATTTGACCCAGGTCATTTAATGAGAGGGTTATCTGTTCTCCATTCGACATATTTTTAAGAACATACTCCCCTTTTTGGAACTCATCTCCGCCGATCATCAAAACGAAACGGGCATTAAATTTATTAGCCTCACGCATCTGGGCTTTAACGCTTCTGCTCAAATAATCACATTCAACAATCAGTCCTTCTCTTCTGAGATTAACTGATAAAGAAAACGCATTCGAACCAAGATTTTTTTCAATCGCAACAATATAAAGATCGATCTTATCATCAGGAATGTTCAGTGAATTTTCATTTTCGCAGGCAAGCAGAATTCTTTCCATACCGGCAGCGAATCCGACACCGGGCACATCGCCGCCGCCAAGTTCTTTAACAAGCATATTGTACCGTCCGCCGCCGCAGAGCGAACTCTGCGCTCCGACACTTCCGCTTACTACTTCAAATGTAGTGTGTGAGTAATAGTCGAGTCCTCTTACAAGTTTAGGATCAACTTCGAAAGGAATTTGAGCGTCAAGGAGCGACTGTTTTACCTTTTCGAAATGCTCAAGGCTTTCGCTGTCAAGATGCTCAATTAGGAGAGGAGCATTTTCCATAATTTTCTGATCGGCCTCTTCCTTGCTGTCGAAAATTCTCAGAATATTCGTATCAAATCTTTTTTTGCTTTCAGGAGTCAGTTTATCAAAATATTTTTCGAGATAGTTCCTCAATATCAATTTATATTTTTCACGGGACTCCGGAATACCGAGAGAATTGATTTTAACAATCAGGTTTTTGAGTTCCAGTTTCTTAAAAATATCGTAAGCCATTATAATCATTTCGGCATCGAGCATCGGGTCATTACTTCCGAGAGCTTCGGCACCGAACTGGTGAAACTGGCGGAACCTACCGGCTTGCGGCCGCTCCTGTCTGAACATCGGTGAGATATAGTAGAGTTTATTTACGCTCTGCTTTTTATCGAGTGAGTGTTCAATAAAAGCTCTGACAACACCGGCAGTCATTTCCGGTTTTAGAGTAACACTCGTACCGCTCCGGTCGAGGAATGTATACATCTCTTTACTAACAATATCGGTAGCTTCGCCGATTCCCCTTGCAAAGAGAGAAGTCTCTTCAAAAACCGGAGTACGGATTTCCTTATAATTGAAGTGAGAAAAAACGCCGGAGACAATTTTTTCGAGGTAATGCCATTTAGAAATATCGGCTGGTAAAATATCCTTTGTACCGGTAATTGCTTTAATCATCGGGTTAATTCCGTTTCCTAGGAGATTTCGAAATATTGTTTCTCCTCATTTTCGAAGAGATCAAAAATTTCGTCTGAAGTTTTGGCTTTGGAAAGACTCTCTCTGAATTCTTCTTTATTCATCATTCTTGAGATACGGCTGAGGAGTTTTATATGAGGGCCGACAAGATTCTCTTTTCCGACGAGCAGAAAAATAAGGTTAACCGGTTGTCCGTCGAGCGCCTGAAAATCGATTGGTTCATCAGACTTTCCGAAAGCTGCAATTATATCAGTAACGCTATTTGATTTTGCATGAGGAATTGCGAATCCTTTACCGACACCGGTAGACATAATTTTTTCCCGGTCATGGACCGAATCTCGCATCGATTCAACATCTTTAACACGATCATCCTCTTTAAACAGATTTATCAGTTCGTTAATAGCATCATTCTTAAATTTTGAATTCATTGAAGGAATGATTTTGTCTTTTCGAAGTATATCGCAAATTCTCATTTCAATAGGCCGGAAAATGTTTTATAATATTGTGGTCCAAATTTAAGAAAGGCGCACCCCTTTATCAATTAACAGGAGGATAAATTGTGAGTATTATCCTTTCCTCCTTGCAGTGGTTAAATGCATAACGTAATTTGCACAGAGAAAAAATCAAATTAAACACAGAGAATCAGTTTCGATGAAAAAATTACTTTTATTAGGTGCGGAAGCAATTGCACAAGGCGCAATCGACGGCGGGATGTCCGGCATTTACGCATACCCCGGGACACCGTCAACGGAAATAACCGAATACGTTCAGAGATCGAGGGTGGCTGCTGAAAGAAATATTCACAGCAAATGGTCTGCTAATGAGAAGACTGCAATGGAAGCAGCTCTCGGGATGTCCTATGCCGGCAAAAGAGCAATGGTCTGCATGAAACATGTCGGTCTCAATGTAGCAGCAGATCCATTTATCAATTCTGCTATAACGGGAGTGAACGGCGGACTTATAATAACGGTAGCGGATGATCCATCGATGCATTCATCCCAGAACGAGCAGGATTCCCGTTATCTGGGAAAATTTGCACTAATACCGGTACTTGAACCTTCAAACCAGCAGGAAGCATATGATATGGCCCGGCAGGGATTCGAACTTTCGGAGAAATATAAGACACCGGTTATGATCAGGATTACAACAAGACTATCACATTCCAGATACGGTGTTGAAGTAAGTGAGATGGTTCAGCAAAATAGCGGATCGCTTCCGAATGATTCCAGGCAATTTGTACTGCTTCCCGCAATTGCAAGGAACCGTTATAAGATACTGCTGGAGAATCAGAAAAATTTTGAAATTGAATCCGAGAATTCCAGATTCAATAAGTATATTGATGCTGATGACAAATCGATGGGAATAGTTGCCTGCGGAATCGCATTTAATTACCTTGTCGAAAATTATCCGGGTAGGAAATCCCCGCACCCGGTTGTAAAGATCGGGCAGTACCCTCTACCCAAAAAACTTTTGAAGAAACTTACTGACGAATGCGAGACAATACTTGTCCTTGAAGACGGATATCCTTTTGTTGAAGAGACGTTAAAAGGATTTTTCGAAACAGAAAAAATTTTTAAGGGAAGGCTTGACGGGACATTGCCAAGGGACGGCGAACTAAATCCAACGCTTGTTGCCACGGCGCTTAAATTACAAACCAGAGAGGGCCTGCCTGTGCCGGAGATTGTAGCCAACAGACCACCTGAACTTTGCAACGGCTGCAGTCACAGAGATGTTTATGAAGCACTTAATGAAGCGATGAAAGTCTTCGGCGAAAAAAGAGTTTTCTCCGATATCGGTTGCTACACACTTGGTGCACTCCCGCCATATAACTCGATAAACTCCTGCGTTGATATGGGCGCATCGATTACAATGGCAAAGGGAGCCGCAGATGCAGGACTAATTCCATCGGTTGCAATGATAGGCGATTCAACTTTCACACATTCGGGAATTACCGGACTACTCGACGCGGTCAATGCAAATTCTCCGATAACAATTATCATCTCCGATAACAGCGCTGTAGCTATGACCGGAGGCCAGGAATCATCGGCAACCGGTAGATTGAAGGAAATATGTCTGGGAGTAGGAGTTGAACCGGAGCATGTAAGAATTCTAACTCCATTACCAAAATACCATAACGAAATGGTAGACATTCTGAAAGAGGAATTAGCTTACAACGGAGTATCGGTTATTATTGCCGAAAGGGAATGCATACAGACAGTGACAAAAAAGAAGAAAGCAAAAAAATAATCGTTTACAAATAGAAAAGAGAGATGAAAAAAGATATTATATTATCCGGAGTAGGCGGACAGGGTATTTTATCGATAGCAGCGATTATCGGATTTGCCGCGCTCGAAAGGATTTTATTCATAAAGCAATCCGAGGTCCACGGGATGAGTCAGAGGGGCGGAGCTGTTCAATCCCACCTCAGAATTTCAGACAGTGAAATTGCATCCGATCTAATTCCTTATGGCGAGGCGGATCTTATTATTTCAGTAGAGCCGATGGAATCGATGCGGTATCTCCCCTTCCTATCCAAAGAAGGTTGGATAATCACCAACACAACACCATTTGTAAACATTCCGAATTATCCCGACTTGAATCAGCTTCTTGAACAGTTGAATTCTTACGGAAATGTAATCGCATTTAATGCAGATGAGGTGGCTCGTAAAATTAAAGCTCCGAAAGCTTCAAATGTTGTAACGCTCGGAGCAGCTTCCCCGTTTTTGGAAATACCGATAGAAAATTTGAAAGGGGGAATAAAAACACTCTTCGGCCGGAAAGGCGATGAAATTATCAATATGAACATCAATGCTCTATTAGCAGGAGTTGAAGAATCGAAAAGATTTACGGGAAAGACGGAAGTTTAAAAAGTGCGTTACAAAAAATTTTGCAACGCACCACAATTAAATATCTACTTAAGTTTATGTTTGACCGCTTCAGCAACAATTTTAACACCCTTTTCAATGAGATCTTCCGGAGTATGCGAGAATGCCAGCCTAAAGCAATTATTCTTAACGCCGTGGGGATCGAACGTTTTGCCAATCACAAATATTGCGCCCCTTGAAGCCGACTCGCGCATAATATCGAGAGAATCAACTCCATCCGGTAATTGAACCCAGATATAGAAACCGCCTAATGGTTCAACCCATTTAACTTCAGGCGGCATATTAGATTTTAGGGCATCGTTCATAATATTCATCCGGCGTTTATAGATCACTCGCAAATTCTCAACATAAGTTTTCAGTTTACCCTGCCTCAGGAACTGATCGGCAAGCACCTGAGTAAACGTTGAAGAGCAGGCATCGATCGATTGTTTAGCCAACTGAGCTTTGCTGATTATTTCGGGAGAAGCAAGCAGCCAGCCAAGTCGCATACCGGGCCCAAGAATCTTTGAGAACGATCCGATATAGCAGTTTGGAACCGGTTCCGGCTGAATAGTTTTCATTGGAATAGTTAACGATTTACTCTTTTCATCGAAATAGAGTTCATTATAAGGATCGTCCTCAATCAGAACAGTTTCTTTCCCGCTCAGGAATTCCAGCAATTCCACTTTCCTCTTTTCGCTATAGACTATTCCTGCCGGATTATGGAAATAAGGAGAAAGATAGACTAATCTTGGATTTTTTCCGCTTGAAAATTTTTCTTTTAACTGGTCTATCAATAATCCGTCCGCGTCAAGATCTACACTCTCGATATTTGCCTGATAAGATTTGAATGCTGAAGTACCTCCGATAAAGCAAGGATTTTCAGTAACAACGGATTCACCCGGATCGATAAACAACTTAGCTACAATATTAATTGCCTGGAGCGAACCGGAAGTGATCATCAATTCATTGGTATCGACGGGAAGATTTTTAGAACGGAGATATTCTTTAACCGATTCGATAAGCGGAGGATAACCGGGTGTAGGTCCGTACTGGAAACCGGTTTTCTTATCGCGATCGCTGAGTGTGTTGTAGATTTCATCAATCTCTTTAACCGGGAAGAGATCATTGTTCGGCATACCGCCGGCAAAAGAAATAATATCGGGTCTTGTAGCAACGCTCATTAAATCACGAATCTCCGAAGTACGCATCTCCTGTACACATTTGGAAAATGAAATCATTATTAACTCCTTGATTTTTGGGGGGATAATGAGAAAGTAAGTCTATATAAAATTGTTAAAGAGTGGATATAGTTCTTGGAAATAGCATTTGCAGTAATTTCTTTCGGTCTATTCTTTAGAAAGTTGAAGTCTGAATCTCCGGTCAATTAACTGGACTTATCAATCATTTTTTCAATTGAAATAATAATAAAAAACGGGGTCAAAAAAAATCCAGATAAATCAGGATTGAGTAAAATCAATTAAAGGATGAGAACTACTGATTCAATAAAAAAATTAAAGATGAAGAGATATGAGAAAAGAAATGAATCCGTTAAAGAAATTTACTGCCATCCGTTTTTTATCTTTATTCATTTCTTCATTCACTATTGTATAGCGTGAATCTGTTGATCTCCCGGTACCGGAACCGGTTTTTTTACTCCGCTGAACATTTTGCTGGTCATCGCGGTCCGATAACGAATATTTTCGTACTATCTTCAATTCTCTGCTTTTATTATGATCGACTTCAATAATAACCGGCCGATTACCTCTAGGATTAAAACGATTGACTGACTGCTCTTTACGGGCAGCAGGATTTTTAATAATTGAAGGGGGTTTAACAGCGGATTCCGGTCCGATTTCCCTTTGTTTATGATTGGATCTGGATATTAAATAGGAGACAAGAATCACAATAAGTAGTAAAGCTCCGCCGAAAACTAATATGTCAAAAATAATTTCGATTAATTCCATGAAGCCGGAGATAGTTTAATTAATTAATTAGTCTCAAGCGAAATGCCAGAAAAAAGAGCTAAATGAGGGAGTATTGGCAGTTTATAAGCGGATTTAGTGTGTCAAGTTGAGAAGAGTCTACAAAGTAAGACAACAATTATTTCCGGGATTCACCTTCTTTTGAATTACTATTCTCTTCTTTATAATCATTTTTAGATTCACAGGCCTCTCCCCTGCAGCATTCGTCGATATTTATTCCGCAGTTAGAACACTGCCCGTGTCCGTGCACCCAGACTAATAAACCTTCAAAACCGCACCACATACACCGGACCTTTTCATGCAAATCAGGCATACAAAACTTTAAAAAGTTTAAGAATATTTCCCTTTAAGTTCTTGAATTATTTTTACCATGTCAAATTATCATAAAGAATTTGATTCTATATTCTTTCACAAAAATATTATATTCGAAATGAAGAAATAAATATCCAATTTTCAATGATAGTTTTCAGAGATAACAAGCCTGAGATAGGCAACAAAGATATATTAGGGCATATCGAATATCATCACGAGTTTTACAGTATCAATTTAAAAAATGAGAGAGATATTCTTGTATGGCTCCCTCCTTCATACCAATCCTCAAACAGGAATTACCCGGTATTGTATATGCACGACGGCCAGAATTTATTCAGTCCTACTACATCCTTTATCGGATACGACTGGCGTACCGACGAGGTACTAACCGATCTTATCGGCAGAAATAAGGTTGAAGAAATAATTGTAGTCGGGATTTATAATTCCAGGGAACGTCTGGAAGAATACAATTACTGTACTGCAAAAGGGAAAAAATACGTTCAGTTTATTACAAGGGAGTTAAAACCATTTATTGACCAGCATTATAAAACAAAAAGCGATAAAGAGAATACAGCGACAATGGGCTCATCGATGGGCGGACTAATCTCTTTTCAGCTTGCCTGGAATTATCCGGAAGTATTCGGGAAAGCGGCATGCATGTCAAACTCATTCTGGGTTGATAACAGGAAAATTTTTGAGAACATCGCCAACGATAAAAGGGATCATCTGGATCAAAAAATCTATCTGGACTGCGGCTGCGACGAAAAGGAACTTATAAGAGACAATAAAGAAATGTGCCTGCTTTTAAAGAAAAAAGGATTTAAACATAAAGAGAACCTCTACTGTTATTTTGTTAAGGGCGGGAAACATTCTGAGATCGACTGGTCAAAGCGCCTTCATATTCCGTTAGAATTTTTATTCGGGATCTAAGAGAAATGAAATCTGATGAAATAATTAGAGTATTAGGACTACTTCCACACCCTGAAGGTGGATACTATAAGGAGATTTACCGTTCAGGAGAATTAATTAAAAAAACATCATTGCCGGAGCGATACAATAATGACCGCTCAATCTCCACATCCATTTACTATATGTTGGCCGGGGAGGATTTTTCCGCATTTCACCGGCTGAAGTCGGATGAAATCTGGCACTTCTATTCAGGGTCCCGAATAATTTTACATCTCCTGAATGAGAAAAAGGGATATAGTAAAATTGTTTTAGGAAATAATTTAACGTCCGGTGAGATACCGCAATTTGTAATAGAAAATGGGATTTACTTTGCAGCGGAGGTTTCAGATAAATCCTCTTACTCTCTTATCGGCTGCACAGTAGCTCCGGGTTTTGATTTTGAAGACTTTGAGTTTGCCGATGAATCAAGTCTCACCAGGTCATTTCCATGGCAAAGTGAATTGATAAAAAAATTCTGCAGAAAGAGATAATGGGAAATATTGAAATCATTCTGGGTGATATAACTGAATTAAAAGTGGACGCAATAGTAAATGCAGCCAACAGAACACTGCTTGGCGGCGGAGGTGTAGACGGAGCAATTCACAGAGCGGCGGGGAAGGAATTGCTGGATGAATGCAGAGTACTCGGCGGATGCGAAACAGGATTGGCAAAAATTACCGGGGGATATAATCTTCCTGCCCGGTTTGTTATACACACCGTTGGTCCGGTCTGGCAAGGCGGAAATAAAAACGAGGATAAGCTCCTTGAGGATTGTTATAGAAATTCATTACAGCTAGCCGTTGAAAAGGGAATTAAATCAATCGCATTCCCTGCTATCAGCACAGGTAGTTATTCTTTTCCGATTGAACGCGCAACAAAGATTGCAATACGATGTGTAAAAAACTTTCTAACAAATAATGATTCAATTGAAAAAGTAATCTTTGTCTGTTTCAGTAGCAATGATTATAGGTTTTATGAATCAGTATTAATGTCTGGATAAAAATTACATCTCCCCGGTTTTAAAATCTGATTTACCGCAGGAATAGAATTGCAATCCCGCTAACAGCAACAAACGCTCCTGTAATAGAGATCCAGGAAAGTTTTTCTTTATAATAATAGCGGACCATCGGGAGCATAATAATCGGAACTGTTGCCATAAGTGTTGAGGCAATTCCGACTTTAGTATATGAGACCGATATAAGACTGAAAGTAATACCCAGGAACGGACCGATGACAGATCCGATTACGGTATATATAAGAGCCTTTCTCTCATTGTAAAATACTTTGAACGGATTCCGGATCTTCTTGGAAAAAAGAAAGAGCGGATAGAGAAATATGATAGATGCAATAATCCGTACAGAAGCTGCGACAAATCCGTTTATTTCGCCTTCATTAAATGCGTGTTTGGCAAAAATCAAACCGACAGCCTGACCCAAAGCACCAATGAGCGCATAAATAATACCTGTATAATCAACTTTGTATTTTGCGGCCGGTTTTTCCTTTCTCTGTAATACAACCATCGAAATACCTGCGACGGTTATTACCATCCCAACAACACCGATAAAGGAAATTATTTCGTTCAAAAAGAAGAATGCCAGAATTGCTGCTATTCCCGGAGCCAATGCCATTATCAGCATACTTAATCTGGCTCCGATATGCTGAAAGGATTTGAATAAAAATGTGTCGCCAATTACAAGTCCGGCAAATCCGCTAAGGATTAGATTAAAAATCTGACCGGAGGATAAGTTTATTTCGATTCTAAAAATCAGAATAGTTAAAGCGAGATATCCAACAGACAGAATCAACCGGGATATGTTTACATATAACGAACCGACTCGAACAGAAGCTTCTGTAAATACAATTGAAGTAGCCGACCAGAGGAGGGCCGTAAGAATTGCAAAAATTTCACCGAGAAATGGCATGGTATTTCAAAATTTCTTTATTGATTAATTGATTGATTATAAATACTGCTTAAATCTTTCCATCTTGATTGAACAACATTCCAGACAGAATCGGTTTGGATAGCTTTCATTGCTTCATGTTCGGTTTCATCCGAGTAATGTTCAAGCACCAATGGAGATTTAATATTAATGTGTTCCTTTCCATAAGCACCCCAGTCGGTAGGATCCGACGATCCGAGCAAAGCAACAACCGGAGTTTTAACCGCAACTGCTACATTCATAGGGCCGGTACAATTGGAGAAGAAAAATCCGCAATTTTCTATCAGGGCGGCAAGTCTGCCGATCGATTCGGTTGCTGGCGCTTTGTAAGCGTTTTTCCCTATCTCGTTTACGATCCTGTCTGCCAGCGCGGATTCACTTCCGCTCCACGTAACAACAATATTTGAGTTGAATTCTTTTACAAGCCGTTTACCAATTTCTGCGAACCGGTCGGGAAGCCATGCTCTAATTTCCCTGCTGGCGCCCGGGTGAATGCAAATCGTATTTTTTTTAGAAATGTGAACCGAATTAAAAAAATCGCTTGCGAATTTTTTATCGCCGCCGGAGACATAAAGAGTCGGGTTTTCATCATAAACATTCAATCCGAGCCCTTTAATTATATCGAGGTTACGGTGAATTTCGTGATATCTGCCTGAGGGGTGTTTAAGACGGACAGTGTAAAGATTCATAAGCTTTTCAGGGCCGCTGCTAATTCTTACTTTCGCACCCGAAAGATACGTTAATAGAGCTGCTCTTTCGGAAGTCCATCTCAAATTCACTGCAAGATCAAATTTTTTTCTGCGTAATCTGAATGCTGTGATCAACTGCTTCGGTACAGAATCGATAACCTTATTCCGGTTAGTATTAATTGTTATATGCTCATCAACTAGAAAGCCTTCAGGGATTATCTGGGTCATTAGAGGATTTGTAAGCAGGGTAATGCGGGCATCAGGGAAATTATCCCTTACGGCTTTAATGGCAGGAGTAGAAGCTATAAGATCGCCGAGCGCTCCCCATTTGATAATCAGGATCTTTTTAATTTGCTGATTTACCATTGATTTAAAATACTTCCTATTTTCCGATAAACATCTTCTACCGTTATTCCGTCCAGGAAGGGATGCCCTTCCGATAAATTTCTCCTGCCAATCAGCGTAAAATGCTTATGTCCGTCAGTATAAAAATCCCAGTACTTTTCATTATCGTCGGGCATCAGAATAAGTGCAGGTGTTCCGGCAGCAACAGCAAGATGTCTTGTCCCGGTATCGTGAGTAATAAACAGATTGCACTTTTTAATTAACGCAGCAGTGCGATTAATTCCTGCATCTGTGAATGAGATTTTACTGTTTAATTTGAAAGAAGTCCTGATTGACGCGCAAATCTCCTTTTCTTTTGGTCCTTCCATAATTATTAATTTCAGTCCGGCTTTTTGAACCAGCCGGTCGATCAGAAGAATAAAATTTTCCTTTTTCCAGATTTTCGATGGTTCGCTGGCGCCCGGATGAATTCCGATCACAAAATCTTTACGGTCTATATTATTTTCATCAAAGAAAAGATCTGTCCATCCGGCATCAGCTTCGGACAAGAAAATTTCAGTCCTGTCTGAATCTATAACCACGTTATAAGCGGAAATAATTTTGTTGTAGTAGTGGATATAATCGATCGTGTTCTCTTCAACATCCACTTTGTTATTGAATAGGAAAGAGAAACTCTGATTGCGCGGGGCAATTCTGGCTTTAGCCCCGGAGAACCAGGCCCAGAATGCAGTCCGATCGCCCGGATGGAGGACAATAGCCGTATCGAACTTCTCTTTTCTTATATTGTTTATAAACTTTATCCCCTTAAGAAAATTCATCAAACCTGAATTCCCTTTCATTCCGGGATCGAAGAGGATTGTTCTGTTAATATTCGGATTATTCTCGAAGAAGGTCTCAAATCCTTTCCTGATCAGCAAAACTATTTCTGCCGAAGGATATGTTTTACGGAGCGACCTGAGAGCCGGAGTAGATACTATCAGGTCACCTAGATACTTTATATTTATTACAAGTATTTTCAAAAAAGCAGATCACTACAAATATTAATAAATAGTTTAATTACAAACAGACCGGTCAATTAATTACAAACACTGACCCGAAATTAACAATCCAGTTGTTAATACCGCCATTCGGTCTTCTCAGGCCGGCATTTGAGAGATGCCTGAATCCAGTCCTTAAATCTATAAAATGATTACGGTTCAATTTTATCTGAACTCCCACAGAATAATTTCCGCAGAACATAATACCTGATATTTGTCTTTCCGGGAGAGCTTCGGTATAAATTAAGCCAAGAGACGAAGCAAAATATATTTTAAGATTATCATCCCAAATATTTTTTTTGATTAAAAAACCTGAATTAATGCCAACTTCACTACTCTTAATTTTTTCGCGATTATTTATATTCGACTTAAAGTTAGAATACCCGTAAATAATATTCAGTTGAGACTCAACATTCCAGGTTTCGCCTTCAAATAATGATGTGATATAATCAACTTCAAAGAGATAGACCTCATAGAGGTATTTCACGTTCAGGTCTATTCCCCCGCCAAAAATCTTCATTACCTGATTACCGTATCCTAAGCTGACGCCAAAACGGGGATAAGATTCTTTGAGGCTATCTGTTTGAGCAAATAGAATGTTGAAGTTAACTAAGAGGATCATAAAGAGGCTATGACTTAGTTTAATCATTAGCAATCTCTGTTGTTGAGGAAAGGGCCGGATTTCCGGGAAGTCCCGGAAACCCGTCCATAATTGATTACAGGTTGAAATACATTTTGTATTCGAAGGGATGAGGCATTGTACCGATAGCCTGAATCTCTTCTGTTTTTATCTTAACCCATTGATCCAACAATTCATCTGTGAAAATATTTCCCCGTCTAAGAAATTCGTGATCAACTTCCAGAGCATCAAGTGCATCCGATAGATTTCTCGGCAGCATATGAATTTTATGTTTTGTTTCGTCATCAAGGAAATTCTTATCGTAGGGTCCAAAACCCTCTTTTACGGGATCGATTTTATTTACAACACCGTCAATTCCTGCAAGGAGCATAGCAGTTAAACAGAGGTACGGATTTGCAGTTGCATCAGGCGGACGGTACTCAAAACGGACTTCATCAGGATTGGAGATGTATTTCGGAATTCGAATTGCAGACGCGCGATTTCCCTGCCCATAGGTTAGGGCAACCGGTGCTTCAAATCCGGGTACAAGCCGTTTATAGGAATTGGTACTCGGATTAGTAAACGCCGAAAGAGCCGGCGCATGTTTCAATAAACCGCCGATAAAATTTAGTGCCAGGTCGTTAAGATTTCCGTACGCGCCTTTTTTGTAGAAAGCATTCTTCCCTTTCTTAGTAAGGAAAAGGTGAAGATGCATTCCGTTGCCGGCCTGCTGGTACATCGGCTTAGGCATAAACGTAATGAAGAGGTCCTTCTGACGCGCAAAATTAAATAGTACGTATTTCGCAGTAACAATATTATCGGCTGTCGTTAATAGGTCAGAAAAATATGTTTCAATTTCCTGCTGACCGCGTTCGCCAACTTCGTGATGATGATACTTAACATTAATTCCGAAACGTGATAACAATTTGCACGCTTCGTCACGGAAATCATCATAAATATCGAATGGATTAGCTGCGTGGTATGCTTTCTTATAGAATTCCTCCGCGTGTTCAACCGTATAGTACGAAGTTGCAGTCCGTGTATCATAGTTCACTTTTGAAAAGATATAAAATTCAAATTCTGGTCCCCACATTGAAGCATCGGTTCCGGTAGTTTTCTTTAGCAAATCTTCAGCCTGTTTAGCAAGGAATCTTCCGTCCTGAGAAAATCTGGTTCGTTTTTCATCCGTAAGTATTATGTTAGAATAAAAACTTAAAGTCGGCGCGTCCCTGAAAAGATCAATTACAGCAGTATCAAGGTCCGGTATCAGAATCATGTCGCTGTTTTCAACTTTTCTGAATCCGTAACTTGAACCGTCGAATCCGACACCTTCTTTGATCAGTTTAGACATTACATTATCATTAACTGGGAGAGAGATATGATGGAGCCTTCCCGACAGATCGATTGCTTTAAGATCAATAACCTCGATTTTATTTTTCTTGATCAAAGTATTAATTGATTGTAAAGTATTTTTTGGCATAAATTCCTCGATTAGTAGAGAATAAAAAGCCCCGCCCTTAGCGAGGCTTAATTTAGTTTATTGAATTTTTATTTACCGGAATAATTAATACCTGAAATTCCCGGAAATACTGCAGTAGTATCAAGTTCTTCTTCAATTCTTAAGAGCTGATTGTATTTTGCAATTCTGTCAGTTCTGGATGCCGATCCGGTTTTAATCTGGCCTGCATTTGTAGCAACGGCAATATCGGCAATAGTAGTATCCTCGGTTTCACCGCTGCGGTGACTGATAACAGCAGTGTATTTAGCTCTCTTAGCCATTTCGATAGCGTCGAGAGTTTCTGTTAACGTACCGATTTGATTTACTTTTATGAGGATAGAGTTAGCCACACCTTTTTCGATCCCTTTAGCAAGGTAATCGGTGTTTGTAACGAAAAGGTCGTCGCCAACAAGCTGAATTTTGTTACCGGCTTTATCGGTTAACATTTTCCAGCCCTCCCAATCGAATTCGGCCATTCCATCTTCCAGGGAAATTATCGGATACTTGTTAATCCAGTTAACCCAGTAATCAACCATCTTTTCGGGAGCCATATAGGATTTATCGGATTTGAAGAAGAAATAGGATTTCTTATCATTATCCCACATTTCGCTTGCAGCGGGATCGAGTGCGATGAAAATATCTTTACCGGATTTAAAACCAGCTTTTTCGATAGCCTCTAAAATTACTTCGATAGCTTCTTCATTCGATTTAAGATTCGGAGCGAATCCACCTTCGTCGCCAACAGCGGTATTGTAACCTTTTTTCTTAAGTACAGATTTCAAAGTATGGAAAGTTTCTGCGCCATACCGGAGAGCTTCAGCAAAGTTCGGAGCGCCGACGGGCATAACCATAAACTCCTGGAAATCAACATTGTTATCAGCATGCTTTCCGCCGTTAAGAATATTCATCATAGGAACCGGAAGAGTACGGGCGCTTACACCGCCTATATACCGGTAGAGAGGAAGTCCGAGTGATTCGGCAGCCGCTTTAGCGCAAGCAAGTGAAGCGCCGAGAATTGCATTAGCTCCTAATTCGGATTTTGTCGGAGTTCCGTCAAGTTGAATAAGCATGTTATCTATAGCAACCTGATCGGTTGCATCAAAGTCGATCAGTTCGTCAGCGATCCTGTCGTTCACATTATCAACAGCTTTTTTAACTCCTTTACCGAGATATCTTGATTTGTCTCCGTCACGTAATTCAACGGCTTCGTTTTCACCTGTTGAAGCACCGCTTGGAACAGCCGCTCTTCCAACGATACCGTTTTCGAGTGTAACTTCGACTTCAATTGTAGGATTACCGCGCGAGTCAAGTATTTCGCGACCCCATACATCAACTATAGTTGTCATTTTTTTCTCCTGTTCTAGTTTTGCATAAACTCAATTTTTTCAGAATCAAATTTAGTAAAATAGGACGAATTCATACGGATATAATTCATAAATATTTTTTATGTTTGAACCGGTGATGGAGTTCACCACTTCATTCCTCCAGAAAACATGTAAAGGTCGAAGGAACCGCCATTCCGGCTGATAACTCCTGATTTCCAAGTTCAATAAAAACGGAATCGTTATGATAAATTACTTACTTGTTTCAACCGGTGCCGCATTAGGAGGCGCAGCACGTTACTGGCTATCGAATCAGGTTTATAAAATCCTACCTGAAAACTTTCCATATGGGACATTAACAGTTAATTTTCTCGGGAGTTTTATTTTAGGAATAATAATCTACCTTTTTGACAGCAAGGAATTAATCTCGCCTGATCTTCGCCTTTTTCTTACAATCGGCTTTTGCGGGGGATTTACAACATTCTCCACATTTTCATTAGAGACAGTAAATTTGATTAAAAATTCAGAATATTTTCTGGCATCAATGAATATTGCATCAAGCATAATACTCTGTTTCGCAGCGGTCTATTTTGTATCACTTTTGGTAAAAAACTAACCGGAGGAGAGATGCAGATTAAGGGAGAGGCAAAATTACTTAGGATTTTTATTGGTGAATCGGACAAAATCCACTCAACTACACTTTACGAAAGTGTTGTTCTCGAAGCCAGAAGATCGGGACTTGCCGGAGCAACAGTTTACAAAGGAATTATGGGATTCGGAGGAAGAAGCAGGATTCACTCATCAAAAATATTACGGCTATCGGAGGACATGCCCCTTATAATTGAAATAGTTGATGAATCCGAAAAGATCGACAGTTTTATTCCGGTAATCGAAAAGATGTTTGAGGAAGCAGACTGCGGAGGATTGATAACAATAGAGAAAGCAGAGATCATTAAATACATAAAATGAACTGCTCTTCCACCGGAATCTTGGAAAGGGGAAAACGAATATTTATATTTCAAAGGAAAATTTGATGAAATTCAACAAAATGCCCCGGTAGCTCAGTGGATAGAGCAGCGGTTTCCTAAACCGTAAAATGCTTTTGAAGTTGCTCAACTTACGCTTAAGTAAATACTCCAAATTAGATTTTTAAAGTTAATTCGCCTCGATTAAGTGATTGATAATTGATTAATTGTTTCACTTCAATCTAACTAAATAGAAGATTTTTTCAAAGAAATTTTTCTGCAGATAATAATCAATTTTGTTCTTCACTTATATCATTCATGCTCAATAGATCCTATAAAATCTTACAAGAATTTTTTCACAATTTGATTTCAATATTTATATCTCCCTGCATGCCTGATAATAAATTCTTTTTCATTTCTTGAATAATCATATCGCGCGTTTTCTCAATGTTATTATCATTCAATCCTACAACCTCCCGGCCGTATTTCCTATTACCTTCAATTTTTCCCGCATCAGCAGAATTATATCCTAATGTTACACTATTATCAGAAACATCTTTAACCGCTAACCCTTTTTTTAATTGTCCTGTCAAGGTCATATCAACATATCCAGTCTGATGAGATTCTATTGAGGTCCCATAATACTCCTTTAATCGTTGGCCTGTTGTATAGGATTTCCCCTTTTTCTGTTTTGCTTTCTTGTTGTGAAAATAGGTTTTCCCGAAAAAATATCCAGTCTTATCACTGAAGGTTTGTCCTTCGCCTGTTGTGAAGCGGCGCATATCATTGGCTTTATATTTCTTGTATTCATCCGATTTATAATCTAATCCAGATTTATTATTCTGGAAAATTCCCCTTTGAAAATCATCCCTTACCCACTTAATTATATTTGCACCAAGTTTTTTCCAGAATGATTTACCAAGATTGATATTTTTATCTAATCTAAGTTTCATTAGTTAGCCTCCATTATTATTGGTTTTTCGAGTTGAATTATTTCGTGATCGCTGGAATTAAAATTGAATCTCAATTTCTCCTTAGCGATTATTTTGTTATCCCCTCTTTTACTATCAACAAGAAGTATCTCCAATAATACAGGCTCCTTTCCTGTGATAAATTCAATCCGGTCCAATTGCTTTTTAATTTTATCAAAATTCATGTTGCCCCCTCCTCTTAAAATCCTTTTATTTTTTGTTTCTTAATGGTTAGCTATGGTTTTTTATTCATAAGTCCTCAAATTGATACCTGGATATGGCTCATAAATTATCTTGCCTCAAATTCTCTTTTATTTTATTCCTATTAGGATTTTTGCCTAATCTGAAATTGAATAACGGGCAATCAAGTGCAGGACAATTTTTTACTTCTTTCGGTTGCAAGTTGCAACACTCCAGGCAATATTTTCTTATTGACTTAACCGGGGTTAGTGCTTTCATCGTTTTCCCTCTTGATTTTAGAATCAATAAAAATCCATGTGCTTTCTGGATCCCTCCATTCATTCAGATTCTTTTCGATTTGCTCTCCGAATTTGTTCTGGATTTCTTTGATACAATGGAACCTTCCGTTCTTTTTGTCATCTGTTATAAGGATTGAATAGTTTTTATTGTCATCAATAAATCCGATTTTATTATTCAGATCTAATATTTGCTTTTTTATTTTGTCAATCCCTTTCAATACACCCCCCCCTCGAAATTATTTATTGATATTTTTTTTCTAAATCATTAATTCTTTTAGTGATTTCATCAAGTTCATTAAGCTCCTTATCAGCTTTGCAGACCTCGATATATTTAGAGCATAAATAGGCTAAATCCCGAGATTTTACACTCGAGATTTTCCCTTGTTGATATAACCAAATAATGCGGCCTAACAACCTTTTAACATCTGAGAGATTGCTTACTCTCACATGCCTTTCGGCTAAAGAATTTGCCATTTTTTAACCCCCTGGCCTAACTTTTTATTAAATCAATACTTAGATATGATGAGAATTTGAAATAATAACAACTTCTCCGGGAATTTTTACCCAGTATTGAATTAGTAATTCCTCTGAATCGTGCTGAATTTTCTTTTCCAGTCATCAAGCGTTTTAACAGGTTCAAGAATTTCCGTTCCATGTCCAAGTAATTTGCCAAATGATTTTGCTGCAATCATTCCCATCTCTATTTCAGAAATTTGTCTTTCAATTTCATTTATTCCAAGTTTATCATAAACCGATTTTGCAAAGCTTAATATTTCAGATTTTAGAATAGCATTCTTTTCGGTATTCCCGGTTATCTGAGATAGCATTTTAACAAGTTGACTAAAATAGTCCATCCGATCCTCATCAACGGCCGATTTCAACTCGCTAATAATAAGAGCTTCCGGCCTCGAGGATGAAAGTAAATTTATTGCCGACTGAATCTCATTAGAACCGATTAATTTTTCAGTTGATACAATTGAATAGAACAAAGGAAATTTTATTTTATTTGCCTTTGTAACAAGGCCCTTGCGCTGCCTTTCAAAGTTATCCATGAGGATTTCAAGTTTTGTTTTGAATTTGTCAATTACCATTCCATTTTCTTCGCGTTTTTTCCTTTCAGCAACTTCAGGTTTAAGATCTGCATGAATAGAAATTTTGCCAAGGTCTGCAGTAAAATCATTTTTTAATTGATTTACTTGCTCCACATACGGATTTGCGTTTTTCTGATTTTTAGTTTCCATTTTACATACTCCCCCTATTACAGGTATTTAGTTTATTGTAGCTTGTTGTGATTATTGATTTTGCATCTATTTGATAAACCGCTGCCGTTAAGAAAGTCATGCTCCCCCCACTATATTTTGAATTGAAGGAGCATTCTTGGGATTTACTAACCTGGCCGGGTTATCAATTTGAATTTCTTGTTTAGGATCATCCGCAAATAATTCCAGGTTATTATCAAAACCTTTGTGAATCAATGAATGATGCTTTCGGCAATACCATTCGACCGCTAAAGGTTTTGAATAATCAACATGATGAGCAAAAATTTCCGTTTTGAAGCATTTAGGGAACTGACAATAATTAGGCTTTGCCAATTTTCCGCTTCTAATAGCTCTGTGGACCACTTTTCGGGCTGGTTCTTGTTCTGGATAGAGTTTCCGATATTTCTTTGTGTAATGGTATCTATTGAATGAAATACCGCCCTTCCAGTTACCATTATTTGCTAATCTTTGATTCATATTTTCAACTCCTCAACTTCGGATTCATAATAATTTCTTGCATGGATCTCATTTGTTCCAGGCGTTAATTCACTATCAAAAAATTTATTAATTGATAGATCAGAATTAATTCTGATTGTTCCACTATCTCCATATCTTTGCTCTAAATGGAGTTTAATAATACCCCGGTTTGAATCAATCTTTTCTCTCCGATATAAATTATCAAGTAGAATAATTGTGTCTGCACTTTCACCAATCCCCCCGGATCCTTTGAGAGTGCCAATAGAGGGATCAGTCCATTCAGCTGAATTATTCAACTGGCTTAATAGAACTACTGAAACATTATATTCCCGGGTTGCGTCTGCTATCATATTTGAGATTTTTTCTAATTCTTGAGCTTGTTTATTCCGGTCATGTTTCACTCTTTGCAAGTAGTCAATAAAAATTATGCAGCCGGGATATTGTTTTGAGAAATACCGGATCATTGCTACTATCTGATAAGCATCCACTCCGGATTTGTCCATCACTGGCAAAAGACTCCAATCAATTTCTTGTTTTACCCGATCATATATTTTTTTCTGATCATTGCTCATATATGATCTGGCTCTGAAATATGGTTCGGGTATTTCGGAGAATCTTGAAATGGTTTGTTTTGTTATTTCATACCCCGGCATTTCTAAACTGATAAAAGGAGAATGAATTTTTTGTTTATATAACTGGTAGCGAGTATTAATAACAAATTTTGTTTTACCTGATTTTTTCAGTCCTCCCAAAACAATTAATCGAGGTGTTTCAATGCCGTTTGTATAAACATCGAGATCAATTAAACCCCATGAAGCACCCTCCAGAACTTTATTCTTGCCAAGATGCTCATCTAATTTCTTTATATGCTGCAGGGGATCAACAAGTTTAGTATTCGAGTTAAATTCAATACCACTTAAAGCAACAATTAATTTTTCTTTTTTATCATTAAACTCATTAATTGTAACCGAGGTCTTTAATTCATCTAAAGAATCAAGAACATTTCTTTCAATATCCCTCCGGTATTTCCTTTCCTTCAATATTTCAATGTGATGAAATATTTCATTTATAGGGCATGAACCTCGAACAAGCTCTGCAAGATCAACGACCTCTATTCCCGGTATATTAACTACTTCTTTATAAACTGATACGGCATCAATAACATGTCTTTTCTCAAATAGAATTTTTGAAAAAGCTTCTACAAGTTTTTTCGCTTTTTCCCCCTTGAACAATCCAGTATTTAGTTCAAGCATAACATCAACTTGATCTTGATAAATATTCAAAGATAGAAACTCTCCGAGGATAGTTTGTTCAAGCTTCTCCATTGATTTGCCTCCTATGTTTAGTCATTATATCATTGGTTATAGGACTTCTTTTTTCCTCAAGCTGACTTTCATCAAGAATATTATTTGGTTCAGTTGCTTCATCTTCCCATCGCTTTTTCTTTATCCATCGGACTGCATGCGGAAAGCTCTCATAAAATTTTCCGCGATCTTTCAATTTCCTTTTAAAGATAATCTGTTTGTTTAGTGCAGCAACAATTATATCAAATAGGCCGCCCTCAAGATCAAGTTTCATAAACTCATTCCTTGCATCTTGTTTTGATCCTTTGTTACCTAATCCAGAATTAGGGTATAGTTTCCAGAATTGTTCAAACTGATCTTCTTTTAATGCTTTACTTTTCTTTACTTTACTTTGTGGCGTTTCTCCCCCCATTTCTCCAGGTGTTTTGTCCGGAGAAACTACTGGAGAAACTACCGGAGAAACTTCTCTTTTCTGATAGTAACGATCTCTCTTTCTTTCTCTTTCGGCTTGAATTTCAAAAAACCTTTTTTGGATTCCCTGACTTGTTATAACAGAATTTTTTTCGAACTCATCTTGAGAGAATAAAAAGTTTTTTAAGCAACAATTCAGGATTTCAGAAAATTTCTTTAATGATAATCCCATCCTTTTGGCAAATATTTTTTTAGCGGTTTCATCTAAAAGCAATCTGCCGTCATTGGTCCGATAAATTCTTTCAAGCATCATAAAGTAGAATGAATAACCATCGTTTTTGAATTGCGCTCTCAGTCTTTCAATTTTTTCATCTGAGGATGCATCAACATCATGAGGAAAGTAATCAAGTCCAATTTTTAGAGGCCTTGCCATTAGTTTGACCCCCCGGAGTGCAGCTCATCATACAGGATCAATCCATCAACCAGCATATTGTTAAATGATTCTGTCAAAATTCGCTTTTCTTTTGGTGTGAGGTCCGGAGATTTTAGTGCTTTGTTGCGGGCAATCTCAATCTGTATCAATTGTTTGCGTATTAGGAAGGTTAATGTTGCTTTAGGGTTTTTCATTTTAATTCCCCCTTTTCGATTATTTAATAATCGGTCAAATTGTAATTAATATTTTATTCTCATGAAAAATGCCGGCTTGTTACACTTATGCCAAATTTTTCATATATGCAAATTAAAAAAGGCTATCCGAGGCTATCCGAGGGCTATGTGAGGCTAACTAAATAATTTTGTAATATTAAAAAATAGCTGATTTCTGAAGATAAAAAAGGCCGTCATTTCTTGTTATTGATTCTTTCATTCACTAAAACTCCCTTAAGATCCGGGTATTTTCCCAACATATAATCTCTGATCTTATCGCAAAGGTAATCTATTGTTTTTTCCCTGTTCTTAAAGTTGTCCGGGCTGCCGTAGTCTTTGCATTTATAATAACCATTTAAATCTATTTCATTTGCGATAATATCGAATATCTCTGAGGCAACTTTTTGAATAGTAAGTGAATTATATAATATTCTCAATTCACCTTCATACCTGTTAATTTCTCTATTAAAAATTTGTTTGAACACACCCCTCTTATATTGTGTTTTTGGTTTTTTACTTTGTGAAAAAACATGATCTATAATGCTTGTTGGCGCAATATTAATTCTATACTGTAATTCATTTTTTATAAGTTCATATCGCGGAAGTAAAGAATAATAATCATCATAATCTTTTCGGACCTCATCATAATAAACAACCTTATTATTATTTAATGAGGAAAAGTCCAGACCTTGTGCGCGGTGGTATCTCGAGATATTTGGGAATAACTTTACGGATAATTCTCCTGAATCTTGATATTTAATATCAGATAACTTTTTAGGCTTACCCCAGCCCAGGTAATAAAGATCTCCCTCCAGTTCTTTTATCAAATTAAATTCATAAGTGTCGTAATATTTTTTATTATAGATTTTGTCAAGTTTTTCCTCATATTCTTTCAGTGTTACTTTTAAATCGCTAATTGATAAATCTTTTAGGTCCATTTTCGCCCCCTTATTTGATAATTAAGGCTTTGTTTTTAATTAATTTTCGCGGTCTAAATTAGCATCGGTATTTATAACCTATTCTTGCCCTTATTATAAAACAACTTAACTAAAATTAGATACTCCATTTTACAAAAAACATCTGATTTTATTGCCGGGAAATTGCTTAACTGCCCGGTATTTTCCGGGAGAGTTTAGCAATCCAAGTTCAATTATTATCCAAAGTTTATTTTCTTATGATTTATAAAATATTCTTTTTTTTAAAATATTTGCCCGGCCTCGCTGAGTTATTTATTCAGTGCAATTATCAAAATACTGATAATTATTCCAGATGCTTTTCTTTATCCCCTTAATCATTATTTCAAGTTCATCAACTAAAGTAGTTAATTCTAAAATTTCATCACGCAATTGCGTTAATTGAGCTGGAGTTAGATCCGAATCATTAAGAAAATAATTATCGAGGCGGTGAGGTGTTTCGCTTTGAGTTAATAAATTTGCCAGTGAGATAATTCGATATAAATCGGATTCAAATTTCCCATTGTGGTAATATTTAAATGGAGTAATACTGAGGATCCTCCGGTCAACCTTTTTGAATATATCCTCTATTTTTTCAGATTTGATATATTGTTCGAGTGTGCAGCCTTGTCCCTCCAGTTTTACGAGATGAACATCTTTGAAAGCAATTGAAATTTTTTCCGAAACAGAAAGAGGCTGAGAGTTAGTTTTTAATGCAACTAAGTTTTTCATGATGCTACTCCTTTGATTTGTTATAAATAATAAATAAAAGCCCTGAGATTTTGAACGGGTTCAAAGGAGAACCCTTCGGCGCTCGCGCAACCGAAAATCTCAAGGCAATAATAGGCATACCTTTAAAACAAAAAACCTTTGTTAACGGACAAAGCATAACCGTCCTTTGATTCGTTCAATAACTAAAATACACTTTCTCGGATGAGATGCAAGTGGATTTTATTATCAGCCTAAAAAAGAAAAGAACATCCCTAAAAGAATATCATAATAACTCTATAGCACTCCTTAAATCTTCCGGTCTGAGGTGTGCATATATTTGAGTTGTTTTAATATCTGCATGGCCTAAAAGCTTGCTAATATGGGCTATTGGCACTCCTTTTTGTATTAACCAACTTGCAAAGGTGTGCCTCAATGAATGAAAATTTAATTGATTGTTTATTTTAGATTCATAAACATATTTTTTGAATATCTTTGATAATTTATCGGAGGATGTCGGTCCTCCATTTACAGAAAAAATAAATCCTTTCTTGTTCCGCCCCATTCTGCGGTTTAATAATTCAAGTGTAGTATTGTTAAGTGGAATAGATCTGATTTTTTTTGTTTTAGTTATATAAAGACTGTTATCAAGTGTGATTATTCTTTTTGCTTGATCATATTGGTGCCATTGTAGAGAGCAAATTTCCTGGCTTCTCATTCCAGTATTAAGAGCAAAATTGGTTATGTCAATAATATCTTGATTATCCATAACCGATAATAACTTTTCAATATCTTCTCGGGTATAGAATTTTGGTTGCTTTTCGGGTAGTCTTAATCTTTTTATTCCGTTGCATGGATTTTTTAACAGGAACCCATCCAAAACCGCTTTATTAAGCATGCTTGATAAATGAATATGATCTTTACGCGCTGCATAAATAGATGAATGACTAATTCGAGATAGTAAAAAATCCTGGATTGATTTGCTTGTTAATTCACTCAACTGAATATCTCCAAAATGATTTAATAAAAAATTAAATGTTACTCGATATGATTTTGTAGTCTTGGGAGTGTGGACTGATTCACTATATTTTAGAAAATTCCATCTAAATGATTTGAGAGTTATCGGCGTGAAGTCCTGCATTAACTCCTCATAATATTTCTTTCTGAAATTTTTTAACTGATAATCTGCCTCAGATTTAAAAATAGTTTTAGTAGAAAGTGAGGTTCTTTTTCCGTTTTGATCTGCATAAACTATATACCAGGTTCCATTAGGTTTTTTAGTGAGAAACATATAACCTCCCGGCGCAAATAACTTTAAATGCTAAACAAGATATGTAAGTATTAAACTCGATACCTATTTGAATACTTTCGCACCAAATTTGAGTAACTTTTCCAGGTTAGGCATTGTTAGGCAATTTCTAAATCCTTATATTTTACTCCATATTCGCAGAAAATTTTCAAGAAACTCAATGCCCCGGTAGCTCAGTGGATAGAGCAGCGGTTTCCTAAACCGTTGGTCGGAGGTTCAACTCCTCTCCGGGGTACTATCAATTTCCAGGAATCTCGAAATGAAAAAGGTAATGTCAGCAGTCATTTTTGCTCTTGTTGATATAGTTTGTTTCCTTCAGGGAGGTATTATACTGGCTTATGCTCTGTTTCATATCAGTTATAAACTTGAAATAGTTCGGGGCGACGGATTTAATACACTAGAAATGCAGAATGTTCCGGTAGCCATAGGGGGCTATTATTACTATTCCGATCCATATATTAAAGTTGCACTTATAGGTATTGCGTTAATAATAACGGGTTTTTTAATGAGAAGTTGGCGGAAAAATTATTAAGTTTACTTAGAAGTTATTAAACTTTAACGGACTATTAAAATTCTATTGTGATTTAGCGAACGAATAAAGTCTTGTTTTTACATTATTTTTGTACAAATTTTCTCACAACATATACAAAGGAGTATCATGAAAAAACTTTCATTGATATTAATGGTGGTCTTATTCTCTTTCTTAAGTACGAATTCATATGCACAATTCAAAGAATTCGGAATTAAAGGCGGGATTCAGGCTAACGGTGTATTATCCGCAACAGAATTTGAGGATGATAACGGTATTGCCCTTGCATCCTATCTTTTCAGAGCATTTTTGCGTTTCGAATTATCGAATCAGTTCAACGCGGAAATCGGTGCCGGTTACGGAAAACTGAATGGTGACGATTTCAATTATACTACAATGAAACAGGGAACCGGCGAATACAGTACATCAATTATTCCGATTGATGCCCGCTTGCTCTTCACTCCATTCGATCTCGAAAGCTGGAACCCCTACTTCTATGCCGGAATTGGTCTTATGAATTATAACGTTGGAACCAAACCTGGTGTTGTTTCTCCGAATCCGGTTGAAGCAGACGGCTGGTCGGCTGTTATACCGGTCGGTATTGGTACTGAAATTAAATTAGCCGACGAGATTCTGCTCGATTTAAGCGTTGGGCTCAATTACACAATGACAGACAATGTAAACTTCTTTAAGATTGACGAATTCAACGACGGGTATTTCAATATCGGTGCAGGCATTACCTTTACCGGCGAGAGCATGAATTCCGATAAAGACAATGACGGACTTACAAAACGAGAAGAGCTTGAATTAGGTACAGATCCTAATAATCCGGATACAGACGGCGATGGCCTGAAAGACGGCGAAGAAGTTAAACAGTACAACACCGATCCGAAAAATGTTGACAGCGACGGCGATGGTCTTAAAGACGGCGAAGAAGTCATGACCTACAAGACAAATCCTGCTAAAGCTGATACAGACGGTGACGGATTGAACGACGGCGAAGAAGTAACCAAATTCAAGACCGATCCATTAAAAGCTGATACAGACGGCGACGGCCTGAAAGACGGCGAAGAAGTTATGAAATACAAAACCAACCCGTTGAAAGCTGATACAGACGGTGACGGACTGATGGACGGCGAAGAAGTTATGAAACACAAAACCGATCCGTTGAAAGCCGATACAGACGGCGGCACAGTTAACGACGGAGTTGAAGTAAAACGCGGAACAAATCCACTCGATCCGAGCGATGACGTTCCACCAGCTTTTATTGAAAAGGAACAGGGCTTCGATAATGTCTGGTTTGCTCTAAACAGTTCAAGATTAACCAAGACAGCTAAATCAACGCTTGATAATGTATTCGATGTATTCACAAAATTAAATGAAGCTAAACTTCATTTATCGGGCCATGCATGTTCTTTAGGACCTGATGAATACAACATGAAACTTTCCCAAAAGAGAGTTACTGCAGTAAAAGAATACTTAGTTAAGAAGGGAATCAATGCTGACATCATCAATACTGAATCATTCGGCGAAACCAAGCCTGCATTCCCGAACGATACAGAGAAAAACAGAAGCAAGAACAGAAGAGTTGAAATAAAAGCCAACTATAAAGAGAAGAATTAAGCAGTAGGCTGAAGTAGTTTATTTCATAAAGAGGCCTGTTCATTCAGGCCTCTTTTATTTTAAATGTTATTTTTTAACAGCCGACCAGGAACCGCTCATTCCCGCACCGGACCACTTGCCGGAACCATTTTCATAGTTCATCTTGCCGTCAAACTGTGCCACTTTCATACTCATTACATTAACATCACAGAACATTGTTCCGTCCTCACTGATCTTACCGCTGAACCGTGCCTCGTAACTTCCGCCCTGCGTGTTGATATTTCTTGAGAAACTGAACGAATCCTTTTCATCAACCACAAAATCAAATGAATCAGAGAAGTCGCCGGTAACGGTAATAGTCCAGGTCCCCTGGAAGGTATCCTTTTGAAAGATGCTGCATGAGACAGCAATTAAAAGAATTGAAAAAACGAAGAACATTTTTTTAATCATTTATCACCTCGAATGTTTGTAGGGTCTAGACCTGACTGCTTAAACAACTCATTGTATTTATCCCGAACAATTGACTTGAACTCATCAAGTCCCTTTATAAATTCTGAAAGAGATAGATCCCCTCCGTATTTAAAGTAATATTCGATCAACTGTTCAAGATAGAGTTGGGTTATTTTAGATATCGATTCGAAAGAAGCGGAAGTATCTTTACCGAGCCTTCCAAGATGTGCTTCCTCTTCGGGACGGATAAGGTTCTCCTCGTCAAGCAGAGAAAAATTATCTACATCACTTTCGATATCGCTTCTCTGAGCCCAGATTCTGGCAAGCTGGAGAAGAACGCTGACAATTTCTTTTAATTTCTGATCGCGGGCATTTCTAAATTCTTCAACTCTTCTTTCTTTAACTGTTTCCTCTATCGAATCAATATGGAATTTTTCGAGTATGCTTGAGAGATGAAAGGCTTTTTCCCTGCCTCGAACAATCTCTTTGAATTTGTGATGGATCTTTTCATCAAAGGCAATCTGAGCATCGGAATTAATATTAAAAGAGGTTAGCAACTCAATAATTTCCTCTTTTCTCTCCGGGAATTTTCTGTCGAGAAATTCCTCCGTTATATCCATAGACTCACTGCCTGACGAAGGACTGTCGAGAAGACTGACAAGATATGATTTTAATTTCAGCAAAATAAGAAAGAGGTCGAACTGTTCACTGCTCATAAGAACCCCGAATTAGAGGGATATTAACATTTATCATAAACAACGCACCGGAAAAGTAAATAACAATTCGGATTACTTCCACACCGTCAGACATAAAATAAAAAAGCCGCACTGCATATTTAGGCAGAGCGGCTTTTTATATAATATAAAAACTAAATTATTCTTCGGTATGAGCCAGCCAGAATCCGCCAATGGCATTTAATTGAGTATCTCCCCATACTTCCGCAAGCAGAACAAATCCGTCGCGGGAAACACCTGAAGCTCTGATACTGTATCTTACCTGCGAAGATCTTTCGGCATCAAGTAATGACGGCATAATTACAACTTTAGGTTTTTTCTCAAATGGTTTAGGAAAGTTGACTTCATATTCAACAATTCTCTTTCCCTGGTTTGTATGCAGGGTATAATTGTCTTTATTCTGATCCTTACTGTAGAAATATGTTCCGCTCTGTACCTGGACTTGAGCGTATGAAACTATGCTGGCTAAAAGAAGAACAGATAGTGTGTAAAATAATTTTTTCATTTTTTTCCTCCTGTTAGATGACTATTTGATAAACCCTCGAACTACTACTCAAAGTTCTTAATTAATTATTTATTTGTCAATAACTATAATTTAATAAGATTTCACAGGTGAGCTTTGTGTCTGAGAACAAACAGTGCCGGTGGTAACTACAGCTCATTTCTTAAAGACCCAGTTCCTTCCTGATTATGAATAGTGTTTCTTCCAACCGCAAAGGTTTATAACCAAGTTCTGCCCCGGCTTTCAAATTTACCAGTCCGGATCTTAACGGACGTGGGGCGGGTTGTTTCAACTGATCGGTAGTGATAGGAATAATTAAACTCTTATCCAGATTAAAAAAATCTGCTATTTTGATAGTAAAGTCCAGCCTGGAGAGGAGTTCTGCACCCCCTATGTTGTATATTCCCTCTTTACTAAACTGAATTACACGGTTAATTGCCGTGGAAAGATCATCTATAAAAGTAGGATTGTTAATCTGATCTGATACAATTCTAATCTGCTGACCGGCCTTTAACGAGTCGACAACCCATTTAACATAATCGGGGCGCCCGAAACTCGTAGGCCCGTAAAGCACATTAGTCCGGAGAATCGTAAATCTGACTCCGCTGGTTCTGATCGAATTTTCGGCAGCCAGTTTAGATCTTCCGTAGTAATTAATTGGCGAGGGAATTGCGTCCTCCGTATATGGCCCGTTTTTACCGTTAAAAATATAATCGGTCGAAATATGAATCAGGTGAGCATCAATTGTCCAGCAGTATAGTGCAACATTTTCAACACCGTTTACATTTATTTTCCATGCCAATTCTCTTTCGGATTCAGATTGATCGACATTTGTGAAGGCTGCGGCATTAATCACAAAATCCGGGAAAAAATTCAGAATAATCTCTTTGACACCCTGCTTATTGGTAATATCGAGTGTTTTATATTCCACTCCTTCGTAGAAGGATTTCTCCTCGGCAGAGGCAGTCAGCAATTCCACATCAGCCAGATTTGCGAAAACTTTAGTTAGTCTCTGGCCAAGCATTCCGTTAGAGCCGATAACCAATATTCTTGTTTTTATTATGTTGCCGTCAATCATTAATAAATAAATCGATATTATTAAAAATATTTACAGATACAGCCCTCCCAGAATATTCAATCGCCTGTTCCAGGGAGAACTCAGCATCTTTGCGGCAAAGATAATTATAAAAAAAGACTGACCCAAAGACATCTCCGCAACCAACTTTATTTACTACTTTTACCGCCTTAGCAGGTTTGTCAATAATTTTAATTTCATTCAGATCTTTAAAGTAAAGTGAAGCCCCTTTCTCACCTCTGGTAACAATTAGATATTTTACACCCGCATTCAGAACCGTCTCAATGTTTTTTGTATTATCAGAGTTGCCGATAGTTCGTAATTCGTACTGGTTACATTGAAGAATGTCTATGTTCTTAAGCCAATCATTTATATCCGGAACCGGTCTGAAATCCCGGTTCAGTTTCTCGTCAACACCACGGGATAATGTGTGCAGATCGAAATAGATAGGTCCAGAATAATTTTCGCGGATCGTTTTTAACTGTCCTGCCGAGATGTCAAATCCTGTGATCATATTTATCAGTATTCCGCCGAAACGATTCCAGTCCCCAATGCCATCGATCATCAGAGGGCGGGAAATATTTAGATACCTTTCACCTCTTTCCCCAACTTCAGAGATTTGCAAAAACACTTCAGGCATTGAATCCGCTGGAATCAGAAAGTCTCTGTTTATTCTGGAATAGACTTTTTCGAACAGAAAATAATTTTCTTTATTCATAGAAGTAAGAAGGAAGACCTGATCGGAAGTATTTTTAACAGCAAGAGTGCCGAGGACCGAATAGAAAATCCCGCCAGGTAGAATCCTTTTAATTCCTTCAAAATCAATATTATCTATAATCGAATGTCCGACAAGTAGAATTTTCATTGTGATAAAATAGCCGTATTTTAATTCCGCACAATTAATTTTGTTCTTCTACTTGGAAAAATAATCAACTCAATTCAAATATTTGCGAAAGAATAATATGAAGATTGGAATTACATGTTACCCTACATACGGAGGAAGCGGAGTTGTAGCAACGGAACTAGGTCTGGCTCTGGCATCTTTAGGCCACCAGGTTCATTTTATAAGTTATGCATTACCACACAGGCTGACAAGGTTTGTCAATAATATTTTTTTTCATGAAGTAGAAACAACGACATATCCCCTGTTTGAACACTCTCTCTACGATCTTTCACTCACCAGTAAGATGCTTGAAGTAATTGAATATGAAGACCTGGACCTTATGCACGTCCACTATGCAATTCCACATGCAGTAAGCGCATACCTGGCAAAGCAGGTCTGGAAAAAGTCGGGCAAAAAAATAAAGTTCATTACAACCCTCCACGGCACAGACATTACATTGATGGGCCTGGAGCCGACTTTTATGCCACTTGTTAAATTCAGCATAGAAGAGAGCGACGGAGTTACAGCTGTCTCACGATTTCTAAAAGAAAAGACATTGACTAACTTCAATCTGAAAAAAGAGATTGAAGTGATTTATAATTTTATTGATACAGAAAAATACAAACCGGCTGAGGATAAACCGTTCAAAAAACATATTGCGACTCAGGGCGAGAAAGTTCTTATACACACTTCTAATTTCAGAGTAGTTAAAAGGGTTACTGATACAATCAGAATACTTTCAAAGGTTAGAGAAGAAGTACCTGCAAAGCTGGTATTAGTAGGCGACGGACCGGACCGTTCCGAATGCGAGAGGCTTGCACGGGAACTCGATATACATAAGGAAGTAATCTTTCTAGGTAAGCAGGATGCAATAGAAGAGATTCTTACTGCAGGCGATCTATTCCTTATGCCGTCTCAATCGGAGAGCTTCGGACTTTCCGCTCTTGAAGCGATGGCTTGCGGTCTGCCGGTTATTTCCTCTTCGGTTGGAGGCCTGCCCGAACTGGTTGTTCACAATGAAACTGGATATATTGCCGAGATCGGGGATATTGATAGAATGGCAAAGTATACTATCGATTTACTTACAAACGATAAAAAATATAAATCCTTTGCCAGAAACTCCCGGGAGAGAGCTGTAAATAGTTTCGATATGAATCTGATCCTTCCCCAGTATATACAATACTACGAACGGATACTGAATGAGTAAAATTACTTTAAAATAAATATTTCCGAATAGTTGCTATAAACCGGTTAGATCTCTTTCCTGCCGATACTGTAATATTGGAATCCGAGCTCATTCATTTTTTCCGGTTCGAATACATTTCTTCCGTCGAAGATAATTTTCGATTTAAGATGATTACCGATTGCATGAAAATCCGGATTTCTGAATTCATTCCATTCGGTTAAAATCAGCAGAGCATCGGCGTCCTTCAGAATGCCATACTGATCATCGGAATATTCAGGCAGATCTTTTAAATAAAAGCGGGCATTTTCAACAGCAGCGGGATCATATACCGATACTTCTGCCCCCAGTCTTACCAATTCTTTTATAATTACAATTGAAGGTGCTTCCCGCATATCGTCTGTGTTCGGTTTAAATGCAAGTCCCCATACCGCAAACTTTTTTCCTTTCAGATTATCACCGAAGTGCTTCTGAATTTTCTTAACAATAACGAGTTTCTGTAATCTGTTAACTTCATCCACAGCTGTAAGTATTTTCATAGGCGATTTATTATCCGAGGCAGTCCTGATAAGGGCATTAACGTCTTTCGGGAAGCAGGAGCCGCCGTAGCCGATACCGGGGAACAGAAATCTTTTTCCGATTCTTGTATCGGAGCCCATCGCTTTTCTTACATTGTCCACATTCGCGCCAACTGCTTCGCAGAAATTTGCCAGCTCGTTCATAAAAGTGATACGCATTGCAAGGTATGAGTTAGAAGCATACTTGGTTACTTCGGAACTCTCCGGATCCATTTCATATATCGGATTTCCCTGGCGGACAAATGGCTCATAGAGTTCTCTCAGTCTTTCGAATACGAAATCCGATTCAGCGCCAATAACTATCCGGTCGGGTTTCATAAAATCATCTACAGCAAATCCTTCCCGAAGGAATTCAGGATTGGAAACAACTTCAAACCTGCTCAAGCCGTAACTGTTAAAAATCTCTTTGACCTTCCGGCTGGTACCGACCGGAACTGTACTTTTATTTACGATAATTTTGAAATCCCCGCTGCCGTTCTCTTTCAGAATTCTGCTAATATCGTGAGCCACCTTAAAAACATGCTGAAGATCGGCCGAGCCGTCCTCGCCCTGCGGTGTGGGCAAACAGAGAAAGATCATTTCTGAATTGAGCGTAGCAAATTTTAAATCATCAGAAAATGAAAGTCTTTTTTTCTCAATATTCCTGTGAAATAAAACATCGAGTCCCGGCTCATATATTGGAACAACACCCTGTTTAAGTTTTTTCAGCTTATCAATATTATTATCTACACAGATTACCGAATTACCCATCTCTGCAAAACAAGTACCGCTTACAAGACCAACATACCCGCTGCCAATTACCGCCAGGTTCATGTTAATTACTCCTTAATATCATTTAATAAGAAAAATCTTTTTCAATTTCCTTAAAACTTTTTGCCATTAGATCTTTAGAAGAAACAACAGGAAATTCTGCAAGCCACTTAATATTCAGATCGGGATCATTATAAATAATTGACCGCTCGGCATCTTTGTTATAGAGAGCCGAACATTTGTAGCTGAAAATCGCAATATCGGAGAGGACGGAAAATCCGTGAGCAAATCCGGGAGGAATCCAGAGCTGCGTTTTATTTTCTTCACTAAGTTCCAATGCGAAATGTTTCCCGAAGGTAGGAGAGCCAAACCGTATATCGAGGGCAACATCGAGAACTTTACCGTAAATCACTGAACAGAGTTTCCCCTGTTCAAACGGCGGGACCTGGTAATGCAATCCCCTTATTGTACCTTTAACAGATCTGGAAATATTATCCTGTACAAAGGGTGAATTTATTCCTGCATCGCTATATTTTTTTTGATTGAAGGACTCGAAGAAATATCCCCTTGAATCAGCAAAGACATCGGGACGGATTAAAAGAAGTCCTTTAATCTGAGTGTTTTCAATAGTCAAATTAACCTCTTAATATTTTTTATTAAGGTGCCATTTCCAGGCGGTTGAGATAATCCGTTCGAGATTAAATTCAGTTTCCCAACCGAGTAATCTTTTTGCTTTCCTGTTATCCGCAACAAGAACTGCAGGATCGCCGGGTCTTCTTCCCTTTATATTATAATTTATTTTTTTACCGGTAACCGCTTCACAATTATTGATTATTTCCATCACCGAATTACCTTTGCCGGTTCCCAGATTAATTATCTCGGATCTGTTTTTATTGTTAAGATATTCGATTGCTTTGAGATGAGCTGCGGCAAGATCATTAACATGGATATAATCTCTAATGCAGGTTCCATCGGGAGTATCATAATCATTCCCGTAAACATCAACTTTATCCCTTCCGCCCATTGCAGCACTTAAGACAAGCGGAATAAGGTGAGTTTCCGGATTATGGCTTTCACCTATCAGAGCATCAGGGTCCGCGCCGGCTGCATTGAAATACCTGAGAGCAACATACTTCAACCCGTATGCAGCATCAAAATCCCCAAGAATCTTTTCCACAGTAAGTTTTGTATTCGCATAAGGATTGATCGGATTTGATTTCTGGTTTTCATCGATCGGGATTGTTTCCGGATTTCCGTAGATTGAGCAGGTAGAAGAGAAGACAAATTTTTTGATTTTATTCTTAACAAACGCTCTGATGAGGTTAAAGCTGCCGACCACATTATTTTCATAATAGAGTGAAGGATTTTCAACCGATTCACCGACATAAGCAAGCGCAGCAAAATGAACAACAGCATCGGGTTTATATTTACTTAATACCTGCGATAGCGCACGGGGTTCTAAAAGATCGGTATTTTCGAATTTAGCGTCCGGATGAACCGATTCAATATGACCCCGGCTGAGGTTATCGACAACTATAGTATCGAGCCCTTTTTCGACGAGAAGTTTTACAAAGTGAGAACCGATATATCCGGCACCGCCCGTTACCAGAATTTTCAATCATACTCCGATGTTTTTGAAGCGCTTAAAAATACAAAATTATTCTTAAGTAATTTCGCCCATTTGAAAAATCACATTTACAAAAATTGCGGCTGCAGTGAAATTAATATAACTTTGACACACAAAAAATCATAACAGGAATAAAAAAATGTCCCAGCTACCCAAACGATTCGAACGATTCTTAAAAGAATTTCCGGAAATTGCTGTAGCTTACGAAAACCTCGGAGATGCGGTCCATAAACAGGGCCCCCTCGATGAAAAGTCGAGAGCATTGGTAAAACTCGGTATTGCAATCGGATCCGGGATGGAGGGATCTGTTCATGCTCAGGTACGCAAGGCTCTTAAAATGAAGATATCGAAGGCAGAGATCAGGCAGGTGGCGCTTTTAGCAATTCCGACAATCGGTTTCCCGGCTGCTATGGCAGCAATGAGCTGGATTGATGACCTGCTCGACAGGAAAAAAGGGAAATAGGATCGGCCATTGTTTGTTATGAAAGCCACACCCGGCATTCAGATAGATGTAAAGAGGATAATAGCATTGTGGGGATTCAGTGAAGCCGCATTCGGCGGAATCCTTCATGCGTTACGGATTCCTCTTACCGGAATGTTTATTGGAGCGGCAGCGGTTCTATTTATCACTTTAATTGCACATTATTCAACTAGTAAAAAGTCAATTCTACATGCTACAGTTACAGTAATAATAATCAAGGCGCTGATCAGTCCTCATACACCTCTAGCTGCGTATTTTGCTGTTGCACTGCAGGGGATTTTAGGATATCTGTTATTTTCGTTTATAAGGATCGAGAGAATTGCCGCGCTGCTGCTCGGATTTTTCGCTCTCCTGTTTTCTGCTCTTCAGAAATTTGTAATTCTTACAATTTTATTCGGGAATACACTCTGGGAAGCAATCGATGAATTTGTAAATTATATTCTCCTGCAGGTGAATATTCAAATTTTTGATGTAACTGCTGGTTTCTCATTTTTTCTGATAGGATTTTATTCACTTATACATGTTATTGCCGGAATTTATGTAGGATGGAAAGCACCGAAAATACCGGAGAAATTGAACGAAACCCGCAATCATATTCTTTCTCAGAATTATAAGAACCATTTGGCTGAAGATCTTTTTGACAAAGATACAAACCGGAAAAAGAAAATCGTCAGAAAAAGAATTTCACGGATAATTTTTATTCTCTTCCTATTAATTATTATGATATTGTCTTACTTAACTCCCGGATTTGAAGATAACAGAGGATTTGAAATTCTAATAATGATTCTTCGATCGATTATTATAACATTTATCTGGTTTTCGGTTTTATCCCCGTATGTTGTTAAGTGGTTCAACAGATTTATTGAGCGGAATAAATACGAAAGGGCTTCCGAGATAAATATTGTGACCGGCTTGTTTCCTGAGTTTAAAAAAATTATTAATTACGCATGGAAATCATCTTCAGGGAAAGGAAGCATTCGTAGATTCAGAATATTCCTGAGTGAATCCCTTTTCCTTCTTCTGGCAACAGACATCAATCCCAATGAATAATATTTTTATCTATACAGGAAGCGTAAAAAGCGGAAAGACAACCCGGTTAATGGAATGGGCCGCATCAAAGAAAAATGTATGTGGAATATTTCAGCCGGTTATTGACGACAAAAGATTTGTCTATCATATTGATTCAAGAAGTCTTAAAGCTTTAGAGAGCGGTAACGAAGCCAATTCTATAATAATCGGTGATTATAAATTCGACTTATCTACTCTGGAATGGGCCCGGAATAACTTAATGGAATCCTATAACAAAAATCCCAATTGGTTGATTATTGACGAAGTGGGTCCTCTCGAACTGGAAGGTAAAGGACTTGAGCCGGTTATTTCAAAGATCCTTACTGACTGTGTGAATTTCAAAGGGAGAATAATAATTGTTGTAAGAGAAAAGATTCTGCACCGCTTTTTAGATCACTATAAAATATCCTCGTACGAAGAATTTGAAACTGCGCAATTTTAACAATTGCGCAGTTTAGAACTTATCCCGGTTATAAACCGGAATCAATAAGACTTTTAACAAGAATACTAACAGCCTTCACGTTTTTTTTTCTTGGCACCGCCGGGTGAAGATGAAGCAGGCGCCTGAATTTTAGGCGCGCTTGGAACTGCCGGCTGCAGGGTGATTGCCGTAGATGATTCACCTGAAACAAGCTGCGGAGCACCTCCAAAATATCTGCTGATTGCCGATAAGATTTCGAACCGGGCTTTTTCCTGTTCCGTAGCATTTGCACTTAATTTGGGGAATAGTACTAAGTCATTCCATTCGTCGAGTCCTCCTCTCAGAATGTAGACATTTTTAAATTCCTTTGCTTTCAATAAGAACCAGGCCTGAGCCGAATGTATCCCACCTTCCGAATAGAGGACTATCTTCTCGTTGCGGGATAAATTACCATCGAGAAGACCGGTGATCGGGATATTTTCAGAGCCCGGTATATTATAATTTCCGAATTCTTTTTCAGAGCGGATATCTACAAGCCGGTAATCCGATTTCCCTTTAATTATCCAATCTGCCAGATCATCAACATTAACATGATCCACTTCATTCTGAACCATATAGGAAAGATCCTTCATATTAATTTTCGCAGTCGAATTCTCGAAAGGATCCGAGATTACAAATGCTGTAAATCCCAGAAAGACTGCCACAGCGGCTAATTTTATTTTAAGATCAAGTTTGAATAGAAATTCAAGAAATTTCATTTTAATCCTCCCGACTTCTTAGCGCTCATTTTCTTTTCACCCCATTCAGCAGCAGCGAACGCCCCGACAGCCATTAAAACAACTAGAAAGACAACCATACCGTATGAGAGTCCGAGATAATCCGGCAGAAAAACTCTACCCATGTCAGATGAAAAATAGAAATTCTCGATCATCGGGAATAATTCTGCAAAGACAAAAATGCCAGCTATAACACCGAGCAGATAAACAACGCCGTCAATTCTTCCGGTAACAGCCGAGACACATGAAGTACCGGGACAATAACCCCCTACTACGAAACCAACCCCGAGAATTAAACCGCCAACGAGCTGCGGGATAAGATTTGTGTCTGTGAAATAGACCAATGAAAGATCGAGCCAACCGAAAGCAACGAAAAAGAAGACTCCAAGCATTGCCGTTACGATAGCGCTGAACATTACTTTAAGCACCCGCATATCTGTGAAATAGAATTGGGAAGCCAGTATTCGTGAATTTCCGAATCCTCCTCTTTCGAGAGCGAAACCGAATCCGATTCCGATTATGAATGCAATAACCAGACTGAAGTCGGGTGAAAAGAGATCGAATTTAAAAAATGGTGCGTTCATGTCCATTGCCTCCTCATAAAATAAGCCATACCGTAAGCGCCAGCAAAGACCATCATCATAAAGACCCAGCTCCCTAGATTAAGAAGAGCGCCGCCAGTTAATGCCTGTCCGCTTGTGCAGCCTCGTGCGAGTTTAGCGCCGAATCCCATAAGACCGCCTCCAATAAATGCAAAGATCAGTCTGTTGCGTGTTGAGATACGATCCCCTTTTTCTACTTTTATTTTAATTCTGTGAGCAAGCAGACCTGATAGTAATCCGCCAACGAAAACACCTAGGACTTCGAAGACGAGCCAGTCTTTCAACGGATTAATTGTTCCGTCTCCTATGTATTCCTGATAATAAGTATTCGAAGCGGCATGATCAGGCGCAACCTGAGAAACACCTGCAGCAAGTAGCGAGGAGAATGCTCCTGAAGCACCCAATCCTCTTCCCATAATTACAAAAGCAGCAAGCAGAACCAGACCTAAACCAATACCAACAAGGTAAGGATTTGAATAGGGTTTCGGTTCATGAACTATTTCATGAACAGATTCTTCCTTACCGGAAAAAATCCCTGTAATTGAACGCATTTATTACTCCCTTAATTATGTGCATTAAGCCAATGACTGTACTGTCCGGCCGATACTATTACAAATCTTAATATCAATCCTCCGATAATTACCATAACAGGGGCAATCGGAGTGTGTTTTATTTTATGATTAACAGCGAGAAGTTGAATGAAAAGTGGAATGATTATTCCCATTCCTACAACGAATACCCAGAAGACCGGCGCATATGATCCGCTGATAAGAAGATTAGCCGAATCGATGTGAACCTGCGTTGAAGTCAATAGTCCTATCAGCATCAGAGCGATTACAAAAATTTCAATCGTTAAAAATCCGTTATCAGCTTTAGCCAGAAGTTCTCTCTCGTTTACATTCTTTGCGATCATATGAACAAACGCCGCTGCAGCCGAAAGCCCAGAGAATAAAAAGAGAACCCAGAGAATCGAAGTATTCCAGAGAGGCCGTGCACCCATAGTACTTAAGAGAACACCGGTATAGACTCCCAGCAATCCGCCGAGCAGCATATTGGCAACTCCGATATTCTGAATTAACCGGGGACGCTGATTAATGAATGTAGTAACCTTGTTTATCTTCGGGAAAAAATCAGCAATAAATTTGGGAGGACCCATCAGAAGATTTGCGATTATTACCGGGTAGACTAAAACCAGAATCCATGCACCCCAGGACATTGGTGACGCAAATTGGAAAGTAGTATAGAGGCGCCACACAAATAATTTATGTTCGAGATCGAGGAAAAGAGCAATCATACCCAGACTAAGAAGAATAAGACTTATTAGCGGCAAAGTATAACAGGCACAGCTGGTATCCCGGTATCTTTTGCTGAATAAAAAGTAACCGGAGATTATCATCATACCGGCAACCATGCCGCCGAGGAACAGATAGACAGGAATCTCCCATCCCCAAACATTCATTACCGGGTCGATATGCGGATTTGAACGTGTATTTGTTAATTCTAGCATCGATGACACTCCTAATTAAAATCAGTTATTAGACAGTTTAATTTATCAAGTCAAATAAAAAATTCTCGGATTCGTACCGGCTTCAGGAATTAATGAATGATTCTTACGCGAAGTAAGTAGTCTGCTCACTTCACTGTTCGGGTCATCAAGATCTCCGAAGTACATGCAATGAGTAGGGCATACAGAAACGCATGCTGGCAATTCCCCTTTTTCAACTCGATGAATGCAGAATGTACATTTATCGGCATACCCCTCCGGATTTATAAACCGGGCATCGTATGGACAGGCAGCAACACAGGCTTTACATCCGATGCACATATCATGGGTTACAAGAACAACCTGTCCGAATCCCTCAACATGACTTGCACCCGTGGGACAGCAGGAGACACACGGAGTATTATCGCAATGATTACATCTTTGCGACTGGATTTCCATATGAATATCGGGAAATTTTCCGTTAGCCACTGTCACGACCCAGTCGCGGTTATATCCTTCCGGAACATTATTCTCAGTTTTACATGCAACGACACAATCCATGCAGCCGACGCATTTTTTTGTATCTATCACCATACCGAATCGGGCCATATTACACCTCCATCTCAAAAGTTACGAAGTTGACGTTCATCCCAGTTCCTCCCATAATCGGATCTGTTTTATAGCGGGTTATTAACTGTGCATCGCTGGCACCTTTACCGTAAGCCCCTTTTAGCATTTTAGAATTATGACCGAAACCGTGAACCATATAGACGCAATCCGTTCTGATCCTTTCGGTTAATTTGACTTTAATTTTGTTGCTTAGAATACCGTCCTGATTTTTCAGTTTTACATATTGCCCGTTCAAGAGTCCATACCTTTGAGCAATATCATAGTTTACCCAGACTTCATTTTCGTCCATCATATCCATCAGAATTCTGTTCGATTGAGTCCTGCTGAATGAATGGACAGGCGCCCTGCCGAATAGAAGCCGGAAAAATCCAGGAGGCGGTTCTTCGGGCCTGGAATATTTCGGAACGGGATCGAATCCTGCATCAGCAAGCTGAGTGGAGTAAAATTCGATTTTACCGGAAGGAGTTGCAAACTCGGGTTCAATGCCGTCTTCTATGTAGAGAGGAATTTTTTCTCCGCGGATGATTCCCTCCTTCTTCAACCGCTCAAGACTCAATCCGGCATTTTTCAACCTGTAGTCGAGATATTCTTCAATGTGATTCCATGGGAAGTAATTATCCAATCCGAGCTTACCAGCAAGTTTTTTGGCTATCCACCAGTTTGGTTTCTGATCCGCAGGTGAATCAATAACGGGTTGACGGATCCCGACGAATATCTCTTTGAAGGTAGAGGTATGAAGATCGTCGTACCTTTCCAGATAAATTGATTCAGGCAGAACAACATCAGCCCAGCCGGCAATTTCGCTCGGTATTACATCGACAACAACCATAAGGTCCAGATTCTGAATAGCTTTAATTGTTTCCTCTTCATTCGGTAATGCATGGAACAGATTTGTGGCATATATAAACCATCCTTTTACAGGATACGGTTTTCCTGAAATCGTTGCTTCGCGGATTCCGGTTGTAATCTCTTCAATAGCGAACGGATATTTATTATCAGGATTGTCGAGCGGTTCTTTTGATGAGACCGGGTATTCAGGGTATGAATATGGTGGAATAGAATAATTGGAAGCGAAATAAAAACCACCCTTTCTTCCCCAGGAGCCTAACAGAGCATTTAATAATGCAATTGCCCTGCTTCGCTGTGCATCGTCGCCGTACCATGTTACGTGCCTTCCAGGATGGATAAGTGTAGCCGGTTTATTAGCTGCCATAACGCGGGCAGTAGTCCTGATTAATTCGGCTTCAATTCCGGTTTCAGTATAAGCCCATTCGGGTGAATACAGAGATACTTCTGCAGCAAATTGTTCAAACCCGAATCCGTATTTCTTAATATAATCCGCATCATATAATTTCTCTTTTACAATAACGTTCATCCAGGCCAGAAGAAGAGCAATATCGGTTCCGGGCTTAATAGGCAGATAATATTTAGCTTTAGAGGCAGCGACGGAGAATCTCGGATCTACAACAATTATTGCAGCATCCTTTTCAACGGCAATGGCAAATTCCTGCGCCTGGGAGTTATGCATATTTTCGCCGAGATGAGATCCGATAAGAACGAGACACTTAGAGTTTTCAATATCGGTCCGTTCAGGTGAACCGACGGTATCGCCGAAAGTCAGTTCGAATCCGACATCGCGCGGTCCTCGGCACTGAGCATACGATGGCGCAGCCATATTAATTGCGCCGTAAGCTTTTAACATATGTTTAAGGAAGTTAGCACCAATACCGTGCGAGAAGAAAGCCATAGTTTCGGGTCCGTACTCCGATTTTAGTTTTTTCATTTTACCGGCGATATAGTCGAGGGCTTCATCCCAAGTAACCTCTTTCCACTTTTCCTCTCCCCTTTCTCTGGTACGGATTAAAGGCGAGCGGAGTCGGTCGGGATCGTAATGAGCGCCGATGCCACCTGTTCCACGCGGACACAATCTGCCTCTGCTCAAAGGGTCATCGGGATGGCCTTCAACTTTCCAGAGACGTCCGTCTTTCAAATAGGCAATAGTACCGCATTTCCAGAAACAGATATCGCAGTATGTCGGGATTTTCTGAATCCCTTTTACACTTTCACTGTTAATTTTTTTCGAACCTTTAATTATGGGACTCAATGCCGAAACAGTTGCTGCGGCACCGACAGAGAAACCAGTAATCTTTAAAAATTTTCTACGGGAAATAGAATTCATTTATTACCTCGAAATCGATTTGATTAGTTCTTTAACCCTGCCGCATTCTGAATAATTAATATAGACTTCGCATTCCCTGCAGTTTTTATTTTCGCAGGGAGTCCCGGGGTGGGAATAAGTCCAGCACGGGTTTCCATGTCCGTTATAACCTTCACATTTTTTCCGGTCCGATTCCGAGCATTTGACAACCTCCCAGCACGGAATCATTGAATAAATTGCCTTAATGCCATTGATCGATATTTTCAATTCATTGATGGCATTTCTGATGCATTCAATCCTCGAAATATCATCTTTGGAAAACAATCTCTGATTAGAATCTTTTTTAAATGGAATGAACAATCCCTCCCTTTCATACATTCTTAATGTATGAACGGAAATGTTGAGAAGCCTGGCGGCTGTTCCGATCGGAAAAACCGGTTCGTTTCGTTCAATATTTATTTCGGTCATGCTGTCTTCAATTTGTTGATATTTATAAATATCAACTTTCCTGCCAGCAATAAATATCTATCTCATTAAAATATTTAGAGATTTTTGAGAGGGAATTTCATTTTTTAGAATTTGGATTGATTTTTTTGCAAAAATCGGGAAAAACTGATCAGACATTATTAAGACGGGGAAAAATGGATTTTTGAGATCCTAAATTAATCTCTCTTTAACATATTCAAAGTCTTCAGGAGTATTAATATTAAAGAAGAGGTCCTTCATATAAAAAATCTTTTCACTTACATCAACAACAGTAAACCCGGTTCTTTCAGCAAAATTCCACAAGCTGAGTGAAGACCTGATCAGTTCTTTATTATTCACTATTGCCTCCCTGCTGGCAGATAATATACTTTCAGCAATCGGGATGAGGCGGCGGCCGTATATTCCGCACAAGAATTGAATCCTGTTTTCTGCTCCCGGTACTACAATTTCTTCTTCAGATTTAACATCTAGAAGAAACCGGAAAAGATCGGGCAACAGGAAAGGCATATCTGCGGAGACGACAAAGATACGTTCCGTTCGGCTGAAGCTAAGAGATGAATGGATACCGCCAAGGGGACCGAAACCTTTATAAGTGTCTTCTACTTTACCGGCATCTAAGAAATCATACAGTTCCGGTTCATTTGTACTTATAATGATTCTGGAAAAGACCTTCTTCATCCGTTCATAAATAATTTGAATAAGAGGGATATTGTCGATCAGAAGGAGCGATTTATTTACTCCCATGCGGCTGCTCTTTCCGCCAGAAAGAATTACTCCAGTTACATCATCTCTTAATTTTTCTACCGGCATGTACTATTTAGATATTTTATGGAAGTGTTTGGTCAGTTAAAGAAGGGATACCGAACAGGCACCCCTTTCTATTATAATCCGGTTAATTACTAAACGTGCCGCCAGACGAAATCGCTCTTATCGAAATCCTCCTCGTCGAATGAGCCCCTGACAAGAATCTTGTGAATTTCTTCGCGAGTGAGTTTATCCGAAATATCGAGTTTGGCAAATAATTCATGGACATAACCGCGTATAATGTAAAAGCTTCCGAGGTCGAAATAGTTATTCAGTATTGTCATGCATTCAATAAGATGATGAAAATCCGAGTCCTCAAATAACTCCTTTTTCCATGCGATCGTACTCCAGAAGACTTTCTTGGTTATATACAGAGCGTAATTTATTTCTGTGAGGGGAAAACCTTCGTTATACCTTTCGGCGCCGATTACCTCAAAATATTTTTCGGCTTCGTCGTTAGAGGCACCGCTTTTGAGCCATTTAATAAAATTCTTGAAAACAAGTTCTTCACGGGCAATTACTTTAGCCTCGTCGAGTTTCTGATATGTAGTCATATATTCAGATTTAGATAATTGCTCATAATACGATCTGGTAAGAATATCGATGTGAGATTCCACAAAATTGATCATCTTAGAAAAATCCATGATGCCTCCAAAATTTGATTAGAAGTTACTTTTTCTGGTTTATAAATTCAACTTTATCATCAATCGGAATTATTTACCAAAGGTGTAAGATTTCTCCAGCCAAAACTCAATCGGTTCGTCTTCTATTTCGATTGGTTTCCATCTCGATTTGTAAACTGCTGCGAGGACATTAATTGCGCATACTTGATTATTTGTAGAGTTAAAGAGAATTTCATGGCGAAGTGGAATTCCCTCTTTACCAATAAGAATTTTTAGTTTCACAATTCCTTCAGCATCTTCAACTTTTTCAGGAATAACTTCCAGAGTCTGTCGGGGAATGAAAAGTAATGCATTATTTCGTTTTGAGTTGGCTTCATATTCATTCCCGGCGACATAAGCAATCTTATCGTTAGATATACCGGCTTCATCAATAAATTCCAGATCGGGAAGGATCTGCGGATCATCAATTGCTAAGAAACTCAGGTCTACTGAGGGTAAACGAGTATATGCGTTGTAACCGGAAAATGATTGAGTGGTAATCGGTATATCAGCCAGGGTAATAATTGTCTCCGGAGGTAAAACATTTTCTATTTCATATATATTATTCTGCCGTATAATTTTAAATAATATTATGATGAATAACAGACTAATAACTAAGGCAATCTGGTAATTCCTGTAATAATGATATTTGTCGTTTTTCATTTCCATGATTGCAACAGATCCAAGCCAATACATTTTTTTGTTGTCTTATAAATTCAGGTATTCATTCCAGATCTTATATAACTTGTAAGTAGCGTAAACATCATCTCCGCAATAAACAGCAATTTCTTTAACGCGACCGGCCTTATAGAGTTCCTTAACTTCCATTCCAGTAACTCCTTTTGACTTTGGGGATTGGATACCGAACGCGTTGCAGTAAAAATCCAGATTGAATTTTCTTGTTGTCCCGAAAAAAGTAAACTGATCAAGAAGATCAATATGCTCTCTGGAATCGTACCTGTACTTCATAAGGTTCCTGGACGGTTTTATACTGAGCATAGCCGACCTTATCATCAGAAACGGGATATCGAAATTTCTTCCGTTGAAAGTTATAATTTTTTCTGATTTAGCCGTTATATTCCAGAAATATTCCAGCATACCGGTTTCGGGTAAAGGTTTGTACTTAATTCCCTTTTCTTCAATTAAAATTTCTTCTTCATCCTCGCTTTCAAAGAGTACGGTGGTTTTTTCCGTTTCAATATTCATCAAACCTATCGCTACAACTTTAGCAGTGAGCGGATAAAGGCTTAAATAGCGTTTTGTTTCTTCAGTCTGGAATTCTTTTTTGAGAGGGTCGGATTCGCTTCCGGTAAATCTTAAAAGGTATTCCTGCTGGGATTCGGAGAGGATTTCGAAGTCGTATCCGGTAGTTTCAATATCGCAGATCAAATTCATTTATGCCCCCATAGAATTTGATTTCATTTATAATCTAATAAATTTACATCATAATTCCACTCTAATTTTTTAGTGGCGCGGCACAGGATATTTTTTAATTTTGACAGGCGATAATCGGGATAAAATTTATGGAGATGAAAAACCGCGCACAGTTTATCGATATGCTGAAAGGACTTGCGCTCCTTGTAATGATAGAAGTGCACGTAGTCAATATTTTTATAAGCGGTGAAATTAAATCTGCATGGTGGTTTTCATACCTAAATTTCATAAACGGTCTTGTAGCGCCGGCCTTTACGTTTTCTTCAGGAATGGTATTCGTTCTTTCTCTTCAGAAAGGTCTGGACGAACTGAGGAAATTCGGAATGAAGTTCTGGAAAAAGCTTGGAAGACTGATGCTCGTATTCCTTGCCGGGTATTCAATTCATATGTCTTTTTTGTCGCTTAGAAAATTGTCTAATCCTGAATACCCCCATATGCTTCAGGAATTTTTAAAAGTTGATATACTTCAGTGCATTGCGGTCGGACTGATTATACTTTTGATGCTAAGGATATTAATAATAAACGATAAAGGATTTTACATTACTGTTCTTCTGCTGGACCTATTTGTACTTGCTTTCGGTCCATACGCATGGGGGACTGATTTTTCTAATACAATTCCACTTGGTATCGCAAATTATTTCAACCGGATTCACGGTTCTCTTTTTCCTCTTTTCCCGTGGCTATCATTCATATTAACAGGTGCGTTGATAGGAAAGCTTTATATTGAAGCTAGAATCGGGATCGGGGAGAAAAAGTTTTCTAAATATTTAATCATTTACGGCACAGCCCTATTTATCGGTTCCTATCTCCTGCTCGATTTTATTCTGCCGTCATCAGTTGTTGAAATAAAACCGAATCCCATTTTTTTCCTGCAGCGTTTAGGTGTTTTACTTTTGTTGCTCGGAATTTTCTGGTATTATATTAACAGGTTTGAGAACTACTCATCCTTTATAATGGATGTAAGCCGCGAATCGCTTCTGGTATACTGGCTTCACCTTAAAATATTATATAAGAAGTTCTGGGACGGAAAGAATATAATCGATTTTTTCGGAACCGAGCTCGGAATTTTAGAGGTTGCAGTTATAACCATCATACTTGCTATTATTATGGTATTCCTGGCCAAGGGATGGGGTTACTTGAAGATAAAGTACCCGGTTTTAATTTCACGCGGAGTTTTAATTATTGTTTCGGTATGTGTAATTATCTTTTTTATTGCTTGATCAGGACCTGAGAATATCTACTCCCTTCTCAAAAGATTTTACGGCTTCATAAAATTCATCAGGAATAGGAAGAGGCTGCCTGATTACTTTATCAATATGAACAACTGCGCCCCCGCCTTTTGCAATAATCCTACCCGTAGAAATTTTTTCGACAAGGTGCTCGAATCCGAAACTAGTATTCTTTATAAAACTGATTCTTGTATGGATGCGCAGTTCGTCATCAAGAAAAGCGGGTTCCAGGTAATCACAATTATTATGGACCATTATAAAAAAAGAATTCCCTTCCAGTAATTCCTTCAACTGAAAATTTCTTTTTAGATCCTGGACATATTTGATTCTGGCGTCCTCAAAATAATTGAAATAAACAGCATTATTACAGACTCCAAGAATGTCAACTTCATGAAATCTGACTGTTTCAGTTATTGAGTGTTGAAATAAACTTTTATCCATCCATTATTCCCGGTTAATAATTACCCTAAAACTTTAGAAATAATCCGAGCTGCTGCTTCAATATCCTTTGCAGAGACATCCATATGAGTTACTGCTCTAATCTCTCCAACTTTACCTGTACCAAGAAGCAAACCCTCGGCTTTGCATTTAGACTGGAATTCTTCTATCGTCATACCGAGAGGTGTAAACATTACGATGTTTGTTTCAACAAGTTCAGCATCAATGTTTACGCTGCTAATATCCTGGAGACGTTCGGAGAGAAGTTTTGCTTTCTGATGATCTTCCTTGAGGCGTTCAATATTATTCTTAAGTGCGAAAAGACCCGCAGATGCAATTACACCCACCTGCCTCATACCTCCACCCCAGGCCTTTCTAACAGCAAAAGCTTCTTTGATGAATTCTCTGGAACCGGCAATGATTGAACCGATGGGAGCGCCAAGTCCTTTCGACAGGCAGCATGAAACAGAATCGAAATGCGAAGCGTACTCTGCAGGTTTAATTCCTGTTTCCACGGATGCATTCCAGATTCGCGCACCGTCAAGGTGAATAAACAAATTATATTTCCTGGCAAGTTTTGAAAGTTCGCTTATATTTTCGATCGGATTAATTGTACCGCCGGCCCTGTTGTGCGTGTTTTCTATTTCGATTACACGTGTCCTGGCCATATAGTAAGCGCTTGTCGGGCGTATCAGCGGCTCTACCTGATCGGATGAGAATATTCCCTTTTTATCACCGTCAACAAGACTCAGCTGCAAACCGCTTAATCGTGCGGGCGAACCTGACTCATACTGAAAAATATGAGCGTTCTTTTCGCAGATTACTTCGTCGCCGGGCTGTGTAAGAACATTAAGACAGATTTGATTTCCCATTACGCCTGTCGGGACATAAAGAGCCGCCTCTTTACCGAGAAGCTGCGCGGCATAATTTTCGAGTTCGTTAACTGTGGGATCTTCTTTGTAAACATCGTCGCCAACTTCAGCATTGAACATTGCTTTGCGCATTGCATCGGAAGGTTTTGTAACAGTGTCGCTTCTAAGATCAATTATTTTCATTTCTGTTTATTTAGTTTGTTTGAGATTTTCTTAATGGTTGAATAGAATATTACGAATATAGATACTAGAGAGGCGGATAATGGAACTGCAAGCGGAAAACGTGAATAGAGGGTAAGTGAATTATTTAATGCTACTTCTCCAACAAGCATATCCCTCTGGAATAGTTTTGTATTTGCTACAGTTCTACCGAGGGGATCAATAATGGCACTTATACCGCCGTTAGCGGCTCTAACAACGTAGCGTCTATTTTCAATTGCTCTTAGTACCGAAATCTCCTTGTGTTGAAACGGACCGCTTGAGTATCCGTACCAGCTGTCGTTGGTTACAACTGCCAGCAGGTTGGCACCTTTCTGAACAAACCCCGCAACAAAATCCGGGTAGATCGATTCAATGCAGATTACACCGCCAACTTTCAATTGAACACCCTCTATCAGGTCGAACACAACCTGCTGGCGTCCTTCATTCCAACTGGAAATTCCGACCTGCCATTTAATCAAATCACCTAGAAACGGCAGCGACTCAACAAACGGGACTTTCTCGCCGAAAGGGACAAGTTTCATCTTACCGTATTTCTGAATTTCACGCGATTGCGGAGTGAACAGAAGAATTGAATTGTATGAAACATAATACATGTCGATCACTTTCGACAATTTAGCATCCGGAGGTGCTTTCTCCTTATCAAAAAAGTAACTGGCATCGGGCATACCTGTTAAAACAAAGACGTCGTTTGAGTCGGCAAAATTGTGGATCCTGCTCACCTCGGGGAAATAATTCCCGATCAGAAGATAAACCGGAAGAGCGGATTCCGGCCAGATGATTAGTTTTGCATTCTTCTTAACGGCCTGCCGCGATAAATCAAGATAAAGGTCGAGCTGCTGACTTACGTTGCCCGCTTCCCACTTGTCCCACGGGTTTAGATCCGGCTGAACTAATCCGACTTTTATTTTCTCTTCAGGCATTTTAAATGTGCTGACTCTTATAATTCCGTAGAGAACCGGTACAATAATTAAAAGAATAGTAATTACAAGCAGTTTCACATTAAGTTTTTTTTCTGCTCTATAATTTTGAATTGATCTGAATAATAAAAGATTTATATAAAGAACGAGTAGTGAAACACCATATGCGCCGATTATATCCGCCGATTGTATAAAAAGATTGAATTTTGGGAGACTGTTTGAAAGTGTAAGCCAGGGAAACCTTAGATCAGTAAGACTATAAGCATATTCAAAGGAAACCCAGAAGAAAGGAAAGAGATAAAGGGCAGTTTTTTTATTTAAGAATCTGCCGGCCAGATAAAACAGTGTTGAAGGGATTAAATAGACTGCCGGATTAACAAACATAAGCAGAACACCTGAAATCATTAAGAACGGATCCGCTTCTTTCGTCCAGCTGCCCACCCAGTATAAAGTAATAAGTGTATAGACAAATGCAGTTAGGTACGTTATGCGGTTAATTTCCGCAAGTGTTTCCCTTTTTGTTATAAGATAGAAATATGGTATCAGGGCAATAAAAATTGTATAAGGGAAAGGAAACGGGGGAAAAGAGAAACCGAACAAAATACCGCTGGCCAATGCTAATAATCTGTCATTTCTTATCTGCTTTCTCTCTTCAGGCGTCCGGATTATTTTCTTAAATAATTTCATTTAGTACTTTTTTTCCTGCGAAAATATTTATAGATGAAATAACAGGCAACGAGAGCAACAATTATTAAAACAATATTCGAGTATGTGTTAAGATAGCTATCGATCAGTTCGAGATTTCTACCCAGAAGTATTCCGAGCCAGATGAGAGCCGAATTCCACAATAATGAACTCATTGCAGCAAAGAAAAAGGTTGGCAGAGGTTTCAGCTTATGTACACCGCAGAAGAAGCTGATAACTGCCCGGGTTCCGGGAATAAACCTGTTGATAATAATTATTTTATAACCGTATTTATTAAACCAGATATCAGCTTTATCGAGCGATTCCTGTTTTATAAATTTCAGTTTCCCTTTGCGTAAAAGTTTATCACCCAAGTATACGCCGATATAGTACATTACTATAAATCCTAATCCGCTGCCGATACTAGTAAGAACAAGGACAGGTAAAAAACCGGCCGGAGAATTTGCAACAATAGCGGCCCCCACAACAAGAATAAGATCACTTGGCGAGGGGGGAAAAATATTTTCTATGAATGAAAATAAAAAGAGTGCAAAATAGATAAGAGCAGGATCGAGAGTACTTATATAAGAAATGATTTCCTGGAGCATTAATTTTCTTTTTTGATTAGAAGTACGATCGCAAATGCTGAGACGCCTTCTCCTCTTCCTTCATAACCGAGTCCTTCCGAGGTGGTGGCTTTTATTGAAATCTGTTCCACACCGGCGCTCAGAATTTCGGCTATCACCTTACGCATCGATGGAATATAAGGCGCAATTTTGGGTTCCTGAATTACAACAGTTGAATCTATATTTCCAAGTATATAACCGTTATCCTTAATCAGATCGTAAGTTTTCAAGAGGAGAATCCTGCTGTCTATGTCTTTAAATTTCAGATCTGTATTGGGGAAATGTTTTCCGATATCACCGAGGGCCAGTGCCCCGAGGAGAGCATCGCAAATTGCATGAAGCAGGACATCGGCGTCGGAATGACCGTCAAGCCCTTTAGGATGCTCGAGTTCAATTCCGCCGATAATAAGCTTTCTGTTTTCCGCCAACTTGTGTACATCGTAACCGAAACCGATTTTAAATGGATTGATCAATGTCTTATCTCGAATGTTGAAAATTCATTTTGATGTGTACCCCACTTAATCGAAACATTTTTCACATCAGCATACCGGGGGCCGGTTTTTATCTTATTAAAAAGTTCTTCTATTAAAAACCGCTCACCTTCTACAACTGTCAGTACCTCCCCGGTAAAAAGATTTTGTGTGTATCCTTTAAGTCCCAGCTCCGTTCCAGCCCGAAGTACAAAGTATCTGAAGCCGACTCCCTGTACCAGACCGTTCGCAATTATTTCAGCTCTTTCCATTCCTGTTTTCTTTCCCGGCAAGGAGATTATCGAAAGCTTCGGCAACAACGAGTCCTAAAAATATCAATCCGCTTCCGATGAAGCCAAAATTAGTGATTTTTTCACTCAGTAAAAAGAAAGCGAAGAGAGCCGCAAATATCGGTTCGAATGAATAAATTATTCCTGCTTTGGTGGGGCTAACGACTTTCTGATATTTAGTTTGAATTGCGTAATTGACGAGCGTTGCCAATAGTGATGTATATAAAATTCCGCTTGCCGAATCTAAAGTAATTTCAAATTTCATATTCTCAATTCCTGTTGCCGAAAAAAGACCGGAGAAAAGAAAGCTGAGGAGCGCAACCGAAGCAAGCTGCAAAAGAAGCAGATCGCGAAACTTAAATTTAGGTGAAATGATATCGATGAAGACTACATGCAATGCAAAGAAAGCAGCGCATCCAAGCGTTAACCAATCACCTGTGTTGAAATTAGTACCAAGGTCGGTTATAAATTCGCTTAATGAACTTCCACTGCTGGAAAGAAACAACAGGCCGATAAAAACCAGCAGCGTTCCAAGCTGTGCCCCTTTTGTTGGCAACCTTCTTTCAAAGATTGTCTGGAATAGTGGAACCATTACAACAAGCGAACCAGTAATGAAACCGGAACGCGATGCAGTTGTGAGCCTTAAACCGTTTGTCTGAAGAAAAAAACCGAAGAATAAAAGGGCACCAAGAAATATTCCCGGAAGGAGGGAACTGAGTTCTATCCTGATCCTTTTAACTATGAAGTAAACCGATATTAAAAGGGCTGCAATTCCGAATCTTACTCCTATAAAAAGAAGAGGTGAAACATCGTTCAGGGATTCTTTAACTAGAACGAAAGTCCCGCCCCATATTATAGTCATAAAAAGAAGAGCGCCCTCGCCGAAATATTTTTTATACAGGGGATTATTTGTATCAGTCATTGTTTTCAGTATAACCGAAGCTTTTAAGGAGAGAGGGATTTGAACGCCATTTTTCGCGTACTTTTACAAAGAGTTCCAGAAAGACTCCCTTACCTAAAAATTCCTCGACAGCAGAGCGGGCAACCTTACCGAGCCTTTTTATCGAGGATCCGTTATCACCGATTATAATCGGTTTTTGTGAATCCTTCTCTACAATAATACTCGCACGGATAAAGTCCTTGCTTTCGGAACGCTCTATAAATTCCTCAATCAATACTTCTGTACTGTACGGAATTTCATCCCTGAAAAGTTCAAATATCTTTTCCCGGATAATCTCTGAGACAAAAAACCTCTGATTAGAATCGCTTAATTCATCATCCGGAAAATATTTAGGATGAAACGGAAGAAATTCAAGAATTGATTCGATAATTGATTCGAGATTATATTTTTTCTCAGCGGAAGCAGGGATTACTTTCTGGAAGTATCCGGTCGAATTAAAACTTAGAATCATTTGCGAGACAGAAGGCTGATCCGAAAGATCAACTTTATTTATAACAAGAATTTTTTTTAATGAGGCATCATTAACCAGAGCAGACACAACAGGATTCAAAAGAGTTTTTTTCCCGTCAGGGTCCGAAGAAGCATCGATCATTAACAGAATAACATCGGCATCTTTAACCGCCGCATGAACATTCTGAAGCATTTTTTCCTGAAGTAGATATTCTGGGTTTAAGATTCCGGGAGTATCCAGGAAAATGATCTGATATTGATCCGACGAAAGTATTCCTAAAATCCGTTTTCGAGTTGTCTGAGGTTTATTCGTAGTGATAGAGAGTTTTTCACCTATAAGTGAATTCATAAGTGTCGATTTACCGACATTAGGCATTCCAATTATTGCAGCGAATCCGGCTCTGGTATTCATTTCACTTTATTTGTTCTATCCGGCATGCAAAATATTGAAGGTATTCCTGAAAGACAAACGTCCGGTTATCTCGCCTGCCCGCCAGAAGTTAATCTGTCTAAAGTATTTAGATTGTTATTTATCAGGAGAGATTCTTGAGCTTATTTTTAAATTCCTTATGCGATTCCAGAACATAATAACCGCTTGTAAGAAGAATAAGTGAAAGGAGCAGTCCAATAGTTGTAACATTACTATTAGTAAAAAATCCAAGCAGCTTTGGAGTATTATCGCGCAGCCAAGTAAGCAGATAATCCAAAAATGAAAGTCTGCCCGACCCTTCTGCCGGTTTATCAATGACAGACAACGCGACTATCATTATGGCAAATATTGCAACGGAGAGAAGACTGATCATTGAAATAAAAAAGTAATTAATTTTTGGCACAACAGATTTCGAATGAGCTAAAATTCTATTCATTAATTTAGCTGTAAATCCTTCCGGAGCTGGAGTAACAGGAATTTCCCTCAAAGAACGATCGACTGATTTCAATGCCTTTAATTTCTTGAGAGTATCAGGGTCTTCAATTATCGTACGGTTTAATTTATTGACTGAGTTTGAGTCGAGTTGATTATCGATATAATCATTCAGCATATCATCTGTTAAATTGCTCATAACATTTCCTCCTGATAATTATGCTTTAAGAGAAGATCTCTAAGAGCATTTCTGGATCTATGAAGTAAAACCTTTGTATTAACGAGTGACGTACCCATAACCTGACTTATTTCGTTCAAAGATAATCCATCTACATAAAATAAGATAGTCACAATTGCATTTCTCAGAGGTAATTTATCTACCATTTTCAGGACATACCCTCTTGCATTCTCAGTTGTTGAATAGATCTGATTATCAAATATACCGGGGTCGAACGATTCGTCAATCGATTTCATTTCCTGTTCTATTTTTCTTTTTTTAGATGCAATGACAGTCAATGCACTATTAAAAACGATCTTGTAGAACCAAGTTGAAAATTTAGCATCCTGCCTGAAATCCTTAAGTGAATTGAACGCTTTCAGGAAACTATCCTGCAACACTTCTTCGGCATCCATTTCATTTTTCAACATTCTTTTTAATAAGGAAAACGCCTTGTCCTTATACCTGTCTATCAACAGAGAGTAATCCTGATGATTACCCCTGTTAACGGATTCAATGATTTCTATATCGGATAAGTGTTTCATCGGCATTTTAGACAGGCCCCAAATCCTAAAGGTTACATAATAAACTAAAAAAAATATTGTAACCTTTTATACTTAATAATTTGTCCAAATCAGTGAGAATTAGAACTTTTTGTTAAATCAGAAAAAAAATGAAATAATTTGTAACCAGTTAAATAACTCTTTAGTCAAAAGTAACAAATAAACACGGAGGATAAAATGCACGACGGAGAAATATTAATACCGATTATAATGTTTCTAATTATTGGAGTAATTTCTGTTACTTATATCTACTTCAAATCGAAAGAGAAACAGATGATGATCGAAAAAGGAATGTCTTACGAACAAATGATCGAATTCCTGCGATCAAAAAGAAATCCCTATACCTGGCTTAAAGTCGGAATTGTTGTAATGTTTTTCGGAATAGGACTGGGAGTAGGTCTCCTTATCAAAGAGTACACATATGTGGAAGAGTGGGTTCCATTCCTGATGATCTCATTTACAGGTCTCGGATTTGTACTGGCTTACCTTGCCGAGAGGAAGTTTGAAAAGGAGAATAAGTAAAAATTCTGTAAAGTAAGGATTAAAAAGATTCCCGAAGAGGTCTTCGGGAATCTTTTTTTAATTAAGCAAGTTCATGTTCTTCGAGCCATCGCTGGGCATCGAGAGCAGCCATGCAGCCGGACCCGGCAGCTGTAACCGCTTGTCTGTATGTTTTGTCCGCCACGTCACCCGCAGCAAAGACACCTTCAACATTCGTGTATGTAGAACCCGGTTTAACTTTTAAGTAGCCGGTTTCATCCATATCAAGTTTGCTTTCAAATAATTTCGTATTAGGCTGATGACCGATAGCAATAAAAATTCCGTCGGTTTTCACTTCATAAGTCGAACCGTCTTTGGTATTCTGTATCAGAGCACCGGTTACAGATTTTCTGCCGTTTTCATTTTTACCTAAAACCTCTTTAATAACCGCATTTGTGATGAATTTGATTTTAGGATTTTTATGTGCGCGTTCGGTCATAATTTTCGAAGCTCTGAATTCATCTCTTCTATGAACAAGGGAGACTTCTTCGGCAAATCTTGTAAGATAAGTTGCTTCTTCCATCGCTGTATCTCCCCCGCCAACAACAAGAACTTTAAGACCCTTATAAAAGAATCCGTCGCACGTTGCACAGGCAGATACACCGTAACCCATAAACTCTTTTTCACTTTCGATATTAAGAAGTTTAGCGGAAGCACCGGTAGCAATTATAAGCGCGTCAGATGTAAATACCTCGCCACCAACTTTTACAGTAAAAGGTCTTTTGGACATATCTACTTCGTCAACAATCTTATAGAAGCATTTCGCACCGAATCTTTGTGCCTGCTTTCTCATAACATCCATCAATTCCGGTCCCTGAATACCATGCTCAAATCCGGGAAAATTTTCGACTTCGGTTGTAATTGTTAACTGACCTCCGGGCTGTAATCCTTCGAATACAACCGGACTAAGATTAGCCCTTGCCGTATAAAGAGCAGCTGTTAATCCGGCCGGACCGGATCCGATAATGATCACTTTATGATGATTTTCCGACATTTAATCTCCAGATTTTGTACGCAATTTATTCTTTTTTAAAAATTAAGTAAAGGTAAGATGAATTAAATGCCAGATGGATTCTCAGCGTAGAAGAAAATTTGCATTCCTCTTAAGACCGTTCAATTTTGCCCTCTTAAGGGGACTCGTTTCAAATTTTGAATTAAATTCCGCCTGAGACAAATTAATCACATCACTTAACCGGAAGCCGGTTCCGTTTGCCGGTTCAAAAGCACCTTCACCTGTTACAACTGAAAATTTATTATTCCACGGGCATACGTCCTGGCAGACATCGCAGCCGAAGAGCCAGTTATCAAAGTTGTCTTTAATACTATTCTCAATATCACCTTTATTTTCAATCGTTAAAAACGAAATACATCTGTTCGAGTCGACAATATAATCATCAACAATAGCTTTGGTAGGACAAGCATCTAAACATGCCCGGCAAGTACCGCAGTGATCAACGACCGGTTCATTGTATTCGAATTCCTGGTTAGTTATTAATGTTGAGAGAAAAAACCAGCTTCCCATTTCCTTTGAAATAACATTCGAGTGTTTTCCCAACCATCCGATTCCAGCCCGAACAGCCCAGGATTTATCCATGACCGGGCCGGTATCGACATAGCTGATGCTTCTAAAGTCCGGGTCTAATTCATTCAGTTGTTTCTCGAGGATTTCAAGCTTATCCCAGACAATAAGGTGATAGTCCTTCCCCCAGGCATAACGTGAAATTTTCCCGATACCGTTCTGATTGCAATGAGAATGATCTGTATAGTAATTAATTGCGAGAGAGATGACACATTTAGCTCCCGGAAGGATCAGATTAACATCCTCTCTTTTTCCGAGATTACGATTCATATAATCCATGCCGGCATTATAACCGCGTGAGAGCCATTCATTCAAATGGCTTAGTTCGTCAGTCAAACGTTCAGCTTTAGCGAAACCGACCAGATCGAACCCTAGTTCTCTGGCTTTCTCAATAACTATTTGATTGCTGATCTTCAACCGTTACCACTTTAAATCTTTTTTTACAATTTTAACGTAGACGTCGTCATTCCGGATAACGGTTTCAAAAGAATCGAGGCCTTTTCTTCCCGGTGCGAGATTACCTGTTTTAAGATCGAACTTCCAGCCGTGCACCGGGCATACCACATTTCCCTCGTCAATATATCCTTCATGCATCAGGTGTGTTTTTTGATGCGGGCAGATGTTGCTTAACGCATAGACATTATTATCAATCAGAAAGAGTGCTATTTCCACATCATCAATAAAAAACCTTTTACCGGTTCCTTCTTTCAGCTCATTCAATTTACATACTTTTGAAAACTCTTCGGTTAAATTCATTATCCTAACTCCGTCAATACTTCATTCAGAAAGAACCCTTTATCATTTTTTGTAACGGTAGCGGCCACAACTTCAGGGTCATGCTCGAAAAATATGAGCCAGTTTTCCTCAATTGCTTTCGGGTAGAGGTTTTTCTTTTCCTGGAGTGTAATAAGCGGCTGAAGATCGTACCCCATGATATAGGGTAAAGGAACATGAGAAGAAAAAGGGAGCAGATCTCCGCAGTATAAAAGTGTAGAGGAGGAATCCGAAATCTTAACCATCTGCTGACTCATAGTATGTCCGTTAATAATCATGAATTCAATTTCGTCATCCAGCCGGAAATCGGGTTCCACAAGGTTTAACACACCGTGATTGTAAAGGGGGACAAAACGGCTTTCAACAAAACTTGCGCGGTCCCTATCCGATGGATTAATTGCCCACTCATAATGTTTTTTCTGCACATAATATTTCGCATTCGGAAAGGCCGGTTCCCATTTCCCATCGATCAACGAAGTAGAACCGCCGGTATGATCAAAATGGAGATGAGTGAGGATAACATCGGTTATCATCCCCGGTTCAATTCTATGAACTTTTAGTGCACGCAGTAAAGTATTCCCCTCGTTGGAAAATCTGTATATGGACTTAAACTTATCATCCCAGTTTTCCCCGATACCAGTATCAATCAGAATTTTCCGGTTACCGCTTTCCAGCAGTAGTGAACGGGCACCTAGAGTAACGCGGTTCTGTTCATCCGAAGGATTATATTTCTGCCAGAGAGGTTTCGGGATTATTCCGAACATTGCCCCGCCATCAAGCCCGAAAGTAATTGTATCTATTGACTTAAGATTGTATTTGCCGATTTTCATAATGCTTATTTCGTTAATTATTGATAGATTTTACAGGGATAAATTTAAAAACAATGCAGATAAAATCATATGAGAAGAGGAAATTTATTAATCTATGTTGTTTTAAGTATAATTCTGATTATCACTCCGTACGGCTGTGTTCAGCAGCAAACTATTGCAACTGATTATGAAACAGAGCTTAAGGTAATGTCGTTCAATATCCGGTACGGTACGGCTAATGATGGTGAGAACAGATGGGACTTAAGGAAAGAGTTTCTCTATGAAGTAATTCGCGAAAATAATCCGGATATACTTGGGCTTCAGGAAGCTCTAGAATTTCAGTTGCAGGAAATAATTGAGAACATCCCCGGATACGGCTTCATCGGTTCCGGGAGAGATGACGGAAAGAGCAAAGGTGAATTTACAGCAATATTATTTGCAAAAGACAGGTTTATAATTGATACATCGGAAACATTCTGGTTTTCGGATCAGCCCCAGGATCCCGGTTCAATTACATGGGGCGGGTCGCTTCCGCGGATCTGTACATGGGGATTATTATTCGACAAATTTGCCAACAAATCCCTGTATGTTTACAATATTCACTGGGATCACCAATCGCAGATTTCAAGGGAAAAAAGTTCAGATGCATTATTGAGAAAGATCGGTCTGAACGACAATAATCTTCCACTGGTTCTGACAGGTGATTTTAATTGCGGCGAATCGAATCCGGGGATCAAGAAACTATTAGAAGCCGGACTGACAGATACATACAGGTCATTAAATACGCCCGCACCTGACGAAGGTACGTTCAACGGATTCAAAGGAGACAAGACAGGTGAGAAAATAGATTTTATTTTTATCCGGGGGAATCTCGGGATTGTTCATTCCGCTATTGACCACTCAAACAGAAGCGGAAAATATCCATCCGATCATTTTCCGGTTACAGCAACATTAAAGTATAAATAAAAAAGCCCCGTTTTAGGGGCTTAATAAAAACTCTAAGGACAATTCAGAATTATCTTCCGATGCCATCCAGATATTCTTTTCTCTTCAGTAATGTATCTTTATCTTCAACATGTTTTGGATCCGGAACGCAGCAATCAACAGGACAGACAGCGGCACACTGAGGTTCATCATGGAATCCGACACATTCGGTACATTTATCTGGTACAATAAAAAAGAAATCTTTTGAGAAAAAACCTTCGGCGCCTGACGGGGCTGCATCGCCCTCTCCATAATGAGTACCGGCCAATTCCCATTGTGCGCCTCCTTCATATATAGCGGTATTTGGGCATTCAGGTTCGCAAGCTCCGCAATTAATACATTCGTCGGTTATCATAATAGCCATAACTAATTCTCCTAGATTAGTGAAAAATTGTTTAGTTAACTTTTATTATAGGAATTCTTCCAATATCAATGATGTAGTTATTATCCGAGAAGTACTTATTCAATTCCAGAATTAAGAGATCAATTTTATATGATAAATCAGTTAAATCAATATTGTAATAAGAAGGAAGGTATTCATTCAGCTTTTGGATTCCTTTAGTTAACTGATTCAAAGCACCGCGGTAATTTCCGGAAGCCAAATGATAACATCCGACCGAAACTTGAACCAATCCCTGAAAAAACCTTCTGTCCTCTCGACTACTTTCAACCCACAATTCTTCGAATAAATCGTGGGCCGTAAAGAAATCGGCATTGTTAAAGTAACTAATTCCTTTAGAAATATCTTTCAAAACCGATGAAATAATAATAAAAGAAGTGAATAACTTCAAGCATAGAAGTGGATTAAGGAATAATAATTACCAGCTTCCGCTTGCTCCGCCTCCCCCAAAAGAGCCGCCTCCCCCCGAAAAACCCCCAAAACCGCCTCCAAAACCACCCCCGCTACCGCCCCAGCCGCCACGGCTTCTACCGCTTCCGAGTGAAGAGATTATCAGCCAGGGTAGAATATTGCTGCCCCCTCCTTTTCCTCCCCCTTTTCCTTTGCCTATAATCGAAAAGATTATATACAGTATTGCCATAATTATGTAAACAATGGGAAAACCGATCCCATCTTCGTCATCTTTAGTCTCTCCCTTATATTCACCAACGGTAGCCTTCATAATTGAATTCAGTCCGGCAAAAATTCCTTCATAATAATCTCCCTGCTTGAAATAAGGTCTGACTTCATTTCTTAGTATTGAACTGGCAAGAGCATCAGGTAAAGCACCCTCCAGACCATATCCAACTTCAATTCTCATTTTCCTGTCCTCTTTAGCAACAAAGAAAAGTACACCGTTATTGTTTTTTGCGCTTCCGATTTTGTTTTTTGTTGCTACCTCATATGTAAACATTTCGAGGGAATAACCATCCAGAGAATTGATCATAAGAAATACGACCTGATTGGAAGTGGAATCGTCGAATTTTTTCAGAGAAGAATTAAGAGTGTAGAGTTCAGAGTTAATTAACGTAGAAGTAAAATCGTTTGCATAATTTTTCAATTCAGGAAATTGAACCTGAGCATTAACAATAAGAGGAAGCAGAAAAATCCAGAATATTTTTCTCATTAACTCTACACCCTTTTAGAATATATTAAAATTGTACTTTGGGTGTCTGTTGAGCACCTTCAGCAGCTTTAAAATACTGTTTTTCAGAGAAGCCGGTAATTCCTGCAATAATAGCTGCCGGGAAGCGTTTTATCTGAGTATTATAATCCTGAACTACCTGGTTGAATTTCATCCTTTCAACTGAAATCCTGTTCTCGGTCCCTTCCAATTGAGCCTGAAGCTGTAGGAAATTCTCGTTTGCTTTTAGCTGCGGATAATTTTCCGAAACCACAAGTAGTCTCGAGAGGGCGCTGCTTAATCCATCCTGTGCCTGCTGGAACTGCTGGAACGCCTGAGGATCGCCAAGTTGATCTGCAGAAAGACGAACCTGCCCAACTTTAGCGCGGGCTTCCGTAACAGCCGTAAAGGTACCCTTCTCGAACTCAGCCACGCCTTTGACCGTTTCAACTAAATTGGGGATAAGGTCGTATCTTCTCTGGTATTGATTTTCAACCTGGCTCCAGGCCTGGCTTACACCTTCATTCAAACCGACCAGTTTATTATATACACCCACACCCCAACCTACTATAGCAAAACCGAGAACAACGATTACAGCTATTACAACGAGAGCAATAATCCATCCTTTTTTCATTTACCCTCCGTTAATAAATAATTAATTTGTTAAACTTCTCATCGGAGCAGGAATTCTGCCTCCTCTTCCTACAAAATTCTCACAACTTAATTTTCTAACTTCCATTACGGGTGCTTTACCGAGCAGACCACCATAGTCGACAAAATCACCGACATTTTTACCGTAAGCCGGGATAATTCTGACTGCAGTAGTTTTATCATTGATAACACCGATGGCAGATTCATCAGCAATAATTCCGGCAATTGTTGTTGACGGAGTATCTCCGGGTATGGCAATCATATCGAGTCCAACAGAGCAGACCGCAGTCATGGCCTCGAGTTTTTCGAGAGAGAGGTTACCGACCTGAGCGGCTCTAATCATTCCCTGGTCCTCGCTAACCGGAATGAAAGCCCCGCTCATACCACCAACAGAAGAACTAGCCATGAGGCCGGCTTTCTTAACGGCATCATTAAGCATCGCGAGAGCAGCAGTAGTTCCCGGCGCACCGACATCTTCAACGCCCATGGTTTTTAGAATATCAGCAATGCTATCTCCTTCGGCAGGAGTAGGTGCGAGTGAAATATCAACTATACCGAACGGGACGCCGTTTTTTTCTGCAACTTTGCGACCAATTAATTCACCCGCTCTTGTAATCTTAAAAATTGTTTTTTTAATCACCTCTGCAAGCTGCTGAAGGTCTACATTGCCGGCTTCTTTAATTGCTTCGAGCACAACACCCGGGCCGCTGATACCAACATTCAGAACAACTTCCGGTTCAGTTACACCGTGGAAAGCCCCTGCAACGAACGGATTATCCTCAACGGCATTGGCAAAAACTACTAGCTTAGCGCATCCGATGGAATCCCTTTCCTTTGTGTATTCAGCTGTAGTTTTAATAACATCAGACATCATACGGATAGCATCCATGTTAATACCCGCTTTGGTAGAGGCTACATTAACACTTGAACAGACTCTTTTAGTCTGCGAAAGTGCCATAGGTATCGATCTGATCAGTTCGCGCTCGCCATTCGTCATACCTTTCTGTACAAGCGCGGAATACCCGGCGATATAATCGATTCCGATCTCCTCTGCTGCTTTATCCAAAGTACGTGCTATTTCCAGAAATTCTTCGGCATTGCATGCGTCGAATGCGATTGAAATAGGGGTTACGGATACGCGCTTATTAGCGATTGAAATACCGAATTGCGATTCGACCTCTTTGGCATTCTTTACATGATTTTTCCCGTAGCGTAAAATCTTATCATATATTTTCTGTTTGGTTACTTCAATGTTGCGGTCGTAGCAATCGCGCAAACTGATTCCGAGAGTAACAGTACGTATATCAAAGTGTTCAATTTCTGTCATCCGGATTGTTTCAAGAATCTCTTCAAACTCGTAGGGCATTGGAAAATCCTTTTAATTTTTGATTAGCAGGTATTAATAGAATTTGCAAAACAGAATGAATTACTCTGCAAAAGTAAAACCGTTAAATTCTATGCATATAACGGAAAACATCCTCATGCTGTAAATAGATTTTGATCTTTAATTGATCGCCAATTCCTGACATCTCTTCCTGAATCTGTTTAAGATCCTTCTGAGAGCCGGTAATATCTATTATCATAATCATCGTAAAAAAATCGCCCATCAATTTCTGGGAGAGGTCCAGAATATCGCACTGAGCATCGCCGAGAGCTTTTGTAACACCAGCTACAATACCCGGCTTATTCAATCCGAAGGAAGTGAGGATTACTCTTCCCGAAGAGACATCGCCTTTAGAAAATTTAAAGTCGGAACCTCCGGCACTTTCAATTTTTTGCCGAACAGCTTCTTTAATGACATCCGGAGTAGCAGTTGGTCCCAGTTCACGAATTGCATCAAATGTAATTTTTCTGATTTCATCTTCTGTAAATTTCACGGTTTTAGTCCTTTGAATTCATTCTGCAAATATTTTAAAGTTCTATTCGAAATTTCGATATTTTTTTCAACTGCAAATTTCCCGGCATTCTGAATATTACCCCGGTAAAATCTCTGCCATAATAAAGATAAAAGAGCGATTCCGTCGAAAACACGATCAGCATTAAAGGCACTAATAGTAAGATACCCTGAAATAATATTCCAACCTAAGGATAATAACCCTGAGAGTATTTCACCAGAATATATTTGTCCCGAGCCCGGCAAAATATAAGAAATTACCGTTGCAAAAGTAACCGAAAGTTTCTCCTTTTCTACACGGTCGGCAATAATTTTTAGTTCGTGATCAGGACTGATCTGGGCAAAAGTCCTGGAAGCATTAATCCAGTCGTCAGCGAAAATATAGACCCACCCGCGCCAGTATTTAAGGGAATCGGTAATCTCCTTAGAACTGTATTTTTTCTCCATATCATCAAGGAGCTGAAAAGCGCGGGAATTTGTACGGCGCAGAATATTTGATCTGACAATTTCAATTTCGGAACTGTAAAGTTCCTTTTCTGAAGATGCAATAAATCCGGCAATCGAAAAGTACTTGATGGCGTCATCCAGCTTCGCGCCTGCTTTATAAGATTTCCCAATCCGCATGTTTGCTTCGTATTCAAATGCTTTGGTTGAATCCAAGAAAAGGAGGCGTTTATATTCAGTAATTGCGTCAAAATAATGACCGTTAGCAAATAAAGTATTCGCGTATTCGAATTGTGCTACTGCGGTGTATTGAGCAAAAGCGGTCTGACAAGAACCGAGTAAAAAAAGCACCAGGAAATATTTAAGACGGTTATTCATTAAAAATTTTTTCCGGCAGATAATAATTTCTTTTTTCGAAAAAGAACTTAACATCAGAATCAAAATTGAATTGAACGCCCGCATTATAAATCTGGGCTGAAGCTGCAGAGCCATAAATTGTTCCGGCATATGAAAAAGTAGCCAGGCCGGTGAAGAGCCAGGCACGGAAGTTATGCTTGTGTTTAAAATTGTCGATGGCAAGGAATGTAAGAATTCCAGTGGCAATCATGGATGTAATTCCGTCACTTACTTCTCCGGTATATATCTTGCCTAGTCCCGGAAGAAATCCGGAAAGGAGCGCTGCTGTAACCGGACTTTTATACGCAGGGGATTTTTTCCTGGAATAAAATTCTTTAATTACAGTTTTATCCGAATCGGGAAAGACTTTATAAAATAGTGAAGTGTCCGGTAAAACAGAATTATCGATCAGGTGAGAAATGTAATAGAGCCGGTCTATTTCGCGTGAATACTTTTCAGTGTGATAATTTCCTTGAACAGCCGTCAGCCGGAATTCCTTAAAGTCCCTTTCAAAAAAGAGTGATTTGAAGAAAGCCAGTCTTGATTCTTCCTCAAAATCTGAATTAAAAAAGAGTCCTTTAAAATTATCGGCGGCTTCTTTGAACCTTCCGATATTATAAAAACAGTCGGCAAATTTATAACGGACCGTATCGTTATCCTTCGACAACAGAACTTCCCTGAATTCTTCGAGGGCTCTCAAATAATCTTTTTCGTTATAGAGAAAATTGCCGAATCTCAACCGGTTTTCAACAGAGAAATAACCGGAATAATTGTCTGCAGATTGTGCAACAATTAAAGAGAAGGATTGAAGGCTAAGCAACAAAAAGAGAAATTTGCTTTTAGAAATCCGGGCAGCATGAATAATTTTTAATAAACTATTTAACAAGAAGTCCACCCGGATTATAAATAATCTTTTCGGAATTGAGAGTGTAATTAGAAGAGGAATCGTAAAACTTTCCTGATATATGAACAGGATAATTACTACTTCCCTTGAAAAAATTCAGGTCCCTTATAAACCTGTCGGCAAACATCAATGAACCTTTAATCATTCCGGCTTCATTTACCGATTCAACAAAGAAATGTGAACATGATGGATAGAAAGGGCAATTATCTCCGTCCAGATCCGAGATCAAAAACGAATAAACACTTCTAACTGCGGATAAAAACTTAGAACCTGTCCCGTAGTTAGATTTATCGGTATCAAGCTCGTACTTACTTACAATCTGATACTGTACTTCACGCCCCACCCATTTCACCCAATCGGTTTGGGAGAAACTGATGACGTTAAAGATCAAAATCAGTAATACTGTTTTATTGAATAAACGGTTCAATCCTTAATTAATCCTTTAATAATTCTCGGGCAATAACAACTCTCTGAATTTCCGAAGTTCCTTCATAGATTTCGGTGATTTTAGCATCCCTTAAAAATCTTTCCACCAGATATTCCCTCACATATCCGTAACCGCCGTGAATCTGGATTGCTTCAAGGGCACAATCCACAGCAATTTTAGACGCATACAGTTTAGCCATCGCAGCTTCTTTCACATATTTTTTACCTGCATCTTTTAGTGCTGCTGCTTCGAGTGTAAGAAGTTTAGCTGCCTCAACTTTAACAGCCATGTCCGCAAGTTTGAACTGAATTGCCTGAAGATTAGCAATTTCAGTTCCGAAAGCTTTTCGGACGCGGGCATATTTTCTGGAAGCTTCAAGAGCACCTTCGGCAATTCCGCATGCTTGCGCCGCAATACCGATCCTGCCACCGTTCAGAGTATTCATAGCAAAATTAAAACCTTTGCCTGCTTCCCAGACAATATTTTTCTCGGGGACTTTACAATTCTCGAAAGTAAGTGAACATGTATCGCTGCTTCTGATACCGAGTTTATCCTCTTTAACGCCGTGGCCGAATCCGGGAGTCCCTTTTTCAACAAGGAACGTAGTAATTCCGTGGTGCGCTTTTTCTTTATCGGTTTGAGCGACAACAAGAAAATAATCTGCGCTGATTCCATTTGTGATCCAGTTTTTCATACCATTAATCGCCCACAGATCACCTTCTTTATGAGCAGAAGTATTCTGTTTAGTAGCATCGCTTCCGGCTTCCGGTTCCGAGAGGGCAAAAGCTCCGAGCTTATCTCCGCGTGCAAGAGGTTTTAAATAAGTCTCCTTTAAATAATCGGAACCCCATTTTTCGAGTCCGTAGCAGACCAGTGAATTATTTACGGACATAATAACACCAACACTTGCATCGACCTTAGAAATTTCAATCATAGCTAGAACATAACTTATTGTATCAAGTCCAGCACCGTCGTACTCAGGAGAAACCATCATTCCGAGGAATCCAAGTTCGCCGAGTTTTTTTACAATTTCGGAAGGGAATTCGGCTTTTTTATCTCTCTCTATAGAAGAAGGAGCGATTTCCAATTCGGCAAATTCGCGGGCCGTCTGCTGAATCATCAATTGTTCTTCTGTAAATTCAAATTTCATAAGGACCTCTTAGTTGAATTGAATTGATTGGTCAATTACAATTCAAAACTAAATAAAGGGTTTGGTAAATTCAATCGTTTTAAAGCCGATTAATTTTGTATGGCGAAGGATTTATTATATTTGCCGTGATGAAAAAGGAAGATAAGAAAGCGGTATTAAAGGGGATGACTCTTTCCGAGCTGAAAGAATATTTTCTTTCGATCGGAGAGTCCAAATACCGGGCCGAACAGCTCTTCAACTGGGTCTATAACAGGGTTTCATTCGATTTCAATGAGATGCAGAATTTCCCTAAGACTTTAAGAACCCGGCTCGAATCAACTGCTCTTATTAAGACCTTGGAACCGGTCGCGGTACAGGATTCGCCTTCCACAGGGACAAAAAAATATCTTTATTCAACATCCGACAACCGGAAAATTGAATCGGTACTGATTCCCGAAGGCGAGCGGAACACACTTTGCATTTCAACGCAGGTGGGATGCCCACTTGATTGTAAATTCTGCGCAACCGGATTAATGGGATACAAACGGAATCTGAGTTCAGGCGAAATTGTAGATCAATATCTGTTAACTGCAAAGGAAGCCGGTAAACAAGCAATTACAAACATTGTCTATATGGGGATGGGTGAACCTCTTTTAAATTTTGATAACACTGTTAAGTCGGTAGAAATTTTCACTCATGAACTTACAAAAGGATTAAGCAGGAAAAGGATCACAATTTCCACGGCAGGTATTCCGAATAAGATAATCGAGATTGCTGAATTGGGTTTGCGTATCAAACTGGCACTGTCTCTTCATTCGTGTTTTGATGATATCCGTTCACAGATAATGCCTATCAATAAAAAATACTCGCTTAAAGAAAATATTGAAGCGCTGAAATTCTATACAAAGAAGACAAAGACTAGAGCTACATTCGAATACACCATGTTGAAGGGAATAAACGACCGGGATGAGGACATAAAAGCAATAGTAAAACTATGCAGCCAGTTACCTTCCAAAATCAATATCATCCCGTTCAACAGTATCAGGCATATGAATCCCGGCGGAATTTCAGCGGAGTTAGAACCGACCAGCTTAGATAATATCCTGAAATTTGCCGATAAACTCCGGGGCCACAACATAACAGTATTGGTAAGAGAAACTCAGGGTGATGACATAGCAGCTGCATGCGGGCAGCTTGCAGTAAGCATGAATTAAGACCTTTCATTTCAACAATTTGTTAATTATTATTCACGCGAAATTAGGAGAATAATTCGATGATCAAACCGATTCGGATTTTAATTCTTCTCTTACTCATTTCTAACGGTATTCAGAATGCCCAGCAGGATAAGATCAATCAAAAAATATATACTGTTGTTATTATGCCGTTTTTGGACGAACTCCATTATCCGTATAATACCGACTGGATAAGAGAAGCTTTTATAAAAGCATTTTACGAAAAGGGATTTGCAGTAATTCTGGACGACTCTACTTGGTCGAAAATTTTAGATCAGGGATTCAATCCTGCCAGGACATTATCCGACGAGGCCTTTCTGGTATCTAAAAGTATAGATGTGGATCTTATAGTTTACGGTCAGATAAGCAATATGTACAGGCAAAGAGGCAACTACTACACTTCGAATCCAATTTCAGTTACAATATATGATGCCAGAAAAAAAGAAACTGTTATTAAAGAGAGAATGGCTTACACGGAAAGATGGGGATTATTCAGAAAAAATTTGTCCACAGACGAGATGGCGCTTAAAGTTGTAAATCAACTTGTTAGTATGGGTTATAAATAGAGTAAATGAAATTAAATTTATCCGCGCAACTGGTACTGTTGTTTTCAATAACAATTCTGTTTTTAAAGTGCGATAGTTCAATAACCGAGTCGGCGGCAGACGGAATCATCCATCAGATAAGCGGCTGCAACAAATCTTACAGCCGCTCCCCGGAAAGCGATTCCTGTTTCACATATACTTTCAGGGAAACTCTCAAAATCGACTTTTGTGTTCCGGGAAACTGCTGTCCCGATTCCAACCGTTTTTCTTTTAAGTCCGGAGTATTTAAAGATACTATCACAATAGTATTTGCAGATACAGCAGCTAATCTGTGCAGATGCATTTGCAATTATACTATACAAGCTGAATTTGATAATCTCATCAAAGATTTTTATCTGGTCAAGTGCCAGCGGAAGGATTCTTTAGGTGTATATACATCCTATCGTGAAAAGGTTTACCGACAAATAAAATGACCAATCCCCTGCCGGATCCGGAACTAATTTGAATGAAAACTGATTTAGATAATTATATAAACAAAGACCCTGATATAAATACTTATATGACAAATGACGTCTCTTAACAAAACAAATAGAATACACGCTCTTCTCGCGTTTTTTCTATTTCTATTTATACTCAATTCAAATTCTTCTGCTCAGTCGAACGGTGAAGCCACAATAAACGGATTTGTGTACGATTCATCGAATGGCGAAGCGCTAATCGGGGCGAATATTTTCATCAAAGAAATAAATACCGGCGCAAGCAGTAATGTTAGCGGATACTTTGTAATAACCAATCTGAAACCGGGTACTTTCGAAATTGTGGTAAGTTATGTCGGGTTTAGAACCTTTTCACAATCAGTTACATTGAAATCAAACGAGGATAAAAGGATTGATGTGTATCTGGCACCCGACATAATAATGGGAGAGGAAGTAATTGTAACCGGGGATTCCGTAAGAACAATTGAGAGACTATTTAACAAACCGGTCTCAAGAATCGATCTTTCTCCGGTCCAGCTCGGCAAAGTACCTCAGGCAGTTGAGTCGGACCTTTTAAGAACGCTTCAATCCCTTCCGGGGATTGTACCGGTATCGGATTTCTCCTCAGCCATTTATGTACGTGGAGGGACTCCGGATCAGAACCTGTTTCTTCTGGACGGAACTGATGTTTACAATCCAGAGCATGCTTTCGGACTCTTTTCAACGTTCAATATGGATGCGATAAAAAAAGTTGAGGTATACAAAGGCGGATTCAGCGCGGAGTACGGCGGAAGATTATCCTCGGTAATAAATGTAACGAACAACGACGGCAACCGGAACAACTTTGAAGGGAAAGTTTCCTTGAGTCTTCTCTCGTTAAATACAACGCTTCAAACTCCCTTGGGAAATATTGGATCGCTGTCCGGTTCACTCAGAAGAACATATTTCGATCAAACCCTTGCAAAGGTTATTGATGATATACCCGATTATTATTTCCTGGATGGAAATCTGAAAGCATTTTTCGACTTAAGTCCCACCAACAAGCTAAGCGTCAGTTTTTACGGTGGTATAGACGACCTGAATTTCGTTCTCGACAAAGAGCGTCCCGAGTCTTTCGGATTCGAATATGTATGGGGCAATCAGACAGGAAGCATAAACTGGAGATCGATTATTACACCTAAACTCTTCGGCAATTTCTGGATTACAGGAAGCAGATTTTTCTCGGATTTCGATTTCGACGATGTCGACTTTTATGAAGAGAATTTAATCCGGGATGTTACTCTAAAGGGAGCACTGGAATATTTTTACAGCGATCACTGGAAATTCAAATTCGGATTCGAACAGAAAAACGTAAGCGGGAGTCTTAAACAGGGTTTTACCGGCGGCAGGGTAGACGTTTCCAAACACAGGATTCTCTACTCACTCTACTTTACCACAGACTGGCGTCCGAATCCGCTCTGGGATATCGAAGCGGGTATTAGGGCCGAGTATTTTGATTCGGATACGGATTACAAAAACATTGATCCCCGGTTAACAATTAAATACAGATTAACAGAAACAAGCAGTTTGAAATTCTCTTCCGGACTTTTCCATCAGTATGCAAATCGCATCCCGCGGCTCTTTTTTGTAAGCATCTGGACAAGTGCCGATGAATATGTGAAAGGGTCCTCTGCTTCCCATTTTATTCTCGGGTATCAGAGGGAAATTGCCCGGAATATAGAATTCGAGGTCGAAGCGTATTATAAGAATTATACCAACATTTATTCGTACAATCCTACATTTCTTGCCGATATAACACCGGAAAGTTATACTGAAGATAATCTGCCGTTATTCAGTACAACGAAAGGACTTTTTAATGAAGGGAAAGGGAAATCTTACGGAGTTGAGTTTCTATTACGAAAGGATATCGGGGCAATTACAGGATGGGCTGCTTATTCCTTAGCAGGTACAGAGTTTTCGATTGAAAGGATCAATAAAGGAATTCCTTTCGCGCCTAGACACGATAGAACACACGCGATTAATATAGTTGCCAATTTTGACTTGAACAACTTCTTGAATGAATTAAACAGAAAACCATTCATTACATCCGACAAGAAATGGAGTCTGGGACTGAATTTTACTTTCTTCTCTGGTCAGCCAATAACACTTCCCGCGTCGGTTTATTTTATAAACCAGTTTCCAGATTGGGAACCGAATTCAAGAAGTCTGGCAATATATCCCTCCGGAATTAATGAGTTCCGGCTTCCCTATTATTCAAGATTAGACCTGAGTCTTACATACGAAATTAATTACGGCGGATGGATTCTTTCACCCTATCTGCAGATATTCAATCTGCTTAACCGGAAAAATGTCTGGTTCATTGAATACAAGAATGAAATAAAAGGCGGTGTAATTAAACAGGAAATTAATAATGTCACAATGTTTCCAATTCTGCCCAGTATCGGCGTAAATATTAAATTCTAGATATGATGATTGATATGTTTAATAGATATAAATATTTAGTTCTGGTTTCTTCTGCACTGTTAATTTTCTCATGCGGAGAAAACAGTGTTGAGATTGGTGAAAATACTTATCTGCCTAAAATTGTGATTGAAGGATACCTTTACCCCGGACAGAAAGTAGAGAACATCAGGATTACCAGAAATTTTCCTCTCAATACCACTCCCGATCTTAGATTACTTTTTCTTTCCGATGCCGAAGTTAGGATTACCGATCTTCAGAGTTTCAGAGAATACAAACTGGTATACAACCCGCAGAAATTTTCCTATGAGTATAACGGGTCTGATTTGATTATCGATTATGAAAAATCCTACAGGCTGGATGTTAAAGCTACTGTCGATAATAAATTATTATCTGCAGCTTCTGTTACAAAAGTACCTGCGAAGGGATTCAGAATTATAGATGAGGAATCGAATCTCGATTCATTAAAATACCGGCAGCGCAATTCAAACGGTAATATTGAACAGTTTAAGATTGTATTCTCTCCATCGCCCGGGAATCCATTTTACAGTCTTTCAATTGTTGCGCTCGACGCGAAGCCTGATAATTTCATTTACGACAATGCCTATTTCGAAATAAAGCCCGAAGATTTATTAAAAGATTTCGACCGTTACAGATATCAGTCTAAATGGCTTCAGAATGTCAAATCGGATGAACCAAAAATTGAATATAAGATCGAATGGCTGGACACCTGGTTCTACGGCAATTACCGGGTTATCACATATGCCGGTGATGAAAACTACCGGCTCTTTTTTCTTACATACAGGAATGTACAGGAATTCGACGGAAATTTTCATGAGCCCAGAATAAACATTGATGGTGACGGGATCGGAGTTTTCTGTTCCGTTATTGCCGACACAGTCTACTTTAAGGTGCTTAAATAAAAATCTTTCCTTATCTTTCAAAAGAATTTACGTACATTTTCTATCAGAGGATTGCTATGCTCATCACTAAAAAAATGATTTCCTCTATACTTATTTTTTTTGTTTCACTTTTACTATTCAGCTGCAGCAAGAACGAATCTGAAAGCCGGGTTATAGAACAGGATGTGAAAATCTATCTTGTTGCTCTAGAAGGATCTGAATTGCCCGGTAAAATGTTCGGGTGTAATGATATTCTTGTTACAGAGGAGATAAAAATATCTGCCGAACGATCTGTTCTGGAAGCAACATTTTACGAGCTGGTAAATTTCAAATCGACAGGTGAACTGATTAATTTTGTGAAGGGACCCGGATTAATGCTCGTTCAGGTTACTGTAGCAAGAGGGATTGCGGATGTTTATCTGACCGGCGATTTCGAAATTTCCGGTGCATGTGATATTATAAGAATAAAAGAACAGATTTACGAAACCGCAAAACAATTCACAGAATACACAAAAATTAATTTTTACATAAAGAACGAGACGCTAGAAAATTACCTCGATGTTGCCGGCGCCTCATTCAAATAATTGAGTATTATTAATATGGCCTGGATCTATATTCTTATTGCTTCGGTATTTGAAATCTCGTGGGCTGTCGGCCTGAAGTACAGTCAGGGATTCACTCAGTTAAAGCCGTCAATTTTTACAGCTGTCACAATGATCTTAAGCTATATCTTCCTGGCAATGGGGACAAAAACATTACCTATTGGAACTGCATATGCAGTATGGACGGGAATAGGAGCCGTTGGTACTGCAATTTACGGTATGCTTTTTTTTGATGAGCCGAAAGAACTGATAAGGATCTTTTTCATCTTTCTTATCGTAATAGGAATAATCGGATTAAGGTTAACATATAAGAGCGCACAGATTCAGTAATGAAGAAGTTATCCCACGAAGAGATCTCGCTTAAAAGAACTTCACTCGATAAGATAGAATCGGTTGAGAAATTGCCTGTATATGTTCTTTTGAACAGCATACGTAGCAGTTATAATGTGGGTTCGATTTTCAGGACATCCGACGGAGCCATGATAGAGAAACTCTATTTATGCGGTTATACTCCGACTCCGGAAAAGAAAGAAGTTGCGAAGACAGCTTTAGGAGCTCAGAACAGCATCAAATGGGAATATATTAAGGATCCGAAAGAATTAATCCTTGACATGAAGAAAAAAGGAATTAAAATTTGTGCTCTTGAGCTGACCGACAAAAGTATTCCCTACCACCGGTTTACTCATTCAGATTTTCCGGTCTGCCTTATAGTAGGCAACGAAATTTCCGGCGTATCGCAGGACCTAATTGAACTATGCGATTTTTCTTTAGAAATACCTCAATACGGGATTAAACAATCTCTAAATGTCGCCGTAGCATACGGCATTTCTATTTTTGAATTACGGAAGGTTTTCGATCTTAAATTGAAATGATTATAAGTTTATTTAAACTAACCTGCTGCAGTAAAGAAACTTTCCCCGTTATCCTTTACATGAATAAAGAGCAGATTTGCGCGGACGAGTTTAATAAGAGTTCTCGAAGCTCTTCTGTCAGAGATATTCGCAGCTTTACTTAATTCCTTTACAGAAATGCATTCGTTTTTATTCAAAAACTCGAACACAATTCTTTCCTCTTTGCCAAGAGAATAATTTACAAGCGATTTTCCTGTCTGCCGGGTCTGCATCAGTTTGATCATCTCCTTGCTGGCAAGAATACTCTTATCGTTAACGCGGACGTAAACCTGGGCGGTATTCAGGTCGAGACTGGCTGAATAGTCCTGAATTCTATGTGGTTTTGTACCGGATTCAGGAATTTCAACTACGAGGATCTCTTTATTTTCAATCTCAAATGAATGAATGCTTAATTTAACTTCCGGTTCACAATATCTAGTTGCGGTTTGAATTATCAGCTCGGTATCGCTTTTTTCGCTTTCGATACCGTAGATAGACTTATCATCGTCAATTCCGATCAGAATTGAGCCGCCGTCAGTATTTGCGAAAGCGATTATACTTTTTGCAATTTTTTCGTGAGTGGAGAAACGCTGCTTGAATTCGATATGAAGTCCCTCGCCCGCTTCGATCATTTCAAGAACTTTTCTGCGGTTCATTTCAAAGAGAAATTATTATTAAATAATTACAATATTTTTTTTAGCGAATCGGATTTCTGAATCTTCATAGAATCGGGTAAAACCTTACTACCGGATTTGATACGCAAAGAGTCGGACCTGGATTCACCCGGTAGTAATTCCTTTAATTTTCCGGGAGCCTCTTTCTGGTTTAAAATACTCCGATCGTGTTCAGGAGGAGTTTCTTTTTTTTCTTCCGCCTCTTTCGGTTTTGCCGCTTCTAATTTTTCTCTTTCTTCCTGAGCAATTCTCTCCTGTTCGTTTTTATATTCGGTATATTTTGCATAAACCGCTCGGCCGATAGGCGTGGACATATATTCCTTTGAGGAAAGGATTCCGTAATAAAACGCAGAAGAATCATACTCCTTCAACTCTTCGTGTATAAGCCCGATATAGTAGATCGACTTTGGTGTAAAAGTGGAAGTTGGATATTTTAAGTAAATATCTCTGAATGCTTTTATTGCATCGCGGAAATTCTTGTTGTAGTAAAGTTCTTCGGCTGCTACATAAAAATTTTCAGCAGGATCTTCTGTCGCTACAATTACCTTTTTCTCCTCCTCTTTAATCAGTCCGAGTTTTTTTCCCGCTTCCTTAAAAAGAGTTGAGTTCGGATATTCATCATAGATAATTTGATACAGGCTATCAGCAGATTTTTTCTCATTAACCGTTTCATAATATGTAGCCAGTGCAAAGAGAGTTTGAACGCGTTTCGGTTTATCAGCATATTTATCGAGCACTAATCGGAAATAATAATTAGCTGAATCGGGCACATCAAGCTCCGAGAAAAAATGGCTCCCGAAGTTATAGTAATTTTCTGCAAGCAGTGTATTTACGGAATCGACAGATATTTTGGGTCTAACCGGTTTTTGAGCTTTACCGATCGATATAAGGTACTTTAGCGTAATTTCTTCCTTTTTATTTGTCGTGGATTGAAGATCGGGCTGCTGCATCTGCTGCTGGTTAGTCTGAAGCTCAGAATTAATCTGCTGAGTCTGAGGAACTATCTGGTTCTGCTGGCTCATCTGAGTCAGCTGTTCAGCTTTCCTCCTGTTCTCATCAAGAAATTCATTCATAGCTATATCATAATCGATCGAATCCTGAACGAATTTTTCAGGTTTTTCTATATAGACGATTTGTTTATTAAGGTCCTCGACCGATTTTCTGATATTAAAATACTTATCGATATTGCGGGCGCGGACACCCGATTTTTCCTTGATCTCTTTTTCGACATAAGATGAGGTTGCTTTATTATAATATTTCAAAGAGCTGTCGTAATCCCTGTAATATCTTTCATAAATTTCGCCAAGTTTGAATCCGGCAAACCCGGCTGCCGGATAATTCCGGTAAGTGGAATCTACTTCCACAAAAATCTGAACAGCTTTCTCATATTCATTCTTCTCCTGGAAAACCTGTCCTATCTCAACGAGGATTCTATCCATATGAAGATTGAATTTGCCGCCGTCGCGTAATTCGATCAGTTCGCTTTCGCTATCATCAAGCCTGCCCATTTTTTTCAGAAGTTTTGCATGTTCCAGCCGGCTTTCGAATTCTATTTCGAATGTAGGAGAAAAATTCATTACTGAGGCAAATGAGTTGAGCGCATTTTCGTTCTCATTCATTTTGAGATAGATCTTTCCTAGCTGAAAAGATACCAGGGCTTTTACTTCGTCGTTATCATTATTCTCCATCAACCAGTTGCATTCGGTAATAGCATTTGAATTTTCCTCCCGGAATAAGAAAAATCCGATTTTCGTAATTGATGCATCCGTAAACAACTCTTCGTCATCCTCATTCCTGGCATCATTCTTCACTTCTTCAATCAGTGCCAGACCTTCATCAAAACTTCTTAACTGAAGATAAGTCTTTGCAAGCCAGAGTTTATTCTCCAAAAAATATTCCGATTCCTGCAGCGCGGACAATTCAAGAAATTTTCTTTGAGCGCTGGCATATTCCTGCTGATAATAAAAAGCTTTACCCGTCATGAAAAGAGCATCATCTACGTAAGAGGATTCTTTATGGAACTGGAGAATTTTAGAACATTTCTCAATTACTTTGGTCAAATCCTGTTTGAGTTGTGCCATTGGAATAATCTGTTGTTGTTGCTGCTGTTGCTGTGTTTGAGTAATTCCCGGTTGAGTCCTGATTACCGGTACGTTCTGCTGAGTAGTCTGATTAGCCGCTTCCCTGAATTCGAAAGGATCTTTTTTATGTTTAAGGATTTCCTCTTCGGTCCTGTCGAATAACGTCCTGGCATTATAGTAAGTGTTAAAATAAGTTGTGAAGTCCGTCCAGACACCGCAGCTGTTAAAAAGGAATAATAAAACTACCGGGGTAAGCAGGGATAATTTTTTAACGAAAGGCATTTTAATATAATGTTTGTTGGTAATAATGGTAAAAACAGATATAGGCGCACCTTTCTTTTGTTTATAATGCTTCCGGACCGGATTCATCAGTTCTAATTCTGATGACTTCGGAAATTTCTGATATAAAAATCTTGCCGTCGCCAACCTGCCCGGTTTTAGCAGTAGCGAGAATAGTTTCGATTACTTTTTCCGAAAGAGAATTTTCGACAATAATTTCAAGTTTTATTTTCGGAACGAACTCAATCTGATATTCGCTTCCTCTGTAAGTTTCCTTATGCCCTTTTTGTCTTCCGTAACCTCGGACTTCAGTAATGGTCATTCCTCTAATTCCGATTTCAAGAAGGGCTTCTTTTACCTCATCGAGTTTAAAGGGACGTATGATAGCTTCAATTTTTTTCATGAAGATTCCGGATTAGCTGTTTTTACCGTGGCAATTTTTGAATTTTTTACCACTACCGCAAGGGCAGGGATCATTTCTACCCACTTTTTCTTCAACCCTTACAGGCTGTTGTTTACCTCTATGGGCATTATCCCCTTCCAGGGATTGGGGTTGCAATCCCAGGTTATCAGTATTATCCTTAATAGTACGCATTCTCTGAGCCGGGGCCGGACGTCTTCCCTGAACTTCAGCGGGTGCCTGAGGCCAGAATTTAAAACAGAAGGAAACAACTTCAGTTCTTATATGTTCGAGAAGCTGAACAAACAGATTGTATGCTTCACCTTTGTATTCAAGCAGAGGATCTTTCTGACCGTACGCACGCAGCCCGATTCCCTCTTTCAAATCGTCCATTTCCCTCAGGTGTTCTTTCCATTTATTATCAATTACCGAAAGAACCGCAAAACGTTCGAGGCGCGACATAAGCTCGTGGCCAAGCATCTCTTCTTTCTTGTTGTAAAAATCAGTTGATGCCTCAAGGAGTTTTTCTTTAAGACCGTCTTTGCCAAGTTTTTCGAAAGCTTCTGGTTCTACTCTAAAATCAACGAGTAGGGTGTTCAGTATTTCATCGTGGATTTTTTCAATGTTAGCATCGTCGTAATACTTATCAAGAACGCTATCAACAAACTCCTCAAGGTATTCAAGAATTTCGCCTTTGAGCCGTTCGCCTTCCAATGCCTGTTTTCTTCTTGAATAGATAACCTCTCTCTGCTGATTCATAACGTTATCGAATTCAAGAAGTCTCTTACGTATGGCAAAATTATTCTCTTCCACTTTTTTCTGTGCACGTTCAACGGATTTACTGATAAGGGGATGCTGAATGGCTTCACCCTCTTCCATACCCAGGCGGCCCATCACATTTGTAATTCTATCACCGCTGAAAAGGCGCATAAGATCGTCTTCGAGAGAGATGTAGAATTTTGTAGTACCGGGGTCGCCCTGGCGGCCGGAACGGCCACGCAACTGGCGGTCGATTCTACGAGCTTCGTGACGTTCAGTACCAAGAATGTAAAGTCCTCCCGATTCTCTTACTCCGGCTCCAAGTTTAATATCGGTACCACGTCCTGCCATATTAGTCGCAATAGTAACGGCGCCCGGCTGACCAGCAAAAGCAACAATTTCAGCTTCCCTTTGATGCTGCTTGGCATTAAGAACATTATGGCCAACGCCCTGCCTTTTGAGCATTCTGCTAATTGTCTCCGAGACTTCAACGCTGGTAGTACCAACAAGAACCGGCCTTCTTTCCTCTTTTAGACTCTTAATCTTTTCAATTATTGCGTTATATTTTTCTCTCTTAGTCCTGTAGATCGCATCGTCTTCATCATCTCTTACAACCGGTTTGTTAGTTGGAATAACAATCACTTCGAGTTTATAGATCTCATAGAACTCCGATTCCTCGGTTTCAGCAGTACCAGTCATACCCGCAAGTTTCTTATACATTCTGAAATAATTCTGGAGAGTAATTGTTGCAAGCGTTTGAGTATCTCTTTCGACTTTTACATTTTCTTTAGCTTCAATTGCCTGATGCAGGCCGTCGGAATATCTTCTGCCCGGCAGGATTCTTCCTGTAAATTCATCAACAATTGCAATTTTACCGTCTTCCGTAATAACGTATTCAACATCTTTCTCAAAAAGACTGTAAGCTTTAAGAAGCTGGTTGAGAGTATGAATTACATCCGATCTTTCAGTATAAGTATGATAGAGTTCATCCTTTCTTCTGAGACGATCTTCTATGCTTAATGACGAATCGTTTTCAATCTTACTAATTTCGGTTCCGAGATCCGGAAGAACGAAGAATTGCTTTCCTTCTCTGGATCCTGATGCAAGCTCTTCCCTTCCTTTTTCAGTAAGATCGATCTGATTATTTCTCTCTTCAATAGCAAAGTAAAGTTCTTCATCAATTTCAGGCATTCTTTTCGCATTTTCGCGTAAGAATTCAAGTTCGGTCTGCTGCATCAGTTTTTTATAATCAGGTTCCGAGAAAACTTTTAAAAGAGCTTTATTTTTTGGGAATCCGCGGTGAGCCCGAAGCAAAAGCACACCGGCTTTCTCTCTGTTCTTGGAATCTTCGGTCTTAAGTAGATCTTCAGCCTCTTTAACTATTGATGCAACAAGGTTAGCCTGTTTTCTGAAGAGCCTCTCCACTTTCGGTTTCATTTCATCGTATTTGTGTTCCGCCTTTTCAACAGGGCCGGAAATGATCAAAGGTGTTCTCGCTTCATCAATCAGCACAGAGTCAACTTCGTCTACAATAGCATAATTATGCCCGCGCTGGACACAATTTTCCTTATCAACAGCCATATTGTCGCGGAGGTAGTCAAATCCGAATTCATTATTTGTACCGTAAGTTATATCATAACCATAAACGATTTTTCTCTGATCGCTGTCCATCGTATTAATAATACATCCGACCGTCATACCATGGAATTTAAAGATCTCGCCCATCCATTCGCTATCACGCTTGGCCAGGTAATCATTCACAGTAACAATATGCACACCTTTTCCGGTAAGGGAGTTCAGATAGATAGGAAGAGTCGCAACAAGTGTTTTACCTTCGCCCGTTGCCATTTCCGCAATCTTACCTTGATGCAGCACCATACCGCCGATAAGCTGTACATCATAAGGGATCATGTCCCATGTAATTTTTGTACCTGCTACATCCCATGATTTTCCAACAAGCCGACGGCAGGTATCTTTAACAACAGCGAACGCTTCCGGAAGCAGTTCATTCAGAATTTCTTCATTACGGTTATCAAGCTCTTCGCTGATTTCTTCTATTTGGTCATAAAGAGAATGTTTTTCATCGGCAGTCTGGACGTCCTGAAGTTTTTGTTTCAATTCGTCGAGATGACTTCTTAGGTCCTGAGTTTCATTTAGGAGTCTATTTTTAAATTCAGCTGTTTTGGCCCGCAACTGATCGTCTGTCAGGTTCTTCAGTTCTTCAAAATGGGCATTTATTTCATCAACAACAGGCCACAAGTCCTTTGTTACACGTGCATTTTTATCGCCAAAGATCTTCTTTAGCAGTGAATTAAACATTAATTTCTCCACATTTTCGGGTTACCAAGTTAAATAAAGAGGTTCTGAAATGCAATGAAAGTGCGGTTTTCCCCCTCTTTGCAGAATTAATTTGCAGATTATAAACTCTTCATCAACAAATGTTTCAGGATATTTTCCCTGTTTATTGAGATGCACATTGGTGTGCGATTTAATTCTTTATCATTTATTTTAGTCAGCATAACTTTCAGATTGATAAGTGAAGAAAACCTTCTCCTTTTCTAAGGAATTTATTACAGGCATTATCAGGATAACTGAAGGGATAATCGATTCCGGACAGTTTGAGAGGATAATTGAGCGTCTTGAGTCGGATGCCGGAAAGCATCATTTCGACCGGGCAGCTGAAGTAAACCTATTGAGAATATTAAGTTCGATCTACGACAGAGTCTTCTTTTTTAATGATCTTATTAAATATCCCCATCACTCCGAAGTGGTTGCATCTATTGCAGCTAACAGTAATTATCTTACCGATATTGTTTCAATTAATCCCGAGTATCTCTACCAGGTTTTTGACCAGGAGTATTTAATTCCGGAGATTGAAGAATCCCAGCTTAGAAGAGAAATTTCGGGAAGTTTAGACCGGCTCAAATCCCTCCAAACAAAATTGAATTACCTGCGGCAATTCAAAAAAAGATACATATTAAAAATAGGTCTGGCGGATATTCTGGGAATGATTGATATTATAAAAGTCACTGCACAGCTTTCGGCACTCGCAAGGTCTTTAACTTTTTCTCTCTTTGAAATATGCTATCAGGAAATTGTAAAAAAATATAACCTTCAATCGGTTATTAATTCCTCATACTCCCTTTGCTCTCTTGGAAAACTTGGAGGGAACGAACTGAACTACAGTTCCGATGTAGATCTTCTTTTGTTCTATGATACAAATGAATTTTACGAGTCAATCAATAAAGAATATCAGGAAATACTATCCGAAGCCGCTATTTTATTCATCAAATCATCGAGCGAGATCTCCGAGAAGGGATATATTTACAGAGTCGATTTCAGGTTAAGACCCGACGGAAGATACTCCCAGATATGCAAATCGTTAACAGATTATACAAAGTATTACGAATTACGGGGTGAGGATTGGGAAAGACAGATGCTGATCAAGCTCGATTTCATCGGAGGATCCGAATCCCTCTTTAAGACTTTCCATGGTTTCGTTACACCTTTCATTTATCCTTCACATATTTCCTCCTCCGTTAAAGAACGGATTCATAAAATGAAGAACAATATTGAAACGCAGAATCGGGGAATGGAAAATGTAAAATTGTTCAGAGGCGGAATACGGGATATAGAATTTTCGGTTCAGGCATTACAATTAATATACGGGGGGAAATTAAACCGATTAAAAACCGGAAACACCTTGGAAGGCATCACCCTCCTGAGCGATGAAAAATTATTGAGTAAAAAAGAAAAGAAGATTTTAACGGAGGCTTATATTTTCTACAGGCGCACTGAACATTTTCTGCAATTAATGAACGATACTCAGACCCACCTTTTACCCGACGATGAGAACCTCTTAAAGAAACTGTCCTTATTCAGCGGATTCAAATCAATAAAAGATTTTAAAGATACAATGAATCATCACCGCAAAGCTGTTCGAGCGGTTTATAATTCTATACTTGAAACCGGGACAGTAAAAAAATCCGCACGCGGTGATATCAACTTCCGGGACAGCGAACGGGCAAATAAAAATCTGGATTATTTAAACAGGGGCACAGGTATATTCGGTCAAAAGGAATTTGACCAGAGAACATCACAAATGTTCGATAATTTCAAACCCACTCTGATAAAATTCCTGATGAAATCCGGCTTTCCGGACCGTGTGCTTGATAACTTCGTAAAGATAGTAAGATCCATTTCTATTCCTTCTATCTGGTATAACGAATTCAGCGACAGATTATTTCTCAATTCCATCCTTACTCTCTGCGAATATTCAGACAGATCCGTAAACCTGGTTGCAATAGACAAACTCTGCGCAGAACTGTTATTAACAAGGAAAGCTTTCGTCAACTTAAATGAAACCGGGCTGAACGAATTAACAATCAACCAGCTGATGCTATACCTTTCATCCCGTTTTACATTCGGATTTATTAAAGCAGAATCGGTATCTAAAACACTTGCACAATACCTCACTAACCGGATCAGGATTCAATTTGATAAATCAGAAATGAAATCCAGATTAGTTATAATCGGGCTGGGAGGAATTGCATCCGGTTCAATTAGTTTTTCTTCCGATATCGATTTGATAATTATTTCAGATACTTCTAATACAACCGATAAGGAAGCGAAGGAGTTAATAAAAACTTTACAGGATCAGTTACGACCATTTTCTATCGACTTCAGGCTCCGGCCCGAAGGAAAGAGTTCGCAATTAATCTGGGGTGTTCAAAAATTTGAAGAGTATATCAGGACACGCGCAAGAGTATGGGAATTCCAGGCATTCTTAAAGATGAAGTATATAGCCGGTCGGGTCGATTTATTCGATCATATATCAGGCGCGATTACCAACTCGGCCACCGGATTTGAAAGAGAGCTGGTCATTCAAGAGATCAAACAGATGGATAAAATGATAGCCGGTGAGCTGTTAAAGCTAACAACCGGTTCATTCAACATTAAAAAAGAACGGGGCGGATTATCTACCATCGATTTTATTACCGACGCAATAACAATTACGAACAGCCGGTTATATCCTTTGGCTTTTGGTAAAGAAAAGAGAGCATTATTCAAAATTTTAGCAGCAAGCGGATTTAAAGAAGACGTTAAGAACATCGAATCGAATTATAGATTTCTAAAATTCGTTGAATTCTCACTTCAGAATTTGTTTGATGTGAACAACAGTGTAATTCCGGAATCAACCGACAAAAAATCGATACTGGAATTCTGGATCAGGAAAAAATTAAGAGTTGATTTGAAAGATCAACTGAAAAAGATAACAAATGAAAATCGTGAGTTATTTAAAAAATATACCGTCTAAGTATTTACGTATAGAAACGGTTACTGCATTTATTATACCGTTTTTCGTATTGATTATTTACATGATCACGCTGGCGCACGGAGTAATCCAAATCGATTCGGGAGAACTCGCCGCCGTTCAGGCAACTCTAGGAATTGCCCATCCTACAGGCTACCCTTTGTTCACACTTGCCGGTTATATTTTTTTACAATTACCTCTTCCTTTCTCCTCAATTTATCAATTGAATCTGCTTGCGGCTATCTGGTGCGCGCTCGGAATATTCTTCCTGTTCAAATCTGTTCTGCTGCTGCTGCAGAACATAAATATAGATTCTATTCAAATCAAAAATAAAACCGGGAATAAGAAGAGTCTTACTGATGCTGACGGAGAAAGCAAGAAAATTTCATATTTATCAGCAGCCGGCGGTATGGTTTTCCTTGCCTTCAGCAGAACATTCTGGATGCAGTCAACTTCTGTGGAAGTATACTCGCTTCAGATATTTATATTCAGTCTGATATTCTATTTCTCCCTGCGGAGTTCAGAATCAAAAAGGAGCACACTTTTTCAGTGGGTCGGCACAGGAATCGCTTTAGCTCTAGGATTTACAAATCACATGACCACGATATTAATTGTGCCATTTACTGCAATACTCTACTTTTCCAGGGAGCGATTCGGTTCATCGTCATTAAAAAAAATTCTGATTACAGCAACAGTATCTTTTCTGGTACTGTTTCTACTTTATCTTTATCTGCCGATCAGATCTTCTTTGAATCCTGAAATTAACTGGGGAAATCCTGTAAACTTCGAGAATTTCTTCAGGCATGTTACGGGGAAACAATACCAGGTCTGGCTTTTTTCATCATTTGATTCTGCAATTAAACAATTAAAATATTTTGCGGAGAATCTACCGGGGGAGTTCACATGGCCGGGATTAATTATCGGGCTATTCGGACTTTTCTCAATTTACAGAAGTAACATTAGAATTTTCTGGTTATTGTTCATTTCATTTGTTTCGGCATTGTTGTACGCAATTAATTATGATATTGCGGATATCGATTCATATTTCCTTTTTAATTACATACTGATTGCAATTTTAATTACGCTCGGTCTGTACCGGCTTCAATATCTGCTAATCAGTAAATATAATTCGATGAAGAGGGCAATTATTTTTCTTCCTCTTATTTCGTTATTCCCGTTATTGATCAACTTCAGCAAAGTGGATCAAAGTGATCAGCATACATTTGACGATTATACCAAATCGATCCTTAACAGTGTTGAAAAGGATGCTATAATATTCTCCTATCAGTGGGATTATTTTATTTCAGCATCATACTATTATCAGTTTGTTGAGAAGATAAGAGAGGATGTGATAATAGTAGATAAAGAATTACTCCGCCGGTCCTGGTACTTCAATCAGCTAAAAAGAAACAAACCGGATCTATTTGATGGAATGGAGGAGGATATTTCTCAATTCCTTAAAGTGCTTCAACCTTTTGAAGATGGAGATGTCTTCGACCCGAATCTGCTCGAAATGAATTACCGGAATGTTATGAAAAGATTAGTTGAAACAAATGAAGGAAGGGATTTTTATATCGGGCTGGAATTATTCAGCAATGAAATGCAGCGCGGTGAATTTTCTTTGCCGGGGGGTTATAATCTGGTGCCTCACATTTTTTTATTTAAGGCAACAAAGAGTAACGAATATATTGACGCACCCGATGCTGATTTTATTCTTCGATTCCCACCAAACAAAAACCGGTATAACGTATTCATCGAAGAAACGGTCGGGAGAATGCTAAGTTACAGAATATTATACGAGATAAGCTGGGACAGGAAAAATAAAGCGATCGGATATTATAAAAAAATCCGGGAGGGACTTCCCGGATTTCAAATTCCGCCTCAGGTTATGGAGCGGATCCAACAGATCGAGAATTGATTAATTCAGTTCCTCCATTAATTCTTCTTTTACATCACTTTTTACTTCACGACCTGCAAGGAACGATTGAAGAATCACATCAACCTGTTGAATCAGTTTTTTCTTATAATATTTAGGAGCATAGATCGATCCGTCGAGAATATAAAGTCGTTTGGTCTGCTGATCGTAAAAAGCGTAATTAATGAAAGGTCCGCCCATCGAACCGTCATTCATCCGCCAGAGTCCCTGGGTCATAAGAGCGTAACGGTTAAGGAAGTTGACTTCGAGTGTTGTTTTATAGTCGTCCGAAATTTCCACATGACTTGCATCATCTGAGCTCCGGTAATACTTTTGAGTCAGCCGGTTTCTAATCGAGTAGACAGAATCCCGATTAAGCATCGCAGGGGAAGCGTTATCGATCCAGTGGACAAAGATCCAGCGTTCCATATCGGTTCCTGGTGATCTGCGTAGCCACACAAAATTATCCTCAGGTTTATCGAGAGCCAGATAGTAATCGGATTGAACGTAAATCATCCATCCGTAATTTTTTAAAAAACCTGCCTCAATATCCTTCCTTTCGAACTTTTCGTTATAGAGACTCTGGAACAGTCTTTTATCGGATACCTTCTGAAAATGATGGAGCAGATTCTCATGCTCATTTAATATGCTCTCATTCAGCTTCTCGATAGTCGGCGCCGTAAGAATCATAAGAAGCTGATTCTTTGCCCAGAGATCATGCTTGTTTATAACTGAAATCGAATCTGAATTAATCAGTTCTTTAACATCCGGACTTATCATGCCTGTTATATATTTTGAAGTTTCCGATTCTGAATTCAACGGAGCCAGAATGATAATATTCTTCTTATTCCTGTACTTCTCAATCTCAAAAATCTCTTTTCGTGTAAGATAAAAAAGGTTCTCCGGCTGAGGTGTATAAATTATTTTTCCGAAAACTGTAAGTAAAGAACTTTCAAGCTGGTAAAACTCAGTTGAGTCTGCAAATACAATTATCTCATCTTCATTTCCCACAGCAGGTTTAAGTGATTGGTCGCATGAGATAAAAAGCGTTGTTGTTATAATTAACAAGAGTAAAATTTTAATCGAGTTGAATTTCATCCGGTTTAGGTTTTCTTTTTTCATAGAATAAGATTTTTGTTGTTTATACAAAAACTATATTTGTTTGTTTCACCTTTAATTAGGGACATTCGGCAGAACCAGGGCCAGATCGGGGAGTAATAAAGCATACAGGATCCACATCGTAATCCCGATTGAAACGGGGATTGTCAGATTATCGTCTGCCCATCCGGTCGATATATTTTCCGCGACAGCACCGACACCCACGGCAATTACAGCAATAACAAATTCAGTAATACTTCCTTCTATCTTCGGTGTAAATAAAATAACAACAATAGAGAAGATAAAAAATGCAATAGTCCCTTCCAGACTTTTAAGCAGAAACTGAGTCTGTCCGAACTTCCTGCCAATAAGAGCGGCAGCAATATCACCGATAATAAGGACAGCAAAGCCGGTTACTGCAAATACTTTAGGAAAGATTGCGATAACAAGAACGGCTGAGATAAGAACATAGGTTGCACCGTTCAAATTTTTTCTTTTTTCATCCTTTTCATGTTTTCGAAGCATGAAACCGAAAATTTTATAAAAAATATTGCTGAACGGTTTAAAATAATATCTGCTTAAATCGAGTACCAGAGAGAGCAGAGCCAGGGGAATGAGGATAGAAAGGGCCAATTCCCGAGTAATGAAATAATAGACGACAGGGATAGAAAGGGAGCAGAGATGAATGGCCTTTCTCAGAACCTCACTTTGGTAATCTATAGTTGCGCGATCAGTTGCTACCATCACTCTTTTCAGGAGATTTATCAGCTTCTCTTTTCTGTTTTTCCTCAAGGAGTGCTTTCACATGATCCGGAATTTCCTTCGCGGGAGACTCCTTGGAACCGGCACCGTTCTTTTTAACGGGAGGTAATTCCTCACCGCGCATAATCTTATCTATCTCGTCTGCATCAAGGATTTCTCTTTCGAGCAGTTCTTTTGAGAGTTTATGGAGCAGATCGATATTTTCCGAAAGAATTTTCTCGGCCCTCTCCATACCGTTCATAATTATCCTCTTTAATTCCGCATCGATCTCCTGTGCTGTCTGTTCACTGTAATCTTTGTGTTTAGTAATTTCCCTACCCAGAAAAATTTCTTCCTCTTTAGCTCCGTATGCAATGGGACCCAGAATTTCGCTCATACCCCATTCACAGATCATTTTACGAGCAATGTTTGTAGATTTTTCGATATCATTTCCCGCACCGGTAGTAAACCTGTTGAAGATCAGTTTTTCTGCAGCCCGTCCGCCCAACGCATAAGTAATCATAGCTTCGAGGTAGTTCTTGGAATAAGTATGTTTTTCATCAACAGGAAGGTATGTAGTAACTCCCAATGCACGGCCTCTAGGAATAATAGTAACCTTATGAACCGGATCTGCTTCGGGTACCATTTTAGCAACAAGGACGTGACCGATTTCGTGATAAGCAGTTATCTTTTTTTCTTCTTCAGATATAATGAGACTTTTGCGTTCCATTCCCATCATAACTTTGTCTTTGGCTTCTTCAAAATCCTCCATTGCCACTTTCTTTTTATTTTTTCTCGCAGCAAGCAGGGCAGCTTCGTTTACAAGGTTGGCAATGTCGGCTCCTGCTAAACCGGGAGTTCCTTTAGCAAGTGTTTCCAGCTCTACATCGGTATCGAGGGGAATCTTACGTGTATGGACTTTTAATATTCCTTCCCTTCCTTTAACATCCGGACGGTCGACAACAACCTGCCTGTCGAATCTACCGGGGCGCAATAACGCAGGATCCAGAACATCAGGGCGATTTGTAGCTGCAATAATTATTACACCGCTGTTCTGTTCAAATCCGTCCATTTCAACAAGGAGCTGATTCAGGGTTTGTTCTCTTTCGTCGTGGCCGCCGCCGAGTCCTGCACCCCTGTGTCTTCCCACAGCATCAATTTCATCAATGAATACTATACAAGGCGCATTTCGTTTACCCTGTTCAAACAGATCCCTTACACGGCTGGCACCAACGCCAACAAACATTTCAACAAAGTCGGCACCCGAAATAGAAAAGAAAGGCACACCGGCTTCACCTGCTACTGCTCTGGCTAATAATGTTTTACCGGTTCCGGGAGGTCCTAAAAGTAGAACGCCGCGGGGAATCTTACCGCCAAGTTTCTGGAACTTGCTTGGTTCTTTAAGGAACTCAATAATCTCCTCAAGTTCAATCTTTGCTTCATCGGCGCCAGCAACATCTTTAAAAGTAACTTTAATAGCTGATTCGGAGATCAGTTTGGCTTTACTCTTGCCGAAATTAAAAATACCTCTAGTACCGCCGGTACCCCCCTGCATTCTTCTAAAGATAAGGATCCAAACCGCGAAGAGGATTACCCACGGAAGAAATCCGAGAAGTACGGTCATCCACTCATTCGATTCTTTAATGAATGTGTATTTAATCCCTTTTTCTTTCCAGATCTTAATATTCTCTTCGATTATGGATTGATCGAAAGTAACTGTAAAATCCTTTACGGTTACATCAGCGCCTTTAATCGAAACAATCTGTTTTTCAGATAGTATACCCTCAAGACGGTAGTCGTTGATATCTGACTTAACAACTTTCACATCAACAATTTTTCCGGCCTCTAAAAATTTCTCGTAAATGTCGAAAGTAACTTCAACAGCGCTTGTTGTTCCGGAACGCATAAACTGCATTATTATGACAGCAGCAATTATTACCGCGCCCCAGCTGAAAACAGTGCGGATTATTTTAGACCAGTCAAAATCCCCGTCAGGTTTCTGAGGTCCTCCGCCAAAAGGCTTTTTCTTATTATTCTGATTTGATGGATCTGAATCTGCCATATTCAATTTTTGAAATCTATTTAACATTTGTCAGTAATTCTCCATTATTCGCTTAAGACGTAGATAGAGCCCAGATTTCTGTACTTCTGTGCATAATCCAGCCCGTATCCAATTACAAATTTATTAGGAATTTTGAAGCCAATATAATCAATTTTGACCTGATATTTCAGACTGTCGGGTTTAAGCAGAAGAGTGACTACCTTCATACTTGCAGGATTATGAGACTGGATCATTTCTTCAACATATTTGATTGAGAGACCTGAATCGACAATATCCTCTACTATAATCAGGTGCCTGTCAGTTATATCCGCGTTCAGGTCTTTTACAAGTTTTACACGTCCGGATGAAATCTTTTCGTCACCGTAACTTGAAAGCTTAAAGAAATCGATTTCACAATTAATGCTGACCGATTTCATAAGATCGGACATAAACATGAAGGATCCGTTAAGAATGCCGATAAAAATCGGGAGCTTTGTCTTGTATTCCTCAGAGATCTCTTTGCCGAGCTCGGCAATTCTTTTTTGAATGACCGCTTCTGTTAATAACGGTACAAATTTTTCCGTACCAACTAAAATTTCATTTTTCCCTGCAGTTTTCATTTCATCCATAATTTATAAATACTTTTTGTTTTTGAATTAACCTTATAACGATCGTCAATTCTTAAACCGATAATCCATACAATATTGTTCCGGTTTGTAAGAACAAGCTGATCTTTTTTTTCAACAGAGCTGATTTTATTGCCCGTTAAAAAATCAGATACCTTCTTATATCCTTTCATTCCGAGCGGAATAAACCTGTCCCCGTTTTTCCACTTACGCAATATAAACATACCATCCGACTTATCTGCACTAATATATTCAACATCCCCTTCACCATTGTATCTTACATCAGAGCGACCGACTTTTATAATACCGATTCGTTTTTTTCCAACAGTAATTTCACTCCCTGACTCAAGCTGATAGAAAAGTTCTTCGTTGCTGACGTTTTTTTTGAGGATAAATATGGAATCGCTTTCCTTAACAGCCATCAAATCCTTTCTCAGCTGAACGGATTTTCCTCTATGCGTACGGCTCAATTTAAATAATTTTGTTAAATCGGAATAATTAAACTGGTACTTATAATACCTGGCGAGGTAATCTTTCAATAATCCGCCGGCAACCGATTCCTCATGAAACTCAAATAAATTATTATTTATCTTCAGCCGATCGTGTTTATAGGTAATATATTTACCAGCACTCTTGTAAGTCCCGCTTAAAACAGTTTTAAGAGTGCCTTCGAGAATTTTTGAAGACCGGAAAACAGCAGCATCCAGTGATGGATTCACTTTTTCCTTCAAGAGAGGAATAACATTATTCCTGATGTAATTTCTTTTGAAATCAGATTGAAGATTAGAAGAATCAATTCTGAATGGAATGCCGGATCGATTAAGGTAATCCAGAATCTCTTCCTTTGTAAGGCACATCAGAGGCCGGATAATATTGCCCCGCTTAACCGGAATGCCGGTGAATCCTCCGGCGCCAGTCCCGGAGAAAAGATTCAAGAGGACAGTTTCAGTATTATCGTTCTGATTGTGCGCCGTAACAATTTTATTACATTTTAGCTTAGTAGAAAAATTTTGAAGATTTTCGTAGCGAAGCAGTCGAGCCGACTCTTCAATAGAATATTTATTAGCCCTGGCATGGGTTTTAACATCGAGTTTAACAAAATGACAGGGGACTTCTAATTTTTCACAGAGATCGAAGACAAACAATTGATCGTCTTCAGATTCTTTTCCGCGGAGTGAATGATTAAAATGGAGAGCGTTTATATCAATTTTAAATTTCTTTTTAAATCTGTTAAGCAGATATAGGGCAAAAACGGAATCTGGTCCACCGCTTACTGCGATCAACAACCTATCGCCTTCTTTGATCATCCCATATTGAGCGATAAACTCAAAAACTTTCTGTTCAATCTTTTTCATTCCACTGACGCTTTTTTATCGTCTTTCAAGTCTTAACAGTACATCTTCACCAACCTTATCAATATCCTTAAAATAATAGGTTAGTGCTTTAGGAAGGCCTTTAATTCCCAGATTGCCGGTAAGTGACGACCCGTCCCCAAGAATTTTGGGTCCCATAAAGATCAAAACCTCATCTTCAAGTTTTTCATTTATAAAGCTTGTAAATACTTTACGGCCGCCTTCCACAAGAATAGAGGTTATATTTCTATCACCTAGTTTTTTCAGAATATCGGAGAGGTCAAGGTAATTGTTCTTTTTTTCACGAACGAAAATGACTTCCACACCATGAACAGCAAGTCGGGTTAATTTTTTATTCTTCGTTTTATTTTTATCTGAAGTCACAATCATAAGGTTACGGTCATAATTTTTCTGAACGAGATCGGACTTCGGACTAATCTTAAGATCAGTATCGAGAATAATTCTTCCGGGATTTCGCCCTTCGACAAGACTGACAGTAAGATGCGGATTATCAATTTTAACGGTATTATATCCGACGAGGACAGCATCATACTCACTGCGCAATTCATGACACATGCTTCGTGTTTCGACCGAAGTAATCCATTTCGAATTACCGGATTTATCTGCAATTTTTCCGTCGACAGTAGCGGCCATTTTCAACGTAACGTACGGGTGGGAAGAAACAGTATGTTTGAAAAAGAATTTATTTAATTCAATACATTCCTTCTCCAGGATACCCGTAATGACTTCGATTCCTGATTTTTTTAATTTCCTAACAGAAGTGCCGCCCAGATTTTTATTAGGGTTAACCGAGCCGATAACAATTTTTGAGATCCCAGATTCAATAATAATATCAATGCAATCGAATTCTTTCTCTGAGAAAGTGCATGGTTCAAGATTTGTGTAAAGAACAGCGCCCGAAGTACTTTCTCTCGAACCTTGTATAGCCGTGATTTCCGGACTTTGATCCGAAGGGGAATTCCTGTATGCAGCGCCAATAATTTTATCATTCTTTACCAACAGGGCGCCGCAAAGGGGTCTTGGGCTTACTTTACCCTTTCCTTTTTTTGCGAGTTCAATCGCTATCTGTATATAGGATTCGTCGAGCATCTATTCAAGACTGATAACTTCAAAATTTATCATACCGGCCGGAACTTTTGCCTGAACCTTCTGACCAACTTTTACTCCCATTAAAGCCTGGCCGACAGGCGAGGAAATAGAGATTTTTCCCTTTTCAAGATCGGCCTCTTCAGGAGAAACAAGAGTGTACTTAAAAGTTTTTTTATTATTAAGATTCTTTACGGTAAGAGTCGATAAAATATGTGCCTGGTCTTTGGGCATATTTGAAGTATCTATAACCCTAGCACGGGATAGAAGTTCTTCCAGTTTGCTGATTTTTAATTCAAGTAATCCCTGTTCTTCTTTAGCGGCATCGTACTCGGCATTTTCAGAAAGATCGCCATGGGATCTTGCTTCGGCAATTCTTTCAGCCATGGATTTACGACCATTGGTCTTTAAATCAGTAAGTTCCTTTTCCATTTCACGAATTCGCTCTCTGCTCAGATATACCAAATTAGTCACTGATTTAACTCCTTTTCTGGTGATATAAAAAAAATTGCCATCGTCCGGCAAAAGCCTGACAATGGCAGCGAAAAAATAACAAGTTTAATTAATGTATGCAAGCCATTAAAGTGTTATTTAGATAACAGCCGGATGCCTGTTTCAACAGATTATTTTGAAATTGAAATTTTGATTTCGACGGGAGAATTGTAAATGGAACAAATCTGAATTATTCTTTAGAACTTTTTTCCCCTTTTTTTATCTGATCTGCAATTTTACGTAAGTCATTTACACTTTTTAAACCCAATCTCTCCTTCATATTATAAAGATGTGTCTCAACTGTTTTTTTATCGATGTGTGAAAGCTCAGCGATTTCTATATTACTTTTTCCCTTTATGATGAATGTAAATATTTTCTGCTCCGCGGGTGAAAGTCTCTTTATAATCCTCTCATATTCCTCAAAATCCAGAATCTGTCCGGATTCAAAAAGTTTTATTTTGAAATTTGGCCCGGCTAATAAAATGCTAAGGTTAATTAGAATATAAATTGATATCCTGTAAGTATTAGTAAGTGTTAATAAGTAGATATCGGAATAATAAACATAAGCCGTTGCCGCACCGATAAGATACATTATAACAATAGGAAGTGCATAAACAAAAAAGTAACCTGTTTTTTTAAGATTAAGATAGATCCGGTACGCAAAATATAACGCAATTACAAGCATAAGAAAGAACGAAATTATTAAGAGCGTAACATCACTTCTATCTACGAACCAGAACAGGACTAAAACTATGAGAGTCCCGATCTTAAATTTTAATTTAAGCTTCGGCAGAACAAAGAACAGTATTGTATTCAATACCAGATAGGTTTCAATCCAAATTACCGGCCGATTAAAAAAATAACTGGAAATAACAATTAAAGGGTCTGTTACCGCTGTAAAGAAAAAAAAGAAACGCAACTCGTGATTGCGGAACCGAATAAGAGGTCCGATAGGAATAATTGTATTTATGAGATAGAGTAATCGAATCACTGTTTATGTTCCCGAATCGAAAATAAATTAAGTTCCCCTACTTTTTCAACGTACTAAGCAATAATTGAATTAATTCTGCAGACAGATTTAAAATTGCAGTACCTGCAGACCAGAGTTTCCCGGTCCTCACGATTTGAGAGTCCGAATTTCCCCTCAGTAATTCTTTGTACATAATCCCGAATATGCTGCATTGTTAATTTAATCAGCTGAGATGAATCTTTTATCTCCGAATCACCCGAAACGACTTTTATTTTCCCGAACTCATCTTCAGAATATTTTAAGGAATAGATTATCATATCTTCGGGAGAAAAGTCTCTGCCAAATTTTCTCTTTAACAGCTGTGAAGAGGCATAAAGATAGACCGGCAATTGAAGCGAAACACCCTCTTTCAATTCACGGAAAGAAGGTTTCTTACCGCTCAGCTTATAGTCAATTATATTAAAAGTATCGTCGGTGTTCGAGACATCAATCCGGTCGATTTTCCCTTTCAATTTAATTCCCTCAACTGTTACGGGCTTTGAATCGCTTAAGACAGAGTCCGAACTCTCATCAGTAATAGATCCGAACCTCACCTCAAAATATGAAGGGGAAAAATCATTATTATTTTCGCATTCATATTCAATAAAACGGTTAAGAATCGATTCTTTTTCGTTTCCGCCGATACCGAAGATTTTTTCTTTCTCGTAAAATGTAAGCGGGGATTTGAAATTCGTTATTGATATCTCTTCATAAGCAATTTGATTTAACAATTTTCTAGCATGTTCAAGAGTTTCACTATTGCATGAATTAAGGTTAATACTCAATTCCCTCAATCTTGTATAGAACTGAAAAAGTATATTATGCAGAATATTTCCCATTTCCATGGCTTCGATATCTTCTGACGGCTCCTCAATTGTATCGATCTTTAATATTCTTTCCACAAAAAACTTGAACGGACATTTTGCATACATTTCCAGCTGGGAAATAGAATACTGCCTGTTTGCATACGATTTTAAAATTTCGAGAGATTCAGGATTTAGCATTTCAACATCGTCATCCAGAAGGAAACCCGTATATCCGGAAACACATAAAGGATCTTCTTCCCTCTTTTTCTCAACCGAGATCGCTTTTTCGATCTCATTGTAATCGTAATCAGATTGCAAGAAATCTCCAGGCATTAATTCATCACCGTTACTTCCTATTTCAATTTCAAAGTCCTCTTTTGAACAGATCAGCTTATTGTTAACTTCATCATTTATTGTTCCTGTTTCGAAAAGCAACTCAAAATCTTTAAGAAATGACGATTCAACTGTTTCCCTTCCGGATTCGGTTGCCGGGAAACTAAGGAATATTTTTTTATTCCAGGCAATGAGCGTCTGGTAGAAAAGATTCCTTTCCTGTGCCTGATGCTCGATTGCACGTTTCTTAAAAGACGGCAATGTGAAGATCTCGGGAGAATATCTCGTAGGCAGGTCGCCATCACACAGTCCGCCTATAAATACGTAATCGTATTGAAGTCCGCGAATCTCTTCAAGCGTGGTTATCTGAACACCGTAATTCGATTTTTCCTTTACATTGAACCGGGCCCACCCGCAAGCAGTTCTTATCTGCTCCATAAAAAAATGGAGATGAAATTTTCTCTCCGTTCCATACTCTTCCTGCATCAGGTCGAATACCTCGTTAAGCGTGTCTATAAATGTCGAGAAACCTCTTATGTTTTCTTCTGAATTGTTTGCCGACGATAAAAGCCGGAGACCTATTCCGCTTTTATACAGGAAATCAAAGAGTCTTTTCAGGAATTCGCTGACGGTTAATTTGTCTTCGAAAGGTTTTAGAAGAAGTGAAATACCGTTGAGATCTACAAGTGCTTTTTTATAAGATTCTATCTGCTTGCCCTGCTCCGATTCATCAATACCTGAGTAATACTTTCTGCTTTCAATAGCATCATTGAGAGAAGAGAACCAGTTATTCCGACCCGATACAATTTTTAATTCCGATGATACTTTAAGAAGATTTGAGAAATCGATATCGCCGTTTTCTATAAAGCCGCCGGTTAGTGCGCGGAAAATGTTTTTAAAGTAGAAATCATTCTCTGCTATTTCAAGATAATTGATAACGGCTGTAACGGGATTGGAATTATCGAGGGAAATTCGATCTGTTAAATTATACGGGATTCCGTTCTTTTCGAAAACATCCCTTACAATAAGAGAATAATTCTGAATCAGGTTGAATACAACACATATTTTATGAGGTTCAACCTTCTCTTCCACAATCAGTTTTTTTATTTCCTTTGATATTGTTTCGATTTCAGATTCGCGGTTGAAAGCAGAAAATTTTATGATTTTTTCTTTATCCGATAAAACCTTCTTTTTCCCCCTTATCTTGAACAGCTCATTTCTAACTGTTTTTCTGAACGAGTTGAGACGTTCTTCTGCCTGATCAATCACAATCCTGAAACCGGAATCAATAAATCTTCTAAAACACTTATCGAGATGCGAGAAGATAAAATTATTATTCTCATTGTAGTCGAAATTAAGAAATAGTTTAGCCCGCTTATTCTTCGCGAGTGTATCGATTATCGAATGTTCCGGGAGAGTAAATTCATCGAATCCGTTTACTATCACCAGATCCGTATCAGGAAAGAGAGATTGAAAATTATTTATCAGTTCTATGCACGGCAGATTATTCAGTTTAATGTAAACATCCCCGATCTCGAATGCATTAAGTCTGCCGCACTTTTCGAGATACCTCTCATATATATCCGCAATATCATCGGCTTTCAGCTGCTCAGAGCCGGAGAGTCCTTCAGCTTCTTTCCGGATTGAAACCGGGGTTATTCCATTTCGTTTATATTCCGAAATGATATTCCTGATACGGTCGAGAGTACCGAATGGGATCTCTTTTTTATAGAGCGAAAAATATCTCAACTTAATTTCCGAAGCGCTCTGTTTAATAAAAACAGTTGATGCAGCTTCGCTTAGCTGCCGGATCGCGGCCGATTTTTTGAGCAGTTTTGTTGAGAGAGTCCCGATCGTCTCTATATTTATTCCGTGCGCTGACCGGGCAGGCATAAGAGAGATTATTTCCTTCTTCAGCGTCCTTGCTTTCCGGTTCGTAGGAACGATTAAAAGCAGTTCGTGGATCCTGTTCGATGTAATTTTTTCCTGAACGAGAAAATCGAGATCTATCTTTTTTATATTTTCTTTAGTAAGTATCATTTACTTTTAAGATAATAGACTCTTCACTGATAATTCATTTAATTCTACCTATTAATTTTTTATAGGAAGCCCTGATCTGTCCGGACAAATCAAGATTCAGATCCCTAACAACCTGATAAAATTCCTTTTCTGAGGTTTTTCTGCTCCTTTTTACTACCGACTCCAATTCCAGGAAATTTCCAAGACCTTTTACTTTATCGAGATGGATACGTGTATTCTTATACATATAAAGTTTTCTCTTTTTTTCTACAACTGAATCAATTCTGAAGATAGCGCTTAGATATTCTTCAGGATTGTCACCAATAAGTTTCAACAAATAGTAATTACTCCAGCGTTTCCCTTTTTCGTCCCGCAGATATTTGATAAGAATATATTCACCATTTTCGATTCGGAGCTTTAGCAGACCTTTTTTAACTTTGTAATAGACATCTTTCTGTTTCAGTTCACGGATAAATTTATAATCCGGTTTCCTCATTTTTTTAATTATAGAAGTATGCGAAGGAGTTTTAATTTTAAGTTCAAGATTGAGGGCCATTAGAACCTTTTTATTTATGACGTTGTTAAAGAGAGCAAAGTACCGATTTTATCGGGTTGTTTTTTCCCATAATATCAATATCTTACACATGAAGGTTAGCAAAAGGATGACAAAAATGAAAGTATTTGCATATATCTTATTTGCTCTGCTTGCTTTTTCAAGCATAGAAGCCCAGCGTATCGGTCAGATGGCTCCTGAAAAGCCGCCTGAAGTATTTCCCAACAACAGCTGGGGAGCAGATATTATGTTCGGTGAAGGGGGATTCGGGCTCGGTACATTTTATAAAAGGGCCTTCTCACGAACTCTTACCGGTGTAATTGATCTTTCTGTTTCGGAATCGAAAGACGACAGGGAGATGGAATACATTGACTACTGGGGCAATACATTTGTAATTGGCAAAGTAAACAGGATTTTTCTTATCCCTGTAAATTTCGGACTGCAGTACAGGATTTTTGCAGACGTACTAACTGAAAATCTTAGGCCTTACCTGAGCGCCGGTGTCGGACCTACATTCGTTATAACGACCCCGTACGAAAAAGAATTTTTCAGTTCGTTCAGCGATGCAAAAATGCATTACGCCGCCGGTGGATATTTCGGGCTGGGTGCAAACTTCGGCGACAGTAAGTCTAATCTGGTTGGCATTAATATCCGTTATTATCATATCTATTTGTTCGGTGAAGGCGTGGAAAGTTTGCAGTCAAATGTCCGTAAGAGTTTTGGCCATTTTTATATCTCGCTTAATCTCGGAATTATGTATTGAAAGAAGTGAAAAATAATTTCTCCGGATTCAATGAAGGAATCTTCGAATTTCTCAGCGGGTTAAATAAGAATAACAACGTTGAATGGTTTCACCGTAACAGGGACAGATATCAGAAAAACCTTGTAGAACCCGCCAAAGCGTTTATAAGTGAAATTGCACCGTTTCTTAACAGGATGAATCCTTCAATCCGCACCGAGCCGAAATTTAACGAAACAATAATGCGGCTCAATAAGGATATGAGATTTGCAAAGGGAGAACCCTACCGCCCATTCCTGCTAATTCATTTCGGAAGATTCAAGCTAGACAGCGAGTTCTACCTTTACTTTGATAAAAACGGAGCTGAGCTTGGATTGTTCATCAATAACTCACCGCAAAAAGACCTGTTCTTTAAAAAGAACCTGATTAAATACAAAAAAGAGATTATTGAGATCTGCAGTGCCCGGAGAATCGATAATAATTTCAACCTCTCCGACCTTGAAGATGATATGACTATAGTTGTGAAAAAATTTATTGCGGAGAGAGATTTTGATCAATTAAATAAGATTGATCTGATTCTTCTTCAAAAGAAAAACGGACCTTCCAAAAGAATTTTATTTTCGAAAGGAATAGTCGGGGAGATGATAAAGATGATTTACCAACTCTATCCCCTCTACTGTTTTGCAATTTCACCACAGCCGTTAAAACTTCTTCAAAAATTTGAAGATGATTTCGGCGAAGCAGTTTAATCTTTCAATTCCTCCACTTTATTGTACAACCGATTGTAAACGTCTCAGGTACGGAGATTTTTTTTCCTGTTATCAGTTCATCGAGAGCATTTCTAAGGTATTTTGATTTTACATTTGCCGGATCCTGCCAGTTATCGTCTATCTTTCCATGGAAAACCAGTTTACGTTCTTCATCAAACAAGAATATTTCGGGAGTATGCGTAGCACCGTATGCTTTAGCGGTTTCCTGTGTTTCATCGAACAGGTACGGGAAATTAAACTTCTTCAGATCTGCCCTCTCCTTCATTTTTTCAAACGAATCTTCAGGGTAATTTACCGTTTCATTCGAACTGACCGCGGCAATACTAAGGTGTTCACGGTAATCATTTTGTATCCCGATAATTCTGTCCTCATAGGCCTGAACATAAGGACAATGATTACAGCTGAATATTACGATAAGGTACTTTTTGTCAGCGAACGTATCGAGCGAATAGGTTCTTCCATCGGTTGCAGGCAGTTTGAATTCCGGGGCCTTCGATCCTAAAACAAGTTTATCGGTGGCCATCTCTCCTCCAATAAATTTTTATTTACTCTTTAATTATTAATACAGACAGACTAAATTTGGAGCAAATCATTAACAAAATCAATCGATTCAGGGAGAAACAGGTTTGCTGAAAAATATCGACTTTCAAAAGCTGTATGATCAACATGAAAATTATTTTGAGCGGTCAATAAGTACAGAACGAGTTACACATTCCCGGATAATAAAATCAATTGACCGGAAAGGAAGTGATTTTGATGTTGAAATTGCGGGGAGATCTATTGAAGGCAGAATAATTCAATCAATCACGCTTGGAAAAGGAAAGAAAAATATTCTGCTCTGGTCGCAAATGCACGGTGATGAGCCGACCGCAACAGCAGCTCTGTTCGACCTGTTCAATTTCTTTTCGTGCGACGACCAGTTTTCTGATTTCAAAAAAATGATTCTTAATAAATTAAGCATGACTTTCATTCCGATGCTGAATCCCGACGGTGCCGAATGTCATTCAAGGGTAAATAGAATTAATGTGGACGTGAACCGGGATGCTCTCCGGAGAATTACACCTGAAGCTGAGATTTTATGGAAATATTCGGACAGGCTCAGACCCGAATTCGGTTTCAACCTCCACGATCAGAACAGTTATTATACGGCCGGCAGATCCGGGAAGAGTTCTGCAATTTCGATGCTCGCGCCCCCCTTCAATTTCGCTAACGAAATTAATGAGAGCCGTAAGCAGAGTATGCAGGTAATTTCTGCAATCAACAATGTACTTGGGAATTTAATACCCGGGCATATAGCACGCTACAAAGACGATCATGAGCCGAGATCGTTCGGCGATAATTTTATCGGGACAGGCATAAGCTCTATATTGATTGAATCGGGATTTATTATAGGCGACAGGAATAAGGACCTGATCCGTAAGCTTAATTTCATCTCTCTTTTAGCGGCGTTAAACACTATTGCAGATGAAAGCTATAAAAAAATTAATTTTCAGGATTATTATTCCATTCCCGAGAATCAATCATTGTTGTTCGATCTGCTTATCAGGAATGTTTATTCAGTGAGTAACGGCACATCATATAAAGTTGATATCGGGATTAACAGGGAGAAAAAATTCGACCAGGATTCTAACAGTTTTTTTTATAAAGGGAAAATTGCTGAAATAGGCGACCTTTCGGTTTATAAAGGGATTGAAGAGCACGATTTAAACGGATTTACAGTGGAACCGGGGAGAGTTTTCGAAAAAGAATTCCGTTCAATGCCTGAAAATTCCGAGATTGATCAACTGCTGAAATCAGGATACTGCACAATCAGATTAGAGCCCGGCGCAATCGGCTCTAATTATTCGGAAAAGCCGATCAACATTGTGCCCTCTTTTTCAAAGTATTCTCCCATTATTGCTGTAGACGAGCCGGCAAATTTAATCCTGACCGATAATAAAACCGGTTTTACAGTGTTAAACGGATTTCTAATTCCATCGGATCTATCAAAGAATTCAATACTAAATGGAATTGTAATTTCTTAAATTAGGTCTAAGAAAAGAGTAATATTTCAGCAGCATTCGCACTTATGCAATTACAATCTATGCCAAATACTGATCAGAAACTTCATCAACTTTACCGGGAGTTTGAAAAAGAGGCAATTCCCCATATGAATGCTCTCTATAACTTCGCACTTAAAATGACCGGTGACGAAGACGATGCAGACGACCTGGTACAGGAAACCTACCTTAAAGCATTCCGTTTCTTTGATAAATTTGAAAAGGGCACTAATTGCAAAGCTTGGTTGTTTAGGATATTGAAGAACTCATATATCAACGATTACCGTAAACAGGTAAAGGAACCGAACAAAGTTGATTATGAGGATATTCAGAATTTTTATGAAAATATTAAGTCCGATGAAGTCGAATCCAGGCATTACGAACAGGATGTATTCAGCAATCTTCTAGACGATGAGATATCAAAGGCAATTACAGATCTGCCCGAGGATTTCCGTACAGTAATTATTCTAAGCGACATAGAAGGATTTACTTACGACGAGATTGCGGATTTTGTTGATATTCCTGTCGGAACCGTAAGGTCGCGGCTTCACAGGGCGAGAAAGATGCTCTATTCCCAGCTCTACGATTATGCTAAGGATAGAGGATTTGTAGACGGCAACGGATCAAAAAAATAATGAATAGAATTGAAGAAATAACCGCATACGTCGATAACGAGATTTTTGATGAGTCGATTATCGGCAGAATCAGAAGAATGATTGAAGAGGATCCTGTATCCAGGGCGGATTATATTCAACAGACCCGGATTAAAAATCTTCTCCAGACACGGTTCAGTAAAAACGAAGCTCCGGCTTACCTGATGAATAACATCCGGAATGAAATATCAAAACAGTTCGGAACGAGACAGGAGAATAGACTAACCCGGATATTAAAGGAACTGGTTACCAGCAAATATACATTCGCATTTGCTGTTATCCTTACTTTTGCAATTCTTGTCAGTTATCCTTTTATTCCTTATTCAGGCGATGAACCGATATCCATTACTCAACCGGATAAGTCGCAGTTTATTACGCTGGTTCATTCAAGTTTTCATCAGATAATGGCAGGGAAATTGGAAATTCAATTTACGGATGGGGATGCTGAATCAGTCAGAAATTTCTACGAAAAAAACGGGGTAAACTATATTGCGGTAATTCCAAAGTGTCCGGATTGGGAAATAAAGGGTGCAATTATTTCTGAATCAGGCACTGAAAAATTCGCTCATACAATTTTTATGAGCAAGAAGGGTGAAATACTAGATCTGTGCCAGGTAAAAGAGAATTTTCTGTCCAGCGAATTAATGAATGACGGATCAATTTTGTCTCAAAAAGATTTAGACAATGGGAAAGTATTCAGAGTAAAAGAGAGCGACTGCGAAATTTTAATTATGAAGCATAAAAATAACGTATTGGCAATTGCATCAAACGCTCATTCAACCGATCTGCGAAACAGTTTCTTATCATACCTTAATTAAACATGTTCGACATAAAGACAATAGTAGTACCTACCGATTTCAGTAAAATTTCATTTTCGGCATTTGAGTATGCAAGGGATATGGCAGAAAAAATGAACGCCGAGATTCATTTGATTCACGTTATGGAGAAGACTCCTCCACTCCTTAACGGACAATATTCCGGCACAACTGAAGAAGAGAAACTGATCTCAATGGAAAAAGATCTTCGAAGCCGGCTTTCTGAAACCGCAGAGACTTTAACCGAAGATTCTAATATCAGGATAATTGAAGTCTTCAGAATAGGGACAGACTACGAGGAAATAGTCGATTACTCTAAAGAGATCAACGGCGACCTGATTGTAATAGCTACGCATGGCCGGACAGGCATATTTCATACACTTCTCGGAAGTGTAGCTGAAAAGGTAATCCGGTTCTCAAAATGCCCTGTTTTAGTAATATCCCCGCAGGAAGAGGAATAATCGGAATTGAAGATTGACAATTCTGACTTAAATCATTAGGTTTGGTGCGCTAATTTTTATCCACAAAGAAGGCAGGTGATATAAGTGGTAGGTATTACCGTTCAAGAGAACGAGAATATTGACAAAGCGCTTAAGCGTTTTAAAAAGAAGTATGAGCGTTCCGGAGTCCTTAAAGAGTTCAAAAAAAGAACATTCTTTGTTAAACCGTCAATAGAAAAAAGGATGGATTTAATTAAAGCGAAACGGAGAGCGTCAAGAGAACAAGCTTTTAAAGACAGAAGAGCTTAAGACCAGAAAACCCCGTACTACCTACGGGGTTTTTTTATGATTTTTTTCTTATTGAGAAAATACTTATTGAAGTGCGCTGTAATCCTATCGAATGCTTCATCAATCGAACTGCAGAAGTCGAAAAGTTTCATATCCTCCCGGCTGATAGTTCCGTGTTCAATTAATGCATCAAAGTTGATTACTTCCCGCCAGTAGTTTTCATCGAACATAATCACTTTCATTTTCTTGGTGATCTTCTTAGTCTGAACGAGAGTAAGTACTTCCATCAATTCATCCATAGTACCGAATCCGCCGGGGAATACAATCAAAGCTTTTGCGAGATAGATGAACCAGAGTTTTCTCATAAAAAAGTAGTGGAATTCAAAAGCTAGTTCCGGATCGACATATTTGTTTACGAATTGTTCGAACGGGATAGAGATATTCAGACCGATTGAATGCCCACCGGCGAGTTTAGCTCCTTTGTTTGCCGCTTCCATTATTCCGGGTCCGCCGCCGCTGCAGATGATAAAACGGTTTTTCTCTTCGCCGAGAGACTTTGACCATTTAGTAAGTTTTTTAGAAAGCTGAACAGCATCCTCGTAGTACTTCGACATTTCAAGCTGTTTAACGGCTCTGTCGAAATTATATTCCGCGTTTTTCGAATTGTCCTTTTGTGCTTTTTCAACCAGCTTAAGCGCATCTTTGCGGGAAAGAATTCTCGCAGAACCAAAGAAAACAATTGTATCAACTATATTATGTTTCTGGAACCTCGATTTCGGTTCATAATATTCAGATAGAATTCTTACAGTTCTGGCATCTGCTGAATTAAGAAAATCAAGATTCTTATAAGCCTTTTGAGCTTTTGTAATTTTAGCCATCAGTTCACCGTTGGGAAATGGGATAATATTGATTGGAAGCAATTCATTGAATAGCAAACCTCTCCCTGAGGAGAGGTTTAAAAAATGATTTTACTTCTGTTCAGGTTGAGAGGTCGACTGCTGCTGAGGTAAGGCAGGTGCTGTAGGTACTGCCTGCCTGTCGCTCTGTATAATGCTTTCTCTCTGATCTACAGTAGTCTGACCCGGTAAGAAGAAAAGATTTATAATAATTGCCAGGACTAATAAAGCTCCGCCGAGCCACCAGGTAGCTTTACTCAAAAAGTCAGCGGTTCTTCTAGTACCGAAAACGGTTCCGAACTGACCTGTCCCGCCGAAAGAACCGGCCAGGCCGCCTCCCTTGCTTGACTGAAGAAGAACAACAATTACCAGAAATACAGAAATAATTACAGAAATGGTTATTAATAATGGATACATATAAATCACTCCGATAAAGATGTAGCGAGGGAGGGATTCGAACCCCCGACACGTGGATTATGATTCCACTGCTCTAACCGACTGAGCTACCTCGCCAAATTCTAAAAAAACAGCCCGGAATTAAGATTTTTCCTAAAACCGGGCATCAAATATAAACAGAGGGACAAGAAACTTCAAGTATAGATATTAATCGAATTTGAAGCAGGCAATCCTATTTCAGCTTTCCTTTAATGAATTTCTGATATTCCGCCTTGAAAAAACCCTCCCCGGAATCCTTATACGATTTTACCGGGATTGAAAGAGCTGCCAGGCGCTGATCTGTTGTGCTGATTCTGGCAATCGGATCCGGATGAGTCGATAAGAATGTGGCAATCCCCTGCCCGCCCCGGGCAACTTTTCCGTCGTCCCTGAGTTTTTCAAAGAAGAATTTAACAGCGCCGGGATAAAATCTGGTGCTTCTAAGATACTTAATGGAGTAATCATCACTTTCATCTTCATTTGACCTACTGTTTGCCAGAAGAGCAAGACCACCGAAGAGATTTGCGACCATCTCGGCTACCTGTGATGGATTGTTACCGAGTGCAATACTAAGGATTATCTGAATTCCGTAAGCTGAAGTAATTCTTTGGGTAGCATGCCGTCTTTCCACATGGGCAATTTCATGACCGATGACACCTGCAAGCGCCGCTTCGGAATCGAGATATTTTAATAATCCAGTATAGAGATATACATATCCCCCGGGAACAGCAAACGCGTTAAGCATTGTATCATTCTGAATTATTTCCATCTGATAAGAGTAGACTGCTGTTTTTTTCAATTCGGGTGATTTTAAAATTTCACTGAAAATATTTCTATTTATATAATCCTTTACTCCGGGGTCACCGTTATAAATCGGGTACTCTTTAGAATTCTTACGTATCTCCTGATCGAACTGTTGACCCATAGCGACTTCGTCGTTATCGGAAAAAATATTTATCCCTGTTGAACAGGCGGAGACAATAACAATTCCGGCAATCAGAATTTTCAGTTTTTTAAATTTCATCACCATTCCTCCTATGATATTATTTTAAATCTTCTTCTTAGCAAATAGATAAAAACCGGAGCACCTATTAAAGCGGTTATTGCACCGACCGGTAGCTCCGCCGGTGCAATTATTGTTCGTGCAATTGTATCGGCAATAACAAGATACGAAGCGCCGATGAAAAATGATGCGGGGAAGATCATACGGTTATCCACGCCCACAACAATCCGGCAGAGATGGGGAATCAGCAATCCTACAAAGCCGATTATTCCGCTCACTGAAACCAGTGTCCCTATCATAATACTGGTAAGAATATATGTGATTGTCTTGAGTGAATTGGTATTCACTCCAAGTTGTTTCGCATAGTCGGAACCGAGGCTTATTACGTTAAATTTATTCGAAAGCATTATCAGTAAAGCAGAGATAAAGATTGTAACCAATAGAACAAGAACCGAATTGTCCTTATCAGCCAGCGACAAATTTCCGATCAACCAGAAGAGAGCCGTACGGAGAGAATCATTCAGTAAAGTCATCATTAGAAGTATAGCCGCGGAGAAAAACGCTCCAACCATTACACCCGAAAGGAGCAGAACATTAGGTTCAATTTCGCCAAAACGTTTTCCGAGAAGAAATACAATCAGCATTACGGACAGTGCACCCAGAAACGAAAGTGCCTGAGTACCAAGGAATGAGGCTCCGATCAAGAAAGAAAGAACCGCACCGAATGTACCCCCGCTTGAAATACCGAGAATATATGGTTCAGCCAGTGGATTCATAAGCATTGCCTGGAACGCAGCTCCTGCAATTGAAAGTCCGCCTCCAACTGCAACAGCATAGAGTATTCTCGGCAGCCTTATATCAAATATAATCTGTGAGATGGTATCATCCTTTACATTTGAGAATAGAGATATGAGCACATCTGAAAGACTAATGTTAACGGGGCCTATTAGAAGAGACACAACCGATACAATTAAAGTAAAAATGAAGAGAATCAGAATCCTGGTAATAAATCCGGATAAAGTTAATCGTGCAGTTCTTCCCATAACTTATCCAATAATTCCTGAATGCCGGATTGGGTTGCAGATGAGAAGACTATTACGGGTCCGGTGTAACCTTTAATTTTTTTCTTTTCGATCTTCTTAATGATGGAATTCTCCACAAGATCCGACTTAGAAAAGGCCAATATTTTCTTTTTCCTGCTTAGAACCTTAGAGTAATTATTCAACTCATTTAACAAAGTATCATAATCATTCTGGGGGTTTTCAGAAGTTATATCGATCATCAGGAGGAGAATTTTTGTCCGTTCAATATGCCTGAGAAATTTAAGTCCGAGACCTTTTCCCTGGTGAGCACCTTCGATAATTCCCGGGATATCGGCAACGATAATACTTTTAAAGTCCTTATACCGGACGATGCCGAGATTAGGTTCGAGAGTAGTGAACGGGTAATCGGCTATTTTAGGTTTGGCATCGGAAATAACGGAGATCAGTGTTGATTTGCCCGCATTCGGAAATCCGACCAGTCCCACATCTGCTATCAATTTCAATTCAAGAACAACATTAATTTCCTCTCCCGGTTTTCCGGATTCGGCATAACGCGGTGTCTGATTTGTAGGTGTTGCAAAGTTGCTGTTACCTTTACCCCCTTTGCCCCCCTTTGCGGCAACAAATTCCTTACCGTTAGAATCAAGATCGGAAAGGACTTCCTCAGTTTCAGCATCTTTAATTATTGTTCCAATCGGGACTTTAATTAAAATGTCTTTGCCAGTTTTGCCGTCCTTAAGTGATGAACCTCCCTTATCTCCATTCTGGGCAAGGTACTTTTTCTGATATCGGAAATCGAGTAAAGTATTGAGGTTTGAATCGGCAATAAAAATAACGCTTCCGCCGTTACCCCCATTGCCTCCGGCAGGGCCGCCTTTCGGTACGTATTTCTCCCTGCGGAACGCAACAGCACCCGCTCCCCCGTCGCCGGCTTTTACATAAATTTTTGCATAATCAATAAACATTGGAAATTACTTATCGTTGAAATATTGAGAAATGATCGATTTAAATGCTTCAGCTTCCCTGGAATTACGGTTTATATTCCTGTTTTTTAAAGACTGATTAAGAACCACATAGGCATCATCAAGTGACTGGCAGACGGAAATTTCGTCTAGAAGATTTGCGAACTCTTCGATATCATAATCGAAAATCACTTCGATAATTTTTGTCATCTCCTTATGTTCCAGCAGCTCCGCAATATCCATTCTCTGTTTTTCACCGTTATCGGTTTCTTCCGATCCGGAATTATCTTCATCATTTACGGAATCGCTCTCAGAAGCTTCAAGAATAGATTCGAGCATGCTTTCATTTTCATCTTCTGTTGGTGATTCCGGTTCAGGTTGTTCAGGCTGATTTTCATGATCATCAATATTGGTCTCCAGTTGATCTGACTCCTCTTCGTCTTCTATTAAATTAAGCTGCTCAGCGTTTTCAATTTCTTCCTCAATTTCAGAGGATTCTTCTTCTACTAGATTCTCCTGAATCAGATCAGCTTCGGGGAGTTCATCCTGCTCTTCCTCCTTAGCTTCAGAATCGGGTTGTCTGTTAATATTTACAATTTCCTCCAGGGCTGAATAATCCTCTTCAATTTCCTCCGGGGTATCAGGTTCGTTTAGAACTTCATCCGACTCTTCAACCGGTTCAATCTGCAAGTCTTTATCAATTCTTATTCTAAGCTTTGCCGGTTTATTTATTTCATCCTTTTCTTCAACTTCTTCCCCGGAGGTATAGTCCGGGAGAGTATCGGATTCAGGAACAGTTTCTTGCCGGATTGTCTCTTCTTCACTCACCGGTTCGGCCATACTTACAGGCTGGAATTCTTCCTTGATCTCCTCTTCACCCTGAAGCGGTTCTTCAGTGGTGACGGTCTCGAATCTTTCGATCATTACGCCGTCAAAAGTTTTCTGAAGATCAGAAATAGTTATTTTCTGTGCATTGTCCGTGCCGAAGGCATTATGGAGTTTATCAAGATGATTATTAAGTTCTTTTTCCTCGAGAAATTTTTCGATCGCTATAAAAGGAATTTTATTCTTCTGGATCTCTCCGATATTAAAAAAGTCCGACATCGATTTTGCAGCATTGGATAAAATGGATGTAAGCGAAGTCTCTATCCCGATTTTATCTACTTTATCGAGGAGCTCTTTAAACTCATCGGAATTCATTGATATTATTTTTTTTGAATTGATATAGGAGATCAGAATTTTTTTAAGGTACTGATAATAGTAGATATAATTGAGTATCTGTTTTATCTCAAGAGTTGTCTTATGGTCACCTTCGTCATAAACAAATTTGGCTAAAGTCCATTTCGGTCGGATAAGGTAATTAATTGTAAACGAGGAGGCATGAAGGATCAGCTTGGAAATATATTCCAAGGAGAATCTCTTTGTTTTCTTTACTTCCTCACCGATGGCAATAAAATGATTTGATATCTTTTCGCCGGAATAATCGAATACGGAGTTCTTCAGAAGAGTCTGACGGTCTTCGAATACAAGAAAATCGATCTCCGCGGAGATATAATTAGAAATAGCCGGATGAAGATCGATCGATGCGAGCTGTTCAAATGTGAAATAAGGCCCTAAACGGTTTACCTTATTCAGGTTAAAATCATAAATGAATTTTATTTCACGTTCGAACATGAAATCCTTTTATTCCTATTTTCTACAGCAAAGATAGCCCTATTATGGCACAAAGTCACAAAGGTACTAAGCGATAATACCAAAATGGAATAAAAAAATCCCGACAATATTTGCCGGGATTCCAATACCGAGATTTGAAGGTCTTTATCAACCTTCAAGATAAAATCCTAACGTCACGCTTCAACATTTTCCGACTTAAGCTTTGCGTTAAAGTAATCTCTGTTAAGTCGGGCAATATTCCGGACTGAGATTCCTTTCGGGCATTCAGCTTCGCACGCATAAGTGTTTGTGCAGCTTCCGAATCCGAGTTCATCCATCTTCTTAACCATAGCCTGAACGCGCTGATAGCGTTCCGGCTGACCTTGAGGAAGCACAGCGAACTGAGAAACTTTGGCAGAGACAAACAGCATAGCAGAAGCGTTCTTACAAGCCGCAACGCAGGCGCCGCATCCGATACACGCAGCGGCATCAGTAGCGGTTTCGATAGCATCTTTGGGGATCAGAATTGCATTGGCATCAGGAACGCCGCCTGTATCAACAGAAATAAAACCGCCGGCCTGAATTATTTTTTCGAATGAAGTTCTGTCAACGATCAGATCCTTGATTACAGGAAACGCTTTAGCGCGCCACGGTTCAATCCAGATTGTATCCCCGTCTTTAAAGTGCCTCATATGGAGCTGGCAGGTTGTAATCTTATCAAGAGGACCATGCGGCCTTCCGTTAATTACGAGACTGCAAGCGCCGCATATTCCCTCCCGGCAGTCATGTTCAAATGCTACAGGATTTTTTCCATTTGCTTCAAGCTCTTCGTTTAAAATATCGAGCATTTCGAGGAAAGAACTATCGGGTGATATATTTTTAACGTTGAAGGTTTCAAATCCTCCAACAGTTTTAGCGTTCGCCTGACGCCAAATTTTCAGAGTTAGATTCATATTTCCGCTCATTTGTAACTCCTTACTGTTGGTTTCAGATACTCAAATTCAAGTTTTTCTTTATGAAGTTTCCATTTTCCGGGTTCAGCAAATTCCCAGGCGGCAACGTAAGCATATTTTTCGTCATCGCGTTTTGCTTCACCGTCTTCATATTGAAACTCCTCACGGAAATGTCCGCCGCAGGATTCTTTGCGGTCGAGTGCGTCAACAGCCATCAGTTCACCTAATTCGAGGAAATCCGCTACTCTACCGGCACGTTCAAGAGCCTGATTCAAATCTTCGGCCGAGCCGGGAACGTTTACGTTTTTCCAGAACTCATCCCTTAAATCCCTTATCTCCTTAATTGCCTCTTTCAGACCTTTTTCATTACGCGCCATTCCGACTTTATTCCACATTATCCTGCCGAGCTGACGGTGAATATCGTCTGTTGTTCTTTTACCTTTTATGGAAAGAAGTTTCTTAGTCATTTCATCAACAGCATCTTTTTCTTTCTGGAATTCCGGATGATCGGTTTTAACGGCCGAAAATTTTGTACCTGCAAGATAGTCGCCGATTGTATACGGGATTACAAAGTAACCGTCCGCGAGGCCCTGCATAAGAGCGCTAGCGCCCAAACGGTTAGCACCGTGATCGGAGAAGTTGGCTTCGCCAAGAACATATAAGCCGGGAATGTTACTCATGAGATTATAATCTACCCAGAGACCGCCCATTGTATAGTGAGGAGCGGGATAGATTCTCATCGGAACCTCCCATGGATTCTCCGCGGTTATCAGTTCATACATTTCGAAAAGGTTTCCGTACCGTTCTGCAATTACTTTTTTACCGAGGCGTTTAATTGCATCGGCGAAGTCGAGATAAACCGCCTGACCAGTATCACCGGCACCTTTGCCGGCGTCGCAGGCTTCTTTAGCCGCGCGTGATGAGATATCGCGTGGAGCCAGATTTCCGTAAGTAGGATATTTTCTTTCGAGTATATAATCTCTTTCAGTTTCCGGGATGTCACCGGGTTTTCTCTTATCACCCGGTTTTAAGGGAACCCAAACTCTTCCGTCATTACGTAAGCTTTCGCTCATCAATGTTAGTTTGGATTGCTGCTCGCCATGTAATGGTAAACAAGTTGGGTGAATCTGTGTAAAACAGGGATTAGCAAACAACGCACCTTTTCTATGTGCACGCCAGACTGCAGTTGTGTTACAATTCATCGCGTTTGTTGAGAGAAAGAAGACTCTCGAATATCCGCCCGTTGCAAGACATACAGCATGAGCGGCATAACTTTCAATTTCACCGGTAACTAAGTTTCTTGCTACAACACCGCGCGCAGCTCCGTCGATCACTACAAGTCCAAGCATTTCCCGTCGTGTATACTGTTTTATTTTTCCTAATCCAACCTGGCGCGATAAAGCGCTGTAGGCACCGAGCAGAAGCTGCTGTCCGGTAATACTTCTGGAATAAAATGTTCTTGAAACCAATGCACCGCCGAATGAACGGTTATCGAGGTGCCCGCCGTATTCTCTTGCAAACGGAACGCCCTGTGCAACGCATTGATCAATAATATTATTACTTACTTCCGCCAGCCTGTAGACGTTTCCTTCGCGGGCTCTGTAGTCTCCTCCCTTAAGAGTATCGTAGAAAAGACGTTTGATACTATCACCGTCATTCGGATAATTCTTAGCGGCATTAATACCTCCCTGGGCGGCGATACTGTGTGCGCGGCGCGGAGAATCGTGGTATGTAAGAACCGTAACATTATATCCTAATTCAGCCATCGAAGCAGCGGCAGAAGCACCGGCTAATCCTGTTCCGACTACAATTATGTCGTACTTACGCTTATTAGCGGGATTAACCAGCTTCATATTGAATTTATGGTTGGTCCATTTTTCTTCGATTGATCCTTTCGGAATTTTTGCGTCTAATTTAGTCATAGGTTACCTCCGAAAAATAAAAAGTAGATTGGGATAGAGGCAAAACCGATTACCATTACAAGAGTGTATATGAATCCGAGTTTTTCAATAATCGGGAAATATTTTTTATTGTTCCATCCGAACGTCTGAAAAGCACTCTGGAATCCATGATTTAAATGGAATCCTAAAAGTATCATTGCAGCGACATAAAGTATTGAATAGAAAGGATCACTGAATGCCTCCGCAACTATCTGGTAATATTTATGTTCGTCGGCAAGCGGATGGCCCAGGTTAAAAGAAACCCAGAATGTTCTTAGGTGAACAACAAGAAAGATGAATATGATGGAACCTGTAACAAACATTGTTCTGGAAAAGAGGTCCGAATTAGCCGATGCGGCATTAACTTTATACCCAACAGGGCGTGCCTTCTTATTTTCGTACCAGAGCCTCACACCGTTAAAGATGTGAAGAATAAAAATCAGAACCAGTACTAATTCAATTATCCTAACGAGCGGTTTGATTGTTTCAAGATTTTTAACGACTGTATCGAATAACTCAGGTCCGCCGTACAAAGTAAGATTATTAATGAGGTGAATGATGAGGAAAAGGAGGAGGCAGATTCCGGTTACAGCCATTACAAATTTTTTACCGATCGAGGAGTTTAATGCTCTAAAAATCCAGCCCATTAAAATTCTCCTATGTTAATTAATTCTGTTTGGTGATTTTGGATTTGAATCTGATGATGAAAAAAATTGGTGAATGAGTACACTATGATTTATCAGTTAGTTATTATCTGAAGGACAAGATAAGTCATTAATGTATTTTTTTCAAAGAGTAAAATTGAATTAAGGAATTAATTTGCTGTTCCGAATTTTCTTTTCTATTTTTTGTCCAAGTTCTTAAACAATTGTCGGTGTCCGTTTTTTGGACTTAATAGGGAAACCGGTTAAAATCCGGTGCTGCCCCGCAACTGTAATTCCGACCCCGATTAATTCGGGGTAAAAGTTTTCAATCAATTATGTCACTGTCCCTCCAATTCGGGATGGGAAGACGGTTGAAGACCGGAAGAGCCAGGAGACCTGCCGGTAATAAATAAATAACAGCCACCTACGGCTGCCTTCGCGGGTAAGGTTTTGCATGAGAAATTCTATTTCAATCACTTCTTATCAATTGTTAACCCACGAAGTTACATCTTTAAATCCGGTTACGGTTTATCCGTACCTTAATCCAAGGAGTAACTTCCATGTTAAAAAAAATTATTGTAACACTAACTCTCTTTTCAATTCCCGTTTCGGCACAGAACGATACGCTAAAAACTATTCTCCGGGATGTGGTAATCTCGGCCAACCGGACTGAGACACCATATTATACCATAGCAAGTTCTGTATCCGTAATTACAGCCGAAGAAATTTCGAGGAAGAATTATTACTCGATAGTAGATCTTCTCCGAGAAATTCCGGGATTAAGCATTGTACAGCAGGGCGGGCCCGGGAAATTATCGAATGTTTTTATGCGCGGTGCAAATTCCAACCATACACTTGTACTTCTTGACGGAATTGAAATGAACGATCCCTCCTCTCCGAACAATGCGTTCGATTTCTCCTCGCTGTCAATCTATGATATTGACCGCATTGAAATTGTAAGAGGCCCTCAGAGTACATTGTACGGTTCCGACGCGATTGCCGGTGTTGTAAATATTTATTCTAAAACCGGTAAAAGCAGCCGTCATTATAATCTTCAGACTGAAGGAGGTTCGAATAATTTTTTTAGAGCCGGCCTCAGCACTTCCGGGCAGTTGGGTCTAGTGGATTATTTTTTTGCATTTAACAGACTTGCCGGTGACGGAATTTCCGCGAGCAATTCAAAGTACGGCAACAGTGAAAAGGACGGATTTTTGATTAGTAATTTTTCTGCAGGGATCGGATTCAATCTTCATGAAAGCGGAAAAATTGATCTTCTCTATAAATTCAATAAACACAATAGCGACCTCGATCAGAGCGAGAAACTCGGCGATGATCCGAATTTCAACTACAGGACGGAAGAAAAGATTCTAAAAATCGGATACAGTCTTAATTCTTTTAACGAAAAATGGGAGAAGCAGTTCAGCGCTTCTGTTATCCGCCGCTACAGTAACGCATTCGACGGTTTCGATAATCTTCATCCATTACAATACTCCGACAGTTACAACCGTTCCGAAAGGATAAAGTTAGGCTGGCAGAACAATTTCAGGTTCCTGGAGAATCACCTCATCTCAATCGGGATTGAAGCCGAGAAAGAGAAAGCAAATACAAGTTATATAAGCGAAAGCATGTGGGGTCCATACTCAAGTATATTTCCGGAAAAGTCCGTCACTACAACCGGAATTTATTTTCAGGACCAGGTAAATCTTTTCAACACATTATTCGCGTCAATCGGATTACGAATAGATAAGCACCAGAGATTCGGAAATCAAACTACCTACCGTTTTGCCCCGGCATATTATATTGAAGAAATAGGAATGAAATTAAAATTCACTTACGGTACAGGATTCAAAGCCCCCTCTCTCTATTATCTTTATGATCCGATGTTCGGAAATCCGGACCTTAAACCGGAAAAGAGCAGAGGATTAGATCTCGGTTTCGAAAAATATTTTAATAATGATAGAATTGTAGTCGGTATAACTTACTTCGATTTACTGATTGACAATCTGTTCGGCTTCGATTCAAACTTTAGAACAATAAACATAGCCAGAGCATCATCAAAAGGATTTGAATTCAATTTTGAATTGAGAAACAGCGGAGATTTTTCTGCCGCAGCGAATTATACTTTTACAGAAACCAGAGATCTTTTTGAGGGGAGCCAGGATTTTAACAAACAGTTGTTAAGACGGCCCAAACATCAGCTCTCGGTCAATTTAAATTACCGGTTGAATGAGAAGTTTAATCTGAATTCAACTTTCCGGTATTCCGGGCAAAGAGATGATAAAGATTTTTCAGGATTCCTTTCCAGGCGAATAACAATGCCGGATTATTTTCTGGTAAATCTCGCAGCATCTTACAGGATTACGGATTTTCTGATAATTACGGGAAAACTGGAGAATTTATTAGACAAGGAATACGAAGAGGTTTTATACTACGGTACACCGGGCAGGACTTTCTATTTGGGACTTAATTTTAATTTATAGATGTGAAAAAGGAATCGGGGCGGAGATAAATTCGTCCCGATCCTTAGACAGAAATTTATTTTTTAAGATCCTCTATTTCCCGGCGTGTAAGTTCTCTAACATCTCCTGACTTCATCCCATCAATAGTCAGATTTTTTATTCTTACCCTGACAAGCCTGAGAGTAGGGTGTCCGACAGCGGCGGTCATTTTCCTTACCTGCCTGTTTCTTCCTTCAGTAATAACAAGGCTAATCCATGTATCGGGTATATTTTTCCGCACCCTGATCGGCGGTACACGTGGTTCAAAACCAGGATTGTCAATCATTCCAGCCCTGGCCGGTAAAGTCTTTTTCCCTTCAATAACAACACCGTTTTCAAGTTTTAGAAGAGTTTTCCCGTCTGGAATTCCTTCCACCTGAACAAAATATTCTTTTTCATGCCGGTTCTTTGGATTAAGAAGGTAGTCGGTCAGCATTTTATCATTAGTAAGTATCAGAAGGCCTTCGCTGTCCATATCGAGCCGGCCTACCGGATAAACATTCTCGGGGAAATTATATACCGATTTAATTGTCTTTCTGCCTTCTGGATCGGTAAACTGGGACAATACCCCGTACGGTTTATAGATGATAAAATATTTCTTAGGCAATAATATAGAACCAGCACTCATAAGGTTTTCTCTTGACCAGAAAAGAGCGGATTAGTTACATGCTTGTAAAAATGAAAACCGTATTGGAAGGGATTTCAAATTCGAAACCTTTTCCAAGATCTGCCGTAAAAGATTCTGAATGTACCGGGAATCCTCTCGCATCGGTTTTCATTTCTTTTTCATTAAAAACAAATTTCTTCAGATTATATTCTTTTTCTTCATCTACTCTCAAAAATATTTTAAGGGGAGCCGGATTAATATTAACAATTGAGAAAGACCATTCAGTCTTACCGTTTTTAATAATTCTGGATCCTAAAGCTCTAACATTAATTGATCTCGAACGGATTTTAAATATATCTGATCCCGCGGGGAAATATCTGGTCAGCAAAGACCATGTGTAAAACCAGGGCCTCAGCTTCATTCCGTTCTTTTTATCCGTCCACATTCCCCATTTAAAATCGGGGTGACTGTTGTCATCGAGCATCCAGGCGAGAACGGCATGAGCACCGGAATGGACCGCCTGAATAGCGAAATCAGTCATGAATACTCCGTAATAGTAAGCATCTATCTGTGTGCTAATAGCGGCAGACTGACCGTCGCGCATACCGGCTTCGGTGACAAAGAAGAGTTTTTGCGGGGATTTCATATCGAGAGATCTTGCATAATTCCAGAGCTGGGTTAAATCGGTCTGGACACTTCCGAGAGCAGTCCGGTCTTTCCAAGCATACATATGTACGTCATACACATCAAAAATATATCTTGCTTCGTCAACTGTGTTGTAAAACCATTCATTGTCGTTACTCTGCCCCGGCCCTATGATTTTAATTTTTTTATCAAGCTCTTTATCTTTAAATATCTGGAATAAATTTTCAGCACCGTTGCGCCATCTTTCAAAGTTGCCTACTTCATAATTCGGTTCGTTAACAAGTCCGAAATATTTTATGCAGGAGAACCCTTTAGTATTGACCAAGTAGTCGAGATAGGTTCCAATAACTTCGGCGTAGAGCGGGTTATCCATTTTCTCAATTCCATCAACAGCCAGCCAATCAACTTCAATTCCCCAATCAGATAAGACAACATCGATATTGTTTTTCTGACAGAATTCGAGATGGCGGTAAAGAAGCTCCATATCCCTGTTATTCCAATCGTAGCCGAGGGATTGGCTGAAGCACCACCTTGTCTGCATCATAATTCTGACGACAGGCATTCGCATCCATTTAATTCTTTCTGCGATCAGTTCAAAATCCTCTTGAGTAACTCCATTTAGATCGTAAGCTCTTGAATCCCACTCGGCACCGAAACCGACAAAATTTTTAACAGGTTGACTCGGATAACTGATTATGAGATTTATCCGGTCATCGGATTGAGCGAAAGTATTGAATGCAAATAGCAGCAGAGATAGTACTATTGATTTCCGGATCATATGTAGGCCAGATTTAATTGAAAGAAAAATTAACGAATGGTATTTAGCATTAAGCGGAAAATAAATCAAGAGGTTGTGCCTGATCGCTTGACTGGCTTCGGAACCTTGGAAGTGTAAAACGGAAGGAAGAACCGGCACCAGGAGTACTTTCCACCCAGATGCTTCCTCCGTGCCTTTCAACCATTTCTTTACAAAGAGTTAAACCGAGCCCTGTTCCCTGTTCGTTTGCAGTTCCACGTGTACTGTACTGAATTCCGATCGAAAATATCTTGCCGATATCCTCCTGAGAAATACCGATACCATTATCAATAACATTTACCACATAAAAATTTCCGGCAAGTGAAGCGCGCACTTTAACATATCCGTCCTGCCTTGTAAATTTAACGGCATTACTAAGAAGATTATGAAGGACCGACCGGAGCATATTAGGATCCGCAAATACATGGCAATCGATCGCGACCTCATTATGGACAGATATATTTTTATTGGATGAATTAATAAGCAATAGATTTTTCACCGCTTCAACTTCATCACGAAGAACAATCTTCTCGGGCATAAAATCGATCCTGTGTGTTTGAAGTCTAGACCACTCCAGAACATTAATTAATAGGTTATAAATGTGGAGCGAGGTATTACGAATCTCTTTAATTATATTCTTTCTCTGTTCATCACTCATCGAATCAAAATCCTCAGTGATCATTTCCGTAAATCCGAGTAATCCCTGAAAAGGGCTTTTAAGGTCGTGTGATATTATAGAGAAGAATTTATCTTTCGCAAGATTCATTTCCTTCAGCTGTTCGGTTTGCTCCATCAATCTTTCTTCGGCTTCCTTACGCATTTTGATTTCTTCGATCAGATTAGCGTTAATTTTAATTAATTCGTGAGTTCTCAAACCGACCTGCTCTTCAAGCTCTTTCCTTTTGCGCTTTACTACTATAAAACAGATATGGATAATGAAATAGACCAGCGCAACAATTGATGCACCTATAAATATTTTGAACCAGATTGAATTAAACACCTGATACGTGGTTAAAGTATTAGAGAAAGCAGGAATAGAACTGACATTAACAGATACCTGGTTCAACCGGACAGAATTGAAGTTTGCATTACAAGAAGCAGGATCAATTTGTTTAAATGGATGAATTCCATTAGCAACGGTTGCTGAATGAAGAGTTAGAAAAAGCCAGAGTAATCCCTGCGGGATGAGGACAGGAGTTCTTCTCCGAATTTTAGTTGCCGGAAATAATTTCATTAACTGAACGCTTTTATTGCCTTTGGATGTTCAAAATTCATACCGGGCGATAACAATGCGAAAAGTAAAATATGGAAGTGAAAATCAAGTAAAAGAGACAGGTAAAGTCTACATCGCACTATTTGAATTCCCCTCAATAATAAATCCTTTTATAATTGAATATAAGTAAATGAGTTTATTCGTTATAAAAAGATTATTTCTTTTTTTCAACTGCTTTTAACAGGATCTGAATTAACCGGGACGATTCAACCGGTTTTGTAAGAAAATCGTCGACGCCGGCAGAAATAGCATTCTCCCGATCCTGAGGAAATGCATGTGCAGTTAAACAGATCACCGGAATATTTTTAAAGTCATTGTCGTTCTTAATTTCTCTTGTAAGCTGCAGCCCGTCCTTAATCCCTTTAAGTGAAATATCCATCAGAATAATGTCGAACTTGTATTTTCTCAGCAGTTTATAAAATGTGTCATCATTATCGCAAACCTGAACATCAAAATAAGTCGCGAACATTTTCTTATAAATGTTCTGTGTGTTTTTATCGTCTTCTACCAGTAATAATTTTTTGTTCATATTAGCAATCTGTCAATCCAATTAATAATAGACACCCTGTAAAATACACGGAATTAATTTGCCAAAAAAAACAGTTAGTTGCTAACTTAAATTTTTTTTAATTGTGATTTTAATTACAAAGCTTAAAAAACCGGAGATTACTTTATTTTTTGATGCCACGAAGAAAATTTATCAATTACGAGCTGGGGGGCATATGTGTACCAGGCATAACCGGTTCTCCTTTCCCTTTCCACCTCAGCCATGGAATAGACTTTAATTCCGTCGCGGTTACAGAAGAGAGATTGGTGAGTTTCAAGTTCATTAAAGCGGGGCCAGATCGGGGGAGCTTCTTGATCATTTATAACAATTCTATCAACGCTCGTAGAGTGATATTTATAATCAGCTGGTTGTGCGTTAACTGTTTCGACTCTTATACCATAAATCCGGCTCTTTTCAAACCAGTTGACAGCAGATTTTACCGCGTTAATAATTTTCTGGTCGGGATTCTCGATGCTCATAAGGAATTCAACTATCTCCGCACTTTCCATATTACAGATTGCATCCAGTTCATAAGTTCTGGCTCCGCGCGGTTCAAATGTGATATTATCATGCTGCTGACACCAGACGGACAGTTCCCTGCCCTCATTAATTTGACAATTGATAATACAATCAATTCCCTTCCTGTAAGAATTAATCACTCTTTGTTTAATTTCCAAACTAAGAAACTTATAAACCGGATTATCTTCTACGATATTTTTCAGGAATTTCATTATACCGATCATTGCGCCGTCGTTAAAAGTAATGTACTTCTGATATCCGGTTGTATCCGGGAAACACTGAGGCCAGCCACCATTAGAATATTGAGAAGCTAGGATAAACTCCAATCCTTTTAAAAATCCATTTTTATATTTTTCCTTACCAGTAACATGAAAAACTTTTGCAAGGTATTCTGTTTGATTATAAGTGGCTCCGTTATCGAAGGTAGTATTTAGACCGGATTTATGTCTTTTCAAAATATCTTTCTGCTGGTCGGTAAGGATAATAGTCATATCATAGTTTTTCGGCCAGCCGCCGTTCTCTTTCTGGAACAGAAGCATATTATCGGCAATTTTTTCAATTTGATCCCTGCTATAACGGGGCTGATCTATTACCGGGCTTATAATTTTCTCCGAATCGTTTATATCATACCAGTGATGCTCGCTATCATAAAAGCCGGACATTTCAAAGAAATCATAATCCGAGTTAATCTGTTGAGTGCATGAGGCAATAACTGTCAGTAAAAAAAGAAAGGATATTTTAAACAATACCAGTTTCAATTTATTCAACGGGATATTTTTTTATTACAAGGTATTTTAATTCCGTATCGCCTATATTTTTAATTCCATGTTCAACATCCGGCGGGCAGTAGAGACTCGTCATTGGCCCTACATTTTTTGTCTGACCGGCGAGGAAAAACTCAGCCTCACCTTCCAGTATAAAAAAGAATTCGTCTTCAGGATGCGAGTGCGGAGGATGAGTTGCCGAACGCGGAGCTACAACACTCAGTTTTAGTGTTCTTCCGTCTATGAAATCTTTACCGGCAAACCAGTACTGATATCCGACTTTTGTAGGAACCGTTTTTTCTTTATCCAAAGTGTTAACGCAATTATCAATTGTAAATTCCTTTTTAGACGGGGATTTTCCGGTCTGTGAGTTAACACTGAAAACGAATCCTGAAACAAGCAGTAGTATTACTATTTGACGCAGTATGTTTTTCACCGGCCCATCCATCCGCCATCGACGGTAATTACAGTTCCATTAAGATAGTTTGAAGCATCCGAGCAGAGAAAGACAACGGTACCCATAAGGTCTTCAGGAGTTCCCCATCGTCCGGCCGGAATCCGGTCGAGAATTGCTTTATTTCTTACCGGATCCTCACGTAACGGTTTTGTATTATCTGTTGCAATATAACCGGGTGCAATTGCATTTACTGTTACACCTTTAGAAGCCCACTCGTTTGCGAACGCCATGGTAAGCTGTTTAACTCCGCCTTTGGAAGCGGCGTAACCGGGGACAAGAATTCCACCCTGGAATGAAAGTAAAGAAGCAATGAAGACAACTTTACCGTAACCGCGTTCAACCATATCCTTACCAAACTCCCTGGTAAGAACAAATTGAGAAGTTAAATTTATTTCAATCACTTTATCCCAGTAATCATCCGGATGTTCTGCTATCGGTTTACGAAGGATAGTGCCGGCATTGTTAACAAGAATATCGACTTTCTTAAAATCCGATTTAACATTTTTAATAAATTTATAAAGGTCTTCCCGATCCGCAAAGTCAGATACGTACGATTTGAACTTCCTTCCGGTTCCTGCAATAAGTTTCTCGGTTTCTGAGAAGTCGCTCTCATAAGAAACAGTAACTATATCGGCACCGGCCTGAGCAAGTGCAAGAGCATAGCTCTGTCCTATACCTCTGTTTCCTCCTGTAACAAGCGCAGTTCTGCCATCGAGTTTAAATTTGTTCAGTACCATTTCATCTCCGCCTTATTTTAATTGATCCATCGGAATCCAGTCCATATCATCGAATACCTGGTTTTCGCCGCCCATAGCCCAAATGAAAGAATAGTTTTGAGATCCGCAACCGGCATGCATGGACCAGCTTGTTGAAAGAACCGCCTGCTCATTTCTGATAATGATGTGTCTGGTTTCCGCAGGCTCACCTAATAAATGAACAACAAGAGAATCCGGCTTCATATTGAAATACATATAGACTTCCGACCTTCTCTGATGCGTATGAGCCGGCATTGTATTCCAAACGTTTCCTTCATCCAATTCAGTAAGTCCCATTACCAGCTGACAGGTAGGCATTGTTCCAGGATGAATATACTGGTAGATAGTCCTTTTATTAGCAGTTACCTGATCCCCGAGTTTTCTTGGAGTCGATTCGCTGAACTTGATATGTTTTGAAGGATAATCCTTATGAGCCGGATAACTAACAAAATAAAATTTTGCCGGTTTCGATGGGGACGCGCTTTCAAATTCAATATTTTTTGAACCTCTTCCGATATAGAGTCCGTCTCTGTTATCCATCCTGTATTTTTTGCCGTCAATTGCAATTGAGCCGGGACCGCCGATGTTAATGACACCAATTTCCCGCCTCTCCGCAAAATAATCCGCTGCCATTTCTTTTTTAGTGGCAGTTAATTTCAATTTTTTACCGGATGGGACAGCGCTGCCAGTGATTGAGCGGTCGACATCTGAATAGATCATCGGAATTTTATTTTTTTCGAAAAGATTTTCTATATGAAACGATTTTCTCAATTCGTCCGTACTGAATTTACTGAATCCAATTTTGTCCGGTGAATATCTTACTTCCATTCTAACCTCTATTTATTAAAACCATTTTTTAATTTTTTCGGCGACGTGAGAAGCGGTAAATCCGAATTTTTCCGCCAGAGTTTTATAAGGACCTGAAGCGCCGTAACTTTCCATTCCAATTGTAAGAAGTCTTTGTCTGAATGTATCGCCCCATCCAGTCATTGTAGCTGCTTCAATTACAACAACAGGAACATCCGGCGGGAACAATTTTTCTTTATACTGTACATTTTGTTTATTAAATACTTCACGCGAAGGAATTGAAACAATTCTGACAGAAAGATCTGAGAGAAGTTTCTTTGCTTCCGAGGCAACCGGTACTTCCGAACCGCTTGCGGCAATAATAAGGTCGGGCTTTCCTGATTTTTCTTTCGAGACAATATAAGCTCCCATTAAAATCTGATCTGGATTGAAATCCGGGTCTCTATCGAAAGCTTCAATTTTCTGACGTGAAAGTATTAACGAAACCGGTCCGTCCTTATGCTTCAGTGCGTATGACCATGCAACAGCTGTTTCGATTCCATCAGCAGGTCTGAATACAGTTGAATTAGGAATCGATCTTAATGCTGCAAGTTGTTCAACCGGCTGGTGAGTAGGGCCATCCTCGCCGACAAAGATGCTGTCATGTGTAAAGACATAGATTACCGGAATTTTCATAATTGCAGCGAGACGGATAGTGGGGCGCATATAATCGCTGAAAACAAAGAATGTAGCACCAAACGGCCTGAATCCGCCGTATAAAGCTATTCCGTTGAGGATAGCGCCCATTCCATGTTCACGGATTCCGAAATGGAAGTTGCGTCCTTCAAACTTTCTCGGAGCCACTGCATCGTATTTTGTCATTAATGTATTTGTTGACGGGGCCAGATCGGCAGAACCGCCAATAAAATTCGGTACGAGTTCAGCAATTTTTTGAATTACCCTGCTTGACAAAGACCGTGAAGCATTGGGTTCTTTTGGAACCGCAGCAATCAATTCGTCCTGAAGATTCGGCGGCAAATAATTGTTCAGATATTTTTCAAAGAGGTCAGCTTTTCCTGAATCGGATTTTTTCCAATCTTCATAATTTTTCTGCCAGTCCGAATAGATTTCTTTCAGCTGCTTCCTGCGTGAATTAAACAATTCGGAAACGGCATCGGGGACATAAAATTCCTTATCAAGAGGCCAGTTAAGATTTTTCTTAGTCGCAACAAGCTCATCATTTCCAAGAGGAGCCCCGTGGACATCATGGGTGTCGACTTTATTGGGGCTTCCGAAACCAATCTTCGATTTAGTAATAATTAGTGACGGCCGGTTCTTTTCTTTTTGAGCGGAAAGGATTGCATTTCTAATTTGATCATGGTCGTATGCATCCGATCTAAGAACCTGCCAGCCGTAACTTTCAAAGCGTTTGCCAACATCCTCGCTGAACGTAAGATCAGTATGTCCTTCGATTGTAATTCCGTTATCATCATAGAAATAAATAATGTTTCCTAGTTTCAGGTGTCCGGCTATTGATGCTGCTTCGGAGCTTACACCTTCCATCAAATCACCATCCCCGCAAATAGCATATATATAATTATCCCCAAAGAGATTTTCGCCGAAGCGGGCTGAGAACATTTTAGATGCAATTGCCATTCCTATACCATTTCCGAAGCCCTGTCCGAGAGGTCCGGTTGTTGTTTCAACTCCGGGAAGATGACCGTATTCAGGATGGCCTGCTGTCCTGCTTCCCCACTGACGGAAAGATTTCAAATCCTCAATAGTACAGTCGTAACCGCTGAGATGAAGGAGTGAATAGATAAGCATTGAACCGTGACCAGCAGATAAAACGAAACGGTCCCGGTTAATCCATTTCGGATCATCGGGATTATGCTTTAAAAATTCAGTCCAGAGCACCACAGCAACATCGGCCATACCCATAGGCATTCCCGGGTGCCCGCTGTTGGCTTTTTGAACACCTTCAGCAGCTAAAATTCTGATTGTATTTGCGGCAAGATTAAGCAGTTCACTGTTTGGCATTATTCGTCCGTAAAATTGTTATCCAAAATTAAACATTATAAGTTGAGGATGCAGTAGTACCGCCTCTTCCGGTCCAGTTAGTATGGAAAAATTCACCGCGCGGTTTATCAATCCTTTCATAGGTATGCGCACCGAAATAGTCGCGCTGTGCTTGTAAAAGGTTAGCAGGTAATCTTCCATTTCTGAACCCATCAAAATAGTTTAAGGCAGTTGAAAATGCCGGGATCCAGATTCCGTTTGTAACAGCAGCAGCAACAACTCTCCTCCAGGATTTCTGTGACGATTCAATCTTCTCTTTAAAGAATGGATCGAGGAGAAGATTAGTTAGTTCCGGGTTCTTATCGAAAGCTTCTTTTATCTTTCCGAGGAAAACGGAACGGATAATACATCCACCTCTCCACATCAAGGCGATACCTCCATTATTCAGATTCCAGCCGAATTCTTTTGCAGCATATCTCATCAAAACATAACCCTGTGCATATGAGACAATTTTTGACGCGTAGAGAGCTTTCTTAAGATCCTCAATAAATTCCTTTTTATTTCCGTCAAATTTCGGAACCGGGCCGCTCAAAACTTTAGAAGCTTCAACCCTCTCATCTTTCATAGAAGAAAGAGTTCTTCCGTATACGGCTTCGCCGATCAAAGTAAGAGGGGCGCCGACATCAAGAGAAGCCAAAACCGTCCATTTACCGGTTCCCTTCTGTCCTGCCGTATCGAGAATTTTTTCAACCAGCGGCGACCCGTCTTCATCTTTAAATGCGAGGATATCACGTGTAATCTCAATAAGGTAGCTGTCCAGTTCACCTGAATTCCATTCTTTAAAGACATTATACATTTCATCATGAGTCAATCCGAGAAGGTCTTTCATAATCTGATAAGCTTCGCAGATCAGCTGCATATCCCCGTATTCAATTCCGTTATGAACCATTTTAACGAAGTGACCGGCTCCGTTTTCGCCTACCCAATCGCAGCAGGGTGAACCGTCTTCAACTTTTGCAGAGATAGATTGAAAGATCGGTTTAACGAATGGCCAGGCCGCAGCAGATCCGCCAGGCATAATAGATGGGCCTTTAAGAGCGCCTTCTTCGCCGCCGGATACTCCTGTGCCGATATAAAGGAAACCTTTGTCCTCTACATATTTAGTTCTTCTAACAGTATCCGGAAAGTGCGAATTACCTCCGTCAATTATAATATCACCTTTATCGAGATGCGGAAGTAGGAGTTCGATAAAATCATCAACGGGTTTGCCGGCTTTGACCATAAGCATAATTTTTCTGGGGGATTTTAGCGATGCGACTAATTCTTCAATTGAACCTGTTCCAATGATCTTTTTACCTTTGCCTCTTCCATTAACAAAATTATTTACTTTATCGACTGTCCTGTTATAAACTGCAACAGTAAATCCGTGATTTTCCATATTGAGTACAAGATTCTCACCCATTACGGCAAGGCCAACTAAGCCGATGTCAGCTTTTGATTCTGCATTCTGCATTTACATACTCCTAATTTATTCAGTTATTAAATCGATCCTTGTAAGCCCACAGGCCGAGAGCAGGATTAGAGATATAGAATATCTCCTCGCCTCCTGGCAAAATATTAAAACCGTCTTTTAATTTTTTGGGGTCATATTGCTTAAGCATAGTATTCAATTCAGCATAATTAAAATTGACGCTTTCGATTTCCTCCTTAGTTAAATTTCCGGGGCAATAAGTAATCGAGAAGCGGTTTTCCGATGAACCGTGAATAAGATGAGCCGCTGCACTAAGATTATTTTTCAGTTCATCATTATCTTCAACAAACTTAAGAATTTCGGGTGTAGTCCTGTATCCGTATTTCCTTATCAATCGGTCAATCTCTTTATCTTCGCCGAATTCTTTAAGACCCGGAGCTAAAACAATCAACTCTCCATTATCCTCAATTGCCATTCTGGTCCGGTAGATACTTTTATTCCCGAGCCAGGTACTTTTAAATTCATGCGGATCGAGATAGACTACAACTTTGTTGAGCGGTTTTTCCAGCATAACGAAATTAACTTTAAGAGAAAGTTCGGATGCCAACTTGAAACATTCGTAATCGTCTCCTATAAACAATCCTTTAATAACAAGCTCACCTTTTTCATTTTTATCAACCACAGTAAGTATATAGATAACCGGGAGATGCTTGGCAAAGTTATCCGAAGCATAATTCAGAACTTGTCTAACCGGATTATCAGCTCTGCCCATAATTCTTTCCATCCCGTAAACAGCGCCGAGGAAATGACTTTTGTTAATACCCTCGCGTCCTCCGGTTCCGACAAAAATATTTTTATTATAATTTGCCATTCCGATTACTTCGTGAGGGACAACCTGTCCCACCGAAATTATAAGGTCGTGACCACCTTCCACAAGAAGTTTATTAACCTGGGCCGGCCAGGAATAATTCAACATTCCTTCCGAAACTTCATTTACAAAACCTGCGGGTACTTCACCAAGTGTATGAAGATCCTCTCGCCAGTTATGGTATCTAAATAATGGGAGGGGAAGATCCTCGTACATTGTAAGGATTTCCTGATCGGTCATCTTAGCATGCGTACCGAGAGCCGGGAGGATATCTGTAAGCGATTCCTTATAGTAATCATAAATATGGCGTGTAATAATTCCGGCCTGCGAGTGAAAGCGCGTAAAATCAGGTGGAACGGCAAGCACTCTTTGTCTTATTCCAAGTTTCGAAAGAGAAGAATAAACCGCTTCCCGAATTTCAGATTCCGATAAAGAAAATTTTTCGTGACCTTTTGCAAATAGTAACATAAAGATTTTCTAATTTATCTTTGAATTCTTGCCGAGCCGCCTTTAGCAAATGCTTTAACTTCTTCGACAGTTGCCATAGTAGTATCACCGGGATATGTTGTAAGCAATGCACCGTGTGCCCAACCGAGTTTAACAGACTCCTCGGGCGATTCATTGTTAAGCAGACCGTAAATAAATCCCGCTGCGAAACCATCGCCGCCTCCTACACGATCATAAACATCGAGTTCCGCTGTCGGTGCGGTATAAGTTTTTCCGTTAACCCATGCAACCGCGCTCCAACTATGACGGTTGGTAGAGTGAACTTCTCGCAAAGTTGTTGCTACTATTTTAACCTGAGGATATTTCTTCACCACACTATCGATCATTCCGAAGAAAGTGGACGGGTCAAGTTTCGATTTAGCTGCAACTTCCGGTCCCGGTATTCCAAGTCCTTTCTGAAGGTCCTCTTCGTTTCCGACAAGCACATCGACATGCTGCACGATCTGATCAATTACTTCAGCGGCTTTATGATCACCGCCCCAGATATTCCAGAGTTTAGCGCGGAAGTTGAGGTCGAAGCTTGTAACGGCTCCGGCTTCTTTAGCAGCCTTCATCCCTTCAATAATAACCTGTCCTGTAGTTTCCGATAATGAAGAAAATATTCCGCCGCTATGAAACCACTTAACGCCGCCGGAAAAAATCTCTTTCCAGTTAAAGTCGCCCGGTTTAAGAAGGGCTGCAGCTTCATTAGACCTATTATAAAACACAACGGGTGCACGTACGCCAAGACCCCTATCGCTGAAAACAGTAGCCATATTAGGACCATTAACGCCGTTATGCTTGAATTTTTTATAGAAAGGTTTTACGCCCATTGCTTTAACACGTTCGGCAATCAGATCGCCGATTGGATATTCGACCATAGCAGTAGCAATTCCGGTATTGAGTTTAAAGCAATCAGCCAGATTAGCAGCAACGTTAAACTCTCCGCCGCTTACATGTATTTTACATTCGGTTGCTTTTCTAAACGGAACAATTCCAGTATCGAGGCGATGAACAAGAGCCCCTAAGGAGATAAAATCCATTGATGCATTGTTGTTGATTTTTAATCGATCGATCGATGACATAATAAATTCCTCTTTTAAATTATAATTTTAAAACGGTTAGGATTTATACACCCGAATACGCACTGAACCCGCCATCCACCGGGAGTACAATACCGGTTACGAATTTCGAAATTTCCGAAGCGAGGAAGAGAAGCGCACCCGATACTTCTTCAGGTTCGCCGAATCTATCCATCGGAGTATTAGAAATAATTTTATTCCCGCGGGGCGTCAGCTTACCCGTCTTCTCATCAGTCAGAAGGAACCTGTTCTGATTAGTAAGAAAGAAACCCGGTGCAATTGCATTAACCCTGACATTAACTTTCGCAAAATGGACCGCGAGCCACTGCGTCAAATTGTTAATTGACGCTTTAGCGGCTGAATAAGCTGGAATTTTTGTAAGAGGTCTGTATGAATTCATTGAGGAAATATTAATTACAGATCCACCTCTTACCAGCATATCCTCGGCAAAGACCATAGTGGGAAGGACAGTTCCTAAAAAGTTGAGGTCGAACACGCTTCTGAATCCTTCGAGGTCCAATCCAAAAAACGATTTAGAGAGATCCTGAATATTATCCTCAGTAATAAATTCATTTGCAGTAGTTGCGCCGGGGGCGTTCCCGCCCGCACCGTTAATAAGGATATCAACTTTGCCCAGGATCTGATTAATCTCGGCTTTGGCTTTAATCAGACTTTCCTTATCAAGGACATTTGCAACAACGCAAAGTACAGGAGCCCCGCTTTTTTTTGCGAGACCCTGTGCGCAATCGTCACATCTTCCCTGTTTGTAATCCATAATTGCTACCTTAGCGCCGGCTGCAAGCATAGTCTGAGCGAAGATATTACCGAACACGCCGCATCCCCCGGTTACAACACATACTTTTCCTTTTATATCATCAAATGAAACTTTCATTTCCTAATCCTTATTTTTTTATCACTTTATTAATAGACTCCATAATTATTCTGGCGTTTTCCGTAAGCTTGTTATAATTCTCTTTCTCAATAGCCTCTTTATCAAGAAGAGCGGAGCCAACACCTACTGCACATGCGCCTGCTCTAAGCCAGTCACCCGCATTAGTCAATGTTACACCGCCGGTCGGCATCAATCTGAGGTGAGGCATGGGAGCCAGAATTCCTTTAAAGAAATCGATACCCAGAACATCTGCCGGAAAAACTTTGATAATATCCGCGCCTGCTTCATATGCCGTTTGAATTTCCGTCGGCGTAAAACAACCCGGCATAGCCGGAATATCGTACTTATGTGCCATCTCGATAATTTCTTTTTTAAAGATTGGACTTACGACGTATCTGGCTCCTGCTTTAATAGCATCTTCCGCGATTGAAGGGTTTAAGACTGATCCAACACCAACAATTATATTTTTGTCAAGTTCATTGGTCATCTGTTCAATTAGTTTAATTGCATTCGGTACGGTTAAAGTAACTTCAGCAACCGAGATCCCTCCTTCATTTAGAAACTCGATTACCTTTTTCAGTTTAGCCGGTTCTTTAATTCTAAGGACAGCAACCGCTTTCCTCCCTAATATTTCATCAACTATTTGATCTTTTTTCATATTAATTGAACGGGTCTAAATGTTTTTTGAAATGTTTGACTAAAAATCTGTAATGAGTCTCTTCATTGTCAACAAGGCAGTTGAGTATTTTATCTTTAAAGAGATAATTACCCGACTGATCTTTATCAGTAAGGACCCTGCCGAATGTTACATGGAGTACCTGGCGCGCATCGTTAGAATCGAACAGATCGATCAATTGATTATCATTCATCATATTACCGGCCGGTACTTTTTGAATATCCGCAGATACATGATAAGTCTTTTTTTCATTTTCATAAAGACCTCTTGAAAAATCGAGTATTTCCCTGAAGAGGTCCGGATTTTCAGCGGCAACCACTTTCAAAGCTTCGAGATAACTGGTGCCGGCTGTCTTGACGTGTGTGTATGCCTCTTTGAGAGAGCCGATTACTTTATATACAGAGAATTTATCGCTGCCCGAATGAAGACTAATTTTATAGCTTCCAAAATATTTAGTAATTGCAAGATGCTTTCTGTATTCAGCTTTAAACAGGTTAAGGTCACCCTTGTAATCAATTCCCTTTTCAAAATCCCCGATAAACCTCGGTGCAAGGCTAATAAAACTAACACCGAGCCGGTTCAATTCATTTACAAAGAAGAAGTGTTCAAAAGGACTTGTTACAGACTCTGTCTCATCGACGGAGACTTCAACTTCAAAATTTTCACGACTTGTTTTAGAGTCGATATAATCGAACATTTTTTTTATATGGGCAATTGCTTTACCGTATTTTGAATACGCGCGGAGAAAATCAATCGGAGTAACTTGGATTGTGAAATCATCGGAGATTCTGAATACTTTGCCTGAATACCTTTTTTCTGCAGAGGGGAATGAATCTTTAAGTTCGTTCCAAGGCAGGTTTGAAGCTGTTTTCAGTAATGTTTCCTCGTCGTAATTATCGGATTTATTATCGACGTGTTCACTCGGATCGAAAGTGAACATAGTAAAACCTGCATTCAGCATTAGATCGATGTCGTCGGTAGTTTTAAGATGATCGGCATCAGATCCGAAACCATTCCTGTATCCTTCCTGAAACACAGCCCAGACAGCAGCATCCATAACCATTGCAGGTTTTCTGTTGGTTCTGGATAACTCACGAATCGATTGCTGCGCCAGGACAGGTTGAAAATCACTTCCTTCAAGCGACCGGATATGTCCGGCATTTGCCAATCCTAATCGATCACCAAATCCGAAAGAATTGTTAAGACCGAGAACTTTAGGAATTGTGAAGGTAAAAAGGGACTGAAGCAATTTCCTATTTGAAGTATTATGATACGACCGTTTAATTTCGAGAGCCGGATTATCAGTGCTGATGTTTTCTCCTTCAAACAATTTTGTATAAGAATCACTTTCCGAAACAACATATAGAAATTTTACATTCCCTTCTTTTCCGATGAAGAAGAGAGAACCATTCAACTCGATAACAGATTTCGGATAAATCGCGGTTTGTACTAACGGCGATAAGTTTATTAATACCAGTGAATTCTGATCACGATTTAACTTCTCGAGTATTTTTTTCAGTTCATTATAGGTCATTTAATTCTCTATTATAGTTTATAAGTTTTTTTAACGAGATTATAAGTAAGGTCTTTTGCAATTTTAAATGCGTCTTCGATTGAAAGAATATGACGGGCTACAAGTCCTGCCAGAAAATTGGAATCAATTCTACGCGCAACGTCATGCCTTGCAGGAATTGAGACAAAAGCGCGTGTATCGTCATTAAAACCAACAGTATTATAGAATCCGGCTGTTTCAGTTACCATCTGTCTGTATCGGGTTATTCCTTCGATGCTGTCATGGAACCACCATGCGGGTCCGAGCTTCATTGCCGGGTAATGACCGGCAAGAGGAGCAAGCTCGCGTGAATAAGTACTTTCATCGAGAGTAAAGACAATGACAGTAAAATCCGGATTGTTTCCGTATTTATTAAGAAGTTCTTTCAGATTAAATGTAAATTCTTCATGCATCGGAATATCCGCGCCTTTATCGGGACCATAGTTGCTGTAAATAACCGGATTATGGTTTCTGAAAGACCCGGGGTGAATCTGCATCACGAGCCCGTCATCAACACTCATGCGGGCCATTTCCATAAGCATATTTGCGGTAAAGAGGTTTTCGTCTTCGAGAGTTGATTTGCCTTTTAAAGCGCGCTGGAAAATTTTTTCTGACTCCGACGGAGACAACTCATGCGTAAAAGGTGAAAACACTCCGTGATCGGTGGAAGTACACCCCATTGCTTTAAAGAAAGCTCTCCTCTCCTCCAGTGCCTGAATAAATTTGGAAAATGAACCGATCTCATAACCGCAGATAGAGCTTAAGAGATCAACATTCGATTTCCACGCCGGATTCGAAATGTCTGTAACTCCATCCGGCCTGAAGCAGGGAATTACTTTTCCATTCCATCCCGATTCTTTTATTTTTTTATGATGACTGAGAATGTCGGTTGAAGCATCAGTCGTGGATAACACTTCTATATTGAATCTTTCGAATAATCTGCGGGGGCGAAATTCCGGCGAATTAATTTTTTCACTCAATTCATTATAAATTTTTTCAGCATTAGAGCCATTCAACTTTTCCTTAATACCAAACACTTCGTAAAATTCATGATCGAGCCAAACGCCGGATGGAGTGCCGAGAAAGAGGTAATAATTTTCAGCAAAAAGTTTCCAGATTTTCCTTGGATCAGATTCAACTTCAGTCCCGTTTATTGACGGAATTCCAAGGGCTTCCATTGGAATCCCCTGGGAATAGAGCATTCTGAAAAGATAATGGTCGGGTGTAATAAATAATTTTGTGGGATTTTCAAACGGTTTGTCTTCAACAAAGATTTGAGGATCAACGTGACCATGAGGGCTGATAATGGGCATCGATTTTATTGAGTCAAAAATAGTACGCGCGTAACTACGTATTACGGGATCCGGATCGAAAAATCTGTCGGGGTGCAACTCAAAATTTGGCATAGGTATTTCCTAATATTAAAATTCTATAGTAAGTGGATTGCTTAACATAAGGGCTGTATTGTTCAAGTAATTAACAAATTCTTTTTCATTTTTAATTCCCCCCGGTTCCTGAACCCATGCAGCACAAAAGTAATATGTGACCTTTGAACTTTTAGGAACGAGCTTAATAATATGACTGATATTATCTTCGGTTATTTCACTCAGGTTCTTTTTATTATAGAAGAGTGCAATACCCAGATCGTCATCGGCCAGAGTCTGTTTTCCATAAAGAGCTATATACTGCCAGTTTCCTTTAAGATCGCTCTTAATAAAATTTGTACCTTCGTATTTCGCGAGTCCGGTTACGATATTTTCAGCATCATCGATAGTAAGGTCGCATCGCGTCATTCTGCTTCTAGCAGAAATTGAAATACGCGAATTAAGATCATACTTTTTAGAGCCGACGAGCCAGCCATAATAAGATGTTGTAAATTCGGATTTAAGAGGACCATTCTTAATTAATTTCCAAATAACGCTGTCGGTTTTGGAGACCATATTTACTTTTCCGTCATTCCACATTCCGATTGAACCGATACCGAGAGTACTGCCAACTTTGAAAATATCCATACCCCAATCCTGCATTTTGTGGTAGGAATCGTCGTTTGCAACGGTATCATGAATACCGACTTCTTTAAGAACAAGCTTTTTCATTTTTTTACCGAAAATATCCGTCGCATTACGCCAGTCGAGATAGAACCGGTATCCAACAATTTCAGATTCCCAGCCGGGCCCTTCATACTTAAAAAGAGCGTCGTGGTCTTTGTGAATAGACGGTACTTTATAATTTTTAACAGGTTCAAACTGGGTTCCTCTGAACTTTCCATCCTGATAAATATTTCCCTTTTTGGGAGCGAGTTCGGCGTATGTTTCATTTTTGTATTCGGATTTTTTTACGCCTTTGCCGTACTTAATCTGAATAGTTTTCTTCTCATTGGATTTGAGAGTAACAAGAAAACTGATCTTTCCAGTTTCCTTTTTCCCTTCGACCTGATGCGGTATTTCAATCCCGTTATCGAGAATAATAAACGACCGTGCATCGAAACCGCCGAATTTCCTGATCAGATCCGGTATTTTGATACTTACCATTTCATCAACTCTATTAATTTCTGTAGGATTAGAAACGGTAATGTCAGCTGTTTTAATATTCTGAGAATAAACGACTGAAGAGAGAGCAATTAAAAGTACCGGAAAAATTTTTTTTAATGACATAATATCACTCATTTTATTTGATAAAAGTTCAGAAAGGCAGCTAAATTATTAATTAGGCCGCCTTCCTTAATTCATGGGAGGCACCATGAAATTTTCATTTAAGAACAAACATCTCCAGCATTTAATCAATAGCCGAAAAAGTCAGGAATTATCATGCTGAGTTCAGGTATATAAGTAACGAGAAGAAGAGTTATCATCATTGCAATAAACATCGGAATAAGTGGTTTAATAACTTTGGTTATTGGAAGCTCAGCAACGGAACATCCGACAAAGAGAACGCTTCCCACAGGAGGAGTACATAATCCGATACTTAAATTCATAACCATTATTATTCCGAAATGAATCGGATCAATTCCAAGATGCGTTACTACCGGAAGAAAAATCGGTGTAAAGATCAGAACCGCCGGAGTCATATCCATAAAAGTACCAACGATAAGCAGAATTACATTTATAATTACCAGAATAACAAATTTGTTGCTGGACAATGATATAAGGGCTTCGGCAACATTCTGAGGAATATTTTCATATGCCATTACCCATGACATAGCCATTGACGTACCTACCAGAAGCATAACCACAGCCGTTGTGGACGCACTATTCAGCAGTATCGCGGGGAGATCTTTAAATTTAATTTCGCGGTAGATGAAAACAGAAAGTATGAATGCATAAAGCACAGCGATGGCAGAAGCTTCGGTAGCAGTAAAGTATCCTGCAACAATACCACCTATTACTATAATTATGAGCAGAAGACTTGGAATAGCATCCAAGAATTTTTTAACAGCTTCACCGAATGTAAAAGTTATTGATACTTTGTATTTATTTTTTTTCGCAAAAATGTATGAAGGTACCATTAGTGAAATACCGAGGAGGATACCCGGTATATAACCCGCAAGAAAGAGAGCCGCAATAGAGACTCCTCCGCTTGCAAGGGAATAGACTATTAGGATATTGCTCGGCGGAATAATCATTCCGGTTGTGGCGGAAGTAATATTGACGGCGGCTGCGAAACCTCTGTCGTAGCCTTCCTTTTTCATAACGGGAGTCATAAAACCACCGATAGCAGAGGCGGCCGCCACAGCAGAACCGGAAATTGCGCCGAAGAGCATTGCAGCCATAATATTTACGAACGCTAATCCGCCGGGGAGTTTTCCGACCAGAATTTTAGCGAAATCTATTAACCGTCTTGCAATTCCCCCGCTGTTCATTAATTGTCCGGCAAGTATAAAAAACGGAATAGCAAGGAGTGCAAAGCTGTCGATACCGGTAGACATCCTTTGGGCAATTGTTGTTAATGAAGGCATGGTATGTATACTCATTAGCATAGTAAACAGACTTGAGATACCAATGCTGAACGAGATTGGAACACCTGCTGAAAGCAGAATTGCAAATGTAATTACCAGTACAAATATTTCTAAGGATTCCATAGTCAATCTTTTTTGTTATTGGAATTGAACCACGATTATTTTTCTTCTTTTATTTTTTTAACAGCATCTAATATGTAATAGAACGCATAAAAAACTATCAGTATTCCGCTTACAGGAACAACGAGATAGACATATCCGAGAGGTATCTGAAGAGCCGCAGAAATCTGATTTAGTCCAAGAGTAATATAAACCAGTCTTATACCGCCGATCACCATCACAAATAGAGCAAAGAAGAGAATGGATGACTGTATAAAAATCTCAAGGTACTGCTTCGGTTTTCCGGAAAGCTTTAATGACAGAAGATCAATTGCAAGGTGCATCTTCTGACCGGCAACATAACTGGCGCCGAGAATACCGAGCCAAACGAGAGTATAACGCGCAAGCTCTTCTGTAAATGAACTTGGATTATTGATAACAAAGCGGGAGAAGACCTGCCACAGTACATTAATTGTCATCAATGAAATGATAAAAACCAAGAACCATTTTAATACTACGTCGATAAGTTCTTTAATCCTGGTCATAATTATTTAACCAATTTTATTTTTTTAATAAGGTTGTAGACAGACGGTTCAGTTTGATACTCTTCGATTAACGGCCGCACTTTATCCTCAAACGGACGTTTGTCGGGGTAATAGATTGTCACTCCAGCTTTTTGAACTTCTCTAAGCGCTTCTTCTGTAGCTTCCTTCCATAATTTTTTCTGATACTGATACGATTCATCAGCCGCTTCCTGAATCCACTTCTGTTCCTCGGGCGAGAGATCGTTCCAGATAACAGTACTGATTAATAAAACATCCGGAACGGAAGTATGTTCGTTAAGAGAATAGTATTTGCAAACTTCATAATGTCTTGAGAGATAAAAGCTAGGAGGATTGTTTTCGGCTCCATCAACCACACCCTGTTGAAGTGCAGTATATAATTCACCCCACGCAATAGGAGTTGCAGATCCGCCCAGTGCTTTAACCATTTTAACTGAAGTAGGGCTCTCCTGTGTTCTTATTTTCAAACCTTTAAGGTCATCCGGAATAAGAACAGGTTTTGTTTTTGTATAAAAACTTCTGTTCCCGGCATCATAATAGCACAATCCCTTAAGCCAAAATTTTTGTGTGCTATTCAATAATTCCCTGCCGACATTACTTTCAAAGAAATGAAATTTCTGTTCTTCACTTGTAAATATGAAGGGTAAAGAAAAGACTTTGAAATCCGGGACGAATCCTTCAAGTACCGATGATGAAACTTTAGTCATCCCTAAACTTCCAATCTGCAGAAGTTCGAGGCATTCCCGTTCGGTCCCGAGCTGCTGACTCGGATAGACGGTAATCGAAATTTTCCCATACGATTTTTCAGCCGCTCTTTCAGCGAGGTATAGCATTGCCTGATGGACCGGATGAGTCTGATCCAATCCATGACCAATTTTTATTCGTGTGACTTTAGAGTCTTTACTGCACCCGGAAATAAAAATTAAAGTTATTAGAAGAAGGGCTCGAAGCAATTTTACTATTTTCATAATTATCACTTTTGTTGAAGAATCTAATTGTAATAAATTCTGGGAAAAAGTTAAAAAACGAAAATCATATCGTTTACTTAATCGTTTAACTAAAAATCTTAAAAAAATTAGATTATGTCAATTTTTTTATAATTTTTTTCAGAAGTCGTAAAAAAACAGACATTTTCCAAACAATTTTTTGTTAAATCTATTTCAAGATGACTAATCGTTTAGTTATTGAGTAATTCTCTGAACTCAATCGATAGAAATAAACACCTGAAGAAAGTCCGGCTCCATTAAACATTACCGAATAGGATCCTTTTCTTTGAAAATCATTTACGAGAAGTGCCGCGGACTTACCGAGCAAATCAAAAATCTCGAGACGGATTTTCATGTCTGCCGGTATCGAATAAGAAATATTTGTAACCGGATTGAAAGGATTAGGATAATTCTGATGCATTATAAAATCGGTTTCGATGGATGAGAGCTGCCGGACAGAGGTTGTGCCATCGTATTCAAAAGCTCCGAGATCCGGTGCGTTCCCTTTGAAAGGCAAGCCGACATCAACTCCTGCATCAATCAGATCACTCCCGGAAGCGAGGTGCATAAAGGCAATATCCGGAAGGCTGCCATCCGATTTTCTTGGTGATGACGCAGCCGAAGGATCAAGACTTACAAAGTCAGTTTCATTTACAACAAAAGGAGTTTTCCAGCTGTTTTTTTCTTCTAAAACAAAATTTCCAAGTTCCACATATCCAAGATATGCAACAGAGTTTTTTATAGTAACTGTCTGTCCTGCATTTACCGCTCTTGTTATTCTATAATCAGCCGTTTTATTATTGAAAGCAGTTGAGTTTAGAATTGTCATTGAACCGTCATTGTTATTCTGATCAAATCCTTTTGACTTGTTATTAAAAGCAAAACAATTTTTTAAAATCATATGGTGCATAAGGCGGGCGCTGTTTGAATTATCTCCGCCACCCATTTTAAATCCATTTCCATTTGCTTTTTCTCCAGGATCAGTTCCGTCTTTTAAAAAACCATTATTAAACGTCCAGCAATTCTCCAGAATAGTCGTAACATTATTAGAAGTAGTTAAATATCCGTCCCACCCGTCATCGCAATTATTCCAAGCCCTGCAACCATAAAAGTAATTATTTGAACCAACAGTCAATTTAGGTGCAAATCCATCTGCATCACCATAGTCATCGGGATCCGCATTATAAAACGAGTCGCAATTAATTATCCGGTTGTTTGCAGCACCGTTACTCAATTGAAGACCGGTATCCCTGTTTTCATAAAAGCTGCAGAATTCAATCAGGTTGTTAGAGCCGCCGCTGATCTCCATTCCGTTGTCTCCGGCGCCCTTTATATCTAAACCCTTGATATGCCAGTAGCTTCCGGTCAGCCGTATTCCACGATTACTTGAACCAAAGCCCTGAGATGAAAAATCAAGCACCGGCCTCTCGTTAACGTACGCAAAAACGCAGAATCGGACATCTGCCGTTCCGCTTTTTGAGATTGAAATAGTTGAATTATAAGCGAATGTACCGCCCCGTACAAATATTGTATCCCCCGCCCTCGCTTTTGTGATTGCAGAAGCAAGATTAAAGAGGGGCTGAGCTATTGTACCCGGATTTATATCGTTGCCATCGGGCGCCACATAAACATTTTGCGCCATGGAAACAACGCCGCTCATAGTATTGAATAGAATTACTAAAGAAACCAATATTACATTTTTACTCATATCAAACCTGCTTTTACTTTTATTATTACTTTAAAAAAACGGGATGAAGAATTTAAAAGACTCACATTGTTTAATAGAACAGCTGGATTTTGTAATAAAAGTAATTATTGTGCTTTTTTCAATTCAATCTTATTGTACCGGTAACCAGCCTTATCAAGTTCGAGAGCAGCAAGAATAAACGGTCCGTATCCTTTAATATCGTTCATGCGTTTCGGTTCACTTATATAATATTCAAAACTTCCGTCGCGATAAGGATTACCGCCTAAGCCGGCGCTTCTGCAGATGTTATAAAGATTAATAAAACCGGTATCTTCAATCTTAGTGAGATGATTAAGCAAACCCTCAAAGACATCGTTTGCAATTTTAAGGTAATCTTTTTTCAGATGTCCATCGTTAGCGCCTTTTGCAAGAGCATATGCAAACATACTGGTGGCAGAAGCTTCGAGATAGTTACCTTCTCTAGTTCCCTGGTCAACAATCTGATACCAGATATTAAATTCAGAGACTTTGAATTTTACTATTGCTTCGGCCAGCCGGTTAAGAATATTTACAAGTTCAATTCTTCTAGGATATGATTCCGGAAGAATTTCGAGAACATCAACCAGAGCCATTGAGTACCAGCCCATTGCTCTGCCCCAGAAATGGGGTGAACGACCGGTAAGCGGATCGGCCCATTTCATTTTTCTGCTTTCATCCCATGCATGGTAAAGGAGTCCTGTTTTCTCATCCCGGGTTTTTTGTTCGATCAGGACAAATTGATTTACGATATCATCAAAGCGCTCAGTTTGATTATACAATTTGGAATAGAAAGCATAGAAAGGCTGCCCCATATAGAGGCCATCGAGCCAGATCTGATTAGGGTAGATAAGTTTATGCCAGAAACCGCCGCTCGGAGTTCGGGGCTGAAACTCGAGCTGCTTTCTAAGAGTGTCCGCCGCAATCTTAAATTTTTCATCTCCGGTTTCAGAGTATGCGTAAAGGAGAGCCCTGCCGGGATTGACAAGATCAATATTGAAATTACCGAACTTATAAGTTTTTATATTACCGTTTTTATCTATGTATTGATTAAGATTTTCGAGAATAAAATCGAGGTACTTTCTTTCACCGGTATATTTATTAATCCGGTACAATGCTTCAAGAATGAGGCCCTGCTCGTAATTCCATTTTGTTTCGGTAAATATTGAATCGTATGTAACACCGCCGGGATGACGGAGAAGGAATGAATCAGCCAGCCTTTTATACATCGGAAGTTCTTTATCAACAAGTAGATCCGGTTGTTTCTGGCAGCTGATTATTGAAGTAATTGATAGAATTATTATCAATGCACGAAAAGCAATATTCTTTTTCATTTTCATTTCCGTTTTGTTCTTCACTTAACTTCTTCGAGCAGCTGGTTGTTCAAATAAACATTGTGAAGAGAAATATTTTTAACATTCTGAAAATAATTTCCTTTCCGGACATTGTTGAATCTGCAATCCTTTATCGTAATTCCTTCAATAGGCAGATCATCGAGACCAATTAATTGAAGCGCATATTCACTATTCCTGCTTTCAACGTTTTCAACTTGTATATTTCTAACGGTCGGTGGAAAATTTCCCTTCTCCCCTTCCTTCATTTCATAAAGCAATTCGATAAGAAATACTGCATTGCTGACCGTACCGACTTCAATATTTCTTACAAAAATATTTTCGACGACGCCGCCTCTCAGCGAATTTGATTTAATACGGAGCATCCGGTCAAGATGAGGGCTGTCCATCACACAATTTTCCGCAAACACATTACGGCATCCGCCAGAAACTTCGCTGCCGATAACCACACCCCCATGGCCGTCTTTCATAGTTGAATTACGGATAACAATATTTTCGCTCGGGACATTAATTCTTCTTCCGTCAAAATTCCGGCCCGATTTAATAGCAATGCAATCATCGCCGTTATCAAAATAACAGTCCTCGATCAATACATACCTTGACGATTCGGGATTGCAACCGTCCGAATTAGGACCGTGACTGATAGATTTAACATTTTTAACAATAACATTTTCGCAAAGGACGGGATGAATAACCCACATAGGAGAATTGATCACCTTTACGTCTTGCAGCATAATGTTGCTGCATTTATAAAACTGGATAAAATTAGGCCTTAGATAAAAATCCTTTCCGAAGATTCTCTCAGAAACCGGGATTTGATCCTCGTCTAGTTTCAATAATCGGGGACGCGCATTCTGATCCAATTGACTCGGCATACCTTTCGTAAATCCGTATTCGGTTTTACCTTTCCAGGGCCACCAGTTGGTATTATCTGCCTGGCCGTCCAATGTGCCATTTCCCGTTATCGCAATATTTGTCTCATCATACGCATAAATCAAAGGAGAATAATTGTAGCATTCTACACCTTCCCATCTTGTAAAAACGACCGGAAGATAATCATCGGGATCAGTACTGAATTTAATTAGAGCCCCGTCTTCAAGATGCAGATTAATATTACTTTTCAAATGAATAGGTCCTTTCGAAAAATACTCTCCTTCCGGGATAATAATTTTTCCTCCCCCCATGGAATTGCATTCCGATATTGCTTTATCGAGAAAGGGTTTTATATTTTTCTTAACCTCTTCAGCATTTCCAAAATCTGTTATCCTGTAGGTAAGGTCATTGAATTGAGGCGGATTAATTTTGGTTAAAATACTATCAATACTATGCCAGCCGACAGTTTGAATTTCATTATGGTCAATACAGCTAATTAGAAAAAGAGCTGTAATTATTGAAACGGATATTCTGATTTTTCTCATTCGATTCCGGATGGTTGTTTTAGAACACTCTTAGATAAAAAATGCGATAGCCGTGTTTCAGGCTACCGCATTCAAAAACGTAAAAATGATTAAGCTGACATTACTTTAAGAGCATCATTTTCTTTGTTACTGAGAAATCGCTTGTCTTCAGCTGATAGAAATAGATACCGGACGACAGATTATTTCCGCTCATATCCTTTCCGTTCCATGTAAAGTTGTAATTGCCGGCTGACTGATCCTGGCCGTCAATTAAAATAGCAACTTTCTGCCCGAGGGTGTTATAAATTATTAAAGTAACTGAAGCTGCTTTCGGGAGACTGTAACGGATATTTGTAGTCGGGTTAAACGGATTCGGGTAGTTCTGTTCAAGAGTGAATTCAGTCGGCATTCCTTCCAGCTGTTTAACACTTGTTCCTCCTGCGTTTTCCCAATCGGCTTTCTGTGTCGGGAACCAGTTCAGGTCGCCAACCGGGAAACCATTCTGACCACCCGTGAAAGCAGGGGACTGTATTGCATAAGTACAGTTGAGTGTATCCGTATAATACTTATATGTTTTTCTATCCATATCATGAATCAGATAGTTGTAACCCGGTTTATCCTTTGTGTAATTTCCGCCGGTTGGACTGATATAATAGTTCATCAGGTTAATCATAAGTCTTGGAGTTTTTACTAAATTAAAATTATTCAATTTAGTAAAAGCAGTTGCAGCTCCGGTACCCAGCCTGGTCATGATATGGTCTGATAATGGCGAACCAATGAAATGGCGGGGATTGGCAATAAACCAGTTTTGTCCGTCGTTGGAGACCGCATAGAAATTATTGCTTACTCTCCAGATTGTTGTATCATTCGGTGCTGTAAAAATCCAGGGCATTGAGTTGTTACCATTTGGAAATTTCTCGCCGGTATTGTTAAATTCAACAGAACGTGTTACGTCGAGAGAATCTGCTCCAAGAGCATAAGCATCAACAAATAGATTATTTGTAATCTGAACTCTCTCACCTACGTTACCCAGGGAAAGGACTCCATGGAATCCCATTCCATTAACAAAAGTATTATGATCGATTATGCAGTAGTTCAGTATACCTGTAACCGTATTACCGGCAGCAAGATTTAAATGTCTTACAGGCCGATCCTGATAATTGGCGAATGTATTGTTAACAAGTATTAATGAGTCGCATGAAACTTCACGCAGGTCAAGTCCTTTGCCTGCACCAAAGTTTGAAGTTGTAAGGGAACCCATATTTGCAAAGATAGTGTTGGTAACCCTGATAAGGTTAGTACCGCTGCCTGTACGGATATGCTGACCGTTGATGTTTGTTAAAAGACAGTCATCGATTTTAATTCTCGAGCCAACACCGGTAGTATTTATCAATCCGCCTTGAACATCGTTAAGAGTAGTTGGAGTTGGTTCAAAGATACCTGCAATTGCAATATTTGTAAACTCAATATGTCCTCCATTAAGGACAACAAAGTTTCCGGGAGGACGGGTTGGATTAGAACCGGTACCTGTTGGATACAAATAAATAATCGGTTTTTCACCCTGCGGTGCACGGATCCTAAGGGTTTTGTTTTTTACAAGAGTTAAAATTTCAGTACTAAGATAAATTCCACCGTTAACCAATTCGTAAACACGAGTTGCGAGGATACCGGGATTAGCCGTAGTATCGGCTCTTATTATTGCTATTATCGACCTGGGATCCTGATCATAAGGCAATATTCTCAGAACCTGGCCGAATGACAAAGAGGAGACCAAAAACATGAGGACAACTACTAAAATAAGTTTCTTTTTGTTCATATTACTTCCTCCTGATTATTGATTGTTAGTTCTCTACTAACTAAAGAAATTAATTATAATTCTACTTTTTTTATTATTTTATAAATGAAATTCATATACATCATAAAAATTACAAAGTTAATCTGACTCCAAAATCAGCTGTTATACCATACAATTCAGAAGTATTCAAAATCTTATAACCATTAACTCGATTATTAATCATGCGATCCTCTTTAATATTGGACAGATTACTAACATTCAGCATTAAAGAGAGGTAACTGAATAAATCCTGTTTAAGTGCGAGGTCCAGGCGAGTATATCCGCTGACCATTCCATCGCTCCGGCCGCTGGGGCTGAATGTTCTATTGTATTCCGACTGATGGTACAAAGAGATCCTAGCCGAAAATCCGCCGATATCATAACCGAGCGCGATATTACCGTAGAACCGCGGTTGATTTTCCATCTGTTGTTTTCTTGTTATCGGTACCTCAACATATTTGGGTAACGGGAACGGGAACGGAGGCTGTATTACCATAACAGTATCTATACGTGTCCCTATTAAAACCGTTTCGGATTTTACGAACGAAGCATTATAACTAAGAACAATATTCTTAAGTAACCCTGGCAAGAAAGTAAAATTGATTTGATGTTCGAACTCGAATCCCCAGACTTTCGTAGGTTCCGGTGAATTATATGGAACCGTAAGCTGATAAGTACCGGAATGGAGCGATTTCCAGTTAAGCCCTAAAGTCTCAATCATTGTATTACCTGAAGTATTAAACTGACTCAGCATATGGTACATATCTTTAATTTCTTTGTAGAAGGCCGAAACTGAAATCAGACCAATTTCATTGCCGTAGAACGAAGTATTGATTTCAAAATTCCAAGCTTTGGCAGTTTTGAGAATAGGGTTGCCAAGGATAAGCTGCTTATCGGATCCGACCAGAGAAGGCCTCCATGCAAAATAAGAATTGAGTCTCATGTTAAAATCGGGTCTTGCAAGCGATTTATAGGCAGCTAAGCGGATGTTAAGAAAATCTGTAGCCTTAATATTAATGTGGAAGTTAGGAAGCACAACAGTTTCGGTATATGTAGAACTTGTATCCCTTGTATCATCTCGCGGTACCGGGAATCCTGTAAAATCAACTTTTGAGTATTTATTCTTGTAATCATTGTTTTCCGATTCAACTCTGACGCCGGCAATAAACGTAATTGCCTGACCAAGTTTCAACGTATTCATGGCATAAAAAGAAGTTACCGATTCGTGAATGTCATAAGAGTATGCATTAACTGAAGGGTCGTTAAAATATTCTTTTCCAACACCGTTTTGATCAATACCGTTTTTATTAAGGTCGTACCATTGTCTAAGTTTGTCTCTGTTAATAAGTGGATATAGTTCATATAAATCATACATATCCCGGGAATCGGGAGTGCCATCAAGAAACTCACTAAGAGAGAGTGTATTGATTAAAGGATTCGCAAGATATCTTTTATAAAACGCGTCGAAATAGGAACCCGAAAGACTTTTCGGTTTTATTGTACCGTCGGCAGCTCTTTCATAGGGACGCCAGTAACCAAGGTAATACGGGGAATAGAGTTCGGAATTAGCGTTAGTTCTGGTTTTAGCTTTATATGCCGCACCGGCTTTTACTTCACCGGCCAGATCTTTCCCAATAGTGTAATTGTACATTGCATTTAAGAATGCGGCTTTATCTTTATCAAGATTATTCTGACCTCTATAGTACGCATTATACAAAGTTGAGCTCGGGAAATTATTCCTAGCGAATGGTATAATTTGTTCGGGATTAGTTTTTACGCGCGGCGGGTTGTTCATACCTGAAGTGTTGGTCGAAGCTTCGAGGAAATCGAGCTGATAATCGTAAGGGAAATCAGAGACTGATTGAGCGAATGATAGACCCCAGTTGATTCTTAGATCTAACAGATTATTATCGCCGGTTAAAGCACTCGTAAATGTCTGAATCTCCTGTTCCCTGTCTCTGAAAGTATAAGTAACCGAACCGCCCGTACCGCCTCCGGCCGGATAATCTCTTGAATGAATTAAATAATCTCTGTGAGTGCTGTTAAAAACCGTATTCAGTTTAATAGAACCTTTATCCGGGGTATTATAATCCAGCAGAATACTGAAACCATTTCTGGTTCTAATTTCATCTGTAAATTCCAGCGTAAAATTATTGATCACATAATCGGTTTGATTGTTAAGAGTCTGATCGTAGTCGAGGTCAATTCTCTCGTTGCTTCGAATCTTCTGTTCAAGATTTCCGGTTAGTTGTACCCCGATCAACTCATCAAAGAATCGTTCCCCATATTTGAATGAGAAATCGTACTGTCCGAATGATTGCATTAGATCGTTATAATTTCCTTTTGCTAAAACTGTTATTTCTCTCAAGCTTGGAGCTTTCTTTGTAACAAGATTTACGCTGCCGGCAATTGCATCGGCATCTTTATCGGATGTTAATGCTTTAAATAACTCAATACCGGCTAATGAACTTTGAGAAATAGTTGAGAGATCGAGTCCACGGCTAGTAGCGTCGGTGGAGGCTATTTTAACTCCATCAATTGTAAAATTGGTATACTTATCTTCCAATCCTCTTAATATTATTTTATTTGCCTCTCCTCCGGATCTGATGATGGAAACTCCGGGAAGTCTTCCGATTGCTTCGGCGGCATTGACGTCGGGCAATTCTTTAATCTTCTCTTCCGAGACAACGTTTACAATTGTGTTGGAAGTTAACTGCTGGTTTATTGCCGCAGCCTGACCCAACGCCTGCGCAGTTACAACGATAGTTTCTCCCTCGAGTACATCGGGAACCAGAAAAACATCCAGTTCAATAGTTCGGTTGTTCTGGATATTAATTGGAATTTCTTTTGAAAGGTATCCTATATAGGAGACTCTCAAAGTATAATTCCCCTCAGGTACTTTCGAAATTCTATAAGCCCCTTCAATATCTGTGGCGCTACCCAGCGAGGTACCGAGTATAAAAACATTCGCACCAATCAAACCTTTAGATGTTGTTGAGTCAATAATAGAACCTCGAATAGAACCCTGAGCAAGAATGGAAGAACTGATAAGAAGAAATGAAAAGATGAAAAATGAAGTATACTTCTTCATAGATAACTCCCTAGTACGATTGTCGTTTACGGATATAAATAATCAATGAAAATTCTTTTTAATAAAAACAGTTATTTAATGAATAGATCTATATTGAATTATTGGTCACTTAAGAGTCGGGATAGAAATAGTTTACTTTATTGTTTACTTTATTGCTAACTAAATCTGCCTAATAAATTTCAAATTGTCAAGCGAAAAAAATCAAGTGAAGGATTTTTAGCAGAAAAAATTTTTATAAAAAAAATAATAGCCCTAATATCCACTTAAGAGCTTGTACCCCGGAGGAACAACTATATTAAAGATAGAATTAGTGCATACCTACCCCCATCTCAAATACAGAGAGTATTGATACTTATAAAAGAGTCGTTTTAACAACAGAATAGAAAATCAGGAATCGGAATTAATTATTTTTATTATAAGAGATACAGGTTCCTCTCAGAACTAATTCGGTGTCTATTATTATGTTCTTCGTTTCCGTTTCGGGATCTTTTATGCTTTTCATAATAATATCCATCGCACTCTCACTCAACTGTTTTGTGGATTGATCAATACAACTTAACGGCGGGGAGAGAAAATTCTGGACTTCCGCATTTCCAAAACAGAGCACATCAATATCATCAGGAATTTTCAATCCGACTTCTGCAGCCGCGATATAGACTCCAAGGGCAACGGGATATGTAACAGTGAAGAAAAGATCGGGTAGATTGTTCTCTTTAAATAATTTCATAAAAGCATCATAACCGTATTTCTCGCCAAATCCTCCTTCAATTATCCATTCAGGATTAATTTCCAGATTATATTTATTCATCGCATCGTAGAAACCCTGCATTCTGTTTTTACCGATGTTGATATTAGTATATCCGGCGAGATGGCCAATTTTCCTGTATCCGAGTTTAATAGCATGTTCAATTGCTTTATAAGCACCCTGCCAGTCGTTTACAGCAACCGAATTAATATTTTCTATATTCGGAATTCTGTCCATGAAGACAATCGGTATTCCCCTTCGCCTTACAAGTTCAAAAATTTCATAATCACGTGTTTCCTGAGTGATCGAAATAATAATTCCATCGACCTTCATTGCCATTAAAGTATGAATATGTTTTTTTTCCCGTTCCGGATTTTCCTGTGATACAGTAAGAATGATTTCATAGTTATGTTCAAAAGCAATATCATAGATATGTTCAATTATTGAACCGAAGAAGAAGTGTGCTATTTTAGGAATAACTACACCAATAGTATTTGATTTTCTTGCCGATAAATTCCTCGCCATGATATTCGGAGTATATCCTAATTCTTCTGCTACTTTTTTAATCAGTTTTGTTGTAGCGGGGGATATATCGGGATGATTTCTGAGGGCTTTTGAGACAGTAACAGTAGAAACATTCAATCGCGCAGCAATATCATTCAGTGTAATAGCTTTATCTTTCATGATCGACTCAACATTGAGATTTTAGCATTTTTTCGGTGTTTATTAATTTACTTTATGGTTTACTTTATTGATAACGCAACTTCATTAATATTCGCCTTATTGTCAAGATTTTTTTTATAAGGATTTATACCAGGATCCGTGTTGTATTAAGGAAATCATTAATGAATATTCAGGTCGAACTTTATTCCATTACCAAATTATAACTTTTTATTAATTCAATTTGCTTTTTATCATCTCCTTTTCATTTACCACTAATCCCAATCCAGGCAAAGCCGGAATCGAAATGTATCCATCCCTGAATTCAAAATAATTCTCAAATAATTTGTCAAGCCCCATCTCCGGACGGGTACCGGCGTACTCCTGCACTCTTGCCGCATTTGGAATTGATGCAACCAACTGAAGACTTGCCGCCGTTGCAAGTGTGGGACGGGTATTATGAGTCATTATATACTTATCAAATGCATGTGCCATAAATGAGACTTTTCTGCATTCTGAAAATCCTCCGCACTTTATCAAGTCGGCATTTATGAAATCTGCTTTTCCAACGGTTATAAGATCGCGCATCTGCCATCTGTTGAATTCATGTTCACCGGCCATAACCGGAATATCTACCGATTCGACTACCTGCCGGAGTCCCTCGTAGTTATGATAGGATACAGGTTCTTCTACCGCCGCAATATTAAAATTCTCAAACAGTTTTTTTGTAAGCGTTATTGCTTTAGCCGGTGTATAACCGTTGTTATAATCAACAAAGATTTCAATCTGTTCACCTACAGCATTACGTATAGCTTTAACAACTTCAAAAGTATCATCCGGGTCAGGATCGACATTCAATTGTCTTATCTGCATTCTTGCTTTAATGGTTTTGTATCCTTGCGAAACAAAATCGAGAGCGGTTTTGGCCATTGCGTCCGGACCTTTTCTAGTTTTGGGATTATCACCCCGAGCAAAGCTTCCGTAAACCCGGACCTTTTTAATATTAAATCCTCCGGAAATTTTATGTACCGGCAAATTCAATAATTTCCCTTTCAAGTCCCAGAGGGCATTGTCAATACCTGCAATTGCACCGGGTAATAACCCGGTAGTACCCGCATCTTCTCCTTTAAATATCATTTGATGCCATAAAAACTCAGTATCAAATGGATCCTTACCAAGGATTATAGGTTTGCAGATTTCTTCAATTAAACTGGCTGTCAATTTCGGATAATCATGGTCGGCTTCTCCCCATCCCGCAACACCTTCGCTGCATTCAATTCTTACAAAAGTTGCATTCCGGAAAACGAATGTATCGAGCTTTGTAATTTCGACACCGGATTTATCATTATTAGATTTCGTATCAATTAATTCTTTTGCCAAAGAATTTGTAACAGGAAAGACAGAAGCTGCCGCCCCAAGTGAAAGAGTTTTTAAGAAATCAGTTCGTTTCATAATCAGACTCTTGTTTATTTATTGATTTTTACTTCAGTAGATGATTTAATAAAATCGGGATCGATTTCAATACCGAGTCCTGGTCCGGTTGGAACGGACATTTTCCCTTTGACAGCTTTAAGTGATGAGGTGCTGCATATAAAAGGAACTTTATCATCATCACCTTTAAATTCCTGAAACCGGCCAGAATTGGGGACAAAAGAAGCAAAGTGAAGTACGTACAAATATCCAAGACCATTACCGGACATATGCGGGGTGCAGTTTATACCTGCAGCCTGCGCCATACGTGCAACTTTAACCGACCTTATCAATCCGCCAAAATAAAGCAAATCAGGCTGGACAATTTGAACAACGTCATTTTCAATCATCCACTTAAACATTCTTAAACTGCTTTCCTCTTCGCCTCCGGCAATATTAATTTCCAGGTTATCAGCAATTTCCTTTGTCTCTTCATAATAATCGAATGGAGCTGGTTCTTCGAAAAAGCCATAACGCTGTTCTCCCATAATTCGTCCAATCTTCAGTGCCATAGAAACATCGTAAGATCCGTTTGCATCCGCATAGATCGTGAAATCATCTCCGAAAGTTTTTCTGACAAGGGGAATTAATTGCAGATCTCTTTTTGTTGAAGAATCGTCATATCTCATCCGTGCGCCAAGCCGGAATTTTAATGCGCGGGCTCCGATCGGTTCTACAATCCTTTTTAAATATGCAATTTCTTCTTCAGGTTTATTTCCGCGTTTCTCACTGGCTCTGTAGACCTCAATTTCGGTTCTGGTTATCCCTCCGAAAAATGATGCGATTGAAGTGCCAGCAATCTTTCCAAGCAGATCGAGAATTGCAAATTCAAGGGAGGCCACAGGAACCCAGAAGAGCAAACCCTGTTTTTTATAATTACTGTCAAAAAGGTAAACGTCATTCAAAAGTTTTTCTATTTCCCTTGCATCTTTTCCGATGAAAGGGGGAACAACGTAATTAAGAAATACGGGCCATAGAGCCTCCATGAACTTAGGATGGGACACAGCGTATCCTTCCGCACCGTCTTTCGACCTTACAATTACAATATAAACTTTGCCATTCTTAACAAGCCGGATTGACTCAATTATTACAGGATCTTTTATTAACGACGCATCAAATACTTTCCTGTATATATTATCATCAATAGTAACTTTTTTTGCCTGATTACTTTCAACCTTACCTGAAACTATCCCGGGTAGAGCAGAAGCTGAAAGAATAAGTGCAGAATTATTTAAAAATTTTCTCCGATCCATGTTATTTCCTATTTAATATTTCCAGATTGAATAATTTTAATCCTGCTTCTGTTATCCACTATTTTACCAACATTACTTAAAATATTATTTAAGAGATAAATATTTTTATTTCTCTCTCCTTCAATTTTAAGAAAGCTGTTTACACGGGAAAAAAGAAGAGATGATTGAATTATTCCTTCATTAACATCGCGGAATATTACCGCATTCCGAGCAAGAACTCCGCTTCCGATTTTTAATCCCGAAATATTCAACTGCTCTACATCATCGCAGAGTATTGCGGGCCGGTGGTCCTCCCTCTTCAATCTCAATTCAATATTATTCAGACTGATATTCCGGGCATGTCGGATGAAAAATCCGAACGACGGAAGCGTCCCCCACTTTGTGCTTTCAGGATAATGGTCCTCGAGTTCAGGTATTGATTTAAGAGCATCATCGGCTGTTCCTCCACCAGGAAATTCGAGAGTTATATTTTCAAGACTGATGTTTTGAATATTGTAACCCGGGATTCCCGTAATTGATGCTCCAATATTCGATTGAATATCTGTTGCCATTACATTGCTGATTGATACATCCTTAAAAGTCCCGACTCCAGGCTGAGGCTGTCCGTCATAGAATTTTCTCGCTCGGTTTCCAAGACGCATATAGATCGGAATCTGTGTTCCCTCAATTCTTATATTGGAAATAGTGACGCCCTCGAGTATTCCCCCGTCTACCATGCCTAACGTGATACCACTTATTCCTTTAGGCAGACCGTAAATCGGTTCGGTATCGATGCTCGGTTTTACAACCATATTGGATATTGTTATATTCCTGAAACCGCCGTGAGATTCGGTGCCGAGTTTAATCGCATTGCAGTGGCTGCTGATAACACAATTTGTAATCACAACATTTTCAGTAATACTGAAAGATGTGCTTTTAAGAGTTATGGCGTCATCGTCAGTATCACCAATACAATCCGACATTATTACATTTTTACATCCGTCGATATCTATCATATCGTTATTCTGATTTGCATGATTGTAAACCCGGATTCCTTTTATAAAAAGATCTTCGCAGGCAAGATACTGCTGCATCCACATTGCCGAATTGCGCATAGTAATATTTTCGATCTTTACATTTTTACATTCGACAAACCTTATTATATACGGCCGGTTTTTATACCTTTCCGGTTTTTCTCTGGTAGTGACTTTAAAGGCGCTTCCCTGTCCATCTATAGTACCTTCACCGCGTATCGAAATATTCTCTGCTCCCTCCGCATAAAAAAGACTGTGTTTGAGAAAAGAGTCGTTATAGGATTTCATCTTCGGAAGATATTCCGTGTAATCAGAAATATTTGTACTACCGAGGATAGTTGCTCCTGGTGAAATAAAGATTTCAATATTGCTTTTAAGTTCGAGAGAGCCGGTCAAATATTTACCCGGGGGGAAATATACGACACCGCCGTAAAGATAAGAATGATCAATAGTTTTTTGGATAGCAGATGTTTCCAGAGTAACTCCATCTCCTATTGCTCCATACTCCTTAACATTAATAAAAGCAGATTGTGCTGATATGAAGGAAGCTGCCAAAAAGTATATCGGGAGAATCCTGCCTTTTAAGAAATTAATTGAATTTGTTTTCATTTTTCATTCATTCTGATTTTGTGCATAAAAATTCTTATGAGTTTAATAACAGCTCTTATTAATAGAATACCAAAATAAAGTATTACTGAGAGTATTAAGACATAGTGAATTTCGGAAAGAATTTCCCACCAAGAAGCGTCGTAGATTATAATTGCAAGAATATTAAGGAAGAAGGAAAAAATAAAGAGAACGAGCCATATATAAATTTCCCTTAGCTGAACTTTCCTTTTTATAACAATCTTTTTCATATCAGGTATTCTCCGGGTAAGGAAACAGACTTTCCGGTTTTAGCAGCTTCTTCGGCAAGCAGGCACCAGACCGAGGAGTAATACCCGTGTCTTGTAAGCTGCTGAGGAGATCTGCCTTCCCGGATATATTTCACAAAAGCCTCCAGCTGGAGTTTTGTTTCATCCATTCTGTAATTGTGCGAGATAAACTCCCCTTTATTCTGCAAGGCAGTTTCAGGAATCCAGCTCGCTCCGCCAATCGGAATTGTGTCGAAGATTCCTTTTTCAATATCATTAATCAGTCTAAGGATAGCCGGAGGATCGGGAGGATTTTCAGAATAAATTTTATTTACTTCGAATTCGATAGTTCCCTTATCGCCTAAAATCTGTTCTTCCAACCCGTAATGTTTATTGCTGATCATAGAATCGTAAATAAAGTGAGTGCCATCGGGATAAGTAAATATGCAGGCAATACTATCATAAACCTCGCGCCCGTCCTTCCAGTAATTAATTGAACCTGCGCTCATAACAGATACAGGTTCTGTTTTCTTCACCCAGTTAGCAACCTGGATCTGGTGTGATGCTAGCTCAGTAAATAATCCGGCAGAAATATCATCGTATAATCTCCAGTTGATTCTCTTTTCGAGTCCGGGTTCAGGCAGAGGCCGCCTCCAATTATTATTTCTGTGCCAGTATGCACGTATTTGAGTAACCTTACCAATTTCACCTTTATGGATTTTTTCAATTCCTTCAAGGTAGACAGGATTGAACATCCGCTGCAGTCCGATTTGAAGGATCCTGTTGCTTTGTAAAGAAGAATCGTACATCAATTTTACATCTTCAATTTTCCGCGCCATCGCTTTTTCACAGAAAACATGGCGGCCGCTATTTAGTGAGTCAACCGTCATATAGACGTGATCATTTAGCGGTGTAGTAACTATGACCCCGTCAATGTTCTTCATTTCAAGCATTCTTCTATAATCAGAAAATCCTTCGGACTTGCCATCAGCAAGCTGCAGACCTTTTTTTAAATTCGGTTCATAGTCATCACATACGGCAGCTATCTCAACATTTAATAATTCCATAAATTCTTTTACATTAAGAAGAAGAGCGCTTCCCCTATCACCAATACCAATTATCCCAAGCCTTACTCTATCCGAGGCGGAATTTCCAGGAAGCTGAGCATTACCGAAAATAGACAACCACGGCATTGAAGCAGCAGCGAGGGAGGATCCGGCGAACAGCGAAATTCTTTTAAGAAATTCTCTCCTGCTCTGAATAAAAAACTGATTCAATTTCCAACTCCTTACTTTGTATAAAAAAATAATTCAGGAAGACCAGTATCATAACAGACTTCCACTGCAGAAATTGCATTGCTGTTAAGCACGACCTTATTTATTTCATCTTTCTGCATTACTAAAAAAGCGGTTGAAAAAACCTCGGCCTCCTCCGGTGAATCGGATTTAACGCTTACACTTTTTATCGAATTAACAGGCAGATGGTTCACCGGATCAATCACATTAATACTTTTATGCAATTTCCCTTCGTCGGTTATCGTATAGCTGCCTGATGTTGAGACAGATTCATCGGCCATATCGAACGAATAAACTGTTGAACCCGGTTCAAGCAAATTATTAATCCCGACCTTCCAGCAGTTCCCGTTGGGATGTGAACCAAGCCCAAGGATTGAGCTCTCACCGAAACTTATAAATGCGCTGATTACACCTTTATCTATAAGCAATGATTTTACACTAGCGAGCGCATACCCTTTACCGAAACCTCCAAGATCTATTCTGATACCACGATTACCGAATGAAACCGAACGATTGTTGCTATTCAAATAAACCTTATCGAATCCAGTTGTTGTTTTCAATTGGTCAGGCAGGTTTTCCAAATTTCTTTGAGAGTCATGAGCAATCCAGAAATCCATGAGCGGTTTAACAGTTATATCGAAAGCTCCGGCAGTTAAGAGATAGTATTTCCTGCACCGTTCGAGTATTTCAAAGACCTCATCGTTTACATTATCAATTTCATCTGATTTACGATTATTCAATCGGCTTATCTCACTTCCTTTCTCATAAAAACTAATCAGCGATTCAATTCTAACAACCTCGTTCCTAACAAGAAGAAATAATCTATCTCCATTTTCATAATCAATTGACGGAAACAGCAGGTTAAATCTTGTTCCCATCGCAAAAAAACTGTTATAATAAATTTTATTCATTTTAATATTGAAATACTTTTCCGTCCGCCAGAACTTCCCGGTTAACTTTATCAAATGTCACGAATTTTTTAGTTCTGAGAGCAGCGGTAACCATTATGTTTGAAACCGAATGATCGTAACCGGCTTCAACAGGTGCATTGGGTTCTTTTCTGGATCTTATGCATTCCATCCAGTTTTTCATATGAAGTGAGGTCATAAGATCCACGCCAGTATTAGCTGAAGTTTCAGCTTTCACATCTGATATGGATAGATCCAAATCAGAAAGCAGGTTTGATTTCATCTTCATCGATTTTGCATACTGCTCGGTCAATCCACCTGTCGGTGTTACTTTATTAGTATCCAGATTCAATTCGCCGCCGTTGGAATAGTAAATTTCTTTTACTCCTCCTGCCGAATTGAACATTCTTGATGAATATAGAACCTGAAAACCTTTTGTAGGATCATCTTCAGGACCGTAATCAAATACTGCAGTCATAGCGTCAAAATTTTTTCTTCCGTCATTCCACATATATATACCGCCGTTAGCTGAAACGGAGCGTGGAAATTTCAATCCGCTGAACCAGTGAACAGTATCGATCTGATGAGCCATCCACTGCCCGGGAATTCCGGAAGAATAGGGCCAGAACAATCTGTATTCGATATATTTTCTCGGATCCCAGGGTTCAAAAGGTCTGTTTAGTATGTAACGCTTCCAATCGGTATCGGATTCTCTTATTGAAGAGACAAGTTCGGGCCGACGCCATCTTCCAGGCTGATTTACATTCCACGTCATCTCAACCATTTTTATATCGCCAAACTTTCCCGACTTAATAAACTCAAATGCCTTGTGATAGTTGGGTCCGCTTCTCCGCTGTGAACCGATTTGGCAAACAATACCTGATTCCTTAACAGCGTCGAAGGCAAGCCGGTTATCCTCCATAGTTTCGGCAAAAGGTTTTTCTACATAAACATCTTTCCTGTTTTTAGCAGCTTCGACCGTATGAAGCGCGTGCTGAAAATCTGCTGTAGAGATAATAACAGCATCAATATCCTTATCAGCATACAGTTCTTCATTATTCAAATATGTTAAAACATCCTTATCAAATTTCTTTTTGAAAAATTCCGATCCCTCTTTTCTTCTTCGGTTCCAGATATCTGAGACACCTTTGATCTCAAAATTCAGGTTATCTGCATGATTCATAAACGCAGGTATTAACGAATCGCGGGCGCGGTCGGAGAAACCGACAATTCCAACTAACACCCTGTCGTTAGCTCCCGCTATTCTAGAATAACTTCTTGCATTCAATCCGACCGAACCGGCAACAACACCGGCAGCCGCCATCGCAGATTTTTTTATAAAATCTCTTCTTGAATTTCCCATTGGGTTTAACTCCTGCTAGTTAAGTTCTCTTATTTTTATATTCATGAAAGAAACCGCGTCCCCATGATCCTGAAGGAGAATATGTCCTTCCTTAAATTCACCAAAATTTTTCCAGACGCTATATTTGCTGTATGCAACGAGAGCCCGCCACATTTGTGTATTCCGTTCATATTCTACAACCTTGAATCCGTTGAGCCAGTGTTCAACCTGATTATCTTTAACAATAATTCTGGCACGGTTCCACATTCCGATCCCGTTAAAACGTTTTCCGACAGGTGCAATAAGATCATAGAGAGAGCCGAGAGTTCTGTTGCCGGCAACTCCGAGTTTGGCATCGGGATGTTTGGCATCGTCGAGGATCTGGAACTCGCATCCGATAGCCGATCCTTCCCCTTTATTCAATTCGGGGTCGACAAAATATTTTATACCGGAGTTAGCACCATCAGTTATTTTGAAATCGGCTATCAATTCAAAATTTCTATATTTTTTTGTTGTGATAATATCACCGCCGTTTCTCGATTCCGCACCTCCCGACGAGAGGACACTTAGAACCCCATCTTTAATTTCCCAGCCGTACTCGGGAAATTTATCGAGCTTTGCACCGCGCCAGCCATCGGTAGTTTTCCCATCCCATAATAATTTCCAGCCGGTCTTCTTTTCATAATCAGAGATTGTGTTACTTATATAGTTGTATTGGGGAATCCCCGATTCAGGAGATTTGAATTTTGAAGGATTATCGGTGATGATTCTAATGTTTCGCCACATAGCTTTAATACCATTTTTTAAAGGATCATTTTTAATATCATGAACCTGCAATGCGATGAAACCGGTCTTTGTTAGGTCATCTATAATATCCGCGCAGGGTATACCGTTAATCCATGTTCTGATCGAATTCCCGATTGCTTCAACACGGACTAAATTCCACTGATTATTTTTGAAAGCTTTTCTTCCATTCGGATTTTCATCGAGAGTATAGAGCCAGCCGCGTCTTGCTTCGTCGTAAATTCCACCGCTCCAGGCTCTATCGGACGGGTCAATCTCAACCTGATAACCGTGCACTCTTCCTTCCTTAAAGTCTACCAAACTTTCGCTTCTGAACTGTACACCTGTATTCAACTGCGTATCAGTTTTAATTTCGAACTCCAGAATAAAATCCGAGAATTTTTCTTTTGTGCAGAGGAATGAATTCGGTGAGCCGACTATTGCCTCTCCCACAAGCACACCATCCATCACGTAGTATTTTGCAGATCCGTTTAACTGTTCCCAGCCGGACAAATCCTTACCGTTAAAGAGAGATTTCCAGTTCGGCTGCGCATTGACAGCAACAGATAGCAGAATTAGAATCACATGAATTAATTTCAGTTTAGTTTTCATTTTTTTACCGTTTATTTTTTTCAAGATTAATTTTTACAGTATAAACCTGGGGAGACCCGCTTCTGTCGGAACTGAAAAGGACATATTTTCCGTTAGGACTGAACCGGGGATGCGGATGTGAATCCTGCTCGATCAATGTTGAGTTGTGACGAAAGAGAATTTCTACCTTTTCAATTTTATTAGCTCCCCGTCTAAGAAGTGCAAGTACGGGCTGATCATTATAAAGGTCCACAACCCAGTGAAGGTTATCTTTAAACAGGTTCTGATGCGAAGGGGATACGCGGATATCGTAAGTGTGGTTTTCTGTTCCGTCAATAGTCTGTAACCCTATAAACTGATTACCTCTCATAGGTCCCCATCTGTATTTAGATATGTATGATATATATTTACCGTCGGCACTCCATGTTTCGTGAGTACGCTGAGTACCGTATTCCTGATCCACCGGACCACCGTTATTCCCGTCAATAGAGATCCACCAGATTCTAATAGGTGCGTGTCCTACCAGTCTGGGTCTGCCCGGTTTATCCCACTGCCAGCAATATAATATTAAGTCCGGATCTACCGGATTTGTCTGAACGTGACCTATATTAAATCCGAGATCGTGTGTAATCGGTATAATTGATTTAGCTATTATATTGAATTTGTAAAGAGCAAAAGGGCCATATTCGGGATTGCCGGGGAGAGCTTCTTTTTTGTTGACGGAAAAGACTAAGAACTTACCGTCGCATGTTACCGAGAAGGAGAGGATCTTAAACTTTAAGGAGGAAAAATCATAAATGAAATCTGTCTTCAGTGTTTCAATGCTGAGGGAGTATAGTTTATTTTCATCAAAAAAATAGATTGTCTTAAACTTGGAAAGGAAATAAATATTCCCGGTTTCCAGATGCGAAGCATCGGTTATCTGGATCATTTCACCATTATTCAATGAGAGTTTGTAGAGCTGTTTTTTACCTGTTCTGTCTGAAAAAATAATTGCGGTTTCTTCATCTATAAATGATTCAATGGTAAAGTAGGGATGATTATTAATCCCGGTATTTGTCCACTGTGTAATTTCATAACCGGTTGTGTCGTCAATCCATGTTTTGAATTCAGCAATATTCTTCTTTCCTATAAAACCAGTAGTATCTACAACACCTGTTGCCGGGCTGCAAATTGTATAGAAAGATAGCAGCAGAACTGTACTAAAAACTAATAAATGAATAATTCCAGTTTTCATTTTATTTATTGATGTCTACTTTCACAGTATAAACCTGAGGAGATCCGGATTTGTCAGTTCCGAAGAGAACATACTTGCCATCCGGGCTGAAACGTGGATGCGGATGACCCGGCTGTCCCTCCCAGGAAGAATTGTGGCGGAATAGTTTAATTTCTTCCTGAATTTTGTCCCGATCAAACTTCCAGAGCGTCAGAATCATTCCGTTATTCTGGTCTGCTATCCAATGTTTGTTATCAGAGAAAACCTGCGAATGAGCCGGGCCTACAGGTGCTTCGAACATGAAATTATCTGTCCCGTCATATTTACAAGAACCCAGGAATTGTTTCCCCTTATCAGGTCCAAACATATACCGCGCGGAATAACCGATACGCGAGCCGTCGTAAAACCAGAATTCATGAGTCCTATGGATCCCGAATTCCTGGGGTCCAACGGGTCCCCCTTCCTCACCGTTTACATTCAGCCACCAGATTCTGATAGGAGCATTGCCGACAGTTCCGGCACCGCCTTCACGGTATTGATGCTGCCAGGCGTGGATTACAATTGATGGATCGTCAGGTGATGCCTGCAGATGATTAATAGTAAATCCATAATCGGGTGAAATCTGTTTTGTTTCTGAAGTCTTAGGATCGAAACGGATAACAGCAAACGGTCCGGTACTGTGTTCGTCAGAATAACCGGGATTCTTATTTATTGAGTATACCAGATACCTTCCGTCGCATGTTACAGTGAATGAACGGATATCAACCTTTTCATCTTTAAATACCAGTCTGTTTTCCATCGTTTCGTAATTCAGTTCTCTAACAGAATTGTCAATTTCGTACCAGATCCTTTTAAGATTGGGAAGATGCCAGACTCCTCCGACTCTTCCCTGATGATTTGTAAGCTGGGTTATTGAACCGTCTACCAAATTGAGCCGGAAAAGATTAACACCGCCTGCCCGTGTCGAGTAGATGATTGCATTATCGGCATCAATGAAAGATTCAATATTGAAATAGAGATGCCAGCTTTCATATTTCTCGGATGTCCACTTTGTAATTTCAAATCCGAATTCATCATCAATCCATGATACTTTTTCGGATGGCCATATTCTTCCCACGAAAGAATTTCCATTCTCAAGATTATCCAGACGAAACTTTATCTTTGTATCGATCCAGATCTCTTCATCTTTGTCTAAACTATTAATCGGAAAATATTTCAGTTTTTCGGCATGCTTAACTGCAGCATCATCAAGCACTTTGAATCCTGATCCATTCTTTATTTTTACATTATGAACATTCCCTTCCCTGTTAACAAGAATCAATAATTCAACATCACCCTCCAGATATTTTTCAATTGCCTCCTTCGGGTAATTAAGTGCCGGCTCAAATTCTAATTGCGGAATAAAACGGGAACCGGTACCGCAGGCGATCAATCCGGTAAATAAAATCAGCAGTATGCAAACTTTAAATGCTAGACTCTTCATTCTCTTAAAGTTATCCCATTATTTAATTCTGACAAATTCAATAACCATTGTAATTCCCGGAGTGATTTCAAGGTTTATTTTCTGTCCGACTTTATTAACTGCAAACCGGTTTTTTTTCAGGACATCACCATAACAATTCTTGTACAGAAGATCATATTCACCTTTCTGAAGCTGCCAGATTCGTGCGGTAACATTTAACTCATCCTTGCCGAATAAATAGATTTCAATACTGAGTTTTTCTTTATTTGAATCAGTAACGAGAGCTGTGAAATTATTATCAGTATTTTCCCATGTGACAGCATAATAAGGCGAGCTTCCCTCAGGAGTACCGTCGCCAGTCAGCATTGCTTTCAGCAGATCCGCTCCGCCGGTTCTAACACGGTCGGTATGCAACGCAAGCGTAGTACGTAACGGAGTATTATAGCGGATTTCTTCTAATGCTTCCGACAGTCCTTTAATTAGGTAATTGTAATTTCCGGTTATGCGGAATTTTGTATAGTCATTTCCGTATTTCAACAGAATAGAATCATAGTTTTTATTTTCAGTTGTAAATCGCCATTTGCTTATAACTTCCCAGAAGTTCTTTTTACTTATCAGAGTATTAACGGCCCAGATTTCGCTGCCGGGTTCTGAGTTGCTACTCCCGATCCGGTGAATATTACTTTTAATTAAATCGAGGCTGAGAATGATCGGCTTCAGCAGATTTGAATTATTATTCAATGTATATGTAAAAAACATCTGGTCGAGTATCATAGAACCGGCGGAATGCCTCCAATCGAAATAATCCCAGAGCATATCGGACTGGTACCAAGTAAGGCCGTCGCCGTTTATAGCTTCATCATACCACCGGACCGATGAGGGGAGCAAACCTTCAGGTTTCTTCTTATCGGTACTAAGTGCGACATGAAGCCATGCTTCGGACCATTCATTAAGTAGGTTGATTAACTCCTGCTTGCGAGAAGACCATGCAAGATACCTGAGCGGTTTCAATGCTCGCGTGTTATAATCAACGTCGCGGTCCCGCGGAGGTCTATCGTCTACTTCAGTTGAACCAAACCATGCCGACTTAAAGAATCTTCTACCGAATTTATTTTTAGCAGACCAGAGATTCTCGAAGTATTCGGCTGTATACAATAAGCGTTTAAAGTAAGTTGAGTCTGAGTCAACAAATAAGAGTTCAGGAGTAGAGTCGGATATAAATTCCGAAGCATGTTCAACATCGATCGGAAATTTAGAATAACCTTTATAAACTTTAGGACTTCTCCAGACTTCATCTGCCAGTTTTTTCCATCCAGCAATCGCGTATTTATTGCCTGAGAGAAGGAAGGGCGTCCACCATCTCAGTAATTCAACATCGTCGCCAAGTTTGCCACCCAGTTCACCGTTCGGCGCCTGCCGTTCCGTAACCCACCATTTTATTTCGCCGCTTAATCTGCATATTAATTCTCTTTGAAGGAGTGACCATTCAGGCGCATCCGGTTCGGAAGGAAGAAAATCGCAGTAATCGGGCTGATCTATTTTAGTGCCGTTCAGCATTATGAGGTTCTCATCCTCCGGATACAATTTCAATAATTCGGCTAGATCACTTGCAGCCATTTCCTTTTCATGTTGTCCTCCTCTTTGAAGATTAAGATCGTAGCCGAGTTTTCCTCTCATCCAGAGTGCTCTTTCTCTGAAAGGATTTCTTTTATCATAATCGTGTTCAATCTGGGCATCAAGCAGGCAAATTGTCTGATGAAGCCGGTCGAATATACCCAGCCCGGTCATTTGCGAAGCCCATTCCCACCCCATCATATTGTTAAGCCGATCAGCTTCCGCCATTAGTGAGGTCAGATTACTGACATACCGGATATAGGAATCATCAGGATAAAGAGCCGACTGTTCAGATAAATAACGATTCAGATCATTCAAAGAAATTTTCGATTTATGTTTTCCGGCTTCTTTAACGAGGCGCTCAATTTTAAAATGTAAATCAGTTTTAGGATCTTCGTAAGGAATAAGCGAAAGAGACAGGACGCGGATGGAATCTTTCCCGCCTTTAAGGTTAAGTACAAATTCATTTCCGTCGATTTCGATAAGCGAGTGATATACTCTGTAAAGATTCATATACTCGGATTCACCGAGTTCGCCGGCTTTAACACGGAACCAGTTTATCTCCCTATCCCTACTGTTGATCTTCAACCGTGCTGAATTGGTATAATCATTTCCAGCTTCCATCCAGAAAGTAAGCCACCATTTGCCGGATTTGATGTTAGTCTTAAATTCAATCTCTTTTCCTGTAACTCCATCTGTTGTCAATTTATTTCTTAAAGTAGTTCCATTCATTTTAGTTTTTTCGAACGAATGAACAGGAGGAAGAGTCCAACCGAAGCCGTCCTCAGAATTGAAAAGTCTTTTTTCATCAATCGATATTGCAAGCGGATCCAGTTTCGAATTAACCGGGCCGAAATCGAACAATAACGCTCTGCTGCGTGTATTTGTACCCTGTGCAAAAACCAGAACTGAAGCGAAGAATAGAATAACAGACTTTTGAATTATTGATTTTATTTTTTTCATAGTAATCCGGAGGAATCGTTATCGAGATAGAGAATTGCATTATTATGAGTCCGTAAAATCGAAGCCGGGCATTTAGTTGATATTTCACCCGTTAAAGTGTTTTTAACAGCCTCGGCTTTCCGATAACCCGGAACGATAACGGAGAGATGGTTGCCGGACAACAGAGCCGGAACAGTAAGAGATATAGCAATTTTAGGTACTTCATCAAATCCGCTGAAGCAGCCGTCGTTAACCTGCTGCTGACGGCATTCGTTATCAAGCTCTACAACTTTAACTAATTTAGAATCATTGAAATCGGCTACCGGAGGATCATTAAATGCTATGTGGCCATTCTCGCCGATACCCATGCAAACAATGTCGATTACATCCTCTCTTAAAAGTTTTTCATACCGTTCGCACTCTTTCCAAATATCCGGAGCAGACGAATCGATGATATTAACGTTTCTGAATTTAACCTTCGAGAAAATATTATCGTACAAATACCTGCTGAACAATTTGTCGGAACCATGTCCCAACCCGACGTATTCATCCATATGAAACGCTGTTATTTTAGACCAGTCGATATTCCTGAAAGCAATCAGTTCTCTAAGAAATTCGTTTTGAGATGGAGCTGCCGCAAACACAATTCTGATATTTTCTTTTACCTGGAGTAAGGAGTTGATAAGTCCGCTCAGGTTCTCAGCAGCCAGCGAACCGAGTTCATTCCTATCCTCGGTGATAATTACATTTAACCTGTCGACTAAAAAGTTTTTCATTAAAAATCCCGCAGTTATGTAAGTATTATTTATTTCGCAAATAGATTTCCATTTCAACCGCAGCAGTTATAACCGCGCCCAAACCTCTCGGGTCGTTATCGAACCGTTCTCTATTAAAGTAGAAATCGAGGTCGTTGCCAATTCCCGTTCCTCTTGTAATATCTTTGACAACACCGTCGCTGGTTATATTTTTTTTAAGTGCATTCCACGCAAGCAGTAAATTTTTTTCATACGATTTGCTTACCCATCCGTTTTTAATTCCCCTTGCCAGACCGATTATAAACATTGCGGTGCATGAGGTCTCTTCAAACGAATCATTCCGATCAAGTACCTGGTGCCACATACCCGACTGATCCTGATGCTTTATGAGTCCGGAGATATGTTCTTTAAATATTTTTTTGATTTTGTTAAAGTCCTTATGATTGCCGGGAATATTCATCAGAGCATCTGAAGAAGCCCAGATAATCCAGCCGTTAGCACGTCCCCAGAAAGCGACAGATTTTTCATTCGCAAAATCGAACCAGGCATGTTTGTATAATTTTTTCTCTTTATCGAAAAGATATTTATTGAAATTAATAATCTGTACGGATGCATCATTCAGATAATCCGGATTGTTATAGAGCTTTGATGCACGGAGAAGATATGGAACGGACATAAAGAGGTCGTCTGCCCATACGGTCATTTCCCGCGGTTCCGGCCTGCAGAGAGTTCCATCGCTTAAGCGCGATTGTCCATTGGAGACATAATCAAGAACAGGTTTAATTACAATTTCATGTTTCGGGTCGGGTTTATCGAGCATCTGCTGGATGTACGGGAGCGCAGGTGCCGATGCGTCGTCCAGCATTCCTATTCTGAATAACCGGTGATTCGAGGAACGGAATCCGTCCATTTCAAAATATTGTTTTTGAAATAGATCAAAGTTTGCATATGTAAAGTCAGTAACCTTTTCAACATAATCGGAATATTTTTTTTCACCGGATATTTTCGCCAGATGCTGAAATCCGAATAGAACAGTGCCTGTCGGGTACATCCATTCAACAAAAGATTCACGTTTGTAGACCGCGTCATCTTTTATAACAAGCTCAAGGAGAAGATTCTGTTTTTCCATTTGCCATGTTAAATAATCACTACCCCATTTATAATAGGAATGAATTCCTTTCTCAGGTGGAAATACTTCCTCTAATGGATTCGATTCATTTACTGCAAATCCTCCTATATAAAACCATTTTCCCGGCAGGTTATTAAATGGGGATGTGAATCCGGATTTTAACGGCGCCTCCGGTTCAGAGATTTCCCTTAAATATATTTTATTATTTCCGGAAAGAGTTTTTACCAAGATCTTATTCAGTCCGGCATTTAATTCCACTTCAATTGTATCCTGAAACTTGAATATTCCGTATGCAATTTCTTTGAAACTGAATTTTGTATCTGAACCGTTTTCGAATACTAGTTTATCATTTATCCAGATTTTAGCAGGAGAACTGAAACTCAGGCCGTATTTTAATTTTACATTTTCCTTTACATCAATTGAGGATAGAGCATAACCAGCACCTTTGTTTATTTTCCCGGGTATGTTGTTAAAATCGATTACCTGGATATCAAGCTGGGGTGACTGAACAACCGGTTTCAATTCGAAAACAGTATCATTGATTACACGGTCGGCAATAGCACGGGCTATCTGAAGCGGAGTACGCTTATCCTCTTCCGAACTGAATCCCGAAAAAATCAGAAGAAGTACAAATAAAAGAGTCTTTAATTTCATAATTAATTATCCGTAACAATTCGATATCTGTTTTTACTGTTTCTTACTGATGATTCCGGAAGACGGAATGTAAACCGCCAGTCACCAGACGTCTGGGATATTTTAAGCATCAGATTATTCTTCCCTTTCTTTAACGGAAGCATGAAAGGATCCTCTTTGCCCGGAATAGCCGGATCTTCTGCACCTTTAAATACGGAACTTCCGTTAATTATAACTTCAACTTCGTCGTCACCGCTTACGAGAGCATTGACGGACTGATCCTCTTCCGAGAAGATATTTGCAAAAGCATAGAGAACCGAATTCTGATTATTATCCGGAAAAATTTCGGCCAGTTTGACTGTATCAGGATAATCAGTAACCACTCTGCGCCATCTGTATTTTGCCGAATCGAAAAAGAATTCTTCTGCAACTTTCGGTTCAGCATTCAATTCACCTCCCATTTCAATCAGATAATCCACCGCAGAGATTTTAGAATTATCCTTATTGATAATAGGGTTTACCATCAACCATTCACGAAAATATTTACCCGGCAGCTTAGTAATTGAAAGCCGAGTTGATTCAGCCGAAGGGAGAGGAAGCGAGCTGTCAATATTTTTAAGCGCAGCTTTAAGCCGGCTTTTTATATCGTTATAATCATCGACCTTTTTCTGATAGCGGCTTGAAATCCGGTCGAGCGCATAAGTATGATTCTCCTGCAACCAGAGAATTTCAAAATCCGCTTTTACTCCATTTATCTGCCGGATTAATCTTTCAATATTATTCAATGATTGAAGAATCAAGTTTCGAGCGGCAGATCTGTTTTTATTCTGAATATTAAGAGCTTCTTTATAAGATTCCGCCGATTGAATTAGAATCATCCTTTCATTAACAAGTACGCGGTAAAGATCAATTATGAACTGAATAAAATTCCTCTCTTCCATATGGAAAACAAATTGAGAATTAATCAGTTCTTTCTCTGCGTCTGATATAATTCCACTGACTTCATCCCAATCAACAAGCGAAATTTTTGTACTCCTGCCGGAATCCGGAACTAATTTGCTGAACAGGATTTTGTCATTCATACCATCTGTCGATTCGAGTGGAATCAGTTCATTCAGTTTCCATATTGAAGAAGTAAGAGAATTGTTAGAGCCGGCATAGATCGCTCTGTTAAACCGGGAATCAAAATCGCGGTCATCTGAATTATGGTTCCAGCATTTTTCTGCACCATAGGCAACACCGAGCCAATCATTATTAAAGAGAGCAGTACCGCCGTCATCCCAGACACAGACTAGTACACCGAATGCGCCGGCCTCTTTTCCTTCCGAAATAAATTTCTTAATGTTATTAAAAGCTTTATGAAAATCGGGGAAAATTTTATTCGAATTAAGAACGCCGGGAGAGATCATAAAATCGCGACCCGCACCTCTGAACGGTTTCAGGAATCTTTCGAAGTTTTCATTGTCGTCATAATTCCAGGTACCTACAATCATATCTTCCGGTAATCTCGGGATTATGCCGGGATAATCGAGTATAATATCTCCCCAGATAAGGGCTCTTACACCGTTAGCTTTAACATATTTATTGAGTCTGGTTACATGCTGAATATAAGCGCCGTCGTAGCCAATAGAATCGACCAGCCGTTTTGATTCGGCTTTACCGAGGTCGAAAGTTTCATCGCAGTTAATATTGAAGAATGGAGCGTCGAATGCAGGAATCATTTCATCGTAGATATCCTTGAGGAACTGATAGCTTTCCTCTTTAACCGGCGATATCAATGTTCCGCTTTCGCCGAGATGAGCATAATCCGGATTACTGAGAATACTCTGGAAATGACCGAATGATTGGAAACTCCCCATAACAGTAATAAAATATTTTTTAGCATAATCGGAGATCTCTTTCCATTCCTCAATAGTATACGACCCGTCATCGGGAGCGATTGCAGGATGTTTTTTAGTTTTGACCACGTGTTCAACGTAGTGAGAAAACAGATTCACTTTTAATTCGGCCAGGCGCCGTATCTGGTATTTTACAAAGTCGAGGGTTGGAATCGGTCCGCGGCTGATGTCGTCCATCACGCCCCGGAACTCGAAAGAAGGATAATCCTTTATATAAACATTTGGAATTGTGCCGGTTCCAACCGAACCTTTTATAAGTTGTTTAAGTGACTGCAGACCGTAAAACACCCCTTTAACAGAATTAGCAGAAATAAAAATCCTGTTTTTCTCTATCAGAAGTAAATAGCCCTCATTTCCAATTTCTTTTCCGGGAATTAGTTTAAGAGTCTCGCACAGTTTTTTAAAATTTCTATTCTTTGACGGAATACCGATTAAAAGTTCTGATCCGGAATTCCGGCCGATAAATTTTTTATTGTATAAATGTGAAAAGACCGAATCAATATCATTCAGAACAATATTGAGGGATTCATTTTCATCCATAAAATTTCTGACGATTGTTCCAGCGGATAACTCAAAATATCCGTCAAAAATCCGGTACTCTTTAGGAAGCGGAATTATAGATAGAACTTTTTCCTGAGCTTTTGCAATTGGTGACAATACCGACATGATAACAAGAGCTGTAAATAACCGTATTAATTTTTCTTTAACCATTTTTCCTCTAAGTATTTAGCTGCTGAAAGATATGCTACGTTCAGTTTTTTAACACCCGACTCTTCGCCTCCTATATCGATTCCGAAGTGACCGTCAAAACCATTATTATTTATCACCTCAAAAAATTTCTGCCAGTTTATAAGTCCCGCTCCAATTTCGAGATGTTCAACTTTACATCCCCTGTTGTCAGAAATATGGATATAACTCACAAAGTCTTTCACTTTCATAAAGGAAAGAACCAGATTCTCCTTGGTTGCAAAAAGATTTGCAGTATCAAAATTGAATTTGAGATTATCTTTTTTAACATCTCTTGCAAGACAGAGGAACCCATCGGTGGAGGAAGAGATTACACCGACAGCCGGATGTACCTGGTATTCAAGTTTATAACCGGCAGCAATATCGCATAAAGTTTTATATGTATCTACGAGTTGATCCCAGAATTTATTCCACGAGAAGTTATCGGGCAAATAAGCAAATCTGAGAGAATCCTCATCATAATGTCTTACAACCGGAATTTCCTTAGGGAATTGATACGGGGGCAGAGGTCCGTTGTCTAGTATTCCTTTAGAACCTAATACGGAAGCAACCTGACATCCCTTATCGAAGAGTTCGAGATTTGCCTCCCTTTCCTTCTTATCCATAGATGACAAACCGGGAAGAACCGCACAGAAATAGGGGATAGAAATATTGTGCTCGTCGATCATTTTTTTTATGTCGAAACGCATTTCGAATACTTTTGTTAAATGAGTTTCTCTAATTCCTTCGATCTCGACCGACGAGAATCCGAGCGAATGCATCTCGCTTATATAATCGATTGTATTTTCGGCATTGGGAGGATAGCCGTATTTTGTAATCGGAAGCAAATAACAGCAAACTATTCTGGAATCAACCATTTCAATTCCACCTCTTAAAATAAATCAACAAGTGCGACAGATCCAATTCCCGACATAATGAGCGAGAAGATGAAGATAATTGAAAGGATTATATTCATTCCTCTTGATGCTTTATACTCACCCATCAATGAAGGTTTGTTAATTAATATCATCATTAGGATAATAACTACAGGTGTTACTACAAGTGTAAATGCCTGGGAAGCGATCATAACAAGAACCGGTCTTCCGCCGAATATTGGTACAACGAGTCCAAGAGAAGCATAGAAGATTACAATTCCCCTGCTGCGCCATTTTTTGAAATCGAGCTTTTCATGATTGTAGTCGGAAAGAAGTAGAGGAACAAGCATATAATGGGGATAGAGTGATGATAATCCCGCACAAACAATTCCCGCAACAAAAATCGATATTGCAAATCTTCCTGCAAGAGGTTCGAGCAGACGGATCATATCGATAGCATTTTCGATATGAAGGCCTTTCGGGAAAAGAGTTCCGGCAGCACTCGCCATAACAGCAATGCTCAGTAGAAACATTAATGCGGAAGAAATAAAAGCATCTCTCTTTTCAAACTTCAGATCATCGAGTTTCCAGTCCTTTTGTTTTACAGTTACAGAGCGAACCACATACAATACACCGCCCATCGTAGTACCGATCATACCGGTAACAATCAACGCAGCATTTGAATCCGACGGGATGTTCGGGATAAGTCCTTCTATAACTGCGCCGGCATCGGGAATAACCATAAAGGAAGTGAGAATAAAACTTAAACCCATGAGCGTGACAAAAACAGTTAGAATCTTTTCAATCAGACTGTACCTGCCGTTCAATAATGTAAAAACCATAACAGCAGCCAGGATTAAGGCCAGTATTACAGTATTAAAACCCTCGCCCGATTCAGTGAGCGGTATAGACCATTCCCTGATAACATCAGTAACAATAGCCATAACTCCGATGCTGGAAACCATTTCTGTAAAGATTATTGTTGCCAGGACAAAAATTGTAATCCCCTTACCGAAATGTTCCTTATAACTTTCGAGTGCGGTTTTTCCGGTTACGACAGTAAACCTGCCGAAGGCGACGACAAGAAAATATGTGAAGATACAGGATAGAAGTACAGCCCAAGTAAGCATCATTCCATGAGACGCGCCGGCAGATGCCATAGTAGTAACGCTTCCGGTTCCGATATTATAACCGACAAGGAATAAGCCGGGACCGATAGACGACATAAATATTAAAAGTTTGTTTTTCATTTTTTTATCTGGTTAGTTCAAAGGAATCGAATAATCGACCGTCGACAGTATAAGAATTGTATACGAGTTTATTTTCTTTAACATCAACTACCTGGTATAATTGAATATTATTGGCAGTCTTGACCATAATGCTGTCGTATTTATTACCAAGATCATACGCTTTAGGACCACTAACAGAAACAATGTACACGGTACCTTGGGCGTCATCACTTACAATTTTGCCTTCAAATATTTTTTTTGAACGGGCATACGTATGATCATGCCCGGTAAGAACCAGATCAACTCCATATTTATCAAATAAGGGCTGGAATGCATCTCTGGTTATTCTGCTGTCCCTATCACTTCCGGAAGAATAGACCGGATGATGGAAGCAGACAATTGTCCAGTTCGCTACTGTATTTTGAAGAACCTGTTCAAGCCAGACTGCCTGTTCTTTAACTCGTGATTGGGAATTAATAATAATAAACCTGGTTCCCTGGTAATCGAGATAATAATTAGTTTCTTTCAATTCACTCAGACCGTTTTGAGGAAGAGTAAAATGAGATGTCCATGTTGAACCTATATCATTAGTACGTCTTGATTTCCCGTCGACCATTATTCTTTGATGATCGTGGTTACCTGGTGCCGCGATTATTGGTGTTACTCTCGGGATAAATCCGGCGGCATAAAAGAATTCGCCCCACAAATGATCGAACGGATCTGTAACAAGGTCTCCGCCGATAAGCCAGAAACTGGCATTCGGTGCTTTCCTGAAAGTTTCCCTGAATAATCTTGAACAATGCTCTTTTAAATCGTTTTGAGGATCGCCGAGATAGACAAAGCTGAAATCTTTTGTCTCATTTGAGGCGGTTGTAAATTGATTCCATTCGCTCCAGACTGAATCGGAGCCGACTCTATAAACATATTTTGTTTCAGGGTCGAGGTTTTTGATAACTGCCGAATAATGATAAACCACTTCGCTGCGGTCAGAAACAAATTTTTCTTTTTGTGCGCTATGGGAACTTGCGGATTTAACGAATTCAGTCCATTGGGTAGCCCGGGATATTTCAACTTTCGGATCAGACGATTCTTTAACAGTTCTCCATGTAACCGCAATTTCTGATGCGGGATTTTCAGTAAGATTTAAAATTATTCTATCGGGAATGGTTTCCGGATCCTGCGACTGCCCGTAAAGAAGAGCCCCAATAAAAAGAAGGAGTATTGTTATTAGTTTCTTATTCATACATTCCCCAATAATCAATTGAATTTATAATTGTAATAATCGCATAAAAATCTGAGTCCGAAAGAAGTTCCCACATCTCTCTGTGTAAGCCAGATTTTTCCCTGCCGGCTCCTGGTTCTTGAATCAATAACGGAACCGCGGAGGTTCGGGTCGGGATGATCGGAAGAGAATCTGTTTTTAAGAATCCATTTGAGAGAAAGTTCTATACTGTCTTTAAATTCCTGGTAACCGTTATTAACAAGTCTGATAGCCAGTATTCCGCAGAACGCGGTTGCAGAGCCCGTAACTGAATTCTCATTATATCTTCCATCCAGGAAATTTACATAGAAGAAAGTGCCGTCCTTCCTCATAGCTTTAAGATAGGTTCTCAAAGTTCTGGCAGCCGCTTCAAGGTATCTGCGGTCGCCTGTTAAATCAAATCCTTCAATAAGTGATTCGGCATACCATAAGTTGAAGCGTGGATGAAATGATCCTGCATCCTTGTTGTTGGGAGTAAAATCCATCCAGAGTCCGTACTGATCCTGTTTCTGAATCAGACTTTCGCACAGGTCTAGAAATACTTTTTTAAATTCATCATTCCCCGTGAACTCATACATATCTTTGAATAGAGATCCCTCGTTATTCGGGCGCGAGACATCATAAAGTGTCTGTTCTTTTTTATCGGGCCAGAAGGGACTATTTTCTTTAAGCACATTTCCTGTTTTGGGATCGACAGCATCGTAAAAGACGCCGTGCCCAGGGACATACATATGCTTGAGCATCCATTTACCTGCGCTGGTAGCGACCTCCGCATATTTTTTATCGCCTGTAGTTTTATAGAGATTGAATAATCCCGGGGTACCGTCTGTAACTGTTGCGAATACAATATTGTCATTACCGTCGCCGTGAATTGCATTAAGCATTCCTTTGAGTACCGGATGATCGGTTATTAGGAGACTTGTCCACCAGTTCCCTGCCCGAATTGCCTCATTCAGATATTTCTGATTCTTTGTGATTTTATAAGATTCTACGAGAGCATTAATAACCTGGCCTGTATGCCACGGAGGCTCATACTCGTACCACTTACCTTCGGTAAGATTGTAATCGCATCTCGATTTTCCATGTTCATCGAGCAGAGTAAAAGCGGCAAAGTTCGAAGTTTCTATAATAGCTTTAAGGACAGCTTCCTTTTCAAAAGATTGATTTTGAGCTGTCAGCGTCCCCGTTATCAAAACGATTACAAGGGGGATTAGAGCAAATCCTTTCATATAACTTTTCATTTAATCTCCGGTGAATTTCATTATTGAATGATATTATAATCAGGCACCGGCAACATTACCGGAATAATTTTTTCATAAACTTTTTTATCGATCATTTCCATTTTTCTAAGTATTCCGTTTCTTTTTCCATCCAGAAGATGAATTTCGTCAACAAACTTTTCTTTAGTCACCGGTTCCGGGACTGAGTTCTTAAGCTGAAGCCGTAATGCTTTCATACGTGTATAATTGAAATGATAATGAAACGGATTCTTGTCGTGGATATATCTGATCTTTCTTATTATTGACCAGAGAGTATCGGCTTCAAACCAGAGTTTCCTCTCGCCGATTTTTTTTCTGAACTCAAGTTCGGTTTCCTTGAACTCAAACAGAAGCGATGCAGAAGCTTTTCCGTACAAGCGAATCATTGCATTTTGAATAGACCGGAGAGAATCATACGTTGAAGAATTCCAAAGGAAATCGTTTACTGTGATAATAGAAGCCTTTGAATCCTCGGCGTCAGCATTACCATTCACAAACATTCCGTTTCCGGCGGTTCTCTTGCTGAAGTCCCCCGGCAATTCATTGCTGTATGCGGAGAATAAAGGTGCGGATGTAAACGGGTGATGACTGTAAATAGTATTATCCCAGAGGAATGGTACCCTGCCTTTAAGATTAAGTGACCAGTCATTAATCTGATCAACTGTAATGCTGCGGCTTCTTACATTGACACCGCACCATATAATATAGACATCCTCATTCATATTCGAACCGATAAAATTCAGGTCCTGCTTCAAAAACCCGTACGGTTCCTTTTCCCACGGAGTATTTTTATAAAGCTCCATGTCACCGTAGTTCATGTCTTCATATGTATAAAATGCCGGCACGTAATAGACTTCCGATTTATAAGAATTTGAATCAAGCCATTCTATCAAGTCATTAATCAGGTAACAATGCGCTTCGGCCATATGGCTGAATTTCTTTTTGTCATTTTCACTTGTAAGAGTATAACCTTCATGATACTTAAAAGGAGGCGTATCGTCTGCAAGAATCATTATTTTCTCGATACCAATTTTCAATCCTGCTTCAATCACGGATTTAAGAAGATTTATATCATCGGGATTCGAAATTTCGATCTGTTTTTTCTCATAAATATTATGGGACTGCATAATTTCCGGCCCGCCGAAACGGTCGCGCCAGTCTTTTATCTCGTCAAGCACTTTCTGATATTCATCATCAATCCTGAACCAGGAATAGACTCTGCTTGCAATGGCAATGGTTTCCATTTTATTCATCAGCGCATAATTCATTATCTCTTCAACACGCCCGGGTTTCAATACGGTGGAAAAAATTCTTCGGCTATACTCAGGCCAGTCATCAACTTCAAAGAGATTTAATTTAAGTAAACTGTTCTCACGCTCAATAAATTCAGAGAATGTAGCAACTCCGAATAACAAACCTAGCTGACCGGGTGAAGAAATATTAATCTCCTTTGCGGATATATCGGGTATTATCCTGTAATGCTGATTATTATTAAAAGAATTGTTTTCACTTCGGGAAATGTTAATAACCCATCCGTCAAAGCTTTTCGATTCATAAGGATTTTCGATACTGAATTCGATTCCATATTTATTTTTAAGAAGATAATTAATGTAACGGGCAGATTTAATTTCGGCCTCGTTCCGTGCAATAATTTTGAGTGAATTTATTTCCGGAGAAAGGAGAACCGATTTCCCGAGTGATTTAATATGAACAGGTGCCGGCTGTATCTCGGGCATTTTATCACCGGAGTTAATTAACTCCTGAGAGAATGAATTAACAGACAGGAAAAGGAGAAGTATTAGAATTCTTTTTTTCATAATTATCCAAGCTATTGATTATCAAAATCAGGAAGTTTTACCATTTCCATCTGAAGTGTATAGCTCAATCTATTAAAAGAGAGTTTTTCTATTTCATCAATAAGGAGCCGGCGTTTCTTATCAAGTTCGATACATTTTCTTTTAAACGACTCATAATCCTCCGGTTCAGGAACCGAATATTTCAGCTGCATCCTGAGAGCTTTAAATCTCCCGTAATTGAGGTGATAATGAAAAGGATTTTTTTCAGTGATAAATCTGGTATCCCGTATCGATTTCCACAATTCATCAGCAGCATACCAAATTTCTCTCTGCTTAATTTCCTTTACAAGTTCCAGCTCAGTTTCTTTGTATCTAAACATAGTATTAAGAGCATCCGCTCCGTACAATTTTGTCATTGCATTAATAAGACTTACAGAAGGATTATAAGAGTCCCCTTCCCACATATAAGCGTTGGCCGTAAGAGTAGCTGCACGGCTCGATTCACCAACACCGTCGCCGTTAATAAAGATTCCGTTACCGCCGGTTTTATTTCCGAAATCTGATGGAAAGTCGTTCTGATAAGGAGTGAACATTGTGCGTGCGGTATAGTCCAGCTGCGCGAAGATAGAATTATCAAAAAGGAACGGAACACGTCCGCTTAAATTGCTTGTCCAGTCTTTAAGATCCTGATCAGTTAATGTACGGGTACATACATAAGGACCGGTCCACATTATGTGAACATTCTTATTCATCTTGTCGCCTATAATTTTCAGATCTCTTTTTAACGGTTTATAAGCTGCGTCCTCCCAGGGCGTATCCGTATAAAGCTCCATATCACCGTAGTGCATCTCTTCATAAGTATAGAACGAAGGGCAATAATAGAATTCTATATTAAGATTATTTTTTTTACTCCACCCGACCAGTTCATTCATAAGATAAACATGTGCTTCGGCCATTGAAGAGAATTTTTCACGGTCTTTACTGGAAGGCAGAACATATCCTTCCCCGAATTTGAAAGGAGGGGTATCGTCCGCCAGAATCATAACGCGGCTGACACTTTTACTTCGTGCCGAACCAATTACATTTTTTATTTTAAGGAGATGATCTTTGTTAGAGATTTCAATCGGGTCGCCCTTATAAAGATTAAGAAGCAGAAGACCCTCAACACCGCCGTACTGTTTGGACCAGTCAGAGAATTGCTCCAGGTTTCCGGCAAGTTCGTAATCGAGTTTATCCCATGAGTAATCTGTATTGTGAAAAGAGATTGTTTCGATTTTATGGCGGATCATCCAGTCGAGATCGTATTGAATATGATTAGGAACCGGTTTGCTGTTGAACATACGTCTTTTAAATGACGGATAGTCGGTCAGGTCCGCTTCACGGATCATAACCCTTCCGTAATTTCTTACAACTAACTGGGATAAGGAAGCTGCGCAATAGAGAACTCCTTTAAGATCCGCACCGGAGAGCACTACTTCAATTACTTTTCCGGAGTTCCATTTTATTGAATACGACTGCTCTCCATATTTTTTAAGCAACCGGTTATCGTTCAGGAAGGAGAAAATAATTTTTGTATTTAGAGGAATTGAATTTTTATTATTAACAGCCGGAAGAGTTCCATAGTTAAATTTCTGGAGGAGACGATTAAGCATTCTGGCCGCCCTCTCGCCACCTTTGTTTGAAAATAATATTACAGCAACCGGATTGCCGTTATCATCAAACAGATCATGATAACGATCTGAATATTTGATATCGACAGGTACCGGATAAATATCTGCGGTTCCATTTTCAATCCATACAAACTTTACCGAATCGGAATTTAGTCTCTCATCCAGAGGTACTGGACGGGCAGGATCATTCTGTCCGCAGATATAAAATGGAATCATAAAGTAAAACAGTAATATTGACGCTCTTATTCGGGTCATTTTATTTTATGCTTATTCTGAATTTAATTTCCTTTTCATAACTTCCGGGATCGGGTTTTACTTTAATAATAACCGGATAACCTTTAAGCGCGGGGAGAGGTTGGGAATATCTCCCTTCACCGGATCCCATTTCGACATCAGAGCCATCAGAAATCATCTTAAATACAAATTCTTTTTTGCCGCCTGTTATTTCAATTGTTCTATCATCAATTTTGTTAAACCTTGTATCAGAATTCTGCACGAAAGGTTCAACAATATTTACAACAGGATCTTGTCCGTGGAATCTGAGTTTAATAGTCTTCTCGATATACTGATCCGTGAATCTATTTATAAGTGTGTAAGCAACTCCTCCTTCCCACCTGTTCCTGTCTTTTAATTCTCCTCTTGTAGAAACAATAAATGCTCCATCACTCTCAACCAGTTCCATATCACCGTCAAATTCGTACAGATTAGTGTAATATGCGCTGGTATCACTAAACTCGATTCTGGGAGTAAGAGGAAGAGTGTTTTCGGCCTGCGGATAATTAAATTCCCACTGATAATATTCAGTCTGACTCGAAGACTGAAGGTATCCGTAATCTACGACCCAGAGATTTGTGACAGAGCCGCCAGAAGGCCGGTGCATATATTTGAAATCCGCTCCCCTTCTGATATCCTTATATCCATAAGCAGTAACGGTTGCCATAAAATTTTTTGTCCGTACTAAGGAAACATCAATTGTTTTGAAATGTTTTGCCCAGCCGGTTTTTTGAGTTGGAAGCTGAGGAGCCATTCCAGAGGACATGTCACCGTACAGAATCGCCATTGCAAGATTCTTAGCCCGGCAGAATGTTGAATAAATGCAAGGAGGAGTTTTAAACATTCTATTATAATGAGGGCCGGGTGGAAGCAATCCGTTAGTTCTCAAATTCATAAAGTAATTCATATTTGAGAGTGCTGCTGTTCTGTAAACAGGGTCTTCGCTTGCAAAGAGAGAAAAGAGAATTTGAGAGCCGTCGGCAGTAAGGCTTCCGTAAGTAGTCCACTTACTTGATCGAACACCCCAGGATCCGTCCGTTGAACCATCTGGATAAATGAAATAGATCATTCTTTTCAACGATTCACTCACATAATTCCATGCTAATTTATTTCCGGTAAGTCTTGCGTATAATGCGATTCCCCAGGCGGACATATCCATATTATAGCCGAGATCAATTCCATACTTGGTTCCGCGGACTCTATTTCCCTCCCCAGTTAGGAAAAAATCTTCATCATGTTTAGAAAGGACAAGGAAAGCAAGCTGATCGGCTTTTTTTATGTATGCTGAATCCGGAACCACCTGAAATGCAACCGCGAGAGCTGCAGTGGAAGTAGCACAGTAATTTATGCTTGCAAAGACATGGTTCATATTCTCAACTAACCAATCGGAAGCTTTCTTAATGGACTTTTTCCAGCGCTCAGCTTCAGTCTCAGTAAGATGTTTATTTAAAAGCGGATATGCTGCAGCCATCATTAAAAGCTGATCGGTGGTTGTGCCCGTCCATTCGGAAGGAGTTTCGAACCATGAGCCGTTCTCTTTCTGCTGATTGATCAACCAGTTGCCGGTTGCGATTGCCGAATTAAGATACCTCTGATTTCCTGTTTCTTTATAAGCAACAGTCAAAGGCAGAACAGCTTCCGAGGTCCGGGTATGAAAGTCTTTGCACGATTCGCACCAGAAGGCACCGTAATTAGAATCGGAGGCTTTCAGTACCTGAAGTTTAATAAGATCATCGGCAAGGATTAAAAGATTTTTTTTAAGACTCTCTTTAAGTGACAACTGATCATTCGAAAGGATTTTAGAAGGTAACAGGAAAATCACACTGATATAAAATACCAGTTTTATTATAGTTAACATTGATTTTGATTTTATCATATTATCATTCACACTGAGAACAATGACGCAAAAACCGACCGGGCGGTAAATAATTGAAAGTAATGCAGAGCAACCGGATTCTGTTTATTAAATCAACCGATGCCGGATACAAAAATTCCAAACAATAAAATTGCAATCACAAAAAGTACAGCAAAACCAAACCCGATCAGATCTATTTTATATCGTTTAAAACTGAATTTTGATTTTAGCGAAAGAAGGTCGACTAAGAGCAGACTATGTCCGTTCTCTTCGAGCGATTTTCCGTCAGCCGCGGATTTATGAGCAACGCTCTCCCCTTCCAGCATAATATCGAATCCTTGCTCTTTCAATTTGCTCTCCTCTCCAACCGGTGTATGAAGGAGTGCAAAGAATTTATTCAACTGGCTATCCGGTTCTTTCTTAGTAAAAAGACTAACAACGACAAGAGAGATAAAACCTGCAGGAAGATATAGAGCTATCTGGTATTCATAAGCCAATCCGAGGCTCCACGGAGTATAATTGCCGACATACAATGACACAGCAATGGTGGTAATCAAACTTGCCCATACACCGTAGCGATTAGCTCCCTTCCACATAACACCGACCCAGAATGCAATTCCAAAGAAAGCAGTTATCTGCCAGATATATTTTAACCCGTCAACTACAGTTGGAATTGTCAATGCAACTGTCACACCACCAACAACTACAACTAAGGAGGAAATTCTTGCTACACGGAGTTTTTCTTTTTCGGTTGAATTGTGATGAGTAAACCGCTTATAAAAATTTCTCGTAAATAAAGCCGAACCGCCTACCATATAATTATGGCACGCCGCAAGAACAGTCGCGATCATTGCTGAAATCATAACACCGACTAATCCGACCGGAAGCAGATTTGTAATTGCAAGTCCGAACGCAAACTCTCTTTTATCCGAAGTCAATCCCGGGAAGAGCGCGGCAGCAAAGACTCCGACGAAAGCCCAGCCGAGTGTTGCAAAACGTTTCGTAAAATTTCCGTATGTCCATCCGGTACGGCAGTTCATTTCAGATTTGCCCGAACCGTTAATCGCCATATGATGCGGAAGAACGGAAACACCGACGAGCCCGTTAACAATAAGCATTATAATGAAGAAGAGAGTAACTTCCTCGGGTGCGACAAAACTGAACATGTGTTCCGGAATTTTTTCTTTAATTGCAGTTATTCCCCCGCCGGCAAACAATGCAAAAGGAATGATGAGGAATGAAAGCATAACTATAAGAACACCCTGAAGAAGATTGATTATAAGTGCTGATGTAAGTCCGCCTATAACACTGTATGAAAGGAAGAAAACCGTAAGGACAATTACAATTACTTCCGCGGAGATCATACCGCCTGTAATTGCTTCTAACGAAACGCCGGTTGCTTTAAGAATCAGACCTACTTCGCCGATGAAATAGATCAATCCCATAACAGAATAGGCCGAAGCCAGTTTAAGACCGTACCGTTCCTGGAAAAAATCACCGATCGTAATATACCGAAGACGTCTGTAGACCGGGGCCAGAAGCCAGTAGATTGGAGTTGAAAAGAGGTAGAGCCATTGATACCAGATTCCGGCAAGACCTATCTGGTAAGTGGCACCAGATACTGCAATAGCCTGTGCAGTATGAGTTCCGGCACCTAGCGCGTTTGCAACCTGCATAATTTTGCTGCCGCGCCTTCCTCCCATAAAATAATCGCCTGAAGAGGAGACTTTTTTCTTCGCCTTCCAGCCGAGCCATATTACAATGAAAGCATAAAAAGCGACTACCAGAAGATCTATAATTGAAATTCCGAACATAGATTATCTTTTATTTTTTTGGGGATTCTGCCAGATCTTCTTTAAAAGAAATGCAGCTGACTTTGGTTCTCTGCTTCTGGTGAAGACTCCTTTAAGGTTAAGTACAACCCTTCTGAAATGCTGAGGTGTCCTGAAGTCAGCAAAGTTCCAGACATGTTCGCCTATTGTATATTCTTTTGAACGAATCAATTTTATATAAGCATCAAGGAAAAGCTGCTGATACTCCTCGGTAAACATCTGAGTAGATATCGAATGGAATCCCGGCATTGTATCAACACCGAATTCAGTAAACAGGACAGGTCTTTTATATTTCTTATAAATAGTATCCATTTCTTTGCCAAGGATTTCAACCGCTTCTTCCAGATAACCGGGATACTCATACCATCCGTAATATCTGTTTAAGGAAATTACGTCGGAGAATTCAAATACCGGATCATTTACACCGGCACGCGTACAATTTGGAACTGTAACCGGGCGCGAGCTATCGAGTTTTTTTGTAAAACCGAAAATCTCTTTCCAGTATTTTTTTGCGGAACCGTTATAATATTCCTGGTCGCCAACCAGGTTCGGTTCGTTTCCAACAGCCCACATTATTATAGAAGGGTGGTTATAATCCCTATCGATAAGTCTTTGAATATGTTCTTTGTGAGTTTTTAATGTTGTTCCATTTACGCGTCTGAAATCGAGACTGACAGCCGGAACTTCATCAATTACAAGTATTCCTTTCCGGTCCGCATAAAACATCATTTCTTCCGAATAAGGATAATGTGAAGTTCTGAATGAATTTGCGTTAATCCATTTCATTAACTCGAAATCTTTTACCATCAGAGGAAGGAAAAGGCCTTTGCCGATTACATCGAAGTCCTCGTGTTTACCGAATCCTTTCAAATAAACTTCTTTGCCGTTCAGCAGGAATTTATTTCCATTAATTACAATTTCGCGGACACCAACCGGAAGAAGATATTCATCAATTATATCGCTGCCTCTGAGGAGTTTAAATTTTATATCATATAAAAAAGGATTTTCAGGCGACCAGAATTTGCAGTTATCAATTTTAAGTTTAAGTGTGGATTTATTTCCGCGGAACCGGTTTTCAGTTTTTATAGTTTTTTTGCCGTAGGTCACTTCTGCGGAAACCATCCCGTCAATTTTTGAATTGATAAAAACTTCCGCACTGATAAGGCCGGTCTTTTTATTAAGAATGGCAGTATCGATTCTAATTTTATCAATAGATATTTCAGGAAGAGAAACAAGCTGAACAGAGCGGTGTATTCCGCCGTAAGGTGTAAAGTCAAACCTTGTAGGAGGATTGGTTTCCTCCCTCAATCTTTTTTCATTACGGAACCGGCCTGATGTTATTCCCTGCGGAATTGATTCATCATTCAATTCATTATTAACAAGAATTACCAGCAGCGATTCTTTACCGGGGGAAACAAAACCGGTTATATCCAGTTCAACCGGGAGAAAACCGATTTTATTTTCACCGACAAATTTTCCGTCAATCCAGAATTTGGAGTTATAGTCGACAGAACCAATTCTGAGTATAATTCTGTTTGATTTAAACGAGGGTGGAATAAAGATATTTTTTGAATACCAGGCATTCCCTGTATAATGAAGAAGCCCCAATTCTTCAAGCTGTTCATTCCAGCTTCCGGGTACAGCAATTGAAACGGAGTTATTAAAACCTTTAAACCATTTATCTTTTTCGCCTTTTTTATCAGGATCTGTTTTAAAATTCCAGATTCCGTTCAGATCCAGAGTATTTCTGTAATTATTAACAATTGGATATAACATTTCATTTCTCTCTGTTAATAGGGAAAAAAATCAGCCGGCCTGCAATTCTTTTGATGAGAATTTTTTCTTAGCTCCGCATGATTCTCTTATAACCAGGGCGGGTTTAAGAATTGTACGGTTACCTATGTCACTTCCTTCAATTCTCTTTAAAATTATGTCAACAGCAAGTGTTCCGATTTTCTCGACAGGCTGAACAATTGTGGTCAATGGTACCGAAGCGAGGGCAGCGGCCTCAATACCATCGTAACCAACAATTGCTATATCATCAGGGATATCGAATCCTTCTTCGAGCATTGCATTTTCGAATCCGACGGCCATTAAATCACTGTGGATGAACAGTGCGTCAGGCTTTGGATCAAGTGTTTTGAAACTTTTACCGAATTGATATCCCTGTAAAAAGCGGTCGTTAATAAATTCGAAATTTTCATCACCCATATAATAGACGAGTTTCGAATCGTAAGGGATATTATAATCAGACAGAGCCCTGTAATAACCGTTCTTTCTGATTTCACTGAGGAGATTCCCTTTTCCAACATGAAGGAACCCGATTCTTTTATAACCGAGTTTGATCAAATGCTCTGTAGCAAGAAATCCTCCTATTTCATGATCGGAACCGACATACCAGTATTCCGGATCATGCATATATGAGACCATTACGTAGGGAAAATTTTCCTCGTGCAGTTTTTTAATATAATCTGTTGCACGGTATTGAAGAGATAGAGACGCAATTATAATTCCATCCACACCCAGACTTCTGAAACGGTTTATCTGGGCTTCCTCCTTTTCCATACTGTTGGAAGAACTTGATAGTAGAAGATTGAATCCTAGTTCGTTTGCTCGTTCTTCAATATAATGGACAACATAGGAAAAGTACGGATGCTTAATGTCCCTTAATACCAATCCGATAGTTTTATGGGCAGAGAGATCAATCTTTTTAGGAGAAGGTTCAGCAATATAAGTTCCCTTACCTACTCTAGTATAAAGCACACCTTCATTTACAAGGTTGAAGAGAGCCTTTTTTATTGTAATAAGGCTAACTTCATATTCCCTTGCGAGGTCATTCTGAGAAGCTATCTGCTGACCAGGTAATAATTCCCCTTTCTGAATTTTGTTTTTTATATCTAATTCAACCTGTTCATACAAGGGAGCCGGATCATGCGGATTAATCCCTTTGCCCATAATTCATCCTGAAATTATTTTACCAATACCATTTTTTTAGCAGTTACAAAATTGTTTGTAGACAGTTTATAAATATAGATACCTGTAGAAACCTGGTTACCGTTCATATCGTTACCGTTCCATACAACATTGTGAGAACCGGCTTCCTGATAATTATTGACGATTGTATTAACCAGCTGTCCAAGAGTATTGAAGATTTCAACCTTCACATTACCGGCTGCAGGCAGTGAATAACGGATGTTTGTAGAAGGGTTGAAAGGATTCGGATAATTTGGATAAAGCTGATAATCTGTTGCAATAATTTCGTCGTTGGTAACAGAAACCGGGATACCGAAATAATTAAGATCGCCAAGCGGCTGAGCGCTTGTACCGGCTGTATAAAGAGGCGATGAAGTAGGATAGGAGAAAATAAACGGCATCTGGGTTTTTCCAAAGTCAGGCGAACCGCCACCCATATCCATATCAGGTTTTGTAGTTACCGCAGCATTGAAATAATCCTGCAATACATTCAATGGAACCGCAGGTGATGCACCAAATGTAACAGATTGGTTATATAGGGTTGAACCTGATAAAGATGCTGCAGCAAGTGCGTGATCATTCATCATTGGTGTAGGAGTTCTGTCAGACGGAATTGCGGCAATTAATTGAGGGTCAACATAAAAGTTGTTATTGTGTATCATCAGCCGTTGTGTGAATCCCTGATCAAGCCATGTCTGGCTCAGAGCGGCTGTTTCGAGCATAACCCAAGTCTGAGTGGAAGACCTGCCTAGAAATCCTGTATTAATGAAAAGATTGTTCCTGAAATGTGCTTCGATTGCTCCGCCAATTGAACAACCCCACTGAGCAACGTTAACAACAGTATTGTGATTGATATAACAGTACTTAATTATTCCGCCGCCGTCACGCAGAATTCTGCTTGTTAAATTATACCACGTATTGTTTTCATATATCAATGTGTCGATATCGTTGCCTCTATCATCAACGCCTCTTCCATTATCAGGGCTGGCCATTCTTCCAATATTACTGATAATAGAATTCTTAATGATAATTTTTGTATTCTTTCCGTCACATCTAATAGCGGCCTGAAGATCACGATCCAGATGGGAATCAATAATAGTAAGTTTAATATTATCCGCGCTAAGTCTGATAATATTCTGTAGTAGTGCGCTCTGCTCATCGAGGTTAGTAACATAAACGCCCTCGAGAGTAAGATTGTTTCTTGCCTGGAAAGGTCTGTTAGAAACACCGCCTCCTGATACACCCGGTCTTATAATCGGTTTTTTACCTCCGCCGGCAGCTGCGCGGATATGAACCGGATAGGTAGTATTTTCGATCGAAGAAAGTGTAATGTAGTAACCTCCTCTTTGCAATTCGTAAATAGTATTAAGATTTACTCTCTGCCCGTTGGCAAGAGTATCTCCTCTTATTGTAGCATCGAGTGTACCGACACCCTGAGGGACCTGAACAATTCGCTGCGCATTAACAAAGCTGAGCGAACCGAAGACAATAAGAGTAAGTACCAGGAAAGTACTGATGATTCTGCTGTGATTTTTTTTCATTACTGCCTCACTTTTTTGTGTGAATAATATTATTTAATTAAGGATTAAAATCAGAGATCCAGACGAATCCCGAGATCAGCTGTCCACCCGAAGTATTCTTCTCTTGTGGCATAAGTTTCAATTCCTAGAAAAGCACCTTCGGGAAGGTTGGTTAAATTGTTCATATTAAATGTAACTGCCATATTCGGAAGAAACTTATACTGCATTGCAAGGTCCCATCTTACGAAATCATCTGAATAACCGTCGAGTTCTGAACGAACTCCAATTGTCTGAAGTGCATCTCCCTGATATATCATCGAAATTCTACCCGAAAAATTCCCTTTCTCATATCCCAGAGTCAGATTTGCTAAATGATTGGCCTGACCCGGCATTCTTCCTTCTCGTGCAGTATCAATAAAAGTAAAATTGAATGGAGGAAGAGGGCTTCTCGGTCCGACTTTAAGAAACGGGAAATGAGTTTTAGAGTGGATGTATGAATAATTTGCGGAGATAACGATTCCATCGAATGGATTCGGAAGGAATCTTAAATTAGTCTGAACTTCGAATTCAATTCCATAAACTTCAGTTTCATATTCAGAGTTTTCGGGTTGTGTGAGTGTATATCCTAAAGTTGGTCCCGGTTCAGTAACTCTACTAACTCTTATATACTCAATATCCTTTAGGGATTTATAATAGGCTCCGAGAGTAAACAATCCGTAGTTGCCGTAGAAGGAGAAGAAGATATCGTAATTCCAGACTTTTGTGTGTTTAAGATAAGGCTGCCCGCGTTCAACAGTGCCATCGAAATAACTGATTCTCTCCCATGGAACCAGATTAAAATAATCGGGTCTTGCAAGTGATTTGGTAATTGCGATTCGAGTATCGAACCAGTCGGTAAATTTATACCTCACATGAATCATAGGAAGAAATTCGTTGTAGGAGACCGTACCAACCGTATCGGTTGAACCTTCAAGAGTAACAATTCCTCTTTCATCAACCTTTGCCTGTCCGAAAACACTCTTATAGCTGGTGGTAGTTCTTTCAAATCTGAATCCGGGTAATATCATTAATCGCGGCCCGATATTTATTTCAGCCATAGCATATCCTGCGGTAATGGCTTCGCTGGCACTGTAATCTTCCAGATCTCTTCCGAAATTGCGTGTGTAATCCGACCAGTAGGTATTCATAAAGTTGTCGATTTTCTCTCTGCTGAGTGCTTTAGCAGGACCATATAAATATTTCCCGTCAAGAAACTTGCCAACATCATAATCGGGATCATAGAAGTTATTAATCTTTATATAACCCTCACCTGTAACATTAAATAGATTTGGATTTAATTTACCAATCTGATCTATCTTAAAGGCGAGTGTCATCCATTCTTCTTTATCAAGACTTCTGCTTTTATCCCGATATTTACCGCCGACTTTAATATTTCCAGACAGATCGTTTGTTAACGTATAGGGAATCGTAGCATCAAATTGTCCGGTGAAATCTCTATCCTTAGTCATTTCTTTATTGAAGAAATCCTGATAGAATCGTGTCTGGTCAAGATTATTTTTTGCACCCTGAGGAATTATTTGAGGGCCTTTATCAGTAACAAGAGTTCCTAAAAATGCTCCAACCTCCCTGAACTCGGAATCATGCATAAACGGCATATTATATTTAGAATATGAATAGGTTGTCTGCCAGTCCAATTTCATAAAGCTGAAATTGTGTTTACCGCTCAACGAATTTGTAAAGAGGTCAATTCCTATTTCTCTACTCCTCAACCAGTATTCGACATAAGCATTATCAACACGATATCTTTTTCGATTTCTGACTTCATCCCGGTCAGTTCTTGCGTACATACTGCTGAACATCAGTTCGCCGTTGCCGAGGTCGTAATCGAGAACAATATTGGCTCCGTAACGGTCTCTTGTTTCCTGACGGTCTCCGAGGTTCAAATTCTCCACGGTAATCCGCGCGTGTTTTTCACCGGGTAAAGCTTCGCGAGCGAAAAGGTACGAAGCATCGAGAAGGTCCGACCCTCTGTTAGCTCTTTGAAGAGATCCTGTTGCAACCAGACCGAGTTTATTATCCAGGTACCTGTTACTCAGCGTAAAACTGCCCCGATAGTTGCCGTAATCTTTTTCGTGATTATTGTAAGTCCCCTGCATTCTGATACTTGTATTGAAACCGCTGGAAGCTTTTTTAATTTCAAAATTTACTTTGCCTCCTACGGCATCTCCATCCTGATCGGGTGTAAGAGCTTTGAAAACTTCTATACCGGCTAACATATCGGAAGAGATCATACTTAGATCGACAGATCTGTTCTGCGGATCGGTGGAAGGAATTCTCTGACCGTTAACCGTAACCGAATTGAATTTTGCAGAGAGTCCCCTTACAATCACTTTAGTACCTTCACCCGCATCTCTTTCAACCGATATACCCGGCAGTCTTCCAACAGATTCTGCGGCATTCTGGTCGGGTAATTCCTGGATGCGATCTTTGGAGACAACATTAATAATAGTATTAGAAGTAATCTGCTGATTGATTGCAGCGGCCTGACCCTGCAGCTGGCCTGTAACAACAACTTCCTGTCCAACTATTACTTTAGGGCTTAGTTTGACATCGACGGAACTTGTACGGCCGTTTACAACATTCACCCAGACACTGTCCGTTTCATAACCTAAGTACATGAAGAGTACAAGTGTTCGACCTTCCGGGATTCTAATTAATCTGTATTTACCGTCGCGGTCAGTTGTTGTACCGATTGAAGTTCCGCTAATAATAATATTCGCACCAAGAAGAGGAGAGCCATCGGTAGCATCAGAAACAACGCCGGCGATATTTCCCGACTGGGCAAAGAGATTTAATTGATAAGAAAAAAAGAAAAGCAATAAGAGAGAGAGAAGCTGTTTTGAATTATTACGTTTCATTCAATCCTCCGAAATGAAAAGGAATAAAGAAGAATCGATTTATTAAAGAGAAACAAGTTGTAACAAAACAGATTGGCATACTTGGTATACCAGGCGGTTGCATAATAACCAGTTTCGATTAATTAGTCAAGCAGAATCTTTCTTCCAATCTATCTAACAGTTGATACAGAAAGAAAATGTTTTAATTTTGCTTTTAATTCTACATTTTAGCAAACACATTTAGAGGTTGTTATGAATCCTTCCAAAAATCTGAAAATCTGGCATGTTGGAAATTGGTGTGTTCATACCGGTCAAAAGTATGTTGAGTCACCTTTCCAGGCACCTTCCAAGGGTGTTGAAATTCTGAATTACGCCAAACCGTTAATCGATGCTTTGAAAGTTATTCCCGGTGCAGAAGTGATAAGCGAACCTTCCTGGGAACTTTATAATATGTTGCCCGAGCTTTTTAACGAAAGATTGAAATGGGCTACTTCAATTATTTTTGGGGATGTAGAGACAAAATGTATGATGCTGCACCCGGATTTTTTCACCCGCGCAAAGTGGGGTGATATCCCTGTAACATTCCCTGACCGATTTGATTTATTAAAAGAATGGGTATCAAGAGGAGGTCATTTTCATATGAACGGAGGATGGTACAGTTTTACAGGTGAATTGGGTAAAGGCGGATGGCGCAGAAGCCGGCTGCATGAAGTCTTTCCCGTTGAATGTCTTGAATATGATGATCTGATCGAGTCGACCGACGGATACGAAGTAAGATGCAATAATGAAAATCACCCCGCTGTCAATGGAATCGATTGGTCAACAATTCCACCACTTCTCGGATTTAACGAAACAAAAATCCGGATTGATGCAATAAGTCTTGTGGATATTAAGAATGGAAACGATTGGCATCCGCTTTTTGCTTACAGAAAATTTAATCACGGTATTGTAAGCGGATGGATGACTGGCGCAAGCCCCCACTGGGGAATTAATTTCATGAAGTGGAAATATTATAATAAATTCTGGCAGCAGGTTTTTCAGTTCATTAAATAATTTATGAATCATTCAAGCGGAACCTTTATGCTACTACAATCTATTGACTGGATCATCATCATTGCTTTTTTTATAGTGACGACAATTATCGGATTATGGGCAACAAAACGGGCAAGCAAAAACTCTACGGAATTTTTTCTCTCCGGCAGAAACATGCCCTGGTATCTACTCGGTTTTTCAATGGTAGCCACAACATTCTCTGTCGATACACCGAATCTTGTAACCGACATCGTTAGACAAAACGGAATAGCCGGCAACTGGGTATGGTGGGCATTCCTGCTTACCGGAATGCTGACAGTATTCATCTATGCAAAATTATGGCGAAGATCCAATGTTATGACTGATGTTGAGTTTTATGAAATCCGGTACAGCGGAAAACCTGCCGCGTTTCTCAGAGGATTCAGAGCGCTTTATCTCGGACTCTTCTTCAATGTAGTAATCATGGCATCTGTTACGTTAGCTGCCGTTAAAGTTGGTTCGGTTATGCTGAATATGAGTCCGCTTGAAGTAATTCTGATTGCAGGGGGATTAACAGTTGTCTACAGTTCATTAGGAGGGCTGCTTGGAGTTCTATTAACCGATTTTATACAGTTTATAATCGCAATGATCGGTTCCGTTGTTGCAGCATATATTGCAGTCAATTTACCGCAGATAGGTGGAATTGATAAACTTCTTTCACATCCGGAAGTTTCGAACAAGTTATCCTTACTACCCGATTTCAATAATTATGAATTAGCGTTGGTAGTTTTTATTATTCCGATAGCCGTGCAATGGTGGAGCGTCTGGTATCCGGGAGCTGAGCCTGGAGGCGGAGGTTATATAGTTCAGAGAATGCTGGCAGCTAAAAATGAAAAACACGCTATGGGCGCAACACTCTTTTTTAATTTCGCCCATTATGCATTAAGACCCTGGCCCTGGATCCTTGTGGCATTATCATCCATAGTTGTTTTCCCGAACCTTGAAACCATTCAGCATGCTTTCCCTCACGTTAATCCGGATATCATCCGGCACGATATGGCTTATCCCGCGATGCTTACATATCTGCCCAGCGGCATATTGGGAATTGTTGTGGCTTCCCTTATTTCGGCATACATGTCCACAATGTCGACAAGTTTTAACTGGGGGTCCTCATATGTTGTTAACGATTTTTACAAGAGATTTATAAAACCTGCAGCAACAGAAAAAGAACTTGTGCTTGTTGGAAGATTATCAACTGTACTTATGATGGTTTTGGCGGGAACATTCGCACTTCTTTTACAGAATGCTCTAAGTGCTTTCAACATTCTACTTCAAATTGGTGCGGGAACGGGCCTGCTTTTCATTCTCAGATGGTTCTGGTGGCGTATCAATGCTTTTAGTGAAATTACAGCAATGGTTGTATCATTTCTGGTTGCGCTGTTTTTCTTCTTTCTTTCAAAGTATCACAACGGCCAGATTGATCTTTTAATTGCATCAGGAATGGAACGGGCGGAAGCAATTCAGCAGGTAGGACCGTTAAAGACTTATGAAGAACTGATTATAGGTGTCTGCATTACTACGCTTTCGTGGATAATAGCAACATTGATAACAAAGCCGACACGAACAGAGAAATTGATCAGTTTCTACAAGCTTGTACATCCGGGCGGAATTGGATGGAGGAAAATTACTGATCTTATGAAGAAGGAGGATCCGAATTACGACCAGTCATTCAGCAAGGCATTTATTGCCGAGGGAATTCTCGGAATGTTTATCGGATGCATCGGCGTTTACAGTCTCCTTTTTTCAATCGGTTACTGGATCTATTCTCAGTATTTGCTTGCAGCTTTTCTAACATTGGTAGCAGTAGTTTCCTCATATCTGATATTAAGGATCTGGAATAAATTTCATGCAAACTAAATTAATTTTCATTTTAACTGAGAACGGATTACAAATTAATATGACGCCGAAGGAACGATTAAATGCAGCAATGAATCTCGAGCAGGTTGATAAGATCCCTCTTATGTGCCAGTTCAGTATCGGACATATGTTGCTGCAGCTTAATGTTTCCCCTTCAGAATTCTGGTTCGATCCCAAAATATATTCGGATGGTTTGATAACTCTTAGAGAGATTTACGGATTCGACGGAATATTGATCAGTCTGCACGGACATGATCCGGAGTGGCGTAAGAAAGTTTTAAGAGTAGTTAAAGAAAGTGAACAAGAGATTGTTGAGTGGCAAAACGGAGATAAAACATTCTGCCCGTATAACGATCTTCCATTCTTCGAATTCAGAAATCAAAAAGAAGAGATCGATATAAATACTCTTTCACCCGATGATCTGCCGGCAGAACTGAATTACATTCCGGTTTCCCAGAATCTCCATTTTTTAATTAACAGCGGACATAAGTTTGATGTAATTGAGGATATAGTAAACCGCGCCGGCAGCGAGTTCTCGATTCACGGCGAAATTACTTCACCATTCGATTACCTGCTCGATTATCTCGGTCTCGATAATGCAATGCTCGCACTTATTGATACCCCGGAAAAGTGCCTAATGATTTTATCCCGCTTCACAGAATTAATTAAAGAACTGGCACTCGACATGTGCGACACAGGAATTGATGCGATAAAAATCTCTTCGCCTTTCGCCGGGTCGGGATTTATTTCTCCGGAGGATTACCAGAGATTCGTCCTCCCGTTCGAAAAGGAAATTGCAACAGCGGTACGAAGCCGGAATGTTCATATTTATACGCATACCTGCGGAGCTATAAACGACAGATTGGAATTAATGTTCGAAGCCGGTATCAGCGGAATTGAATGCCTCGATCCTCCCCCGCTCGGAAATGTTGAACTTAAGGATGCGGTTGAGAGAATCGGGAATAAAGGTTTTATAAAAGGGAATATCGATTCAGTCAACCTTCTTCTTAATTCATCCCGTGAGGAAATACTTGAAGATGTTAAAAAAAGGATTCAAATCGGGAGATTGAAAAAGGGTTTTATTCTCAGTACCGCCTGTTCTATTGCTCCTCCGGTCAAAAGGGAAAATATTCTTCTATTGAGAGAAGCACTGGATAAATCGGGTCAACCGATTAAGTAATTTTTTTTATCCGGCAAATTCAATTAGTTTCCGCGAAAAACTTCAATTTCGGTTTCTTCCAAATTTACAGAATCCGGACCGATAAAAATTTTAAACTTCCCAGGTTCTACGACATAATTCATATCGGCATCATAGAATTTGAATTGGTCTGAAGACAGAACAAACTCGACTCTTGCAACTTCACCGGATCTGATAAAAACCTTCCTGAAATCCTTTAATTCTTTAACAGGCCTTGTTACACTTCCAACCATGTCTCTTATATAGAGTTGAACCACTTCTTCTCCGTCATATTTTCCGGAATTGGTAATATCGATGTTCACCCTCAAAGAATCTCCGATTGCCATTCTGATTTTATCGGTTTTAATTTTTCCGTAGTTAAAACTGGTATAGCTCAATCCGAATCCGAATGGATACAGAGGAGTAATGCCTGAATCGATATATCCTGATGTATAAAATGAATCAGGATTGTAAGGGCGGCCCGTATTTTTATGATTATAATAGATCGGAATCTGACCGACACTTCTCGGGATTGTAACCGGAAGTTTTGCGGAAGGATTATAATCTCCAAAGAGCACGTCAGCAATTGCATTTCCAGTCTGGATACCGGGAAACCAGGCTTCAAGAATTGCATCAACATTCTCACTTATCCAATTGATTGAAAGCGGGCGTCCGTTAATAAGTACCACAATAACCGGTTTACCTGATTTATGCATCTCCTTAACCAGGTCCTCCTGAATACCGGGCAAGTCTATGTTAGTTCTGTTACGTGCTTCACCGCTCATCTGTCTCGATTCACCAACGCATAAAATGACAAAGTCCGACTGATCAGCAGCTGATCTAGCTAACTCAAATCCATTTCTGGATTCACCATTTATCGAGCAGCCTTTTTCATAAAAAATCTGAGCAGAATTTGCGAGTTTATTCTTAACTCCATCCAGAATCGAAATTACGTTCGATGAATCACCTTCTGCTTTCCAGGGTCCGAGCAGATTATCTTTAGAATCGGCCAGCGGGCCTATAATAGCAATTTTATTTATTTTCTTTGAAAGGGGTAATAGGCCGTTCCTGTTTTTCAAGAGAACAATTGAACGTTTAGCAACCTCCCTGGCTGTTTCTATCATCTTTTCATTTAAGACCGTATTACTCTCTCGCTCGCTGCTGCAGTATTTAAATGGTTCGTCAAAAAGGCCGAGCCTGAATTTTATTTTTAATATCCTTATAACACTTTGATTAAGAGTCTCCTCCGAAACTACCCCTTCCTCAATCAAGGATTTCAAATAATCGAAATAAGCATCGGATTCCATATCCATATCAACGCCTGAATTTAAAGCCAGTCCGGCAGCACCTTTCAAATCTGCAGCGATTCCATGTTGAATTAATTCACCGATTGAATTCCAGTCACTTACAACAAAACCATTGAAATTCCATTTATCCCTCAGAATCCGATTCAATAATAGCGGATTAGCAGAAGACGGGATTCCGTTAATTTCATTGAAAGACGACATTAAAGTGCCGACTCCTGCTTCAACAGCTTTTTTAAATGGAGGAAGATAGATCTCCATCAGAGTTCTTTCTGAAATATCCACAGTGTTATAATCGCGTCCGCCTTCAGCACCGCCGTATGCAGCAAAGTGTTTGGCGCATGCAACAATTGTTTTAGGATCCTCGAGATTATTACCCTGATAACCGTATACTCTATGTTCAGCCATAACAGATCCCAGGAAAGGATCTTCGCCACTCCCTTCAACAACCCTTCCCCATCGAGGATCTCTAGCAATATCAACCATCGGGCTGAAGGTCCAGTGAATACCTGCGGATGAAGCTTCCTCTGCCTGAAGACTTGCCGAAAGCTTTACCAGTTCAGGGTCCCAGGAACTTGCCTCGGCAATAGGTACAGGAAAAATTGTTTTATAACCGTGTATTATATCCATGCCGAATAAAAGCGGAATTTTCAGGCGGCTCTCTTCTATGGCAATCCTCTGTATTTCGGCAGTAGTATTAGCACCGAAAACATTTAAGAATGAGCCGACTTTTCCTTTTCTGATCAGTTCGATGTGTTCATTACGTGGGCGAGCTGATTTAGTACCAGTTACTTTCCCTCCGCTGTATTGAACCGTCTGACCGATCTTTTCTTCAAGAGTCATTAATGAAAGTAATGAATCGACTCTTTGATCAACAGTCCTGTTCTGCGCAGCGAGCATCGATGATAAAAAAATGATAAGATAAATTTTTTTCATTGGAGTGAAAATTTTGTTTGTCTGAATTAATATAAGAAAATTGATTTTCAAAAGAATGCGGTAATTAAAAAAGCCCCGTTAAAACGGGGCTCTTATAATCAGTTGTAAAGAGGAGACGTAACCTGTTTTTGATTATGATGATCAGCATAGTCAAGATTACTGAAGTTGAATTGTGTAAGAAGCTCTTTAAGGTTATCCGTCATCTTGTTCAGTTCATCAGCGGAACCGGCAATCTGCTGTATACCTGCGGCGTTCTCATTAGTAACTTTGCTTATCGATTCAACATTTCTGCTAATTATTTCACTGGTAGAGCTTTGTTCCTCGCTTGCAGAAGCTACCTGGGCAACAACATCCTGAACTTCGCCTGAAGTAAGAATAATCTGTTTAAGGGAATCGCCCGCCTTGTTAGCAAGATTCTTTCCGTTATCAACTTCGGAGCTTCCCTCATGCATCGATTGAACAACGTTATCAGTTACTCCCTGAATCTGTTTAATCATATCGGAGATTTCCTTTGTTGCCTTGGTAGTTCTTTCGGCAAGTTTTCTTACCTCGTCGGCTACAACAGCAAATCCTCTGCCCTGTTCTCCGGCTCTTGCAGCTTCAATCGCGGCATTGAGAGCAAGGAGATTTGTCTGGTTTGCTATATCGTCGATAACCTGAATAATCTCGCCTATCTGTTCACTGCTCTTTCCGAGCGCCTGAATTTTTTCAGAAGCTTTTTCAACAAAATCTGCAATTCTATTCATTCCGACAATTGTTTTTTCAACTACGTTACCGCCGTCCTGTGCAACTTCACCGGCTTTCTTGGAAGCTTCGGCAGCTTTGGAAGCGTTTTTGGATGTATCGAGAATAGTACGCGTCATTTCATCAACGCTTGTAGCAACTTCTGTAGCCTGAACGCTCTGTTCCTGTGCACCTGCAGCCATCTGTTCTGTAGAAGAGGAGATCTGCTCGCTAATCGATGCCGTACGGTTAACCATATCACTAATTTCAGCAAGGATCCTGTTAAGCGAATTACCCAGAGTATTGATGCTGTCGGCAATCATTCTATGGTCACCTTTATAATTACCTTTCACACGTGCGGTGAAATTTCCTTTCGACATATCCTCGAGAATTTCAACTCCTTCCTTTATCGGCATGAAAAGAGCATCAAGCGTTGTATTGACTCCGATAATAATTTCTTTGAAAGCTCCGTAGAATTTATCCGGATTACCGCGTGTTGATACTTTTCCGTTAATAATTTCATCGGTTATAAGTTTGATTTCAAATATCAGGTTGTTCAGATTTTCCATAACAATCTGGAAACTCTGTGAAAGCATATCTTTATCGGAGAGTACTTTTATCTGAAGATCAAGATTACCTTTGGCAATTTCATTAGCGGCTTCAATTTTATTCTGCTGACCTTCTCTCATATTTTCAAGCAGTCGGGATAATTCACCGAATTCATCCCTGGTATTAATAACCGCGGAATCAGCAAAATCGCCTTCAGCAAATCTTGCTATTAATTTTTTCAGTTCGTCTATCGGTTTGGTCAGCATTGATGTAATCTTAAAGAATGAGAAAAGAAATGCGATTGTACCGAGAGCCATTCCTATAAGACTGACGATAAGCGAATTATTTGCGATATCAGATAATTCTGTGTTTAGAGATTCACCCTTGTTAACAAGGTACTTATTGATCTCACTGAAATTATTTCCAAGTTTCTCACCCACTTCCTCACCGAAAGTTGAAGCGACCTCTGCGGCCAGTTCAAAACTTCCCGTCGCTGCCGCACTGATGGTTCCGTCGATAACGAGCGATTTGTAATCAGACCAGCTTGCCTTAATCGATTCCAGATACTGACTTATATCGGTATCCTGATACTCTTCACTTAGCGACTTTATATTTTCATCGATTGCTTTTTTATTCACCTCAAGAGCCTGTAGGTTCTTGTTCATATCATTCTGAAAGACTTCGATTGAGAACTTCAGCAATGTGTTATTCAGAGTCTGAAATCTCTGATTTACTTCCGATACTTTATTTGTTGGTTCGATATATTCCGAATTAATCTCATCCTTGACTTCGTTAATAACTGTCATCTGGTAAAGAACATTAATAACAATCAAAGTACAGATTAAGCCGAGTACAAAGAAAGAGGATCTTAACTTGGTTTTGAATTTTATATCCCTGATAGATTTCATGATTATACCACTCTTATTGTAGTTTAAATTGGAATGCCATTGCCATTTTTACTTTTACATTTTTTCCAGCATTTGAACCGGGTTTAAATTTACTTTCTCTTAAAACGCGTTCAACTTCTTCGGAGCATCCGCCTTCGAGCCCTTTAATAATCTTTACATTATCAACATCCCCGTTTTCGGTGATATAAGCCATCGCAATTACTTTCCCTTCTACACCGGCTTTTCTCGCAACTGTGGGATAGCCAATCTTTTTCATTAAACCCGGTAATCCGCTTACAGGTTCGGGCATAACTTCAGCTATGGCAAGATAATCTTCCTCGCCCGGTAATAAATTTGAATTCAGTTTTTCGCCTGTAACCTTAATGAACATGAAAAAAAGAACTGCACAGAAATAAACTAGTTTCATATGAACTCCCCTATTTTATTTTATAATTATTTTTTGATTAAACTATTCCTTTATCGTTTAGAAAATTCGTATAAGCTTTATCCTGAATTTTGATATGCTGTGAAAGCCATTCCGTCAGAAAATTAAGAACCTCAATAGAAAGGATTTTATTTCCGGATTTGAATTCACCAACAAACTCCTCGACTTTCTTAATAAAAAGATCATGTTCCATTTTGTGAGTCCTTCCGGCGGGATAATTGAATTTGATAAAAAGATCTTCCTCCGATTTAAAATGAACCAAAGTATAAGCGACCATATCATTTAGGATTCCCGCTAGAACGTTGTTCGATTCTCTTTTCTTCATTGAATCGTGCAGCTTGTTAATCATATCAACCAATCTCTGATGCTGCAGATCAATTTTCATAATATTTACGCTGAAACTGTTATTCCACAAGATAAGACTCATACGAATTCTCCGAATGATGGATTTTATACTATATTATCGCCTGCAGAGCAATTTTGTTTAGTTGAATGAAATAAAAAGAAATGTGCTTTTTGAGATATAGAGGGACTTTTTAAGGATTATTTTTCGATTAAAAAAAGGGATGAAATCTTCATCCCTTTTTTAAAAGATTATCAGACGGTAATCAATTTTCCGTTCTTACGGATAGCATACCCGCCCTGTTTTTCCTCCACCTTGAATTGAGCGATAAGGCTTTGAAGATTAGTGGTTAAGCGGCTCAAATCTTCCGAAGCCTTCGCAATCTGCTGAATTCTGGAAGCGGATTCCTGTGTAACAGAATTAATCGACTCAACATTTTTACTAATCTGTTCGCTAGCTGAGCTCTGTTCTTCACTTGCCGCAGCCACCTGATCGATCTGACTCGATACACTGTGAATACCCTCGAAGATCTGCTGCAACACTTCTTCAACCTCTTTTGTTGAATCGATACCTACTTTAACAGACTCGCCTGCTTCAACCATAGAATTGTTTGCTTCTTTAGCTTCTTTTTGAATTGCCTTAATAGTTTCGGCAATTTCCTTGGTAGCTTTTGTTGTACGTTCCGCCAACTTTCTTACTTCATCGGCAACAACAGCAAAACCTCTTCCCTGCTCACCCGCTCTTGCCGCTTCAATAGCCGCATTAAGTGCAAGTAGATTTGTTTGATCTGCTATATCATCAATTACCTGTGCAATTTCTCCGATCTGATCAGTTTTATTTGCAAGAGAAGAAATTATCTGTCCCGTCTTCTGTGCAGATTCGGTAATCCTTTCCATACCTCTCATCGATTCGTTTATTTTAACAACACCCTGCTGAGCTTTGCCGCTGGATAACTTTGCGTTTTTAGAAGCCTCTCCGGCATTACGCGTAGTTTCATATATTGTTTTAGTCATCTCTTCGATAGCACTTGCAATCTCATGAGTCTGAGCGCTCTGCTCCTGGGCACCGGCAGCCATCTCTTCAGTGGAAGATGAAACCTGGTTCGAAGCACTTGCTGTAGCTTCGACAGCCTGGTTTACACTGCTAATTAGAGATGATAAAGAGGCACCGAGATTATTAATGCTGGTTTTAATCAGCTGATGCTCGCCATTGTATTCCCCGATTACTTTTGCAGTAAGATCGCCGGTAGAGAATCTTTCAAGTACTTTTGCACCTTCTTTAATAGGAGCGGTCAAATAATCGAATGCCGAACTGAATCCTTCGATAATTTTCCGGTAAACTCCCTGGTGTTTTTCGAGTGAAACCTTTTCAGAAAGATTTCCCTCTTCGGCAGCTTTAGATAGATGATCGGCATCACCCGATAGAGCAACAAGAGATTTTTTAATTTCAACTACCGCTTTACCCAGTGTATCGTCTTCGGACAAGACTTTTACATCAACATTTAAATTTCCTTTGGAAAATTCAGTTACCGTAGCAGCCTGTTCCGAGAGACTCTCTTTCAGCTTTTTAAGTGAGTCGCCGAGCTGTCCGAATTCATCCTGACGGTTGACAATTACTTCACCGGATAGATCCCCCAGGGCTAATTTTTTAATATTGCTTATGTAATTATAGAGGTCATTCAGAATATTTTTTCTAATCAGATACACAATCATATACCAGACAAAAAGAGCAAGCGCAGCAATGAGGACCAACGCGCCGATCTTTTCCGCGAATATCTCGGCATTTGTTCTTTCGAGAGAATATTTAATGCTCATTACCGCATATACATCCCCTGCACTTCCTTCATGGCATGATGTACATGATTCCTCTGCAGTTAATGTAGAGATTGAATGAAACACTGGGATATTATTAAACTCCTCCTCGGCAAAGAAATCCTTTTTAGAAGCAGCGACAGTCTTTTCCAGTTCATTAAGGTTCTCCGCTTTGGACTCATTAATAATTTTTGTAGGGATTATTCTTACTTCTGCAACATTATCGAGTTTTTTAACTCTCTCGACAAAAGGATCAACATCTGTAATGCCCTCTCCCATCGAAAAGAGGATCGAGTATTTCATTGTCTGACTTATTTCTTTAGCGATTTCCTGAGCACTTTCGAGTTTTGAATTCTGCGAATAGTATATTATGAAAATCAGTACCAATCCAAGTACCGCTACTAATCCGGCAGCAACCGAAAGGGATATTTTTTTAGATACGGATTTGGATACGTTTAACAAATCCATTTTGCCCTCATATAGTTGGATAATTTTTCCTTTCCGCTGCATTAATGCAGCTCTATTCTCCCCCTCGTTATATACCGATTAAAACTTATACCGGGAGCAATTCAACTTCATTATTTGCAGTAAGCGTAACTTCCAGATCAATCAGAATTAAGAGACGATCTTCAAGTTTTCCGACTGCCTTAATAAAATCGGAATTAATTCCGGTTACAATTTCCGGCGGTGTTTCAAATATGTTTTCCGGAACTCTCAAAACTTCCGTAACAGCATCAACAATAAATCCAACTGTTTTCCCGCTTACCTCAACAACAATAATCCTGGTATTTTTATCCCGTTCTTTTCTTTCAATTCCGAGTTTACATCGTAGATCGATAACCGGGATTATTTTTCCACGCAGGTTAATTACTCCATCTACGAACTCCGGTGCATTAGGAACTTTAGTAACCTGCTGCATCCTTATTATCTCCTGGACAAGAAGAATATCAATTCCAAATTCCTCATCGCCTATCATAAAGCTAACAAGCTGAAGTAATTGGCCGGAGTCCTTTTTCTGTACTTCGTTATTTGTCATATACCACCCGTCCCTTTTTATGCAATATTTTTCCGTAGAGTATTATCGAAGTTCCATTAATATTCTTTAGCATTCAAAAGGTTCAATACAATTAATTATCATAAGAAATTTTAATAGTAAGAATGTATTCAAACGGTGAGATTTAAAGCTGAAGCGACTGCGATAAGGAATTATTTTTTAAAACCAAAAGAGGGGTAGATAAAGACAGTTTATCTACCCTTATTCCGGTTTCTTAATCAGAAATTATTCATTTTCTATTTCTTTTAGTATAGCGGCAGCAACCTTAGATAGAACTTCTTCTCTATCGTAGTATTTGCTTTGTAATTTTTGTTTGATCTCTTCAAGTCTTTGCGAACCCAGTTCGGTTTTTGCAATATCCCTGGCTTCAACTGAAATTTCGATCCTGTCTTTCTTATCGACAGAATTATTTGCCCCGGGTTTGCCGACCTTTGAAGGACTTTGTGAAAATAATCCGTTATTGATCCCTTTTACTTGCACGGTTTCACCTGATGTATGTTGTTATTTTTTTCTCTCTATTCAAACGAAAAATCTGATTTTCCGTCTTTTTTAACTCATTTCTGAAGTTCTCTATAATATTATCGTAAGTTTTTTCAATTAGTTTAGCTTTAATCATCATTTCGGGATCATATTTCGCGAGATTTTTCAATCCGTATTTTGCGGCAAGATCCGAACTCATTTTATCCACTCTTTTCTTCATTTCCAGCGAAATTTTTAGATTTTCTTCGAAATTTTCAGGTGTAATCAGATTTATCTGTCTCTCCAGGCTATTGAGCATGTCCTTTATTTCGGCTGTTTTTTGCATTAAGTCTGTCATAAAAATTAATAATAAGAAGTGGATGAAAAATAATTCTGGTAGGACATTAATTCCGCCAGCTGCATTTGAAGTGTAATATATCTTTGCCTCAGCATCTCGGCGTTCTTATCAATTCTATTCTGTGCAGATGTAATTGAGTCGGTAAGCGTTTTTATATTATTATCGAAAGCAGTTCGGGATTTGGTAATATAACCGCTGCTTCCCAGATATGGATTTATTCTATCATACATTGTAGACGCAATACCGGTCCCGGCCGTTAATAAAGTAATCACTTCAGAAAGCCGGTTCTCAACAACAGAATTAAAAGTATCTGTATTTGATAATGATAGACCAGTATCAACATTAAATGTAATACCGAGTTTTGAGAGCGAGTTTATCTGATTCGATGGAATGCCGGATACAGCTGTATATGCAAACGAGCTAAGAGTAGTAAGAATTGAAGATGCTGTTGTATCGCCCGCAAATAATGCTCTGGTAGATCCATCCGACTTAAGATTATTTTTTATATAGGTATAGACCTCATTGAATTTGGTTATGAAATCCTGCACCTTATTTTTAATTGTATCCACATTTTTACTTACAGTTAAATTGACTGTGGTATCATCCTCCTGCATAACCGATTTGAGTTGAATAGTTGATCCATCTATTAAATCGGAAATTGAATTGGAGGACCTTTCAATATTAATACCATTGAACTCAATCTTCGAATTAAGCAGGGTTGTCGTGTACAGGAATCCCGCGGTATCAAGTCCTTCATTCTGAACAAATTCCTGTCGCGTAGTACCCAGGTTCAATCCAACCGATTCAAGAATTCCATTCGATCCGGATTCGGCTATAGAAGTAATCCGGTAATCGTATCCGGAGTTCTTGGCAGTAACAGATAATTGCGAACGTCCCGATACCGGAGAAAATAGAGAAGCAGTTACGATTCCCGAAGCTGCTTTTTCTTTACCTTCAGAAATCCCGAGTTCGCTTAAAAGCGTTCCGGTATCGCTACCGAATCCAATATAGTTTGAGGTGCTGTCGCCGGTCACATAAAAACCAACATTTCCACCGTCAGTAGTTTTTTCGGCACTAATACCGTCAATTTCATTAAGCTGCGAAACGATGCTGTCAATTACTTCCGAATAATTTCCGGCTTCGTAGTTGATCGTGGTTTCGGTTCCGTTCAGATCGAAAACGAAGGAACCGGATGATAAAGTACTTCCGGCAACTGAACTGGAATTAATAACGGCACTGTCCGAGTTGATTGCATTCTGAATTTTCTGCATTAGGGCAGAATTTTTAATCGTACTTTCTGTAAAATCCGATTCGGAAAGTGTTAAAGAAACTTTACTAACAAATTCTCCCCCGTTGCCGTCACCTGCTTTGATTTCAAAATCATATGTTCCGGGCATTGTAATTATTGACGAGGCATCATCAGAAATCAAGTCGTTTGAAAGGAGCAGATCGTTTTTAGCAAGCTGATTGATTCTAACCGAATATGAGCCGTCACTGGCGCCCAACGATGAATTTATTGTGAGAAAAGAGGTGTTGGAAGACGTTCCGCTTTTCGAATAATAGACAGCATCGCTTGAAGTCGACTTCAAATCGCTAAGAATACTTTTTAAAGAATCGAGTTTGCTGCTTAACTGTGAGTAGGCGGAGGTAATGTTCTGATAGTAAGTCTTTCGCGTATTGAGCGGAGAGATCCGCTTATTCTGCTCGGAGATCTTAAAACTGTTTACAAGATTATTAATTCCGGAAGTTGTAAGGGCATCGTATGCCATCACTTATCTCATATTTTTCATTGATTCTAGCCAGGTTTCTCTCAATTCGCTGAGTATCTTGAACACAACCTGATTATGATTTTTCCTCATCTGATCCTGGCAGTATTGATAAAGTTTCAGGAGTCCGGTAGAAATTTCTGTAGCTGCAGGATCGCTGAAATTTAGCGCGTTGATAAGGACCTGGAGCGCTTCATTTGTTTTGATCATATCATTCTTCTGGCAGTGAAGAATAGCAAAATCGTACACCTTCATAATCAACTGCTCGGGTGAAGCAATACTGATCTGGTTTACGATGTAAGGATTAGTTTTATTTTGAAATGACTGAGCACTATACATTTTTTATCCGCAGTTTTATTAAAAAACCCCCGGCATTAAAGCCGGGGTTCCAATCAATTCTCAGAGAGCAATGTTTCGATACTGAGATCCAGATTATCGAAACAAGCTAAGAATCTGTTGTGGTGCAGAATTCATCTGAGCTACCATTGCTGTACCGATCTGTGAAGAGATCTGGCCTTTAGTAGCATTCAATTGTTCCATTGCAACGTCAGCGTCGAATATACTGCTGATTGTGGCTGTGTTGTTAGCAATGGCGGCAGTTAAGAATTCTTCTCTTGAATCGAGTGCCTGCGACAGGTTACCGATTCTTCCGAGTGCTGCACTAACATTACCGGCAACTGTAGCTGTATCAAAGGCGATAACTGTGCTGTCGGTTGTGCTCTGCAGATTAGTTGTGCCAACTGCGGCTTCAAGAGATGCAACGCCTAATGAAGATGTTGAGAAATCGAAGGTTAAAGTTGCGCCGCTAACATTGAATGAAGGTGCGGTTGTGCTGGATAAGAGATTTGTACCGTTGATTGATGTGTTGCCAAGAATAGAGCTGATTTCACCGGCCAGAGTTCTGATATCCTTTGCGATAGAAGCTGAATCCTTCAAAGGATCGCTAGCGTCGACCTGTTTTGCTTTAATCTGATTCAGTTTATCGTTGATCTGTAAAAGAGCGGATTCTGCGGTGGATAAGAAGTTCTTTGCAGAAGATATGTTGTTGAGCTGAGCTTTTTTAACCATTGTTTCAGCTTCCAGCTTTTTACCAACACTGTAACCAGATGTATCATCTGCTACTGAGTTGATTCTTTTCTGTGTAGCAAGACGAAGTTGAGCTTTTTCTGTCTGCGCATTAACCTTTACTAAAGCGTTGTAAGCTTTTAATGCACCAAGATTTGTGTTAACTGAGAATGACATAACTACCTCCATGTGTTTTTTTATTTTGCCCAGGCATCCTTGCCTGAACCGTTATTTGTTGAGATTTTTTTCTCAGTTATATTATCGGTTGGATGCTGAAAAAGTTTAAAGATAAATTGATATGACTAATCAGGAATGTTTACAAGTCTGCTTCTGATCTGATTTATACGGTCGGCTACTTCGGGTATATTCCCATATTTCCGCTCAATTAATTCCATGATATTCAGAAAATCATCATAGTTCCCTTCGGATATATGGTAGGAAAGAAGATAAAAGTAGATTGACGGGTCGTCAACCTGCTGAGCGGATAATTCTATATAGATACAAGAAGCTTTTGCGATTAGATTCACAGATTGATAAAACTCTGCCAGAACTTTCATTATTTCAACATTTGAAGGGAAAATGTCGTTCAGTTTTTCAAGAATTTTTCCCTTAGATCCTGATGAATTATAAAATCGCAATAGTTGAAGAATTAAAAAAAGATTTCTCTGCGATGCATAATCAACCAGAATTTGTGATTCGAATGAATTCAGTTCTGAGTCATTAAATATTTTATTAAGAACAGTTGAGACCGGGTTCGGTTTATTGGGAGATTGACTATTAACAAATTCAATGAGCTTTCGATAATATTGTTTTAGAAGCTCTGTAGAATTTGTACTTCTGGCAATTACCAGTCCGCATAAAACAATTTCTTCAGGGTTCAAATAGACTGAATATTCCTTATTACCGCTTCCCTTTAATAAAAGCTGATTGAAGCGTTCAGCATTCCTGCAGTAATCAAGAGCTTTTTTCCAATCGTTTTTTCTTATCGATATTTTAGAGCCCAGCAGATTTGAGAACGGATCTTCCGGTCTAAGCTCAAATGAAAGTTTTAGAAAATTTTCGGCAGCAGCGGAATTATGCTCTTTGTGAGAAAAAAGTGCGAGCGAAGTATAAGCATGCGCTCTGTAAATTGCGCTAAAAGAAGTTGATCCCGCCGCAATCTCAAAATATTTTTTGGCTTCGCTGTAATTATCCAGAATCTCAAAAGTAAGAGCGAGCTGAAATGCGGTATAAGGCGTCTGGACACTTTCATATTCTTTTAAGAGAAGCTCGAGATTTCTTAGCGCCTTATCCCTTTTACCTTCCAGGCAAATGTTATAACCGATATGTTCGATTAATATTGATGAATCAAGAATCCGATAATCACAATCCAGGAGTGACGGAAGGATTTGTTCATGTACGGATCCTTTGAACCGGATCTCACCGGAATTTTTAAAGAGCCGTACATAGGTCATCTGATTGTCCCGCCCGTTTTCGGAATCGAGACTCTTTACAATGCAATTGTATCCCGATCTTCCGGACGATTTAATAATATCGAGCAGTTCATTCCTCGATTCCGGCATTAGTCTCTCGTCAGCATCAAGGTAAAGGATCCAGTCGCCGTTCGATTTACTCAAGGCAAAATTTCTTGCAGCCGAAAAATCATTTACCCATTTGAAATGAAATACTGACGCGCCGAATTTTTTTGCGACCTCAATTGTTCTGTCCGCAGAACCGGTATCAACAATCACAATTTCATCCACAATACCCGTAACTGACTGAAGACACCCTTCCAGATACTTCTCTTCATTCTTAACAATCATGGAGAGAGTTAGCTTATTCATTTGTTTCGACCAGAGTTATATGATTGATTTGCAGACCGAGTTTTTCATTTACTTCATTAAGAAATTTCAGCGCGTGTTCATTCGACTCATCATACTTCAGCGCCCACTCGAACATCAATTTAGCCTGTTCAAACTTTTCACCCTGAAATAGCACCTGACCTAATCCTACACAAGCCTGGGAAGAATTCGAATTTTCCGTCAGTTCTTTTTCGAAATATTCCGCAGCTCTCTCAAGATTATTAATTGCCAGCGATATGTTACCACCGAGGTTGAGTAAGTCTTCATAAGCGATGAATGGATTATCAGGAGCGAAGTGTCTTACGGCATAATAAATTGAGTCTTCGGCGAGTTCAAATTCGTTATCAGCAAGATGTATTTTTGTCCGCTCAAAATATTTTAAAAACTGATCTTTATTAACCGGATAAAAACACTGACGTGGCGATACGGATCTGTTTTCGAGCCATATCTCTTCCGGTGTTGCGCCCCACTTATTTACAAAAACAGCCCGGTTTTTATTGAGTCTTTCGGCATAAGCGTTATTTCCGTCCGCTTTAAAACTCTTCGATCCGAAGTGATGTATAAAAACATCTTTTGCAATTACTGCTTTGTAACCGGCCAGTTGAGCTCTGAGACAGTAATCATCATCTTCGTAATTACCGGGAGAAAATCTTTCGTCGAGCCCGCCGATTGAATTAATAAGATCACGTTTAACAAGTGTACAAAGAAAGGCGAGCCTTGGAAAGTTAAGGGTCTGCTGCCTATTTTTTTCGCGTAGATTCTCCGCATAGTTTCTCATTGCTTCAATCGTGTTATAATCCGCAGATTCATCCTTCTGTAGACCGCTTACTTCGTTGCTCACCGGGCCTACAAGTCCAATCCTGGAATCGCTATCCGCGATCTCAATCATTCTATCGAGCCAGCCCTGGTTAAAAATTATGTCGTTATTTGCTATAACAACATATTTCCCATTCGATATTTCAATTCCCTGGTTAACTGCTCCGGGGAAACCGATATTCTCTTCATTATTAACTATAGCAAGTTCAAATTTCTCATGCCGAAGTCCGGAAAGATATTCAGCAGTACTGTCTGAACTTGCATTATTTACAATAATCAGTTCAATTCTATTGTTAATCGTCTCCAGGATGCTGTTGATGCACATTTTCGTGTACTCAAGCTGATTGAAAACCGGGATCACAATACTTACTTCAGGAGGTTCAGTAGCGGCGGCAGGCAAATCTTCGCATGCAAATTTTCCTAATTCTATTTTGTATTGTTCAAGTAGTGAATCAACTTTCGAACTATCGAATTTCATGTTCAGAAGATTTTCAAAGGATTTAACAAGTCTCTCAACCGTATTATGTTCTGTGTAATCGAGTGATGTATTGAAAGCGTTCATCAATCTTGATTTAATATCAATTGTTCTATAGCAGATATCAATAATATGCTGAGCAAGAGAATTTGCATCGCCGTAATTTACTTCTAATGAATTGAATCCGTTTTTGCAGAAGCTTTGCGCCCCGAGATTCTTAGTCGTAATCACAGGAGTACCGCAGGCCATTGCTTCCAGAAGAGGCATAGAGAATCCTTCGTACCATGAAGAACAGACTACAATACTTACACGTCCGGTCAGTTCTGCTATCTCTTCGCTTTTCAATTTGAACTTAATTTCAACAGGGCATCCGATCTGGTCCGAGATATGAGAAGAAATTTTTTCCAAATGATCCGGTTCATACCCCATCACAATATAGAGCTTCAGATTGTCGACTTTAAATGGAGAATTCTGAACCATACGGATAGCCGATCCCAGAAAATCGAATCCTTTGAGGGGATGAAAAGGATTGCCGACAAAGAGAATTGACTGTTCCCTTTTATTATCAAACTCTTTAAAAGAAAATATTCTGTGATCGATTCCGTTGGGAATATACTCCGACCTTCTTCCGAATTTAGAATAGAAGAGATCCACAAGATGGTTGGAGACCGAAATATTTCTTACCGGTATTGCATGAAGTTTTGTAAGAATATGTTTATCAGCGCGAAGTTCATCGTAATTCCGGCCGTAATGATAACCTTCATACCCCTGACAGATATGAACAACTTTTGAAATCGGAATCCGGTTTAGAATAAACGGCACATCATAAATGCTAAATACAATATAAAGATCTAAGCCGGTTTTAATTTCCTTTTCACTATTAATTCTGAAATATTTAAGATTTGAATCGACCCAATCCGGTTTAGAGGCAAATGAATAAATGATTACCCCGGCTCCCAGTCTGGTAAGCCATTCGATATGCTTAAATAATATTTTTGTTCCGCCTCCTAGAACAGAAGCATCACGAATAAAATATGCAATCTTTATTTTGCTTCTGTTAATCGGAACTTCATTCTTAGTCTTGTTATGATTAAATGTTACAAAATCATTATCGAAATTTGTATCACTGTATGAGTAGTCCTGCCGGCAAGTCGGACAGACAAAGCTCTGAACATTTGAATTTATCCCCATTTCATATTCAAAAAAGATATTGAAAGGGATATCACACTTTTTGCACTTAACAGACATAGTATGTTTAATTGAATTATCAAGCATACCACCCGGCTCAACAAGCCAGTGTTGAATACTTTCGGGCGCAAGCATTTCCAATGAGCCGTTTTTTGAATTTTGCGGAAGCAGCGGAATGTAAGTTCCGCCATCGGCACCAGATTGATTGCCGCCGGTTATCTTAACCAAATACGTTTCTATAGCCCTGGCTTTTTTTTGATCACCGGCAGTTATCAGTTGCAAAACGTAATTTTTAGTAAGAGCTATAAAATCATGATTTACATATAAAATATTTTTTTTGCTTAAAAATAATTTCAGAATTTTTTTTATCTCTTCGGGAAATGGCTGATCCAGGTAATCACTCACCATTTTCTTAATAAAGGGGAATATTTTTTCACGGATTTCAACCGGGTACTTCCGCGAGAACCATTCCATAGTTCTTTCGGCAAGTGCTGTCGTATAACCGCAGCGGTATAGAAAAGCATCCTGTTTAGTTGATATATAGATTACTTCATTGATAACCTTAACTGCATTCGCAGGATTATTGAAATCTGTAAACGGAAAAAGTACTTCCAACGGATTCTGATTTAAAAACTGAACAAGCGAGCGGGTGGAATCGAGCACTCCGCCTTCAACGAATGAGTTTGTTGTCTGCCCCTTATGGATTCTGGTTACACAGGTTCGTTTGTCGATGTAAAAAGAAACGAACCGCGCTGAAATCCTGAGCCACATATCAAAATCCTGTCCCTGCCTGAGCGATTCGTTAAACAATCCTACCTGATCGAAGACAGTTCGATGAACAGCAATAGCATTACCGTGGATATAATTAGCCCAGAAGAATCGTGTGACCTGAAATTCCGTTGGCGGTATCTGAAGCCATAGCGGCGGTGCGATTTTCTGTTTTGTTTCTTCAAGTAGAAGATACCAGTGACTGTGAAAGAATTTTATTTCTGGATAATCGTTAATTGCTTTAAAATGAGTTTCGAGTTTATCCGGTTCGAAAAGATCGTCTGATGAAAGCCAGCAGATCCAGTTCCCCATTGAGTTTTTAATTCCAACATTAAGAGCCGTCGCAACACCGCCATTCTCTTTGTGAAAACATCTTATCCTTTTATCCTTTCGGAAATATTCTTCCATTACCTCAGGCGTGGAATCAGTGCTTCCATCGTTAACCACGACGGCTTCCCAGAGGGGAAATGATTGATTAATAAGACTATCCAGCGCATGGCCTAAATACTGAGCCTGATTATATGTTGGAACCACGACAGTAAATACCGGTTTGATTTCAACAGAAGTCTTTGGCGAGTTGTAAATTGCAAAAAAAGCTCCTTTCGGTATTTCATATTGAACACCCTCATTATCGTGTGTATGAAAATCTTCACAAATATAAAACTCCCATCCTTCACCAAAATCTTCAGGGAGCCAGCCGGATTTATGCTCCTGCCATTTCCCTCCATCAAGTCCCCACGCATCTTTCTCTGTTTCGTGATTTTGTTCAATAAAACCCAACGGGGTAAAAACAACTATCTGCTTTGTAACTATTTGCTCAGTCTGTTTTATTAATGCAAGTGCCGGATCTTTTTCCAGATGTTCAATCACGTCCAGCAGGAAAATCGTTTCTATTGAATCTTTCGGGAATATCTGAATTGCCCGAGCCCAATCGACATTAACAAACGAGTAATTAACACCGGATTTTAATTTGTCTCTTACGTGTTCAAGATATTGATAATGAGGATCGATGCATAAATGATATAGTGGTTCAATAAAGTCCTGAGGTCGAATGCCGCAGCCAATATCACCTACAATTTTTGCGGGCAGGATTTTTTCCTTTACGATCTCAAAGAGTTCTTCTCTTTTTACTTTGTGTGATGTCATAGTCCAGTTTTTATTTTAATGTTTATTTTCTTGATAGAACAACAAGTAGCCTGTTAACAGGATCCGTTCCGGAAGGATTTACAGAGACCAGATCGAAATACTTTTTCATTTCAAATTCGAAACGGGCAAACGTATATTCATTCATCATCACATCATTTTTCCAGTTGGCATTCAGGTGTGACTGTTGTTTAAGGTATTCACCTTCAAAAGGGGCTTCAATTACGCATCTTCCATCCGATATTTCCGCCAGTTCACATGCGACCCGCCATCCGTAATCGACATACATATACTGAAAAACATTTCCCATCCAGATAAGATCATACTTCTCTTTCTTCTCAAAATCTTTAAATGTACCTGTGAATAACTCTATATTATTTACATTTCTATATTCACAGACTTTTCTTACTATTTCATTGGCTTTAAAGTCAGGTTCAATTCCGGTGCATTTCCGGGCCTTGTGGGAATGAAACAGAAGCATATATCCCAATGAACTTCCTACCGACAGCAAATTATTGCACGGTTCGAATATTTCCGGGCAGTACTTTACAAAATATTCTACTCTTGTTTCAAGACTTCCCTTCGGCTTTAGGTTCATAATATCATAAGCGTAGTTAGAGGGATAAGAATAGCTATCAATTTCGTTTTGAATATTTTTCAGTCTTTTGAAATCCGAACCGTTTAGAATTTCTGACTCATAATTTTTAATAGGCGCAGATATTTTTTCAATTTCATCATACATTTTTTTTGAGTTGAGAACATCAATATAGTTCGCCATAATGTTTTGATTGAGAGGATCTAGTTCCAATGCAATCTTCAGAAGCCGGAATGCCTTTTCAGTATCATCCATATTCCAATATGCAACCGCTAAATTATTGTACGAGGAGGCTGAATTAGGTGAAAGGCGCAAAGCTTTATGAAAATAGTCTATAGCTTTTGTGCTATAACCGTCAACCAGTAATTGTTCTCCTTCTTCAATTATTTTTTGTGTCAGGGGATTATATGGAATTGATTCGAAAAAACTTTTTCTTCTTAAATTAAATGTGAAGATGAGATTGTCGGCCCGGTCTGATATAGCTGGACACCAGTTTTTTAACTCTTCAAGCCGTGATTCAAACCAGCACGTATTGAAATAGGATACCTGATCCCACCCGAGCATAAAATCGAGATCGAGCATTTTAACCTTATGACCATTAGTAACAAAGTTTGCCAGACCGCAATCGACAGGAATTAAATCATTAGAAATAACATTTTCAATTATTTCAAAAATTTGTTCGGCATAACTAAGTCTGCTCTCTTCAGGAATTGTTTCGACGTCGAAGTAATCCTCTAGGTATTCCATTAGAATCTCAAAACTTTCATTGTCATCCGAGATCCGGTAATTATAAACTTTAACCAGTCCTTCCTTGGAATTCATTTTACTGAGATTAGTATATGACTGGAAAACGAGGTTGAAATCCATATTCGGATTTTCCCGGATTACCTTATAGATATACCTCCGGTTTGAAATACAAACTTCATAAATTACACTGGTTGGCAATTCTTTCAAGATGATTCTCGTTGAGATATCAGCAATGACAGGAATATCCGCTTCCACACAATCTCTGCAATCAATCTCTTTCAAACTCTTATCTGGCGAATCGCCGGTTGCAGTGTAAAGATCTGTATCAAACCTCATCTTCAGAATCCGACAACTAATTGTTCATCGACTGCAGCTGCGTTGTTGAAAAAATAAAAAAACTCCTGCATTTCGGTTACCTGCTGCTCAATTGTTTTAACTGCTGCATTTTTGGAAAGGTCGTATATGCTTGAAAGACTTCTATCGACCGGTTCTTTTGCCTCAGCCGGATTAATTTTAAGTTCCAGTTTGTAAGCACGATTGAAGATCTGCAACAACTGATATTTATCGACAGTATTTGGCGAATGGATATGAAATAATCCTTTCTCGAAAAGTCCCTGAGTTAAAATAGTCTCAATAATTTCTGCAAGATAAAGTGTTGTAACACCGTTCCAGAGATGATTAGTAAATCCGTTTACTTCTTTACCGGCCTGGCTCTTTGCCCATTCGAGCAGGGAGCGGCTCTGATTATTCTCCTCCCCGATGATAGAGGTTCTGAGAGTCATGCAGTCTTTATTCTCGCCGGCATTCTTACTCAATCCGTAAAGATCTTCAGCATCGAAGAAATCCTCTTCTGAATAATTCCCTTTCCTTCCGGTATAAACACAATCAGTAGTAATATGAAAGCACTTAATTCCGAGCTGGTCGGATAATTTAGCAAGGTTCCTGGGGAACAATGAATTTATTTTCAAAACATTTTCGATTGAATTTTTAGCTATTGTCGGTTTAATTACTCCCGCACAATTAATAACCACACCAACTCCGATCATAAACGATTTTAATTTATCGATAGGGTCATTGGCTATATCGAACTGATCGCGAGAAATCTCTACGATATCATAGTCGTTTGTTTTGAAATAGGAACTGACAGCATAGCCGAGCATTCCGGTTGAACCGATTACCATTATTTTTTCCATTTCTATCTCTCCTCTACTTTCCATGCTTCCCAGTAATGAGCATCATAACGGATATCGTCATTAAGGGAATCTTTTAACTCCGATGTTGAAAAGAAAATTATTTTTGTGTCTTCAGAAAGCGACATAAATCCGTTTGCATAACCCGCAGGAATAAATAAAACGGAAGGATTTTTTTCACTTAACACAAAGCGATTTACTTTTAAATCCTTTGAAGGATTTTCCCAATTATCGATTTTAACAGCACCTATTATTGCCGAGCCCTTAATAACCATTACATACTTGCCTTCTTTCTTATGTGCATGCCATGCACGGACAAATCCCTGTCTGTGATTCTCAACAGTATAGAATCTTTTTACGCCGTCGAAATTGAAGTCGTTAACGAATCCGACCGTACCACGGTCATCAACTGCCAATCCGCCTTTAATTAAAGTAGGTTCAGTCATCAGGCAGCCTCTACCTCTTCGAATACTTTCAGCATTAATTCCTCATAATGTTCTTTCAGGTATGCCTGATTTGAATAGCGTGGACTCTTAAGGTCTTTAATTCTTTTTGTTTCCACCAGGTACTTCAGTTCCTCAATACCTTCATCAACCGAATGAACCGATTTGAATCCGAATGTATCTTCGGCTTTCTTGGCGGAGACCCTGTAATTCCTGGTATCCTGAAACGGCATATCCGTTGTTTCAATCATCAGATCCGGGAAGTGCATCCTAACCTGATAAGCCAGATCACTTATTCGGACATTCTGCCGTGCAAGATTGAAGATACCTTTATATTCGCTTTCAAGATTCATAACAACGGCTCTGGCCACATCCTTTACATGAAGGAGAGGCCGGAACTGATCTCCGCCGAATACGCTGATCTGACCTTCGAGATATGCACGAACCGTAAGAATATTCACCACAAGATCGAGACGGATTCTTGAATAGAGATCGCCTACACCGAATAATGTTCCGAGTCTAAAGATTATTGCATTTTTATGTTTAAGAAATTTTTCTGCGTTTAGTTTTGTCTCGGCATAAACTGATAGAGGATTTGTAGATGAAGTTTCATTCAATTCTTTATCCTGGGCACCGTAAACAGAACAGGTTGACATAAATATAATTCTGCCGTCATAATTATCGGCCAGCCATGCTACAGAGTCCTGATTAATTGTTCTTGTTAATTCAGGATTAAGCTGGCAGGCACCGTCGCCCACTATTGCAGCTAGCCATACAACCGCATCTGCCCATTTAAGCTGCGGCAGCAATTTTTCATGATCTCTCACGTCACCGTAAACAAAATGGACAGGTTTTCTGAATGAATCTTCGTACAACAGAGCATCGTAAACACGAACGTTATAATTAGATTGCAGAATCAAATCTGTAATTGCACCGCCGACGTAGCCGGCACCGCCAACTATCAATACATTTTTCATTTATAATTTCCTCTTTAGAATGTTAATAATTTTTTCGGACGTTTTTCCGTCTCCCAGCCATCTGGTCTGTTTTCGCGAAATAGAATAGTTTTCGAAAAAAGAAATTGTTCGGTCAACCATTTTCGTAACTGGCTCTGTTTCGCCGATAAGTATGCTGTTACCGTTCTCGACCGATTCCGGTCTCTCTGTTTTCAGTCTTGGAACCGCAACTGGAACACCAAGCAGAGGGCATTCCTCCTGGCTCGTACCTGAATCGGAGACAATTCCGTAAGCATTGTACTGGAGGTTCAGGTAATCAAGGAATCCGTAAGGCCCTATAAGTTTTATATTCTTTTTATCATCAAGCAGACCGTTTTCTTGAATCAACCTGACCGCACGGTTAAATTTAACGAGCCGCACTTCCAGACCTGTCTTTTTACCAAGCCGGTTAAGGTATTTCAGAATATGATTCAGTTGGCCGGCACTCTTAAGATTTTCGCTGCGGTGAATATCGGCAAGAATAAAATCCCTGCTGCGCAAACCTGAAGGCATATACTGCTCAACTATTTCTACGATTGTATTACCGACTACAAAAATCTGATCGGGACTTTTGTTTTCATTAATTAAACGTTCTTTATAAAGAGGGGTATAGACAAAGACAAGGTCGGAGACATAATCGCAAATAACCCTGTTAACTTCTTCCGGCATTCTCCTGTCATACGAACGCATTCCGCCTTCGATGTGACCGATCTTATAACCTTCTTTAAAGAGAGGGGCGCTTACAAGAGCAGAGTTTGAATCGCCGAGGAAAAGAATGATGTCCGGATTGACTTTTTTCTTTTTGAGCAGATAGATCACTTCTTTAGATAAATAGGAAAGCTGCTCGTAGTGATTCGAACTGTTCAATCCGGCAGCAAGTGTAAAATCGGGCTTACGGATTTTAAGCTCGTTAAAAAAGATGCGGCTCAGTTCGTCATCGTAATGCTGACCGGTGTGAATCATTATATGGTCAAAATTCCGGTCGAGCTTTTCAAAGACTTTGCTCATCCGTATAAAATCGGGGCGAATTCCCGTAATCGTAACTATTCTCATAATCACCAATATTTTCCAGCAAAAGGACAAGATTTATACCAGTAAAAAGATGTGTTTTTTACGAAATTTTTAAGAATAAGTGTTGATAGTTAAAAGATTGGCTAATATTATGCAGAAATGGCGCTCTGAAGGGGTGCTAATTCATTCATGAATTCTCTAATCTTTTCTTCCGCTTCGTTGAAAAGTTTCGACTTCTCAGAGTCCCTCTGACTCTTTACGTCATGAATGTTTTTTCGATACTGCAGCAGATTGTTATTATAATTTTCGAGTGTTACTTTTTCTCTGTGGGCGGAATAGTCCTTGGCATCATTTATAGCATTCGATTTTTGTGTTTTGAATCCATTAATTTTTCTGATCAGCTTCTGCTTTTCATCGGATTTTTCAATCAACACCAGACCAGAAATTATCAAGGAAACTAAAGTACCCATAAAAAAACTGATTAATCCCCATTTAATACCGGTTGTTACCAGTCCGGAAAAGAAAGAGTTTAATCCTGATGATTCCGTACCGGAATTGTCTGCAAGCGCACCGATAATCAAGACGATAAAAGCAACGATGAGATTATTACTCATATTGACAGAGAAGGATCTTTGGGGATTATATTTTTCCACATACGGGATATTCTCGATTTTCTCCTCCAGCAATCTTATCTGTGCATCATAATTATCATTAATGTTTTGCAGAGTTTTTTCGAGATTATCTTTCAATTTTATTTTAAAATTTTCGATCTCACTCAATACCTGATTCTCGGCATTCTGGTTTTCAAGAATTGCTTTATCAAGGCTACTCAGCTTCTGATTAATCTCTTCATACAGTTTTTCCCTCAGTCTGCCGGTCAGTTGTGTTAATATGCTGTTGAACTTAGAATTAAGTTCAGGGGATAAGCCAACAATAAATATATTTTCCGATTCTGAATAAACCTGTGATACTCTCTCAAGCATCCGGATACTTTGCGATATCTCAGGCGTAAGTTGATCCCCTAATTTCTTCTCCTTCAGTTCGCTAAGGTTTTTCTGAATAGCTTTAAGCTGATTTCCCGAAGGTGAAAAGTAACGGTTAATCATCCTGTCGATTTCGTCTGTCATTCTCCCAAATTCATTTTCAAAAAAGATATTTGGGAAGTAGGCCGATTTGATAAATATGCTAAGCATTTCGGCACTATTCATACTTAAAGCAAGAGCAAATCGGCTGAAATCAAGCATAAGGACATCATTTAAAAACGAGGCCGCACTTTCAATATTACCATTCCGCAATTCGGTTAGAGCGCAGTAAATTTTTGCAGTAACCCCGGTGTTTTTAAGATCCAGCGACTCTCTAAACGCGGTATTCGCAGATAAATTATCATTTTCCCTCAAATATGCGAAACCGATGTAGAGTGAAAGGATATAGAGTAATTCCTGTTTGGCATTATCAGGAAGTCGTGATGATGCAATCGATTCCTTTGCCGTTGTAAACGAAGTTATAATTCTCGGGAAATTATAAAGTCCCGGCTGCGACAATAGAATTATACCGTGGATGATATATTTGAAAAAATTCTGCTTGTAAATGTCACGCTCAATAAGCGTGAGAACATTATTGGCATAGTATTCTTTTTCATTTCTGAGTTTTGTTGTTACCCATTTGCTGTAATTTTCTTTTATTCCCCTGAAGAGATCTACATTTTTGGCTCTCAGGAAATTGAATTTCATATATTCTTCAATCTGGTTCGAAAGCCAGGTATCATTTATCCAGTAGACAGGTGCATTCGATCTCGGTATAAAAATCTCTTTGAACTCTTCCGGAATATTGAAAGAGGATAATTTTAAATAATCTTTTACAATATTCAGATAGTCGAATTCATTTTTAAAATTAATATCGAAATGATGACGTCCAAGACTGAAGAATCTTGAAGTATCGGCTTCAATTTCAAAATCCGTGTGATTATATTTTTCGTTTACTTCAATCATTAGAGGACGGCTCCCGAAAGATTGCGCGACGGAATGTATTGAGGAAATGAAATCTTTATTTCAGTCCCCTTATTCTTTTCACTGGAGATTAAGAAGTCGCCGCCTAATAGCTTTGTCAATTTGTAAGCTACAGTTAATCCTAACCCTACGCCTTCGTATGGCCTTGCATAACCTTCAACTTCCTGAGTAAAAGGAGTAAGAAGACGCTCGGTTTGGGATTTATCGATTCCAATTCCGGTGTCACTTATTGAAATTAGAACCCGACCATCATTTACATTGGTGGAAACGGAAATGAATCCGTTTAGAGTATATTTAATTGAATTATCGATAAGTACGTCAATAATCTTTTCTAGTTTTACCCAATCGACTTCAATTAAAGATTCGTCCTGGCAGAGTTCGAGCTTGAAATCGAGATTTTTTTTCTGGGCTTCACTAAGTCGCTTATGGTAAATCTTATTAATAACCTGGTTACAGTTCAGCTCAACTTTTTCAATTTCCACTTCGCCCGATTCAATTTGGGATACCTCAACGAGATTGGTAAACAGATTCAAGGCGCGCCCCATCACTTCTTTCATCGCTATAATCAATTCCTGGATGGTATCATAATCGCCTGTAGCAAGACAATCGTCAATAATTTCCGAATAACCGATAATTCCGTTAAACGGAGTACGGATTTCATGTGAAATATTCGCAAGGAAATCGGACTTCATTTTATTCAGCTGCTGTTCCTTCAGGTAATTTTTTTCCAGCTGAACGCGGTGCCGTGTTTCTTCGGTTATATCCTTCATCGTTATTATATAGATAATACTCTCAGCATCATAACCTGAAGTAGAAGTTATTTTGCAGAGATATTGCTGTTCCTCATTGAATATGTAATTGAATTCGGAATCAGTTTTGTCAGTTCCGCAGGATTCCTTTATCGAATTAATGATTTCCCTGGTCAATGTAGCAGGGAGTATCTTATCGACAGATTCTAAATGGGCCGAATGCTTATCGATTTTGAAAAATCTGCAGAAGTTATCGTTAGCGTTTTCGAATAAGAGGCTGGTTCTGGACTGTTTCAGAATAAGGAGAAGATCGGATATATTTTCTATAATCAGTTTTTGTCTTTTATCGGAACTCTCAATTATCTTGGTCTGATGAATATGCTCAGTGAGATTCGAAGCGCTTAAGATCAGGAATATTTTATAGCTTTCATCCAGAACAAAAGGATTTAAAGTAAACTCCCAGTATTCAAGTCCGCCGTTCCGTTTAATCGATATCAGCTTTTTCCAGCTTCTATTATTAATAATAGCAGATTTGAATTCCTCAAACTCGTCGAATCTCAGGTGCTCATAAAAGAGTTCCGTTATTGTAAGATTGAAAAGTGAATCTATCTCCTTAGAAAAGATCTCCTCAAATGACCGGGTCACATAAACAATTTGATTTTCGGTGTTGGTTATTAGGATTGGTACCTTTCCGTGATCGAGAGCATTATGGAGGGCATTAATTTTTCTTTCAACGGATTTTCGGTGTTCCTGGGACTCGATAGAAATGATAAGAAATTCTTTTGATGAAATGAGAACCCGTTCCATCACGACCTGATAAATCTGAATTGCTTCATTACCCGGAAGCGAAATGTTTATATCCGAAACAAGATTCAGATATTTTTTTTCAATGAATCCTTTAATCAGGTAGAACAATTCCGAATTCGGATTCAGTCTGTTAAGGTTGTCGTTCGGGAAAAGGAAAAAATAGCGGCTGAATGTATCGTTGCAGTAAGTAATATCCATTTCAGGATTAACAATAACCACCGCCCTGTTATTGGGTAATTCTTTATAAGTGCCGAACTCTGTTGAAGTATTAGCAATATTCTGTGTATAATCGAACCAATTTCGCATCAAGTTTTCTATTGAATATGGATACTTTTAATGACTACACCCTCATCACCCGTATTTTGTTGAAACACCGGTTTAATTGAAATATATTTTTCTAAAAAATTTACAAAGCAGGAATTTATCAGATTGAATTCGGTATTTATTTCCCTTCTTAGATCATAAATAAGCAGTTCAATAGTACCGGACTCGTTTATAATACTCGGTTTTTTGAATCGTGCTGACTCAAACTGGCTAAAGAACTTATGAAGTCCGGCAAGTTTGATATCGGTTTTAATTCCTGCAGAAGCGGAAATAATTGGTGCGGATAATGAAACGGTTACTGTAATTTCTGTAGAATACCTATCGAGACTCTTCTTTGTTCTGTAATCAATTCTGGGATTGTGGTTTAATTCATTGATATAGATGTTCGCTTCAAAATCGAACCCGTCCAATTCAAATAAGATCTGAATTTTTTCATTATCGGAATTCAGTTTTTTAATTTTCCATCCGAGCCGTGCAAGAAGAGATGTTGCCGGTGAGATATAAAGCGAATCGTTAGCTGAATTCAATGAAAAACTATAGCTGCTAACTTTTTTATAGTACTTCGGATTACCCGCAGATTTCTTGTAATCCGAGCCGGGATTTATATTTAAGACCTTTTCTAACATTCCTTCTCCTATCTGTATTATCGAAGGAAAAGAAAAGTTCTTTACCCTATTCAGTCTTTAACATTCTCTTATTATCGACATAGTCGACAAGCTGAGGATTTTGAAGATGAATCAATTCCTGAACAAATTTGCTGATCCGTTCAGTCGATTCTTTCATAATCTTGATATCCTCCGAAATTTTGGCAAATTCGGCAGGACTTATTTCATTTTCAATTCCCTGGATGGAAAGTGTAAGGCTGCTTAGAGGATTATTTATTTTGTGTCCTATAGTACAAGCCATTTCAACCACAGCTTTATTATGCTCAATATTCCGCAATTCACTCTGAAGATTATAGATTCTAATACCCGACCTGATTCGTGCAAGTAATTCCTGATTCTCAATCGGTTTAACCAGAAAATCGTCGGCCCCGATATCAAGACCCATAACCCGGTCTTTAAGAGAAGACCTGGCGGTAAGTATTATATAAAAAATAGTCTTATAACGTTCATCACTTTTCAGAATATTGCAGAGTGCAATACCATCAAGAACAGGCATCGTCCAGTCAGCTAAAATTACTTTCGGAGTAAATGTTTTTAATATTTCAAGGGCTTCCTCTCCATTAACGGCCATAGCCACCTGATAATTATTTCTAGTAAGTAATTTTTCGAGAATAAATCTGGTATCCTTCTCATCTTCTACGACCAGAACCTGGTCTTTTAATTCTGACATAATAGATTATCCACTTTTTGAATTAATAAATCGAAATTGACGATCGGTTTTAGCATATAATCGTCCGCAAATCCTTCTTTTAACAGGTCATCCGCAAAATAACTTGCAGAATATGCTGTTATAACCAGTATTGGTATTCTTAATGTATAAAAATTTTGTTTAATATACCTCGCGAGAGAGACTCCATCAATTGCTTTTGAGTTTAAAAAAGTATTCTTAAGATTTAAATCCACAATCAGCAGGTCAACCTTTCGGTTAACAATATTATCGATAATTTCATCACCGTTTTCCGAGATGCTGCATTTATAACCGAGCCGTTTAAAGAGTACTTTATAGAACTCCTGAAGCATAGAATCATCTTCCACAATCAATATATTCTTTTCGGAATTCATTTAGTAGTGTACTTTACTGTTATACTGATTCTTCTATTCATAAAGCTGAAAGGATCTTCAATATCCCGGAGTCGTGTATCTGCAAATCCTCGTACTTCATCAATTTGTTTTTCTGAAACGCCGCCGGAAACCAAAGCCCGTTTGGCGGAATTAGCCCTATCAGTACTCAACTCGAAATTTGAATATCCGCTTCCGTCGTTCTTATACTGGCGGGAGTCTGTATGCCCTTCAACAATAATTTTGTTGGAAAGTTTGGAAATTTCCAGACCAAGTTTCTGAATTAATTTCTTCGCATCGAATTTAAGTTCTGAAGTACCCACTTCAAAGAACACATCCCTTTCGGAATCAACCAGTTCAATTCTAAGACCTTCCTTAACAATTTCAATCCTGACCTGGTCGGAAATATTCATCAACTCGGTATCGCTGGTAATTTCCTCTTTCAGCTTATCCCCCATTTTTTCAAGTTCAGCTTTCTCCACTTCCTGCTTCCTGATCTCTTCTTCTATGTTAAGATCGATAAGCTGAGAACTTTTTCCTTCAAGCAGGTTTTGACCTTTGGTTGAGAATCCGACAGGGTCTTTGAAATAACCCGCGACCGCCTCTTTTACTTCATCATTCTGACCGAGTACCCAGAGCACTATAAAGAGCGCCATCATCGCCGTAACAAAATCCGCATATGCTACCTTCCAGGCACCTCCGTGGTGCCCGCCATGTACTTTTTTAATTTTTTTAATAATCGGCGCCTGATCAAATTGAATTTCAGGAGATGACGAATTATTCCCGCTATTTAAATTTTCATTAGCCAACTATTTTTTTCCTCTTAAAGCAGTCTCGAGTTCCTGGAAAGTTGGCCTTTCATCGGAGAATATTACACGGCGCGCCATTTCAGCGGCAACAAGCGGGGGATTTCCTTTTGCAAATCCAAGAATGAAAGTCTTTATTATTTGCAGATCCTGAACTTTTTCTTCTATGATATGGTGAAGATTGCTTGCAATTGGATTCACAAACCCGTAACTCAGAAGTACTCCTAGAAAAGTGCCCACAAGAGCTGCCGCAACATGTTTACCTACAGCTTCAGCACCCTGATTTATTGAACCCATTGTTACTATGATTCCCAGAACCGCTGCAACAATACCAAGCCCGGGGAGAGCATCGCCGACTTTGCCGATGGTTTCCGAAACGGGTTTGTTTTCTATCTGAAAGGTTTCAATTTCTGTTTCCATAAGACCTTCCAGGTCATGCGGCGGCATTGAGCCGGCCAGCATAACCTTCATCGTATCGCAGAAAAAATTCTTCTTCATCTCATCATGTATTAGTAATTTGCTTTTTGAGAGTATATCGCTCTCTTCGGGTTTTTCAATATGTTTTTCAATTGTTAAAAGTCCTTCCCTTTGCGCAGTTAAGAAAAGAGTATTGATTGCTTTTAAAAGTTCTATGTAATCTTCCTTTGAATTTTTGTGACTTTTAAAGATCTGGCCGATCTGCGATGTAATTTTTTTAATAAGGGCTGCCGGTGAAGAGATAAGCAGACTTCCTATTGCCGCACCGCCAATAGTTACAAATTCTGAGATCTGAATCAGAAGGACCAGATTTCCGCCTGCCATCGTAAATCCAACGACAACCGAGACAATAACTACAACAAGGCCTACAATAGCAAACATTTTTTACCTATTTCGAATTAAGAATTTCAAGCACATCAAATTCATTGATTAATAATTCGCATTTACTTTCGATCTCTCTCCAGTCGATATCTATTAAGGAGAGTTTCAATTCAATCTCCCGGCACATATCCGAGATTTTCGGATAACCGATCATTCCGCTCGAGCCTTTTAATTCGTGCATAATAGTAATCAGAAGATCAACATTATGGTAGATAAGGGCTTCTTTAATCGTTCCTTTTTTCTGAGGAAGAGAATTGAAGAAATATTTTTTCAACTGATTTGCAATCTCCTCTTTTTCAATATCGGTTAAATACCGTGCTCTTTTAGCATTATGCAAAAAGTCTTTTCCCAGTACTTCATTAATACCCTTAATAAGGACTTCTTTACTGAGCGGTTTAGAGATTACTTTTGCGGCGCCGGACTGCATAGCGGCAATAACATTATTTTTATCCGTATGCCCGCTTATTACTATTACCGGAATACTCTTTACTCCCTCAAGAATTTTAATCACTTTTAACATTCTCAGACCGTCCAGATTCGGCATCATAAGATCGAGGAAGATAAGTTTTGGTCTGAACTCAATTGCTTTCTGAATTCCTTCAAGGCCATCGTTGCAGGTAATTACCTCCAGGTCGTATTCGCTCAGGAAATTTCTCAATGAATTTCTGATTATATCCGAATCGTCAATTACAAGAATCGTAATTTTATCAGTATAAAGATCCGACATTACTCAACCTTTTTGATTTTGTATTTCGACAGATCGACAATAGAACTAGAAACCGATTTAGAAGCATCCAGAGTATTCTGTTTAACCTTATTATAGACTTCACCCCGGAAAATCTGCACATTATTCGGCGCATCGATGCCTATCTTTATTTGATTATCGGAAATCGACAGAATTTTTATAGTTATGTCGCTACCGATTTTAACTTCTTCTTCAATTTTTCTTGTCAGTATTAACATGTTCTACTCTGTAAATAAGTTATAGTAAAGGGAGTAGCTATCCTTATCGAGAATTGTCTGATAGGCACTCTTTTCAAACTGGTTGATAAAAACCGGGGCTTTCATATTGATAGTAATCTTAAGAGGATCGGGGTTGAGAGTAACAATTCCGAATGCCTCCTGATTCTCCTCCTGGGGATAGTTTTCATCAATCACCCTAAGACCGAACAACGGGAATGCAATTTCCGGCCGGTCGATTGAATTAAGCCAGAAGAAAACGCTCTCTTCCGGTTTAATAAAAACGAATTTCTTCAAATCCTCAAATCCGAAAGGGCCATCCTTAAAACTGATTATCAGATCTTCAGGGAATTCAATTTCACCGAATTTTTGTGTTTTGATCTTCATATTACTCACTTCTTTAGTATTACAATGTCTACTCTTCTATTTGATGCTCTTGATTGCGCGTCATCATTCGACGCAATCGGTCTGTATTCGGCATAACCGACAACAGAAACTTTATCGGCCATGATTCCTTCCTCCTGAATAAGATAATATCCGGTACTTAGGGCTCTATCGACAGAAAGATGCCAGTTGGAAGGATACTGTAAAGTATTTATAGGAACATTATCTGTATGCCCTTCAATCCTGATATCGTTAGGCAAAGATTTAATTACCTCGGCAATTCTGCTCAAAACGGTTTTCGAATTTTCATTAAGAACAGCTCTCCCCGGCGCAAAGAGAATATCGTCCAGTATATGAATTGTGACTCCCCTTTCATTCTGCTCCAGTCGGATTGAGTTACCATAATTATACTGTTCTACAAGTCTGTAAAGATCCTCAGCAAGTTTATCGCTCGGTTTAGGAATGACAGGGGATGAATTCTTAAGAGAGGTTACACCCGATTCGCTTCCGAAAATACTTCCCATTGCCGAAACGACACCTTTATATTTATTCACATCGATATTCGACATGGTATAGAGAATTATAAAAAGACCGAGTAGGAGCGTTATAAGATCCGCATAAGTAATAAGATAACGGTCCTTATCCCCGTCTTCATGGAAGGTTGAATCTTCAGTCTCTACTGGTTTAGCCTTTTTAGCTGAACCTTTTGCGGAAGCATTCCGAGCAATCGGGCTTTCATGACCGACGGAATTTCTCCGCTCTGAAGAGTTAGAACTCCCTCCAAAGAGATCTCCATTAAATTCTTTTCCTCTAAATGACATTTTTTTAATCTGTCCCCAATAGGTAACCAAATAATGTTAGCACTGAATACTCCCCACAATGTGGCAATAAAGGCAGTAGCTATGTTTTTAATAAGCGAATTCGGATCGGCTCCCGCATTTGCAAGTGTCATTATTAAACCCATAACCGTTCCGATAATTCCCATGGTGGGTGCATAGCCCCCCATTTTTGTAAATATAAAAATGTTTGAATAGTGACGTTCCTGCATTGCTTTCATTTCGAGTTGAGCAAGATTATAGAGTGAATCCGGATCTGTTCCGTCCATTACAAACTTTACCATTTTCCTCGGGAAATAATGCCCGAATTTATAGAGGTCCTTCTCGATTGAAAGCAAACCTTCGTTTCGGGATTTGATTGCCAGTTCAATAAACACATCAACAATTCTAAGAGGCTCAAAATTCCTGGGGAAATAAGCCATATACATCAGTCTGAAAATATCTTTGAATTTATCGGGCCCAAAGCCGATTATTACAGCTGCAAAAGTTCCGCCGAAGACAATAATGAGCGATGAAACTATAAAGAGAGCTTTAATAGATCCGCCTTCGAGGAAAAATGCCCCGAAAATCGAAAAGACACCTAAGATCAAACCCGATATTGTACCGTACTTTTTAATCATAAGTAATCTAATAGCGATTTTGGCAGAATGGTAGCTGCGAGTTTATAAGACATCTGAAGAACATAATCCTGATACTGAAGATCGACAATCAGTTTAGCAGGATCGATATCCTGCTTTTTGGAAAGAAGATCCTGCGTGTTCAGTAATTGTTTTTCGAGTAATTCGCTGATATCATCAATGCGGTTAAGTTTATCGCCGTTGAGCGACTGAAGCGCGATAACAGAATTATAAGCTTTGTTGAGACGTTCTTTCAAAGTATTATCGGGAATATTGCCTGCATCGAGGGAATCGAGCAGATCATTCAATGAATCGATAAGGTCCGTATCTTCAATTTTATCACCAGTTAGGTTGATTGTATCTTTAATATTCTGTGTCAGCTGAACTTTGATTTCACCGGTATTTGTGGTGGCATTTCTTACGGCCCTGCCGTTGGGATCTATTTCATAAGGTGAATCGCTGAAGTCGGTTCCTCCGAAAATGTACATTCCATTTCTTTTTTCATTAAGACTATCTACAACTGCGCTAATAGAACTTTTGATCGATTCTTTAACCGTTTCAAGATTTGAGGTGTTCAAAGCATTTTCCAGATTCATCACCTGAGAAATTATTTTTTGTGTCTGACCGGCGATGTCTTCAATCGATGCGATTGTAATATTCAGATAGTCCCTGGCATTAATAATATTCTTCTGATAAGTCTCAATCTTTTTTATTGCGGAATGAAGTTTAATCGCCTCCAGCGAGTCGCCTACATTATCCGATAAAGTTTCCAGCTTGGTATTATTTGTAATCTGGCTCTGGATTTTGAGTTTCTTTTCGTTAATACGGTTCTGATTATAAAGATATCTTTCCGACAATAAATTTTCGGTTATTCTCATAATTACACCAATTGGATAATTGTTTCCATCATTTCATTTACTACTTTGATCAGTTTTGCTGCGGCTTCATACGATCTCTGATATTTAATAACATTCGTCATTTCCTCGTCGATGGAAACTCCCGAATAGGACGATTTCTGATTCATCAGCTGCTGAAGAACAAGACCGCTCGATTCCACCTTGTTATCACTAACAACTTTGTCAGTTCCGAAACTGTTTAGAATACCGGAATAGTTTTCAAGTATAGATTGATCGCCAAGCTCCGATAATTTGAGATCGCTTAATGATGCAATCAGATTTGCAACCGAACCGTTACCATCGTTTCCGGCCTGATCAGATACTGCAATGTTTTTAGGGTTATCGATTATATTCTGATTGATTTTAATTACCCCATTGACGAATGCGTTTTCCACATTACCGTTTACATCCAGGTTTCCGAAGAACGGAATTCCCGTAGAAGAAACACCGTTCTGAGTTAATGTATATCCCTGCATGTGATACTGATTAACCCGATTGATGAAGGTTGAAGCAAGATTTTCCAGACCCTGTTTGTAATCGGGTATTTTATTGGAATAAAGGTCGGTTATGGAATAGAGTTCGCCGCCATTTAAAAGTGCAACAGCATTCTTATCATTCTTTGCAACTATTCTCATCTTATTATTTACGAATGCAACTTCAAACTCATTATGAACATTCTGATCGGCACCCTGAACACCTCCAACAGTAACAATAGCAGCTCCGAACTGATTCATCTGAACTGACACATTAGTCAGTTTGCTCAGATTATCAATAAGGAGATCTCTTTTGTCCTTTAATTCACTTGCTTTAATACCGCGTGCTTCGGACTCATAAATTTTATGATTCAGTTCGGCAATTTCTTTCAGATATCCATTCATCTCATTGGTTTTAACAACCGCTTCTCTTTGGAGTACCGATTGAACATTCGCGAATCCTTCAAAGATTTCGGTGAACCTTTCGCTGAACCTCTGGGCTTTCTGGATCACCTGTGATCTAAGCTGAGTAGAATTTGGATTAACGGCAAGTTCAGACCAGGAATTGAAGAACTCCCCGATATAGGCACTCAATCCGGAGTCTGATGGTTCGGCAATAATTGATTCGAGCTGTTGCAACAGTTCGGATCTCTTTTCGGCATCTGAAAGCGAGGATTGGTATTTTCTGACCTGACTGTCGAGCAGGTCGTTCTTTATTCTTACAACATCCTGAATTTTAACTCCAAGTCCGATCCCGGCCTGTGTCTCCTCAGTTGAAAAGACTGTCTTTTGTCTCGAATATTCAGGATTCCCTGCATTCGAAATATTCTGAGAAGTAACATCAATGGCACGCTGATAAGCGGCCATAGAGCGGACTGATATGTCGAGCAACCTGCCGATACCCATATTAAACTCTCTTATTGACTAATTTTCGTTTTCCATTTCCCAAAAGGGATATCATCCGTTCCTTAATTATATTCCGGGAGACTTCAATCAATACGGAAAGCTGTGAATTGACGTGAGCAATTCGCAGAGCTTTTTCCTTCAACTCAGCCCGTACTTTATCTAGATACTTTTTCTCTTTTTCGAACAGGGAATGTGCTGCACCAAGCAATTCGTCGAATGTAAAACTTTTTAAGCTAACCGAATTTTCTTTTGCAAATTCCTCAATTAATCCCTTTCTCCGTTTTTCTTCTTCATCAATAACAATGAGCACTTTCTGTTCTGTTCTAATTGCATCTTCGAGGAGATTATAATTATCCGCAACAATGGCTTCTTTTTTAAGAACCAGAGTATTAAGAAGAAGGTCGAAATTCTTCTGCTGATTTTCAATGGATGATATCAAATCTCGGACTGTCATATTTCACTCTCGCTGAAATGATTTAAATAACCGATTACTTTTTCGATATAATTCTTCGTTTCATCAAATGGAGGAACGCCATTGAATTTTTCTACATTCTGGGGGCCAGCATTATAAGCAGCCAGAGCAAGCTTCAAATCCCCACTATATTGTCGAAGCATCCGGGATAAATATTTAGTTCCGCCGTGGATATTTTGTCTGGGATCAAAGACATTTTTAACTCCCATATCCGAAGCCGTGGAATCAATTAACTGCATTAATCCTTTGGCTTTAGCCGAAGAAACGGCTTTATGATTGGCGGCTGATTCTGTGAGAATTACCGATTTTATCAGGTTTTTATCCAGCCCGAATTCATTTGAAGCCTCGTCAATCATAATATCGAACTTATTTAATCTTTTTAAAGCTTCGCTGCTCGGTTTTATTTTAGTGTCCGCATCAACTTTGTCAATATTTATCCTTTCAACTGAACGGGACGGAATGGAATTTAGAAGGGGCGATAGTTCCTCGCCGGTAACTTTTCTATAGATTGCTTCGGCAATTCCGAGATTTTTACTTTTTGAAATCTGGGATGCAATCTGCTGTTCAAATATCGTATCGAACATATCATTACCGTAACCGGAATCACCGAGAATACCGCCGGTAGTAGAATTCATCGAGCGAAGCATCATAGAAGTAAGCAGACTTTCAAATTCGTTAGCGGCATTAGCAATCTTGGCTTTCTGCTTATCATCGAACCTCGATTTCGCTTGAGTAATCTGCGAAAGATGCTTTTCGTTATTACTGACTTTTAGGGATATCTCTTTCATGTTACATTATCACCAGTTCTGCAATTAGTGCCCCGGCTTCTTTGAGCGCCTGGAATATTGAAATTATATCTCTTGGCGAAACTTTGAGCGAGTTAAGAGCTGCCGCAACTTCCTGTACATTAGTTGCACCCTGGATAGCAACGGTATTGGTTGAATCCTGGTAAGCACTCGGGATAAGATTGTTAAAGAGTACTGTATTTCCTCTTGAGAAAGCACCGGGTTGTGAAATAACCGGATAGGAACGGATCTGAATATTCAGACTTCCATGCGTTATACTCACGGGCATAATTTTTACAGTGCTTCCGGCAACTACAGTTCCGGTTCTTTCATTCAGAACAACTTTGGCAACATCATCAACCTGAATTTCAAGATTTTCTACTTCTGCAAGAAAGCCGATCAGATTATTCTGGCGGTCTGCGGGTATTACGATTAGAATTTCGGCGGCATCAACTGCTCTTGCAGAATTTTCACCGAACTTTGTATTTAATGCCTGCATAATATTGTTGGAAGTAGTAAGATCCGGATCTTTAAGGAAGATGGAGATTTCGTCGAAGGAAGCAGGTTCAAGATTAATCGATTCTTTAAGTGAGCCACCGCGCGGAATTCTTCCGGCAAGCGAATGATTTTTTGAGATCCGGTTCCCGGTAATCGTATTAATATCATACCCGCCAACAGAAATAGGACCCTGTCCGAATCCGTAGACTCTTCCGGAAATACCGGATAGGGGAGTCATAAGCAGCGTGCCTCCCTGCAAACTTGTTGCATCTCCCATCGATGAAACAACAATATCAAATTCAGCGCCTGCTTTCAGACTTGAATTAAGTGTTGCCGTTACAATAACCGCAGCAACATTTTTAGTTTTAAGATCTGTTTGAGGAACAGTGATTCCGAATCTCTTAAGCATGCTTGAAACCGATTGAATGGTAAATGAGGATCTGTAACTATCCCCTGTTCCTGCCAGTCCGACAACCAGGCCATACCCGATTATCTGCTCTGACCCGGTTCCGTTAAGGTAGGCAATATCCTTTATTCTCTGTGCAGAAATTAAATTATGAATTAGAATAAATAAAAGAATTGGAATAAAAATATTTCTTTTCATATCTGTTCCTAAAAAATCCAATGGAAAAATTTTGTTAACCATCCAGGTTTCTGCGAATCATCTATAATACCGCTACCCTCGAAGGATATTTCCGCATCCGAAATATTGTATGAGAGAACCGAGTTATCAGCACCTATATCGCTGGGTCTTACTATTCCTTTTATATTAACGAGCTGTTCTTCGCCGTTGATAACAATTTTACGACTCCCCTTAATCAGCATATTTCCGTTTGCAAGGACAGAATCTACTGTAGCACTTATTTTTGTTCTAACAACACCGGTAGCTTTTGTTGAACCAGACCCGCTGAATGAATTTCCGCTGTTAATGTTAAGATCAACGTTCGGAAGAGATGACTTATCGATCCCGCCGGAAAGTCCGAAACCAAGGTCGCTGCTTCTTCCTGCGGATGTTTCCGCATTGTTTGTTGCCTGGGAGGATTCCATCACAATAATTGTAACAGCATCACCTTTCTGGTTTGCTTTATTGTCTGAGAAAAGCGAAAATGCCGCATTTCTTCTCATATCCTGGGCGTTAATTAATACTGCTGAAAACAATATTATTAAAAAAAGTTTTTTCATGTCCCTACTCGATTAATAATACATTATACTTATCGATTATTCTTGCTGTAAATATCTTTTTCTGTTCAGAGATGACTCTGATTACATCGCCAATATTTCCTTTTTCGCGTGCAGTAACTTCGGTTGTAATATCTACACCGTTTCCGCCGGCATGAAGCAGAAGCCGGTCTTCAGGAAGTATATCCGGAATAGTTTCCATCATTTCCTTTACAAGTACAGTTCCGTTTTTCAATCTGTTCCTGCTGCGCGATCCTGTAAGCTGATCTGTTTCCGAAACCGGTGTACCGTTCAGCAGCGCAACATCTTTTAATTCCTTTCTGAATTGAATCGAAGAGAGCATCTCGTCCCTGCTAATTTCCTGATTGGCAACGAGCACTGTTTTATAGAGTTTTACTCTAAGTGTAATAAAGGATTTACTCGCGTTACCCTTTCGATCCACAATCTTTACCGGTACGAGAAGGAGGTTTTTGCTTAGTCGAGCTTCTCTCTCTTCGTCTATAAAATACTTCTGCGAACCTGCGGTTTTATCATCAATTACATATTCAATTCTTTCGTAATCGGGAAAAGTTTTCTCGAGATAAATCCTGATCTCTTTACCGGACTGAAAAGAGCCCTGGAAAATATTAAGCAATATGAGAAGTGCGGCTATCACTTTTCTTATCCGCGTTTCAGATTGTTTGCCATAGTCATCATTTCTTCAACAGTTTTAACTGTTTTAGAATTAATTTCATATGCTCTCTGGGATGCAATCATAGAGATCATTTCTTCGACTATATCCACATTAGAGGATTCCAGAAAACCCTGATGCAGTTCCCCAAAACCCTGGCTTCCCGGGGTTCCGAGAATCGGCTGGCCGGAGGAAGGTGTTTCTGCGTAGAGATTATCTCCCAATGCAATGAGTCCACCGTTATTCATAAAGCGTGCTAATTCAATTGAACCGAGGGATATGGTACTCTGATCCGAATTCAAAACTTCCACATTGCCGTCTTTTCCGATTGAGATTCCCACAACATCAGAGTTCAGCGTGAAGTCGGGTTCAAGTATATACCCGCTTGCAGTAACCATTTTTCCTTCCGCATTTACTTTAAAGGATCCGTCGCGTGTATAAGCATAAGTTCCGTCGCTTTTTCTTACCTGGAAAAAACCTTCTCCCTGGATAGCAATATCGAACTGATTGTTAGTAGGCGTAATATCACCCTGTTTAAAAATCTTTTGTGTGGAAGCAGGTTTTACACCGTTACCGACCTGTATTTTATTAGTCGAATTTTCATAAATGCCCGGTGTTGAAGTTGAAAGCGGATTTATGTTTACTTCCTGGTACATCAGGTCCTGGAACTCCGCCTTGTTTTTCTTGAATCCGGTTGTACTGATATTGGCAATATTATTGGAGATTACTTCTATATTAATCTGCTGGGCATACATTCCGGAAGCTGCTGTTCTTAATGCTCTTGTTGGCATCTTTTACCTCTTATTAAATTTTTCCAATTTGATTGGCCATGTCGAGTGACTGGTCCAGCGCTGCAATTACTTTCTGAGAAGTCTCATAAGCTTTATTCATCTGAATCATAGATTCCATTTCCAGAATCGGATTGGTATTCGATTGTTCAAGATATCCCTGGGAAATTTTAAAGTCGTTTTCATTAGCATAAACGTAGTTTTCTTCGGGTAAAAGGAAATTGGAACCGCCGCTTCTTACAAGTGTTTCGGGCGAATCGGCTTTTATAATCATCATCGAGTCGATTATCTGATCGCCAATTTTAATTTCGCCGGAACTGGAGATATTAATGACCGCACCTTTTTCGAGTAGAGTATCTTCAAGGTTTATGGATCCATGCTGACCCATTACTTTCTTGCCGTTGGTATCTACCAGGAAACCTTCATCAGAGAGTTTGAATCTTCCGTCCCGCGTAAGTTCTATTGAACCGTCGTTGCCTTTAAGAACGAAGAATCCTTCCCCGTAAAGAGCAACATCGAGAGGATTGGAGGTTAGTATAGTTTCACCCTGATTCTGACTTGTAACTTTTTTTATTTCCCCGTTACCGAACTCATCGATATATTCCGCGAACGGGATTTCTCTTTTGTAAGCGGTTGTATTAATATTCGCCAGGTTGTTTGCGATTATATCGATATTTTTGGTACGCTGTTCCAGACTCCTTGCTATGGTAAAAATTCCTTTAATCATAATTTTCCTTTCAACTATTTGCCGTATTCCAATATTTTAATTCTGGAGGCCAGAAGAATTTCCCCTTTGGAAATTTCGAGCTCTCTAGCTTGTGAACTAATATTTTGTCCGGCAAGTTTTTCTACAAATTTGTTTTTCCGTAGTAACAAACGGACTTTTCTCCTTTTCCTGTCAGGTTTCAGAATTAAGTTTTCCTCTCTAATCATAGCAATCTTTTGTTTGAAACTATTTTTAACTTTTTTCTTCGCCCCGATTGCAATTCTTCTCGATATCACAGCAACAATGAGCAGTGCTGAAACAGAAATGAATATGATTACCTCCGGTTTAAGAGAGTTGAAATAATCGATCAAGCCTGGTTTTTCAGTTTTTTTAATATTCATAACCGGAATCGAAATCCGGCCAGTTTCCTCAGTATTTTTATTTTCAACAGGTTTAAGTTCATCCTGAATAGCTTTCAATTTAGCGGATTCAATCTGGGCCTGAACAATTTTGCTGATGTTCACAGAATCCGGTTCCAGATAATTAATAGAACTGAGAACACTATCAATATTCACCTGAGCAGAATTAACACCGGCAAGGAAGAGAAAAACTGTAATTAGAATCTTATTCATCCTTTGATTTTCCTTTTTATGGGAAATAGAAGATGTATTGTGGTCCCTTTCATCGGGAGCGAATCGAATTCCGCCGCACCGTCATTTTTCTTCATCAATTCCTTAACAATCCGGACGGTAAGGTTGACTATCGGATCCGAACTTGTATTTATATCTTTCCAGTAATCAGTTAGAAAAAATGAAAGTACTACGGTATCGTTAACAGATCTTGATTGAATGAACAATCCGCTGCCCCGCTTGGCTTTTCTTTTTATCAGTGAAAAAATATTTGTTGTAATCTGCTTAAGATGCTTCTGACTGCTTACCACCTGAGGTAATTCCTGTTCAAGGTCGAGCTCGCATTCGAGCTGAATTCCTTTTAATGTCGGTTCTGCTATTCCATAAATTTCTTTTAAAGCTGAATTCAGATTGCAGGGAATATTCTGGGCTTCGCCGGTCGATTTTACTTCGTTAAATTTCATCAACCTGAGAGAAAGCTCTTTTATATGATGGATTCTTTCCTTTATCTTTTCAATTATCAGCGGGTCAGCATAATTATCGTCGCCTGCCATAAAATCGACGCTGCTTAATATCATCTGTAGCGCATTCTGAATATCCTGAAGTATTCCCTCCGCATATTCACCAACGGCATAAATACGCAACTGGTTATTCAATTTTGACTGATATACCTGGACTTCGTTTAATAGTTTTCCGATTTCTTTCTTTTGTTTATTCAGGATCATTTTAGGAATAACGATCCCCAGAAGTACCTGAACTGCCTGATTCTCAAGTGAATCCTCCGGTACTTTATTGGCAGGACCAAGCAGAGAAAGAATACCGAATTCCGTGTTATTATATACGACCGGGAATAAAGTCTGACAAAGCTTTAATCCATTACCGGTATTAAAGTTCAGTTCGGGAATTAGAGTAGGTTTTTTAGATTCGAACAACCAATCTATAATTCCATCCCTTTTTGCCTTACTCACAAGATTATTTTGTGCAACGGATACTTTTGGATTGACAGCAATCAGATTGCTTTTAGACTCATCAAACAAAAACAAGTCGACTTCCTTTGCAACAATTATTTTTTTGACATAGCCCGAGAGTAAATTGTGGATCTCTTCAGAATCTTTCAACTCGCCGATACTTTTTTGAAAACCCGAAAGATTATTGATCAGGAAATTATATTTTTCGAGTTGATTAAATCTGTTATTGTGAGTTTCGAAACTAATCAGTTTCAGATCTCCGGAAGGAGACGATCCCTTTGTAAGATATTGGACTGAATTTGTAAAGGATTCGTAAGCAACAGTATTTTCTTTTAATAGTCTCAAGTCAGGTTCCTCACAGATTCTAATTGAGCTTCGAGCGGTTCGCGATACAGCTCAATGAATTTATCCACGCCTTCCTGGTCTTTAAACTGAAGAGTTGAAGCTGCTTCATGATCGAGCACCAAATCATCATCCCAGGTGAATGATCCGAGTTTAAGTCGCTGTGTCATGTAATCGGCAAAGTGAATTATTGATCCGATTACTTTCAGGTTGCCGTTGAGATGAGGAGTATGATGGTATTTAACCAGGTCGCAGAAATGATCCGGGAAATTCCAGTTTTTAAGAAGCATGTAACCGATTACCTGGTGATCCATTCCGAGAGTAGTATTCTCAGCCTCACTATATTTCATTCCTGTCTTTACTGATTCGCAGATAGAAACGAAATCCGAATGGAGATAACGGTGAATAACCGATATGCCGAGATCGTGGAGCAATCCTCCTATAAAAGCATCGCCGCTCTGACGCAGACCCATATCGTCTGCGATCTTCTTGCTGATAGTAGCAGTAATATAGGCATGAATCCAGAAATCTTTCTGATTTAAATACTGGTCGCTCTTGTTTTTCAACGATTCCATAAGCGAGAGAGCTGTAACAATATTTCTAATCTCATTGAATCCAAGAATCATAATAGCATATTCAATGGATGCAACTCTTTTAGATAATCCGTAAAAAGGTGAGTTTGAAATTGCAAGAATCTTTACTACCAGGCTCTGGTCTTTTGATATCGCTTTAGCCAGGTTTTGAGGACTGGTATTAATATCTTTTAGCAGATCGAGAACCTCAGTAAGAATTCTGGGTGCCGGAGAGAGATTGGTAACTCTTTTCATTATGAGTTCTGTTCTCTCTTTCTTTTGGGTCTGGTCGAATGACATTATGTACATAGTTTGTTTTAGTTTAGTGATTCAAAATGTGTTTTTAATAGATTGTCGTACCTGAAAACGAACTGCTCAAAATTTTCAATACTGCCGAAACCGAGAATGTTGATTATATTAAAATCGAGCTGATAATTAGAATCCCACTGGAATACGCCGGCTTCTGATTTTTGTGTCATAAAATCAACCAGATGAACAAGAGATGCGAGAACCGGATTCTTTTCTGAAAACGAGGGACGGTGATGATAAAGGACAGCTTCATTTATTGACGAAGGAAAATTCCATTTCTCAAACATAAACTCAACTATATCTTCATGAGTATAACCGAGAACCATTTTTTCTGCGGCCAAGTGTGTTACATTTTCGTTTTTAACGAGTTCAATAATCTTTTTGAATTCCGGTTTCATGTATTTCTGCATTACAACAATTCCGAGATCATGCAGCAATCCGGCTGTAAAAACTTCTCCTGACTTCGGATAGTGCAGGTCATCGGCAATCCTTTTAGCAGAAGTTCCAACCATCAAAGAATGCTTCCAGTAACTGTTATGATTCCAGTCGGGTGTGTTCTTAGCTTTAAAGACTTCCATCATAGATAACGCCAGTAAAAGACTTCTGATATGCTCGAGTCCGATTATAACGATAGCAAATTCTATTGTGGCAACTCTGCGCGGCAATCCATACATAGGAGAATTTGCAACGGATAGAATCTTGGTGGCAATCGACTGGTCCTGTGAAATCACCTTGCAGAGGTCCGAGGCGCTTGTCTTTTCATCATCCAGCATATCAGATACTTCCGATATGATATGAGGAATTGATGGAAGATTCCCGACCACCGATAACTGTTTCTTTATCCTCTGCTTAATCTCTATCGAGGTATTATCCAGCATTATATAAAACCAGTTTCTGTTTTAACGATTTAATTATTTTGGAATGGAGCTGAGATACTCTTGATACCGTTATATTAAGGAGCTTTGCGATTTCCTGGTAATTCAGTTCTTCATAGTAATATAGACTCAAAATATTTCTATCTCTTTCGTTCAGTACTTTTATCAATTCAACCAGTTTCTCTTTCAATTCATTTTTTTCCAGGAGGTCGTCCGGTTCATCATAATTTCCAGAAACCATTTCATAGAGTTGTATTCCTTCGTCTTCAACCACAGGACTGTTAAGTGAGACCGATGAGGAGACAGGAACCATTACGCCTTCAGAATCACAGACGGTCTCATACTTAGGGGAATATTTTCTTAGTTCATCGTAGATTTTTCCGCGGATTCTCTGGATAGCATATGTTTCGAACTTTGTTCCGTAATCCGGATCAAACCGGTCGATAGCTTCGCTCAATCCTTCGATGCCGAACTGAAAATAATCGCGGCGATCGAACAGATCGTGCTGTGTGAAATTCGATTTGTGGATAACGTAATGAACAAGATTAACGTAATTCATTATGATCTGTTTTTTCAGTTCTGTTGTGGGATTGTTTTTGAACGAAGCCCAGATATTATCATTATTCATTTTTATTGGTTCCCGCTAAATCGTTTGAATAGCTGTTTAGTTTGTCGAATGAATTTTTATTGATGGATTTGATTAGCCCGAGTGTTATTAGACTTAGTAGTACGGTCAGCATAATGAAAATAACGAAGGAATTAAGAAGTATAACTTCCAGTCCGGCGCCCTTCTGTGTGAAATAAATAATCGAGAAGAAGAAGACTAAAAGACCGGTCAGAAAAATTATTTTGTTCATCCTTTCTCCTTTTTACAGGTACAATTGCAAACACTATACCAGAAAGGATTTAATTAATTTGGACAAAAAGGTTCGAAAACGTACTGTTTTGAAGGTTTTAGATCCGAGTCTTGAAGAGGGATTGGTTATTATTAGCCACCTGGGCAATTTTAATGAACCTGTTTACAAGCTCGCTTATCTCAAGCGCAGACATCGAATTGGGATAGGATTTAATAAGTAATTCCTGTTCCATTACCGAACGGTTTACCAACCTGTCCAGACCGATGACCCCGAGCAGATTAATGTCGGATTTGAGGAAATGACGAACAGCGGTACTTAGGTTTTGGAAGGCAGAATCGCTGTCCTCCTTACTTTCTGATTTGTTGAACACAATATAATTCTTGTTCGATTCCGTATACTCGGTTATGATCTTGAAAACAACATAAGCATCCATTACCGAGGTTGGTTCGGGAGTAGAAATAATGAAATTATAATCCGATTTTTTTATTTGTTCAATTGTTAATTCGTCTGCCCCCGCAGAACTATCCAGAATTATATAATCGTACTGAGGGGATATTTTGTAAAGGTGAATAAAAAAATATTCCAGAAGGTCTCTGCTGAGTTTAGGTGAGTCCGAAGTACCGGAATCGCCAAAGATTATGCTAAGGTTGTCCGAATACTTATACACAAGTTCTCTTAATACTCTTCTTTGCAGGAAGAAATCTGCTAATGTGTAGTCGGAAGCGTGGTTTATCAACAGGTGGATATTAGCAAAGTTGTAATCCAGATCAACAACAAGAACATTCTTTCCGAGACGTGAAAGCTGGTAGGCAAAATTTATTGCAAAGAAGCTTTTTCCGGTTCCCCCCTTGCCGGAAACAACCGAAATAATTCTGGAAAGATGATTACTCCTGCTTTTCTCTTCCAGTCTTCTTAATTCTATCAGTCTGGAAATCTGTTCATTCATCAGTAAAGTTTCCCCGAGAAAACGAGGTTAGCCAACAATTCCGGATTAACTGAAATTATATCATCCGGAATTACCTGCCCGTTCGTTAAAAACATAACCGGAACACCGCTGTTATAAACAAAATTGAGAATATTGCCGTAAGAGACAGCCTCATCAACTTTTGTGAAGATAACCGATGAATAATCGAGCGGCTTGAATTTTTGAGATATGTCGATCAAAGTCCTGGATGAGGTAGTTGAACTGGCAACAAGTACAGTCTCGTCGGGTTCCGCGGTATCCAGATAAGCTTTAATGCCGGAGAGATTATCGGCATTTCTCTGACTTCTGCCGATCGTATCGATGAATACCAGATCCTTATCTTTGAATTTTTTAAGTAGCCGCGGCATCTCTTCCGGCTCATAAGCAACTGCCATTTCGATGTCGCTTATTTCAGAGAAAATCCTGAGCTGGTCGATAGCACCAAGCCTGTATGTATCAATCGATATCAAACCGACTTTCAGTTTGTGAATTATCTTAGAAATAATTGCCAGTTTCGCAATGCAGGTTGTCTTTCCGACACCAGTAGGGCCTACTAAAGCAACCTTTGTCAGTTTATTCTTTTTTACATTAAACTCTTTTGTTGTAATAAGGGATGCCATACCGGAAATAAGGTATCCTTCAAGTTTTGCAGGATCTACAATCCCGTCATAATTTTCGAGCTGTGAGGTCAACTCCTTTACAATATTTTTCTGAACCTCGTGTTGAGTAAGCACATCGCCGAGCTCTTTAATTTCAAATTCAATATCCGAACCAACTTGAAGTTTCCGGGTCAATTTTTTATCAATTATTTTTTTGGCCGGTTCATCATCCTTAAATATTTTTTTCTGAAGCTTTTCAATTTCTATTTCAAGACTCGGTTTTGCCTGAAGCTTTTCTGTAAGAGCCGGCGAGGGTTTATTAATAGTTTTTCTGTCCAGACCAGCAGTAATTTCAAACATTTTCTTTACATTAAATCTTCTGTCCCCTTCAATGACACGTGTTCCGAGGATTACTGCATCGTTTCCCAATTCCGATTTCATCTGCTCAGTAGCTTCTTTTAATGTAGGAGCCAGAAATTTTTTAATCTGCATTTTCCACCTCTAGTTTACCAAGGAATTCAATTTCGACATTTGCAGGAAGTTCGCTGAAAGATAATAAAGCAAGTTCAGGGAAACTTGAATTTACCAGCCGGTAGATATACGGTCTAATTGCGGCCGAAGTAATTAACACCGGCGGATACCCGAGTTTATTGAATTTCTCATTTGCTATTTGAATGCTTGTGTTTAGCTCTCTCAGAACTTTGGTGCTCAAACCGAGTGTAACCACACTATCCTTCTGAGCCTGCAATGAATTTGTAATAAGGGATTCAAGATGTTCACTGAGAGTAACAGCGTGAATAATACCGTTTACATCCTTGTAAATATTCGAAATTGTATCGCCAATAGTATGCCGTACATATTCGGTGAGGACATCAATATTCTTGGTTGTTTTAGAATAATCGATCAATGCTTCAAGAATTCTTACAAAATCTTTTATAGGAATATTCTCTTTCAAAAGATTCTGCAGTACTTTCTGGATTATTCCCAGATTTAGGACATCCGGATTTACATCCTCCACTACAGCAGGATATTCCTTTTTAATATTCTCCAGAAGCTGCTTTACTTCCTGGCGTGAAAGTATCTTATCAAAATTTTTCTTCAACGATTCCTGAAGATGAGTTGCCAGAACCGAAATGCAATCCACTACTGTGTAACCGAGCAACTCGGCTTTTTCCTTTTCCTCATAAATTATCCAGTAGCTCTGCATTCCAAAAGCAGGATCCGTAGTAGGTATTCCTGTAACTTGTTCGCCAACCGAGCCTGGATTCATTGCGAGATAACGGTCCGGATAAATTTCGAAACCGCTTACAACATTACCTTTAATCTTTATTATATATTCATTCGGGGAAAGCTGCAGATTATCCCTCACACGAACAGGTGGAATTAATACACCGTATTCAAGGGCGATCATTTTTCTTGTAGATGAAATTTTCTGAAAAAGATTACCGCCCTGCTGTTCATCGACAAGACTAACCAGTCCATACCCGATTTCAACTTCGATCGGATCAACCTGAAGATACTGTTCAACTTTTTCCTCAACCGGTTCCGCTGAGGCGGATTTCTGTTCTGCAATAGCGGCAGAACCTTCGGCCACAGATTTACTTTTTTTAACGGCAAATGTCGAAGCACCCAAAACACCCGACAATACCATGAATGGAACCGTCGGCATACCCGGAATAAATGCGAACAGAAATATTGCTCCTGAGACTGTACCGAGAACACGAGGATTTGAGAAGAGCTGAGTTTTTATCTGAAAATCGAGTGCTGAACCGGAAGCACTTCTTGTAACAACCAAACCTGCAGCTGTTGCAATTATCAATGCCGGTATCTGAGAAACAAGTCCATCACCTATCGTTAAAATGGTATATGTTTGAATCGCTTCGGTAAAATCCATTCCCCTCTGGGCAATACCAATAATAAATCCGCCGATGATATTGATACCATTAATAATAAGTCCGGCAATAGCGTCTCCTTTTACAAATTTACTAGCACCATCCATCGCTCCGTAAAATTCGGCTTCGCGTGAGATTAAGTCGCGCCGTTTGCGGGCATCCGATTCAGATATTAATCCGGTGTTAAGGTCGGCATCAATTGCCATCTGCTTGCCGGGCATTGCATCGAGCGTAAATCTTGCTGCTACTTCCGATATTCTTCCTGATCCTTTGATAATAACTATGAATTGAATAACAAGAAGAATAATAAAGATTATAAATCCAACTACGTAATCGCCTCCAACAACGAAAGAGCCGAATGATTCGATTACCTGGCCTGCATAACCGTCAATTAGAATCAACCTGGTGGAACTGATATTAAGTCCGAGCCGGAAAAGAGTAGTAACGAGCAATAAACCCGGAAATACAGAAATATCGAGCGGCGATTGAATATATAATGATACTATCAGAATTAATATCGCAAGCGTAATGTTTATCGAAAGCAGAAAATCTAGAAATCCCGGTGGAAGCGGAATAAGCATAAGTCCGAGCATCAGGATAAGTCCTAATGCAAGAATGATATCACTATTTTTACCAACTAACTGCATATCAGACAATACTCGATTTTTTCTTCATTTTCTTAACCTGAAACAGGTATGCAAGAATCTGCGCAACAGCTTTAAATAATTTTGCAGGTATAAAGTCCCCCACGTCGCATGTTTTATATAATGCGCGGGCAAGATCTACATCTTCGTACAGCGGAACATTATTTTCCGCGGCAATTTTCTTAATCCGTTGGGCAAGTTCATCAAGGCCCTTTGCAACTACTTTGGGAGCCGCGTCTTTATTCATATCGTATTTTAAAGCAACCGCTACGTGGGTCGGGTTTGTAATAATCACATCCGCTGTAGGAACATCCTTCATCATTCTGCTTCTTGCCGCAAGAACCATCTGTTTGCGGATTCTCGATTTGATCTGCGGATCACCTTCAAGCTGTTTGAATTCCTCTTTTACCTCGGTCTTTGTCATCATCATCTGTTTTTTGAACTTATACTTCTGGAATAAAAAGTCGACCGACGCAATAACAGCAAAGAAAAGAATTATTTTCCAGACGAGAGTAAAGGCCGAATCGAACATGAACTCAACAGTATCTTCTATGCTTAAATCTATAAGATAGGTAGTATCTTCGATCATTTGTGCGATGATGAAATAAGTAAAGAGAGAAATAATTACAAGTTTAAGAACCGATTTAGTGATTTCAACATAGGAATGAGACGAGAAAAAGATTCTCTTAATTCCGCTAAACGGATTAAACTTGGAGAGGTCCAGCTTAAACGCTTTCGGTGCAAATTTAAATCCGATCTGTGAAATATTACTTATTAAAGATATTATAACAATTCCTGCAAGGATCGGAAGCATAAAAGTGAAAAAGAAGAGAGCCCACTTAAGAGCATAGGTTTGCAGAATTGTCTTGGATAATTCCAGAGAATTGAGAGAACTGAAAATACCTTTTGTAAAATCCCCGAGGAGCTCACCGGTAAAATTCTTTGTGAGGAAAATGAGCAGAAGTCCGAACCCGAACACGGCGAGAGAATTTATCTCGGTGCTTTTTGCAACCTGACCTTTATTGCGGGCATCGATCAGTTTCTTAGAGGTCGGATCTTCGGTTTTTTCCTGTCCGTCAAATTCTGCCATACTATATGCTCATACCTTTTATCATTTCCATTAATCGGCTCTCGTATCCCTGCAAAAGATTTTTAATTGCATAAACATAGAACGGGACAAGAGTAATAAGCATCGTAAAACCGAGCCCTATTTTAAGCGGCTGCGAAACAAAAAATATCTGAATATTCGGTATCACACGTGCAATAATTCCCTCTGCAAGATGAACCAGGAAGAATGCCACAAGAACAGGTGATGCTATTTTTATTGCTATTGTAAAAACTGCAAGCGAATATTTTGTTATAAGAGTGAATACCGGTTCATTGATCGTATACTTTGCAATCGGGATTACTGAAAAAGATGCAACCAGCCCAGTGATAATATAGTGGTGACCGTTTATAAGAATGAATAAAAGAACCGTTCCAAAAAACAGAACCTCTCCAATAACATTATTCTGGCTGTCTTCAAAAGGATTCAAAACTTCTGAAAACATAAGCCCCATATCGAACCCGATAAGGTGACCCGCAAAAGAGATTCCCCAGAAAACGAAATTCAGAATGAATCCCATAATCAAACCGGTGATAATTTCCTTAATCGAGTAAATTGCAATAGTAGCCATATTTATATCGAACCGGACAGAACTTTTATCAATTGTAAAAAAAACAATGTAAGCGATTATAAGGGATAAACCGATTTTAACAAGAGGCGGAATGGTTTTATGACCGAATATCGGCGCTGCGAAAAGCATCGATGAAATTCGCAAAAAAACGAGAAGAAATATCACAAAATCGTATACCAGTATTTCGGTCATTTTAGAATCGTAAGAAACAGTGTGAACATTCTGGTGGTTAATGAAACTAGTTTATCGATAATCCACGGAAGAAGCAGAATAATAACGGCCGCCGTAGCAATCAGTTTTGGTACAAATGTAAGCGTCATTTCCTGTATTGAAGTGGCTGCTTGAAAAATTGAAACGAAAATACCCACTATAAGAGAAACGCCAAGTACCGGAAGCAGAATTATAAACACAGTGTAGAATGCGTCTTTAAGAACTTCTATGATCAATTCTTCCGTCATTACTGAAAACTCCGAACTAATGATCCGATAATTAAATTCCAGCCATCGACAAGTATAAAAAGCAGAATCTTGAACGGAAGCGATATCATCATAGGCGGCATCATCATCATACCCATCGACATAAGAATACTCGAAACAATCATATCAACCATTATAAAGGGAATGAACATAAAGAACCCGATTATGAAACCGGTTCGCAGCTCGCTCAAAACGAATGCCGGTATAAGAATGTAAGTTGGTAACTCGTCACGGTTCTGAGGTCTTTCGATATTAGCAAGTCCTACGAACAATTCGAGATCTTCCTCCCGGACATTTTTAAACATAAACTCGCGAATCGGTTCTATTCCTTTGTCGTAGGCTTCGCTTACTTTAATTTTATTATCCATAAGCGGTTGGAGAGCTTCGTCATTCACCTTATTCCAGGTTGGAGCCATAATAAAAAATGTAACAAAGAGTGCAATACCGGCAAGGAGCTGTGACGGCGGCATCTGCTGTGTACCGAGCGCATTTTTAAGAAAATGAAAAACAATTATTATTCTAAGGTATGCTGTCGTCATAATTACAATCGACGGGGCCAGCGAAAGAATAGTCATCAAGAGCAGTATCTGAAGAGTAGTGGAGACATCATTTCCATCCTGAGCGGTACCGACCTGAAGATCAATCTTTGGAAACGGAATTGATGTGCTCTGCTGAGCGGCTATATCCTGTGAAAGAAATGCTATAAGACAAACAAGTAAATACAGAATCAGTTTCTTATTCATCGCATTCCCAGATTCTGTTTTAATATCTCTTTGAATGTCTGTTTTAATTCACTTTGAGGAGCTTGAATTTCATCAGATGAATCAAAGTCATATTCTTTAATCAACGAGATATTTCCCTCGCTAATACCGAGAAGAAGTAGTTTATCTTCAACTCTCACAACAGACAGGTATTTCTTCGGGAGAATAAGATGATTATTCATCACCTCGATTTTAAGAAGATTCGACTTGTTACGGTTAATAGAGAACGAGTACTTCCGTATCATTATAAGGGCGAGAAAAAGGAGGCCCAGAATTAACAGAAGCGGTAGAATCGTATTTACAATATCCATAAATGACATTAATAGATATCCTTTATTCTTTGAGCCGGGTCAACCAGGCTGGTTATACGAATACCGAAGTGCTTATCGATAACAACAACTTCCCCTTCAGCAATTTTTTTATTATTAACGAATACATCAACAGGTTCGCTGGCCAGTTTTTCAAGTTCAATCACATATCCGCGTTCGAGTTCGAGTATATCCTTAATCTGCATCTGGGTTCTACCCAATTCTATATAGATATTCATCTGAAGATCTTTCAGAAATCCGAGTTTCTCGTCAGCGCCCGGAATGGAACGGGTTGAACTGTCGAACTCCTCAAATTCTGCGAGGGAGCCGTTTAATTTCCCTTTATCTTCGTTGTTCTCATCCAATAATTGATTTTCGTTATTGATTTCGTTCATAACTTCCTCAGTATGATTTTTTTTCTTCTAAAATTTTACGAATTATTTTAATTGCCTTATGATTATTTACAATACCCGATCTGCCGGTGAAAAGAATACGGCCTTCCGTTTTCACTTTATGTTCGTCGTCAATCTTTGTATCAAGTCTTATTACGTCGCCTTTTTCCAGACTCATCAATTCTTTTATGGAAAGTCTTGCCGTACCGAATTCAACCTGAATTGGTATATGTGTTTTTGTAAGATGATTTGTAATCACTTCTTTAGAAGTAACTCCGTAATATTTGGTGGCACGTATTGTTGACAGCTTCTGGGTATTGATCTTAGCCAGAATGTTATCGAAAGCGAATGTAGCGAAGCATACATTCATCAGATAGGATTGTTCACCGATCATTATTTCGAATGAGATCAGGAGGACGGATTCACTCTGCGATGTAATCTGAGCAAAATCGATATCCTGTTCAAACCGGTCGAATACAAATTCAAGGTTATCAACGGTCTGCCATGCCTTTTTAAGATCGAACATCACTCGGTCAACTACTACTCTTAGTACTTTCTGTTCAATCGGAGTAATTACCTTTAACTGTTTGGAGCCGATACCGCTTCCCCCGAGCAGTTTATCAACAAGCAGAAATCCAAGGTCGGTATTAATTTCAAGTATTCCTTTGACGTCGGTATCTTTAATATCAAACGTAAAGAGACATGCGGGATTGGAAACAGAAAGCATATATTCCGAATAATAGATCTGGTCTACCGAAGCAACATTAATACTTACTGCGTTTTGAAGTTTAGTAACTAGGAACTGGGAAAAACTTTCGGCAAAGTTTTCGCAGATATTTCTGATTATACGGAGTTGATTTTTCGAGATTCTGTTGGGGAGTCTGAAATCGAACAGAACAATTTCCTTTTCAACCGGTGTTTCCGTTTTCTGATCGGTGCCGCTTTTAATATTATTAAGCAGCGCATCAATTTCCTGCTGTGATAAAATCTCTGCCATAATTATTGTAGAATATATTTACTGAAATAAACGTTGTTTATTTTTATATGAGGCATCAAACGGTTTAATTTCTGCGTTATCTGCATTCTTAAAGTATCACGATATCCGGAATTCCCAAGTTGAATCATATCTTTACTGCTGAGTACGGAAATGATAGCATCTTTAACAAGAATTTCTTTGTCTTTCAATTCTGAATGGGATTTTTCACTTGGAAGGTCAAAACCGAGTGAAGAAAGAAGCAGTCTTTTTCCATCTGTACCCGCGGGATTAATTATAAGGTCGTCGACAACATAGATATATTTTCCCAGATCGGGATTGGAAATTGTATCTTCCGCCGGAATACTGGTCGCAACGGAGTCGGTTTCAACCGGAGTTGAGTGTGATTGAATTTTCGGTATAAGTATGTTAGCAGTGATAAAATAAACACCAACTAGCTGAACAATAAATAACGGAAGCCCAATGGCTAGGAATTTAATACTAAACCCTTTTTTAACAGGGGCTTCTTCAATTTTCTTCTCTTCCGGCTGCTCTACGATTTTTTCTTCTTTTGTGTTTTCCATAGTGGTCATAATTTTTCAATTATAATGCCACAGCAAAACCCTTAAAATCCTCAAAAAAACCGAAAAAGGAAGTTAAATCTGGCTAATATTGAACAATTGATTGAATTTCGAGAGGTTTATTAGGAAGCCCCCCTCCCGGTATTAAACCGGCAGAGGGGCTAAGGGATCATTTAGAATTATCTGATAAGGTTTGTGATTTCCTGAAGAAGATTATCGGCCGTTGTAATGACTCTCGCATTTGCCTGGAATCCTCTTTGAGATACGATCATACGTGTGAATTCCTCGGAGAGATCAACGTTCGATTGTTCAAGCGCACCCGACTGAACAGTAGTACCGCTCTCTTCGCCGAGACTGGTAATTCTAGGTTCGCCGCTGTTTGCATAGGCGGAGTACATATTATCACCAACGCTAATCAAACCGTTCAGGTTGTTGAATGTTGCAACCATTACCTGTGCTAAATTTCTTGAACTACCGTTCGAAAAAATACCGACTATATTTCCATACTGATCGATATTTATATTCGATAGAGAAGCCGAAGGAGAACCATTCTGCGATAATGCACTAACAACGGAGCTGGAGGAAGTCTGAGTTACACCGCCGAAACCAGAACCGAAATCGAGATCGATTACCGCGGTATTTGCACCGCCTTTAGGTACAAATGTTAACTGCGGGTTATTCGGAGAAATATTTGCCGGGTCGATGGTACCGTCTGCATTAAATAGGATAGTTCCGGAAGTAGAAAGGGGCTTTCCGTCTATTGTGCTCTGACCGGGTACGCCTGCTGTCCATGTCCATAAATTATCGTCGATCTTTGTAAACTTCAAGGTTACCTGGTGTGAAGTACCCAGAGAATCAAACATCGTAACCGAACCACTAACAACGTTTGGTATTCTGTTATTGTCTGCGGAAACGCTGAGTGTTTGTGTACTTGAATTCTGAGTTACAGTTGTTGCATCGAATACAAAGTCGATATTTGAAGTTGGAATATTAACTCTGTTGTTTGTACCGTCGAATTCAGCAAGCGAAGCGGCATTAAGAGTGAAAACACCGGTTCCGTCGTCTGCGTAAACCAGATCTTCAATTGAGCCGCTGTCTAATTCGGTACCTTCTTCATCTTTCAATGACCAGTTCAGGTCGTAAGTATTATCAGCCGTTTTTTCATAGGTGATATCGAAAGTAAAAGGATTGCCGTATTCGTTATAAACTGTAGCAACGATAGGAGAAGTTGAATCGCCAACATCAAGAGCTGAAGAGTTGATATTTCCTCTCTGGATAACTCTCTGAGTGCGTGTTAATTCGGAATTACTTTTAAGGTTACCGCCCCATTTGATGTTGGTAGTTGAAACTGCCGGCAATTTAAGGTTAGTATCGATAACAATATCTTCAAGATTGTTGCCCGGAGGGATAACGCCTTCTGCGCTTGCAACCTTACCCTGAACAACAGCACCGTTCTGCGGACTAACAAGTTTTCCGTCTGCGTCGAAAATAAATGCGCCTGCTCTTGAAAAGAAGCTCTGGCCGTTGCTTTTAAGAACAAACATACCGGAACCCTGGAGACCGAGATCAGTTGTAATTCCGGTTCTTTCAAATGTACCCTGGTTCCAGTTGCGATCGATTGAATTGATTTTCATACCAAGGCCTACCTGGAATGAGTTGGTACCGCCTGTTGTTTCGGTCGGATTGGTACCTGCTTTAACAAATTGATTAAAAGTATCGCTGAATGTTACGCGCGAGCCCTTGAAGCCGATTGTATTAACGTTGGAAATATTGTTGCCGATTACATCCATCATGGACTGATGATTACGTAAACCGGATACACCTGCGAAAAGTGAAGTTAAGAGTGCCATTTTTTCCTCCTAGGATTGACCCGGCGTCTGTCAGTCGGCCGGATCTGGAGCGTCCTTGGAAGGTCCCGCTCCGTTATGTTTATTGTTGTTTAGTTAATATGCAAATACTACACTGTCGATGTTGGTAAAAACATTCTCATTCGAACCGCTAACTTCCATAGCAGTAACTACAGTTTTGTTCGGAATATTTACGATAAAGGCGGTATTATCCATCATTACCAGCGAATCTTTGGATCCTTTCAATTCGGCTTTTTCGACAGCGGATTGAATTTTTTCAATATCTGTCTCGCTTAGCTGAATATTCCTTGATTCAAGTCTTTTAATGGCATGATTGGAAAATTTGACCTTTTCCAGTTCCTCTTTGAAAATAGAATCGAATGAAGAGGAGACCGGATCGAACTGTTTTCTTACAACTTCCTGGTTACCAACAATCGGGATAAAAGGGACAGATACCCCATTGATCTCTGTCATTCATTACCTCCATTGTTTGATCTATTTAATATTTCCAGAATATCTGATATTGAATATTCGGCTCCCCCAACCAAGAGCATCGAACCGTTTTCGGTAAACCTGACTCCATCTATAAGTCCGAGCTTGTATGTTGAGAGAGTCATCTTTTCACCGCCGATATTATATGCTTCAACTTCAAACGTATAATCACCATTATTAACTTTGTTACCATTATTATCGGAAAGATCCCAGGAAACTTTACAGGTGCCGGCTTCAACAGATCCGTCAATCATCCGGACAATATTTCCATTCTTATCGGATATTTTAATTACAACCGATTTTGCTTGAACCGGTAGATTATAGCCGATATCGATACTCTCCTGACCAACCGCGCTGATATTATTTCCACTTATCTTAACTTCCTTTCCGATCAGGTTTGCAACCATTGTATTATTTATCGATTGGGTCAGCAAATAATTTACGTCCATACTTTTGGTTATAGAAGAATTAAGGTTAGCCAGCTGTTCAAGCGAGCTGAACTGGGCCAGCTGTGATGCATATTCGGTACCATCAAGCGGATTAAGAGGATCCTGATTTTTCAATTGCTGAATCATCAGTTTTAAAAAATCATCTTTACCTAGCGTCCCTTTATTTTCCTTAACTGTTCCTGTTGCAGATGTATTTATAATTGAATTAACCATCGCAAATTCCTTATGCTAAATACTCGTATGTGTTATAACCCATCTTTTTAGTGCCGGACAAGTCTTCGCCACTTTCAATCTTTGGCCCCGTTTGGCCTGAATAGTTTTTCCGTTTACCGGTAAAGCTTTTTTGGGCTCTTGATTCACCGCTGCCCAAATTGATATTGATAGTACTTACTGTTATACCGTTACTTTGCAAATTATTTTTAAGCTGGTCGAGGTTTGACTGAATAGCCTGTTTAACCTGCTCGTTTTCAACTTCTATACTTGCCTGCAAATTACTCTCCACATAATCCACTACCAGTTTCACAGTTCCGAGATTCTTCGGTGTAATATGAAAAGTGATGCTCTGTTTTTCGTTTGTATTAAGATATTTGTTTATCTCTGTTATGATTTCGTTCGACTTGATTTTTTTGACTGATTCCGAAAACAATCCTGCTTCCGAAATAATCTTTTCACCTACGGGATTTTCAATTTTATTAACACCCTTATCAAAAGCAACTGTGCTAACATTCTCATGTGATTTCATCGATTCCTGCTTAATTCCCGCACAGGCATCATTTTTTATTATGTGCTCGAAATTCTGCTTACCTTCAACTTTATTAGTTGTATTGTTTTTTTGATCGGTATCAGTCGATTTAGAATTATTATCTTCCTGCCTGGAGAATGCCTTATCACCTGACTCCATTTCCGGATCGGATACCCGTTCTTGATAATCACTCATTGCAGAATGATTTTTTTCTATAAACGTTTTACTTTCATTTGGAGGATTGGGAAATTTTTCAGGATCAACATTTTCGGATTTTCCTGCTAAACTTGATTCTTTTTTTACAGAACTATTAACCGGTTCGGGCTTTACATTATTTTTGCCGGAACTGAATTCCCGGATACCGGAGAAAACATTTCCTGCATTTTCAACAAAATCTTTTTCGGTAAATATTAAATTATTATCGACTGATTTTTTTACCTGATCGGAATTATCTTTTACAATAGAAGCGGTTTTAATTTCAGGTAACTGGGAGCCGTATGAATTGAGTTCTGTAATCTTTCCTGAAGACTCTATTTTTATTGCCCTGAGGTATTCTGCACCATTAATTCTTTCTGTTCTAAATAGATCATTTTCCTTATTCTGTTTTTTGCTATCAACTAGAATGAGCTTGCTTTCTTTTATAGAATTCTCCTCACCATCGTTTATGGTTTCAGAATTTGTGCCGGACGTTTTGCTGAGATTCAATTCTTCGGCTGAATTTTCAGTAAGATTTCCCTGGACCTTAAATTCCCCTTCTTCGTAATTGTATTTGCTCAAGAAGCTGCTGATCTCTTTGGATGTTTTAATATCCAGAATAAACGGTCCTTTATGCTTAGGAATTGATGTTTCTGATTTATTATTCGATTCGGATTGAATCACTTCGATACGGTATAGTCTTGCTGTTTCCCCTTTTTCGTTTACAGTATCAGATAATTCATCGTATCGATTTCTATTTACTTCGATATTTTCATGGCTTTTAAGTACTTGATTTTCCGATACTGAATTTTCCGGCTGAATACTGTCTTGTGGTATATTTAACTGATTTTGCAAAGTCGAATCAGTATTTTCAACTGAGACTTTATCCGGACTAGTTAACGGTTCAGTTGAGTTTATGGGAGTATTAAATTTATTATTGGGAATTGCAATAAGGTTGTTTTCAATTGCCGACACTTGTAAAGAGATTTTGTCGCCGCCGGATTTCAGCACGAATTTTACAGCATCATGATTAATTAAAGCGGATTTAATGGTTTCTAATGAAATTGTCCGCTCAATTGAATCCCCATCACCATCATCGCCCGGCTGTTCTAAATTGTCTGATAATTTTGGAGGCTCTTGTCCGGGACTATTAATATCAATACTATTATTCAAGATATTCTGCAAACCTTCTATAAAAGCGATCAGTTCTTCTTCATTTACGGACTGTTTAGTGGCAGTAATATTTATATCCTGCAGGTGATAAAGATCCTGTGAAAGAAGATTTTCGCCGGAGGATTTGTGAATAATACCGGCCAGTTCTTCAAGAAGCTCATGGTTTACGGGAATGGTAATTTCTAAATCGTTAATATTAGCAAGTAATTGATCGAGTGAGTACTTGTTGGAATTATTAACTCCCGGAGAATTTTCCTCGGCAAATACATTAATTATATCCGCAAAGAGATGAGTCGTCTCTGGATTTGAGCTATTCAATGCATTAAGTAATCCAGCATCATTAGTAAGTTTATCAAAAAATAAAGGATTCAAATTCATTTTAGATTAATAATTCTATTTGCCAGTTCAGGTTTAAATTCTGCTATTATTTCGGCTGCTTTCTTTTTTTTCATCGAGTAAATAATGTCTCTGGCTATATTATCGTTATAACCCTGAATTATTTTAGCGGCTTTTTTCGAATCCATAGCTTCATATAGCTTTACAGAGTTTTTTACCCATTTATTGTAGACACTGTCGTTAACACTTATGACAGACTGAGAGATATTTTCAGGACTATCCGGGGAAACCGATTTTTCACTTAAAAGACTTACCTGTTCCTTCAGTTTATTAATCTGCTCGGCAAGTACATCTGTATTATCTGTAATAGTTGAAGCACTGATTTTGAGGTCGGCCGTATCCGCTGGTGAGGCTCCGGTCTGATTCATTGCAATTGAAGAATCGGGAGGAGCCGGTTTTTCTGGAGTTTCGGCTTCCCGGGTTACATCAGTAATAGTAGAATCTTTTTTAGCCGGTTCCAGGCCGGAATCGACTGGTGTAAAATCGAGTACAAAAATATTTTTATAAGTCGAAGCACCGTAATACATTGCGCCCGTTACCATAAAAAAGGCAATCAGTAAAATCAGCACATAAATCAGTTTGTCTTTCATCATCCTTTCCTTATAAAATTACTTATTGCTATTTCATTCATTTGCTTTAATTCTTCCCTGCTGCTATCGAATAAAAACTCTTCCATTTTATTTTCCTTAAGCGTTTCGAATGTTTTAAGCTCTTTCTTCTTCTGAATCAGTTCGGATTGTTTCTGTTCCTTTCTATGCTCAAGTTCCATTATTTTTTTGTCGATGTTCGATATCTCTTTTTCAATTGTTTTTATGTGAGCACTTGCACTTTTGAATTCGTAAATCCTTATCTGTCCGCTGGTAATGGTTTCATAAAGATTTTTCTTTTTATCAATAAAAGATTTTTTTTTGTTAATTGAGTTTTCAATCTCTCTATCAATAAGCGAGATTTCTTTTAATATTTTTTTTTCAAGAACTACCTTTATTCTGATTATCTGATCGAATTTGAAAATAAATTTCGACACAACGCATCAATGATTTTTTAATTCAATAATGTGAGATAATTTTTCCACAGTATCGTTATAGGCGGCCTTTTCCAGGATTTCCTGTTTCAGAAAAGATTTAAGATGACCGATTTTAGAAATCGCTTTATCGATATGCGGATTACTCCCTTTAACATAAGCGCCGATATTTATAAGGTCTTCTGCCTCCCTGTAGTTGGCCAGAATCTCATTAAAGTTCATCACCCTCGAATAATGATCCTGGTCCACTATATCGGGCATAACTCTGCTTACACTCTGAAGGGTATCGATAGCGGGATAGTGACCTTTATTTGCCAATTTTCTGGAGAGTACAATATGCCCGTCGAGTATTGATCTTACAGCATCTGCGATCGGTTCAATCATATCGTCGCCATCAACAAGGACAGTATAAATTCCGGTAATTGAGCCTTTATCGGAATTGCCCGTTCTTTCAAGAAGTTTAGGAAGCAGCGCAAATACAGAGGGAGTATAGCCTTTCGAAGTGGGAGGTTCTCCAATTGTAAGACCGATTTCACGTTGAGCCATTGCGAATCGGGTAACAGAATCCATCATCAAAACTACATTCAAGCCGAGGTCCCTGTAGTATTCAGCTATGGTTGTTCCGACATAGGCAGCTTTCATTCTTAGAAGAGGAGATTTATCGCTTGTAGCAACGATAACAACCGAACGTTTCATACCCTCCTCGCCTAGGTCGCGTTCAATAAACTCTCTTACTTCTCTACCCCGTTCACCGATGAGAATAATAACATTGACATCCGAGCTTGAATTTCTTGCTATCATACCAAGAGTAACGCTCTTGCCCACTCCGCTACCGGCGAAAATACCGATCCGCTGACCTCTTCCGATCGTGAGAAGTCCGTCGATCGCTCTAACACCTGTCTGGATCGGAGTAGTAATTCTTTTTCTTTCGAGCGGATTAGGCGGTTCCCTGTGTGCATCTCTAACTGATGAGTATCTGATTTCACCTTTGCCGTCGATCGGATTTCCGAGTCCGTCTATAACACGGCCGAGAAGCTCTTTGCCCAATCCAACAACAAATTTTCTTCCGGAAGCTTTTATTTCACACGCCGGCGAAATGCTGTTTACCTCGCCGATAGCAATCGATAAAACTTTTCCATCCTTAAAACCAACCACTTCGGCTTTGCAGAGTTCTCTACCGTTCTGATCGATAACCGAACAGATCTCCCCCATAACAGCATTAGGACCGGCAGAAACAATTACAAGTCCCACAACATCCAGAACCTTTCCGTTTACTTTTATAGGATCCGATGCGGTTATTACAGCCTGGTATCGATCCAGTATTTCGTCTGCAATTGTCATTCTTTATCCGGTTTCAATGCTTTCATCAAGTTTTCTTCTTAATTCTTCAAGCTGGGTTGAAATTCTGGCATCAACATTACCGATTTCTGTTTCGATAAGGCAGCCGCCCGATTCAATTTTTTCATCCTCTTCAAATTTTATTTTATTAAAGGAGCTGCTGTTAATCAGATTCCTGCTGTAACTATTGAGTTGAGCAAGATCTGAAGGATTGAATTTTATTCTTACTTCATTTGCGCCTACAACTTTAGCAATAGCGTCTTTAACGACCTGATTGATTATGGTAACTTCCTTAATCTCTCTCTGGATTATTTTCCGTGCGAGTTCAACGGCTGTGCCGATAGCAAGCCGCTCATAAGTTTGTTCATATTCTTTGAGACGTTGATCGTATGCTTCGAAGAGATGATAAACCTCTTCGTATTTTTTATAGAGCTTATCGGAATAATCCTTATCCAGGTCCCGTCTTAGTTTCTGCTGTCCATCTGAAAATCCTTTGTTATAGGCCTCCTCAAGCTGCTTTTGCAGAGGTACGGAGTCTTCAAAATCAGTGCTGTTTTCGAATATTGCGTTCGATTTCACATTCAGTTTTGGAGCAGAACTTAGCCGGAGAGTACTAGACATAAACTTCCTCCGGTCCGCCTCTCAGGTTCAATGAAATCTGGCCGGCTTCTTCAAGTGCTTTAATAATATCGATAATTCTGGCCTGAGCATCCTCAACTTCTTTCAATTTTACCATACCCATATACTGCAGTTCTTCTTTAAGAAGGTCGGCTGCACGTTCGGACATATTCTTAAATATTTTTTCTTTCAATCGCTCGTCAGCAATTTTAAGTGATAGGGCAAGATCTTTTCTGTCAACCTCCCTAAGAATTTTCTGAATATCTTTATCAGCAATATTTACGATCTCATCGAATATGAACATAAGTCTCTTCACCTGATAAGAAGTATCAGGATCCTTTTCCTCCAGTTTAATAAGAATATCTTTTGTTATTGTAACATTAAGTCTGTTCAGAATACCTGCAAGGCATTTAGGTCCGCCGAGTTTACCGACAGACTGGCTCATAGAGAGGCCGGCAATATCATCAACAACGTGTTCAATCTGTTTGAGTGTTTGAGGAGCAATTTTCCCAAGGGTTGCGATTCTGTGAGCAACATCCAGTCTCAGATCCTCCGGCAATTCTTTAAGGGCGTTTGCAGTCTGATCCGGACTTAGCTGCGAAAGTATAAGAGCCATTGTCTGGGGATGTTCCTTATTCAAGAAATTGATCAGCTGTGCCGGTTCGGCTTTTTTAAGAACGTCAAAACCCTTTAAAGTCGTGAGCCGTTTAACTTTATCTATTATTTCATGAGCTTTAGGAATACCAAAGGATTTTTCGAGTAGGGATTGAGCAAAATCGAGGCCTCCTTCAAGAACATATTCCCTGGCCGTAACCATGTTATAGAATTCATCAATTACATTATCCACCGTTTTAGAGGGAATGTTTTTAACCTTTGTAATTTCAGCGGACAAAGATTCGATATCAGTCGGATCCAGATACTTAAAGACAGCGGAGGCGGCTTCAATGTTGAGTGCAACCATCAGCATTGCGGCTTTCTGCATACCGGAGATATCTTTTAATCGTTCGTCTTTTACTACTGCATTAGATTTCATCTTCGTGCATCCAGGCATTTATTAGTTTAGCTGCGTCGAGAGGATTCTTGGCAACATAGTTAATTATTTTATCGTGCTGATTCTTCTTTAATAAAGCTTCGTCCGATATTTCATCTTCAATATCGCCGAGCGGAAGGATTTTTTTCTTAGGTAAATTAAGCTGTTGATTGAATACAGTTTCCTGCTTGGGAGTAAGAACCGGTGCCGGTGTTGCTACTGCAAGTTCGCCTGGATTGAATGTTCCGATAACAATTTTCTCGTTCTTCAATTTTTTCATAAGACTCTTCAGTACAAACAGAGAGGAGAGAATAGCAAACAGAATCATCGCCAGTTTAATCCACTCATCCGTATTAGGCATTAATGAATGCGACTCATCAAGTACAATTTCGTCCACCTGTTTTTCTTCGAACGGAATACTTACTAGCGAGAACTGATCGTTCCTGTTAACATTAATACCGACGGCATTTTTAATAATCTCTTCAAGTTTGTTAAGTTGATCCTGCGGGCGCGGTTCGTAGAGAGTTTCGGTCTTTCCATCCTTAGTAATTTTCTTGGGTATATCGTTTACAACCGCGGCAACGCTTAATCTCTGAATATTTCCTGATCCTTCAATCACTTTCTGAATAGTTTTACTGATTTCATAATTAGTAAGCGAGTTCTCGTTGGCATTTGCTGACGAATCGCTGGTTGTAACACCGGAATTATTCGATTTAATAGTCTGTTCACTTATGGCTACCTGAGAATCGGGATCGTACTGTTCCATTGTTTTTTCGACCTGATCGAAATTAAGATCCGCATTAACCTGAACCATTGCGTTTCCATATCCGAGCACATTATCGAGAATCGATTGAGCTTTCTTTGCCAGATGATTTTCGACCGACTGTTTAATTTCATACTGTTTGGAAGAGGCATACGCGAGCGGCCCGTCCTCACTTTCGTTGGAGAGAATCCTGCCCTGTGTATCGATAATTGAAATTTTGCTTGCAGGTAACCCTTCCACGCTTCCGCATACAAGATTTACAATAGAAGTTATATTTTCCTTAGAAATGGCGGCATTATTTTTAAGTTTCAGTACGATGGAAGCCGATGGAAATTTTTCTTCTTCCTTAAAGATTGTTTTTTGAGGAATAACAATATGAACTCTAACGCCAGAGACTCCATCAAGCTGCGCAATGGTACGTGCGAGCTCCCCTTCCATAGCGCGTTTATAATTAATCTTCTGCATAAACTCCGACATACCCATAGTCGACTTGTCAAAAATTTCATACCCAATAACACCGGAGCTTGGAATTCCCCTGCCGGCAAGCGCCAGTCGCGCTTCGTAAACTTTTTCTTTAGGTACTTTGATAGTCTGGCCATTATCGTCGATCTTATAAAGGATTTTCTGACCTCCCAGATAGTCGACTACTTTTGAAGCATCCTCTGCGGATAATCCGGAATATAAAGTTGAATAACTCGGTTCATTCATAAAAAAGAGGAGAATTATAAGCAATGCAATTGTAAGCAGGACACTGCCAACCATCATGAACTTTTGTTTTGGATTCAACTTATTGAAGATTCCGAACAGAACTTGAATTGGATTATTATTCATAATTATAAAGGCATCCTTGTTAATTCTTTATACATATCGATTGTTTTATTTCTTATTTCCAGAAGCAGTTCGAGACTGGTTTTGGCTTTTTCGCCGGCGATCATAACTTCGTGGAGTTCGACACCGCTGCCGGAGACAAAATCTTTTACCGACTGCTCGGAAGCTTTCTGAGCACTATTAACGCCACCCACCAGGTCGTTAAGAGTTTCAGCGAAACCAGAGACAGCGTTATTTTTCTTTAGCTGGCTTAACGGATCCGGGTTAAACTTGCCGAGTAATTCAATTTTCATTTTATCCTCTTCTGTCTATTAATGAACCAACCGTAATACCTGCGGCTTTACCTTTCGGATTATAAAATTCATAGTTAATTATTTCGCTCTTCTTTTCAGGATACAATTTCGCAAAGAAGTTCTTTTCGGAATCGGTTATCGGAGCATTTTGAGGTTTCTCTATGTTTGTCCTGGATTGAGTTCTATCAATGTAAGATGCGTTGTAGTTACCGAAGGAATTGGTATTAATTTTCATTCTATATCTCCAGTGAATCTTTGATCATTTGTTTGGATGAATTAAGTGCAGTAAGATTTGCTTCGTAGCTTCTGGTGGCGGCTATCATTTCAACCATCTCGTTCAACACATTAACATTCGACATCTGGACGTAACCTTTTTCATCGGCATCGGGATGCTCGGGCATGAAGATCACTTCGCCCGGTTTTGAATCAACAGTTTCATTTAATTCCAGACCGCCCGATACAGAAGGCAAAGAAACTGATTTTGGATCATTTGCGCTCATGTGGCTCGAGTTTTTTGTATTGAGTTTAAGGAGTTGACCTTCCATAGAAAGATTAGTAGCAAAGCTGTTCTGGTTCTCTTTAACATTAAGAACTTTTCTCTGATATGCCTGGCCGTCGGCGGTTCTGACTGAATCCGCATTGGCAATGTTCTGCGAAATAAGATCCATTTTTTTACGCTGGATACTCATTCCGCGGGCGCTAATTCCAAGTCCGAATAGACTTCCGAATTCTTTCAAAATCTACCTCCTCCTTTAATTACGTTTTGAATCCCCCTGTAATAATCGCCCACTTTCTTAGAAGCGAACCTGAATCGGAGTGTATTCTCGGCCAGTTCCGACATTTCCCGATCAATGTTTACATTATTGATACCGGTCGACATTTCCCCGTCTTCATCCATAACTACATTGAAATTGGACTGGTTTTCCACCGGGCTATTGAGAGCTGAAAAATGTTTTGTACTGGAAGTCCTTAGGCCGGAATTTACTTTTTCATCGAGAAGATTTTTGAATTCAACATCCTCGCGCTGGTAACCTTCAGTTCCTACATTTGCGATATTCTTAGAAATTACTTTATTCTTTACCGCGCAATAGTCTAAAAGGTTTTGAAGTAATTTTACAGATGACATAATCCTCTTGGATTTTTTTATTATAACTACCCAAAAGGAATGCCACAATTAAGGGGTGAATTTAGTTGAAATGCGGGTGTTTTAGAGGCCGGGATTGGCTAATAATAAACACTTGTAAGTTATTACTCAGAGTAATCCAGGATAATGCTCTTGGTTTGACCGCAGGAACAGACAAATTTAATCTCTTTTACGTTATCGGCAGCGTCTTTCTTAAGATAGATTTTAACCCCATCATGTTCATCCTCTTCCAGTGAAATCCTGGTATGCCCTTTAAGGTCCAGGTCTTTTGCTTTAATCAGATTGCCGCTCTGGATTGAGTTTTTTGTATATATATCTTTTAACAAAACATCTTCGAAATGATTAGCCATTTAAACCACCTTATTAATAATTTCTGGAATTTTTTCTAATGGTAGAATATTATCAGCAAAACCGGCATCTACAATCGCTTTGGGCATGCCATAGACAATGCAGGTCGGTTCATCCTGAGCAATTGCATAACCGCCCAGACTTTTCAAATTTTTTATGGCTTCAAATCCGTCCTTCCCCATCCCTGTCATTATAACACCGAGAGTATGTTTGCCGTACAAACCGACAACCGAATTGATCATTACATCGACCGAAGGCCGGTGAAGAGTTGTAGAGGGTTCAGATGAAATTACAATCTGATTGGAAGCCATTCCATTTTTTCTTATAGTCATATGGAAACCGCCGGGTGCAATATAGACTGTTCCGTTCTGAACGGGCTCTCCATTCTCAGCTTCCTTTACATTCAGCTTGGATAATAGATTTAACCTGTCCGCAAGAGATTTTGTGAACTTCGGCGGCATATGTTGAACAATGAAAATCGGGACATTTATCCTTTCGGAAAGAACGGGAATAATTTTCTGAAGAGATAACGGACCTCCGGTAGATATACCGATAGCTACTGCTTTAAATCCGATTTGCGGAATCTGACTTTGAGGTTTTCTTACAACCTCCTGCTGCCCTGATTTACTTATAGATCTGAGCCGGTTTAATCTCTCTTTAATGACTTTCTGTTTAACGATCTCTTTTACTTTGGAGATCAGATCTTCCTTGATCTTCGTAATATTTACATTGACGTAGGAAAGTTCTTTGGGAATAAAATCGACGGCACCGAGTTCAAGCGCTTTTAAAGTTGAATCGGCTCCCTCTGTTGTTAAAGAACTTACCATAATTACAGAAGTGGGACACTCGTTCATTATCTTTTTAAGAGCCGTAAGACCATCCATTACGGGCATTTCAATATCGAGTGTTGCCACATCCGGTCTCAGGTTTTTGACCAGTTCTAATCCTTCCTGACCGTTACGTGCGGTACCAATTACTTTTATATCAGGATCGCTTTCCAGCATAATAGAGAGGGACTTGCGCATAAATGCAGAATCGTCCACAATCACAACAGAAATTTTACGATTCAATTCTTTTTCTCAGCTTATTGAATAATTCGTTAATGTCCAGGATTATTATAACCGTACCATCCCCCATAATAGAAGAACCAGCTATTCCGTCAATCTTCCCTAAATAATCACCCAAGGATTTAATAACAACTTCCTGCTGACCCACCAGCTGATCCACTTTAATTCCGAATCTTTTTTCAGCAATTCCAACTTCTACTATATACTGCCAACCGCTATCATTGTGACCGTTACCGTTATTACTAATCAACTCATCAAGCGAAATAATAGGGAGTATTGAATCTCTTAAGTGTACAACCTCCTTTCCGTTGATAGTTTCAATATCGCTTACACTCACTCTAAGAACTTCAATTACAGAATGGAGCGGAATAACAAAAGTCTGACCGTGTGCTTTTACTATCATTCCGGAAATTATCGCAAGCGTTAAGGGGAGTCGTAAAATCATTGTTGTTCCCTTACCGACTTCGGACTCAACAGAGATAGTACCTCTCAACTTTGCAACGTTAGTTTTAACCACGTCCATTCCGACCCCGCGTCCCGAAACGTTAGTAACCACTTCGGCAGTTGAAAATCCGGGATGGAAAATAAGATTATATGCCTCCTGTCTGGAAAGTTCTTTTACTTTTTCACGGGAAATAAATCCTTTGGAAACGGCCTTCTCTTTAATCATTTCCGGATCGATTCCCTTTCCGTCGTCGATTACTTTTATGGCAATATTATTTCCTTCATGTTCGGCCGAAAGTATTACTGTTCCTTTTCTTTTTTTACCTTTGGATTCTCTAACGTCAGGTGATTCAACTCCGTGATCAATTGCATTCCTTATCAGGTGCACAAGGGGGTCGTTGATTTCTTCAATCAGGTTTTTATCTACTTCTGTTTCCTCGCCGTTAATTATCAATTCCACTTCCTTATTAAGGTCTTTGCACATGTCTCTAACGACCCTCGGGAAACGGTTAAAAACCTTACCTATTTTAATCATTCGCAACTTCATAACAACAAGCTGGAGCTCACTCGTCATAAGGTCGATCTGTTTGGTTGCATCTCCAAGATCTTTAGCAAATACGCTTCCTTCGTTTTCGAGTGAATACTGTGAATTCAGCTGTGCAAGCCGGTTCCTGCCAAGCACAATTTCCGATGCAATATTAAGAAGAGCATCGAGCCGGTCGATATCAACACGAATTGTATTATCAGCCTTTTTATTATCCTGGTGAACTTGCCTGATAGTGTTTTCTTTAACAGGTAAAACAGATTTAGTCACATCCGGTGTCACAGATTCACCGATCTGAGCCTCTTCAATTATTTGAATCTCAGAATTGATTTCAGTCTGATCGGGTGAATTGATATTTTCATAAAGTGAAACAAGTTTTGCAATCACATCTTCAACTTCAATCTCTTCATTCTTATCGTTCTCAATAACAAGGAGAAGTTCTTTAATTGTATCGTAACCGAGGATAATTCCATCCATCAGGGAGGAGGAAAGTTTGGCTTCACCTTTTCTAAGTTTATTAAGGATATCTTCGCATTTATGAGTAACCTCGGGCAGTTTTTCGAGTCCCAGGAATCCCGACGTCCCTTTTATAGTATGGAAAGAACGGAAGATCTTATTAAGCAGATCGACATCATCAGGGCTCTTCTCAAGAAGAATCAGGTCTACATCCAGCTTTTCCAGAATTTCTTTTGTTTCGAGGAGAAAGCTCTCAACAATTTCCTTCATTTCGGGATCAACGAGCATCGGGTTTTGCATAATATTATCCATTATTTTGAGAACAATTTGTCAATCTCATCCTGCGAAGTTTTCAGGTTTGAATCGAAAAGCTGATTAGCGAGTTCCTGTTTGTGAGTATTTTTTTCGTATCTGGCATCAGGATTAAAAGCTACATCATGGTTTGAATCAGAATCTTCCTCATTATCATTAAGTTCAGCAGGACTTTTGCGGCTCAGATCGCTCATCAGTTTAGAAAGACGCTTCTGAACCGACTGAATAAGGTGATTAACGGAAGCAAGCTGCTGGGAAGTAATATCCTGAACCTGAAGGGATAATGTAATATTATTGGAATCCGTTTCGATCTTATTTACAATGCCTTCCATAAGGGTAACTTTTGTCTCAAGTTCATCTATACTTAGTCCCGTCTGTAATGAGCTGAATTCACCGTTCATATTTGCAAACTGATTACCGAAATTTTCGAGTGCAACACGCTGATTAAAAAATCCGTTTTTGAGGTCAGCAAGTTCATTTTTAATTTTTGAGAGGTCCATCGACATAGAATCAACAATATCCAGAATTTCGCTGGTTGCAATTTCGGTAGCATTGGTTACGCTGTTAATCTGGCTGGCAGCTTTAGGAATTTTACTTGCGCTGTCCTGAATGGAATTATTTACATATTCCATTAGGGGAACTACATCTCGCATAAAATCGATTATGCTCTGAATTACGGGAACAATTTTCTGCCCGAATACGAAGAACGATTTAAGTTCTCCCAGTTTTTCAAAGACCTGATCCATTGATGAATTATTATCCATTGAGATTCTCCGTTTAAGCACTTGCCATAATTTGATCGATTTTCTCCCTCAAAATCTGGGGAGTGAAAGGTTTTACAACATAATTATTTACCTTGGCCTGCAGAGCTTCTACGATATCCTCTTTAAGCCCTCTGGTAGTAACCATTAAAATCGGGAGTTTTGCGAATTTATCGCTGGAGCGAATACTTCTAACCAATTCGAGTCCCGAAACTTCAGGCATATTCCAATCAGTTATAATAAAGTTAATCGACTCATCGGAGGAAAGTTTTGAAAGAGCTTCTTTCCCGTCCCCCGCTTCAACAAACGCTTCGTACCCGATGGCTTTTAATGAGTTGGCAACAATTCTTCTCATTGTTACCGAATCGTCTACAACAAGGAATTTAAGTGTCATTTTTACCTCTAGTTCAAATATTTAGCTACTTCGTAAATAACTCGTTTAGGATCAAACGGTTTTATTAAGTAAGAATTTGCACCGCATTCAAGCCCCCTCTGAATGTCATCGGTGCTGCCGAGAGACGACAGAACAATTATTGGAAGATCTTTGAATTCAATATTCTCCCTGATTGAACTGATCAATTGAAATCCGTCAACATTTGGCATGTTCAGGTCGGTAATCACGAGATCGATTTTATTATTAGGAATTTTCTCTAAAGCTTCCATCCCGTCCGAACATGAAATAATTTCATATCCTTTAACAGTCAATGCCACTGAAACAAATTTGCGAATTGTGGGGGAATCATCTGCAACAAGAATTACCCTTTTCATTGAATTTACTACTCCTTTTTATATCCTACAGTTTTAGGAAAGCTAACAAGGTTGAAAGCTTTAGAGATACCCTGTAAAGTTTCCGAATACCCTATGAATAAATAACCACCCCTGTTAAGTGAATTATAAAGGTGATTAACTACTTTTATTTTTGATGCTGTATCGAAATAAATAAGAACATTTGCACAGAAAATCAGATCGAAATTGATCATTGTTTTCATCATAAAATCATCGTACAGATTAAGAATTTTAAACGTTGCCATTTTTTTGATTTCAGGAGCAACTTCAAAAAGGCCTCCGTTATTTTTGAAATATTTTTTCAAATAGTACGGGGGTGTATTCCTTATTGAATAATCCTTGTAAACTCCCTGATTTGCGGTTTCGATAATTGCAGAACTGATATCAGTACCGATAATCTCGATTTCCATATTGGGATACTTCGGTTTAACAAGATCCTGAAATACCATTGCGATAGAATAAGCTTCTTCGCCGGACGAACTTGCGGCGCTCCAGATTCTTAGTTTATTCCTGTTAAGGATTGTCCTATTTGCTATAAGGGCCGGGAATATTTGGGAAACCAGAGCATCCAATTGTGGCTGGTTCCGGAAAAAGAATGTTTCGTTGATGGTAATTGCTTCGTAAAAGTACCTTTTTTCTTCAGAGAAGCCCGATCCACACGATTTTAAAATCGCAAAATATTCTTCAAAACTTTTTAGACCCAGGAATGTAATCCTTCTCTGAAGACGGCTCTCCAGCAGATATTTTTTATTATCCTGGAAATAAATTCCCGTACTGTCGTATATATACTTTCTTATCTCCTGAAATAACGAAATAGACATAAACATCTGCTTGGGTAGAGATGGATTCATGCTCCTGCTTAAATCCGGCAATTTCAATTCTGTAATTTGATTCATAGCCCGTTATTTTGAAATAGGATAGATTTCATTAATATTTTGATTATTAAGTAATTCCTGTACTCTTTCTTTTATCATATCCTCGCCATCTTCGGATAATTTCATCAGAGCCTCTTTAGCAGTACTGTTGTTTATGAATTCCAACAGTTCGACAAGCCGTAACCGGTTCCATATATTCTCATCACTAATCATCGATTCAATAAATAAAAGAGCCGATTCGCTATCGAGAAGAAACAGGATCTCCATGCTGGATCTTCTGACTTCTTCGTCATGGTGATTCAGGAATTCACTTGTAGTATGGATCATGTTTCTTTTTTGAATTAGAGTAAGATCGCTAGTTTCAATTTCGGAAATAAGGTAAGACAATAAAGAATAGAAGAGATTGAGAACCTGCTTCAGTTTATCAGTACAATTACTCAGAATTCTTTGATATTCCTCGAAAAAGTATTCCGGATTTCTATAAATCTTGGTTCGTATAATTTCATCCAGTTCATCATCGTCCCCGAGAAACTTAAGACTTTCTACAAGTATGTCTTTGTCATTAAAAACATTTATAAGTGATAGAGCTGTTTTTTTATGTTCGGGGGCACCTTCCTGCAGCGTATACATCAGGAGATTTTTCATCTTATCGTCGAAAGGAATATCCAGGCTGTATTTTTCTTTTAGAATAAAAAGAGAAGTAATGAGAGGCCAGACAAGAGGCCCATGAATGTTCGGGACCTGTTCCAGCAGGAAGAAATAAGTATCCACATCGCCAACAAAGCCGAGGCTTTCAAGAATAGAATATTTTGTTAAATCGTCTTCTTTTAGAAATTTTTCGAGAAGGAAGCTGCATGCTTTCTGCGAGCCGATTTTGCCGAGGGCTTCCACAATAAAGGGTTTGTACAACTCGCTCCTGTCGTATAAAAGCTGCAGAATATCGATAGCTTCCTGGTTCCTGATATTTCCAAGTGCTTCTATGCAGGCAAGAATAACGTTATCGTCTTCGGTCGATCCGAGAATTCCGAGAATGTGATCTGCCGTTTTATTGCTTCCGATAAGTCCAAGAATATCGATAATAAATTTCTGGTCGTCGCTGTTCTTTTCGCAATTGTAATCGATGAGGGTCTGAACCGATTTATGTCCAAGGGCAATCAGTAATTCTCCGGCCAGATTTCTAAGAGTAATATCCTTCGATGAAATGCAGCCGACCAGATAAACCGGAGCTTTATCGGGTTTATGAGTAAGAATTAATTGTGAAGCGGCATTTCTTACTCCTTTATCAGGATTACTTACGGCATTACAGACGGATTCAACAAAATCATCAATTTTGTCCAGGTTCATTAGATAATCGAGTGCATCCAACAATGCTTCGGTTGACCGACTTGCAAGCAGATTAAGTATATCCGGTTTGCTCAATTTTTTTTCTTCCATATAGCAGCTTCTATTTGTGCTCGGTTATTAATTCAATTAGTATGCCTAAAAAAGTATACCATTATTGAATGAAAACAATTAATAATTGTAAATGTGTTTGTTTAATATTAGCCAGTTGCGAATTTTCCTCCAGATTATTATCGGATGAATGATGAAAAGATTTAACAAAAAATTGTATTTTATACCTGCTATTTTTCTGTTTAGGGGGGATTTTGTTATTACCGCTTGAAAACAACTCTAAAAAAAACTCTTTTCCTTCCGATAATACCTTTAGTAAAAGCCTGAAAAAGGACTTAAATAAGGACTGTTTGAGGACAGTTTATTCTTCCAATTTTTCTGCTGTGAATATGCTGAACACTGATGAATTACAGAGTCTTTCTCAATCTGCGGATAACCTGGTCCTGCCACAGCACAGTGTGAGATTCTTGCAAAAAATCCTGAACTCAATAGAAATTGGATTGATAATTTCCGATTCAAACGGTGATTTTGTTTACTGGAATAATACTGCCCTGGAACTTCTAGATTTGAACCTTGCTGATTTTACAAAACAGAATGTCTTCGATTTGATAAATCATATACAGAACAACAGTATATTCGATAATAATCTGAAGATTTCTTTGTCCTCGCTGGTTTATTCTGAAGATAAGCTTCTGAATACCATAATCAGGTTTAAAAAGAAAAAAGAGATAGCCCTAAGGTCTCACCCGCTTTCTTCTTCACAGAGTATATACCGTCAGTGGATCTTCTGGGATATAACAGAAAAATCGGGCGCGGGTGTAATTCCGGATATCTTAACAGTTGAGGATGAGATTCAGCTTTATAAGCAAAAATCGATGATGGTCAGCAATATCAATACTTCACTTGAGAATAAAATTGAAAAGCTGATTAAAGAAAAAAACGAAAGAGAGATTCTGCTTTCAATTATTGCTCACGATCTTAAGAGCCCGTTTCAGGGAATACTCGGTACTTTTTCAGCATTAACTACATGTTTTGATGAACTGCCTGTTGACGAGATAAAAACTTATACAACATATGCGCATGCTTCTGTTAAAAGATTATATTCACTTGTTGACGGTTTACTTGAATGGACGAGGCTTCTGTTAGGTCAGGTTAAGTTCAATCAGACACGATGCAACTTGAACTATATAATGATGAATGCTCTCAATTACTTCAAAACACAATATGAGACTAAAGAGATTCAAATAATAAATTCTATTGCAGATAATATTGAGATCCTCGGTGATGATAATATGATCAATGCAATCTTCAGAAATCTTATATCGAACAGCATAAAATACTCCAACCGCAGAGGGACAATAACCCTATCGAGTGAGGTAAACAACGGATATGCAACAGTTTTAATAGCCGATCAGGGAACGGGAATAAGCGAAGAAATAAAGCACGATCTTTTTAAGCCCTCGGGCCATACGACTACTAAAGGGACAGAAGAAGAAGAGGGATCCGGATTCGGACTACTCTTATGCAAGGAAATGATGGAATGGCACAACGGTTCTATCAGTTTTGAAAGTCAGTCCGGCAAAGGAACAACATTTAGATTGAATTTTCCATTGTTAGCATAGATGAAAATATGAGAAATCCAGAAGAAATAGTTCTCCAGAAAGGCGAGGTTTTTAAGAATCCTGAAAATCTCAGCAAATTATTTCATTCGGCGTTTAACAATATTTCAGAGGCTATTGCGATAATTGAAGGGGAACAGATTCTTCTTTGCAATAATGCATTCAAAGCATTATTCGGATTTAAATTGTCCGAGGAATCCGCCAGCAGGTCGATACTCGAATTAATTTCAATAGATTACATAAATGATTTCAATACAAAACTGAAAGATTTAGTACAGGATAAAAACTCGACAAGCCATTTTGATGTAAAGTGTTTGAGATGCAACTCTATTGAATTTGATTCCGAAGTTATTTTGAAATTGGAATTTGTTTCGGGTAAACCGGTTATCTTCGCGACCTTTCACGATATAACAGAGAAAAAATCTCTCCAGGACCAGATAAATAAACTATCGTACGTCCTAGATAAATCCTCATCCGTGATAATAATAACAAATCCTTCGGGAATTGTTGAATATACCAATCCGAAATTTACCGATGTAACGGGATTTTTCTTTGAAGAAGTATTCGGAAAACAGGTTAATATTTTTGGAGATGAAGATGTAACTGAAGTACAGGCAAACGAAGTCTGGTACAATATCCGCAACGGACATTCATGGAGAGGTGAAGTTAGAAACAGAAGAAAGAACGGGGAATACTATTGGGAATCGGTGTTTATATCACCGATTATGAACGAAAACGGGGACCTGAACCATATTTTATTCATGAAAGACGACCTTTCATTCAAAAAGGAAATGGAGCTTGAATTAAAAAGAGCTCTCGATTGTGCTGAAGAAGCTAATAAGCTCAAGTTTAATCTTCTCTCAAATATGAGTCATGAACTTCGAACTCCACTAACCGGAATCATCGGTTTTTCAAGTCTATTGCGGGATGAGTTGAGCGAAACCGATCACGTTGAAATAACAGATAAAATATTAAAGTCGAGCAAGCGACTGCTCGTTACACTTAACTCTGTCCTGAATCTGGCCGAAATTGAATCCGGTAATTACCCGATCAGTTTAACGGAATTCAATCTTGGTACATATACAAGATACTTTCTTACAAATTACGATAAGACGGCATCCGAAAAGAATCTATCATTTGAAATCAATATACAGGACGACGAGATTAATGCGGTTGGAGATGAAAATCTTTTCAAACAGATATTGATGCACATTGTAGATAATGCAATCAAATTTACGAATACAGGGGGTATAAGAATTGAAGTTACTTCCGGTGAGGACGACCAGGGAAGTACTTCGGCCATAGTGAAAGTAATAGATACAGGTATCGGTATAAACATTGAGGATCAATCAAAGATATTCAGGGAATTCCGGCAGCTCAGCGAAGGAATCAGAAGAAATTTTGAAGGGAGCGGTCTCGGATTATCCGTAGCAAAAAAGATGATTAAATTGATGAAGGGAAATATTCTTGTAGAGAGCATTGTTAACAACGGATCGACTTTCAGTATTGTTCTCCCGGGAACAAAAAAGAGCCAGTTCGAGTCGGATCTTACCATTGCGGTTAAACCACCTAAAAATATTGAATTCCGGCGTACTCCTGTCAGTCCGAAAATTTCTACTCCCGGCAAAAAATTACCATACATATTAAGCATTGAAGATAATCTCTTAAACTCCGAATTAGTCAATCTTTTTCTGAAAAATCTTTTTAAAGTAGACAGTGCTAATAGTTATGCACAGGCTCTGGAAAAACTCCGGCTGAATAAATACGATGCCCTTTTAATCGACATAAATCTAGGTAACGGACCGAGCGGAATTGATGTTGCAAAGGCAATAAGAAATATGCCCGGGTACGAATTCACACCATTAGTTGCTTTAACCGGATACGCACTATTGAAAGATGAAAAATATCTCCTCCAGGAAGGATTCAATTATTATCTACACAAACCGTTCGACCGGGAAGATCTCATTAATACACTCAATAAAGCTCTCAAACTGAAGTAATCAAAAAAAAATTTCATTTAAAAAGGAAGACCATGTTTTAGACATGGTCTTTAGTGAAGGGCTTATGTGGGCTTTAGGGTAAATTTTTTTGGTAAAACATCAACACAATATTCTCTGATTTATTATCGTATAGGTCAAAAGAAAGTTTAGGGTTTTGAAAAAAATTTTTTATGAAGGGGAAAAAACTAGATAATATCGTGGAAAAAAGGCGCTTTATTAATTAATCTGTTTTGTTACTTCAATTCCAAGCTGCTCCATTCTGTAACGGAGTTTGGAACGTGACAATCCCAGCACCTTGGCGGCTTTCACCTGATTTCCGTTAGTAATTTGAAGTGTTTTAAGAATGAGGCTTTTCAGTACTGTATCAATTTTAATCCCCTGTGAAGGAATTTGAAGTATAAATTTATCATCTGCGGCTTTGTCGGAATTTTTAGGATCCAGGATCGATCCGAAATGATGTTCGGTTAGTTCATTATCCTCGCATAGAAGAACTACACGTTCCAGAATGTTTCTGAGTTCGCGGACGTTTCCTTTCCAGTGATATTTTTTGAGCAGCTCGATTGCAGAGGAATCGATGGAATGAATTTCCTTACCGAATTTCGCAGAAAATTCTTTAAGCAGGAGATATGCTATATAAGGAATATCCTCCTTTCGTTCTCTCAGAGGGGGTATTAATACTTTGGCTACATTCAGTCTGTAATAAAGGTCCTCTCTAAAATTCCCTTTTTCAATTTCATCTTCAAGGTTTCTGTTTGTTGCAGCAAGTACTCTAACGTTAACAGAGATTTCCTTTTCGCCTCCGAGTCTGTAGAATTTCCGTTCCTGCAGAACCCTAAGTAATTTAACCTGCATATCGAGGCTAAGCTCCCCTATTTCATCCAGGAGTAGAGTGCCTCCGTTGGCAAGTTCAAATTTCCCGAGTTTGGTTTTTTGAGAAGCTCCCGTAAAAGCACCCTTTTCGTGACCGAATAATTCACTTTCCGCAAGATCCCTTGGAATAGTTGCGCAATTGATAGTAATAAAAGGTGCTGAGCAGCGTGGACTTTTCTGATGTATATATTTAGCGAAGACTTCTTTACCTGTACCGCTTTCACCTTCGAGCAGGATAGTAGTATCGCTGCTTTTTGCGAGCTTTTCCACAGACTGTAAAAGCTTCTGTATCTTTGAACCCTTACCGAAAAAGTCCCGGGTCATTTCATCCGGTTCCAGAAGAGTATTGAGCCGGTTAACCTCCGACTTAAGCCGGACATTCTCAAGAGCTTTATTCAAAACGATTGAAAGCTGTTCAAGATCAATCGGTTTAAGCAGAAAATCAAAAGCACCCGACTTAATAGAGGTAACAGCCATTTTAACATCAGCATAGCCGGTTATCATTACAACTGGAATTTCCCTGAAATTCTTTTTAAGAATTTTAAGAATATCTATACCGTTGTGAGTGGTTAAATAAATATCGAGGAGAATCACATCAGGCTGGAATTCTGCCGTGATACTCTTTGCTTCATCGGCATCAAGGCAGGTAGTAACATTGTAATTCTGTTTGGTAAGGACTTTCTTAAGCGAGGAAGCTACCAGGTCGTCGTCATCTATAATTAATATTTTCGGTTCCATTAAAACTCTTTTTATACTTTAAATGTTATAAAGAATTTTGATCCCTGACCGTACTTAGAATCGAAGAAGAATTCCGCTTTCATCTCATCGAGCAGAGTTTTACAAACCATAAGTCCGACTCCGGAACCTTCGTTCTTACTTGTATAAAAACCGTGCAGTATTTTCTGAATATCATCGGGTTTTATTCCGCAGCCGAAATCTTCAACCTCCCAGAGGACTTTTTTCTGACCCGAGTTTTCAACAATACCTGTTCTAATTACAACTTTGCTCTTGTTTGAAGATGCCTCAATTGCATTGTTTATAAGATTAAGCAAAACCTGAAGCAGTTTATTCTCATTTACATTAATGTTCGGGAGGTCGGGGTCCAGATGTTTTTCGGTTACAATTCCCCGTTTAGATGCCGATGAGCTGCTGATTTCGATAGCGCGTTCAGTAACCTGATTAAGCGATGTTCCTTTAAGCGATGAATTGGACTTCCGTGTAAAGTCGAGTACGTCGGCTATAATATGAGTTATTCTCTCAAAAGCCTCGATAGAGGCATCTATCGATTCAACCATTTCCCTGGAAAGTTCTTTTTCATTCATTTTCATGAAATCAAGATTCAGCTTTATAGCTGATAAAGGATTCCGGACTTCGTGAAGCAAGCCTGCAGTCAGTTTCCCGATTATGGTCAATTTGTTATTCTGGATAAGATCTTCCACGTGACCTGTAAAGTTTGTTTTAGATAATTGAACTTTCAAGAAACAGTAGATTCTTAACGGCAAAAATAAGAAAGATTTTAATCCAAAGGAACTCTTTGAGAAAAATAGTCTTTTTTAGGAATGAACTGAATAGAAAAATTATTGAGAGGTTTTAAACCGGTTTGCAGCATTGACAACTGCAAACCGGTTTTATTTTCTTTACATAAATGACTATTTAATTCTTTATTAACAATCCACAAAGATAATTTTTAAACATGTACAATCTTTCCATTCTGTCTTACACCTAAATGGGATCTATCCTTGAACATATTCCTTTGCTCGTTATCGATCTTAAACTGACTTACCAGGTTCTGCAGTCTTTCTGTTAGCCTATTTAAATCCTCAGCCGCTCTGGCTATCTGCTGAGTTCCGGATGCAGACTGATGTGTAACAGCGCTGATCGATTCGATATTCTTGCTTATCTGTTCAGCCGCCGAAGATTGTTCCTCGCTTGCGGCAGCAACCTGATCTATTTCCATAGCCACTTTTTCAGCGCTCTCGTTTATCTTTACCAGCACCTCCTCAACCCGAACATTCAGTTCGATCCCCTGTGTTACAACTTTTCCGGCTACATTCATGGAGTCGTCCGCTTCTTTGGCTTCCTTCTGGATCGCTTTTATTGTTTCAGCAATCTCTTTAGTAGCCTTCGTTGTTCTTTCGGCAAGCTTTCTTACTTCATCGGCCACAACAGCAAATCCTCTTCCCTGTTCGCCGGCCCTTGCTGCTTCAATTGCCGCATTCAATGCGAGTAAGTTCGTCTGATCTGCAATATCATCTATAACCTGTGCTATCTCGCCTATCTGGTCAGTCTTGTTTGCGAGCGAACTGATAATCCTGCCGGTTGTTTGAGCCGAAGATATTATTTCGTTCATTCCCTTCTTGGCTTCCCCTATTTTCTCGACGCCGACTTTTGCCTGTGATTTGGCGTTCTTTGCGTTCTCGCTTGCTGTTGTTGCATTCTTTGTTGTCTGAAGTATGGTAGAAGTCATTTGAGTAACCGCAGATGCTACTTCGCTTGCCTGGGCACTCTGTTCCTGTGCCCCAGCTGCCATCTCTTCACTGCTTGATGAGATCTCGCTGCTCGCACTTGCTGTTGCATGAACTGCCTCCATTACACTTGCAAGCATATTCTTTATATTAATAACTGCTTCATTAAATCCAATGAATAATTTACCGATATCATCATTATCTTTTTCCGGTTTCAGATTAACAGTCAGATCGCCATGAGCGAATCTCTGCATATTATCCAGAAGAATAGAGGTATTTCTTGTAAGATATTCCTGATGTTTTTCAATTTCCTGCTTTGCTTTTTCGGCTTCACTTGCAGCTTTTTCAGCCTCTTTGCTTTTTACTTCAATTTCATTCATCGACTTTTTAATATTCGCTACCATAGCATTGAAATCATTTCCAAGTCTGCCGAGTTCGTCTTTAGTATTAAGGTCAACAGTTACGTTAACATCACCGGCTGCAACTTTACCGGCGGCATCACTAAGTTTTTTTACGGGGACAGAAATTTTCCTCGCTACAAAAAAGCCGATAAGCATTGCAACAAGAGCAGTAATTAAGAGAATTATCGTGAATTCTGCTTCAATAATAAAGATCTCCTCTTCAACATCGTCAACATAAATTCCGCTTCCCACGACCCATTCCCATTCTTTAAGTCCTTTCACATAAGATATCTTTGGAGAAGGAGTACTCATCCCGGGTTTATTCCATCTGTATTCAACGAAACCGGATCCTTCTCTTTTGGCAATCTCGGCCATTTTAACAAAAACAAGAACTCCATCGGGATCTTTGTATTCACTCATATCCTTGCCATTAAGAGAGGAATTTACTGGATGCATGATCATAGTGGGAGAATAATCATTAATCCAGAAATATTCATTTTCATTGTATCGAAGAGATTTTAGCATTTCAACAGCTTTTTGTTTGGCTTCTTCTTCCGTCAGGACTCCATTCCTGACCATCTTGTAATGGTTATCGAGAATATGATATGCAACTTCAACAGTGTGTTTAACATTCTCCTGCTTGTTATGATAGAGCGCATCACCGATTACCGGTACAAGGAATATGAAAAAGACTGCAAATATTGTTACTAGTATAGCTAATGAAAGAGCTACTATTTTATGGAAGACTTTCCAGTCGTTGAATTTCAGTATTTTCATTTTATTTACCTCATATATTAATTAGAGTTAAAAAAACAGATAGACTGCTCCGAGCAGACGTAAATTGCCGACCTCATCACTATCAACAAATTTTCCTTTCGAATCGGGCGTACCATAAGCCGCAGAAGTATATTCCAGCTCGCCTGCAATCCTAATTTTCCCGTTGTTATAAATTATTCTTGGTGAAACGCGATACAGATAATCGATATTGAAACCGCGCGCAAAATTTGAAATTACCGTTTTATCCGAGCCGAGATTTCCTGAATATCCGGCAAACAATCCGAACTGTATTTCTTTGCCGAATGAAAAATCGGACCATATTGAGAATGAATTTAAAGCAGAATATTTTTCAATTCCGGTCGCGGCCGATTTATCGTACACACCAAATCCCCCGAGCATCATTAGGTCTGTTGTATTCTGTCCTATTACTCCTTCAAGCTTAGCAGAAAAATTTGAGGAAGTGTATTTGGCATAAGCAATACCGGAGAAACTTGTTATTGTTTCATCAGTAAAAATGTTCTTCTCTGTAACGGTTTTTGGTTTAATTGTTTTTACATCACCTCCAAAACCAAGAATAAGATTATTCAGTCTTATCAAAGTCTGTAGATGAATTCCCGGCAATGCTGCATTTCTGAGATATATTGAGGAGGTACCGGACGGACCAATATTAGAGAAATCACGCTGAGAATAAGCTACTGCAATTAAATTCAAGCTACCTAAACTCTGCGTAAATCGAAACTGGGGGTTTCTGGAAAACGGTTGAAAAGGCGCGCCGGTATTGAACGAAACCACATCGGGAAATACTTCGGCAACAAACATCGGATGCCAGAATTGGCCTATGAGGAGAGAGGACTTCTGCCATTCCATTTTTACAAAAGCATGTCTTAATCTGAATCCGTTAATATCTCCATCCGAATGGCCGAAAAATTCCGCTTCTATCATACCGCTTGTTTTAGCATCAAGGAAATCCGGCGCGGTGATTTTACCCGCAAGACGTGTTTGAATAGCAAGCATGTTTAACGAAGGCCTGTCATTAATTACCCGACCCTCAGAATCTTTTTTCTCTTCAAGCGGAAAAAAGAGGAAATGACCTTCCCTAAGGTTTAAGACTTCGCGGCTATCGTAAATAAAATCGGTTCTTACATATCCTTCAAAAGAAATACCGAAATTTCTTTTTTCCTGGGAAATTAATTCGGTTGAGAAAAGGAGTGAGACTAAGATGAAATTTATAAAGTATAAAGAGAGTTTTCCGGATTTATTATTAATTAAGCGCATCGATTTTCTCCTTCTCTTCGTCGTTGAAAACTTTATTGAGATCAAGAAGTATCAGGAGTCTGTCATCCAGCTTACCAACCGAAGTGATATATTCAGTATCTACGCCCGATACAATTGCCGGCGGAGGTTCTGTAACACTAACAGGAATCCGCAAAACTTCGCTAACCCGGTCAACTATAAATCCTAACGTTTTGTCTTCCACATCAACAACAATTATTCTAGAATGAGTATCCGGCTCTCTTCGGGGCATACCGAGTTTAGTGCGGAGATCGACAACTGGAATTATTTTACCTCTAAGGTTAATTACCCCCTCAACATATTGAGGAGCGTTTGGAACTTTGGTTAGCTGCATCATCTTATTGATTTCTCTAACCTTCAGTATATCAACGCCATATTCCTCTTTTTCAAGAAAAAAACTGACAAGTTGAAGGATTTCGTCGTATTCCTGTTTTATATTATTTATTGCTGCCATTTTTCCCTCTTTTATAAACGGATAATGTGACACTTATATTATCGACAGGGTGTGGCATAATTTTAGAGATGATTTAAAATCTAACAGATTTGATTCAAATATCTGTTGTAAACAGATTATCAGATGTGCCAAAATCCGTCCGGATTCCTGTTTTTTGTAAAATGCGACTATAAAAAATAATGAGGTTGGATAATTGTGGCCGGATTTGCAACAGTTAAAATATTTTGAAATTCTCCTTAGTAAACGGAAATTGAATTATCATGGGACAGAAATTTTAATATGCAGAGTAGTTCCGTGAAAGGGCTCACTTTCCAGACTGAACCCGGTTCCAATAAGAGAGAGAGATTTGTTGGCAATAGCAAGACCAAGCCCGCTGCCGCTTTGATTAAGTTTTTCCCTTTCAACCTGCCTGAAAGCATTAAGTTCTTTTAATTGTTCATACTCTATACCGATGCCGTGATCGGAAATAATTATTTCATACTGATTGCCATCATTTATTCCTGTAATATTAACATCGGAATTTTCAGCAGAGAATTTAAACGCATTATCTATCAATTGAATCAATGCAAACGAGAGAAGTTCCTCGCTAACTGAAAGGCTGCACGGAGTCAGATTTAGTTTCAAATCCTTTTTGCGATTGTATGACTCAGCAACATTAAAAGCTTCTTTCGATATAAGTTCCTCTATATCAACTTGATATTTCGTAAGGAACTGGTTTTTAAGTTCTTCATCGAGATCGAGCATAAGAAGATTGGAATAGAGAATAAACTTTTCTATAACCTTGTGGAGGCGCCCTGTAGAGAATTTAATTCTCTTTATATATTCGATAATTTCCTCTCGCGAAAGGGTTTCATAATCGTCAATTATGAGGTCGGAATAACCCATAAGAGAAATTAGAGGTGTTCGTAGTTCGTGAGGAACACTTATAGCAACACTCTTAGAGAATCTTTCAACTTTCTTTTTTAGAAGCTGGGCTTTTCTAATTCTTAGTTCAACCGAACGGAGAAGGTCTTTAGCTTTGAATGGCTTTACCAGATAATCATCGGCACCAAGATTCATTCCTTCTCTTAAATCATTATAATCTGATCTGGCTGTTAGAAAAATAAAAGGAAGGTCGGAATAATTCTCGATGCTTTTAATTTCCTTAATCAAATCCAGGCCGGTTTTAACAGGCATCATTACATCGGAAACAATCAGGTCCGGCTTGATTTCGTCGAGGGCCGAACGGAGGTTTACTGCGGAATCGAGATGAAAAACAGCATAATTTTCACTCGTCAGGATTTCGACAACCGATTCCTTAACATTCTTGTCGTCTTCAAACAGAACTATTTTCGGATTTTCTTTTGTTTCGGAGTTTTCCATAATTATTCATCACCTATAATTTTCCTGATTGTATTATATAGCTCTGCTACCCGAAAAGGTTTAGTAAAGAAGTAGTCGGCTCCGTTTTGCAGAACTTCATCAATAATGTTTTTGTCAGCAACAGCGCTAAGCACTACAACCGGGAGACTTCTGAAAGAACTGCTCGATTTTACTTCCTGAAGAAATTTAAATCCGTCATAACCCGGCATAAATAAGTCGCACAGGACCAAATCGGGTTTAAGTTCCGGTAGACTATCGTAGGCCGACTTGCCTTCTTTGAAATGAATAATCTCGCAATTGATCTCTTTCAACAGATTGCTGATGAGATCTATCATTGCAGGATTATCCTCTATTAAAAATATTCTATTCAAATAGCTTTAACCGTAAAAGTTATTTTTGTTCCTTTATTGAGTTCACTGTCAATATAAATTTCGCCTCCGTGAAGATCGATTGCATTTTTAACAATATTCATTCCCAGACCGCTTCCGTTTATATCGGTAACATTTCTACCGCGGAAGAACGGTTCAAAAATATTCTTTAAATCATTCTGATCAATACCGAGTCCTTCATCAGCAACAATAAATTGAATTTTCTCCTCTTTTTCAAGAATGTTTAACGAAACGATTCCCCCTTCCGGAGAGAATTTAACTGCATTAGAAAGAAGATTATTAAGAATCTGGGTAAGAAGTTTTCGATCCAGAACGTAATTATCTTTACTCAGTTTACAATCATACAGAAGGTGATGAGACGGACCGGCCTGATAACTGATCTCCTTAATAATCTCATTGCAGAGTTCTCTTAAGTTAAGATTATCCGGAGAGAATTTTAGTTTACCACGGTCTGCCCTGCTTAATGTTAACACATCATCGAGAAGGGTAGTCATATAATTAACAGAATCCTGAATTTTCTTAATATGATTCAGGATTTTTTCAGCCGGCCATTTTTGATGGTAGAGTTCAACCAGATCGGCCGAAGCAAGGATTGTAGTTAGAGGCGTTCTGAATTCATGCGAGGCCATAGAGATAAAATTTGTTTTCATTTCGTTGAGTTCTCTTTCCCTGTTAAGTGCCAGGATTGTTTTCTCCTCCATTTGTTTCCGTTCGGAGATATCGACCAGTAAACCCATAATACCTTCCGGTTTACTTTCAGAGTAACCGAACGCAGCTTTATAAACAATAAACGGGATCATTACACCCTTAGCATTTTTCACTTCCACTTCATAAATGGAAATAGTTTCTCCTTTAATGAGTTTTTCATCAGTATCAATTGCAAGTTCTCTAGCCCTTCCATCAAGAACCGTATCAAGGTTTGCCCCTAAAAGCTCATCTTTACTTTTTCCAGTCAGCTTTTCAAATGCCGGATTGACATCCGTGTAATTACCGTAAATGTCTTTCACAAAGATCGGGTTGGGAATGGTATCGATAAGTGTACGGAGAAATATATTTTGTGAATTTACCTGAGCCGTTCTTTCCTCAACCATTTCTTCCAGATGTTCTCTATATCTAATCAGTTCCTCCTCGGCTTTAACCTTTTCTGTTATATCTTCTTTTACCGCGATAAAGTGAGTCACAAAACCTTCCTCATTCTTAATCGGGGAAATATGTGCCGATTCCCAGAAAAGTTCTCCATTCTTTTTTCTATTATGGAAAATACCTGTCCAGTTTCTTCCTGTGGTAATATTATTCCAAAGCCCTTTATAGGTTTCCGGTTTCCATTCTCCGCTTTTCAGTATCCTTGGATTCTGTCCTATTGCCTCTTCGAATGAATACCCGGTAACCTCACAGAATTTTGGATTAACATATTCAATTACTCCGTCGGTATTTGTAATTACAATTGAAACCTGGCTCTGCTCAACGGCGTGCGAGAGTTTCCTTAAATTTTCTTCAGCTTTTTTCCGTTCCGTGATATCTCTAACGACATATACCATGCCGATCGGATTGGATTCCGAATCGACAATCATATCCCCATTAACTTCAGCAATTATTGCATTTCCGTCTTCAAAAACCAGAGTATATTCCTGAATACCGAGAGAATATTCCATCATAAGATTCGTATTCTTAATTGCTCTTTCTTTATCTTTTGGCGAAATGAATGTCAGTATATTCTTACCAAGCAGATTTTCCTTTGGCACATAACCCAGAGTTTGGAGTACCGATTCATTAACAAAAATGATATCGCCTTTTAAATTTGTTCTGATAATAAGGTCGGGAACGGTTAAAAGTAATTTGCGGTGTAACTCCTCGCTTTCTCTAAGAGCTTCTTCAGTATGTTTACGTTCGGTAATATCTTTCATTGAACCGAGCAGCCGGATACCCCTTCCATTTTTATCCGCAAGGACAACAGCATTATCCTCTATCTGAACATAATTCCCGTTTTTATGTCTCAGGCGGTAGAACTGAGTAATATTTCCGCCTTTGTCAAATAACTTGGCTTCCTCTTCAACCGCTTTGACCCTGTCCTCCTGATGAAGCAATTGGTTGAACTGTTCGACTGACAGGGAATTATATTCTTCTTTAGAATATCCAAGCACTTCCTGAATAGCCCCTTCGCGATGGACATTATTTGTAACTAGGTCTCTGTCATATACAATTGTACCGGTTTTCTCGGCAATAATTCTAAATCTTTCTTCACTTTCTCTGAGGGCATCATCAGATTTAATTCTTTCGGAAATATCCTGAATAACAACAAGAGATCCTCTACTTTCTCCGGAATGAAAATCGGAACCGTTAAGTTCTCCGTAAAAAATAGAACCATCCTTACGCTTCATCCTCAGGATTAGATTCTTTGTAACTCTGATCATATCAACAGCTTCCCTGAAGGCATCAACCGCTTTCTTGATATCCTCTTCATAAAGAAATTCCATAAATGGACGGCCAACCATTTCTTCAGGCAGATAATCAAATATCTCAAGGGCGGACGGAGAAGCATATGTAATAATTCCATTTGCATCCGTAAGCGAGATAAGACTGTTAGTTTGTTCCGTTATTGCCCTGAATTTTTCTTCAGACTGTCGCAAAGCATCTTCAGATAGTTTTCTATCAGTAATGTCTGTTATGGTACCGACATAGCCGACAATATTGTTACGTGAGTCAAATTCCGGAATAGCCTGCCCCATAACCCAGACAGTATTCCCGTCAGGTCGGAGGAATCTGTATTCCGCAACCGAGACATCATTCTCCTGAGTGGAGAATTTCCAGCCGCTGCTTACTTTTTTACGGTCATCCGGATGAACAGCATTAATCCATCCGTCGCCCATGGCCTCTTCAAAAGAGATTCCTGAAAGCCGGCTCCAGGTAGGATTCACATAAGTCGTTAAGCCTTGCGGATCGGTTCTAAAAATACCAACGGGAGAAACCTGGGCAAGTGTATTAAATAACTGTTCGCTTTCGCGCAGCGCATCAAGTGCGTTTTTACGGTCGGTTATATCCTTACATATTCCTTCATTAAAAATAACATTTCCGTTTTCGTCCTTTATATATCTTGCATTATCTTCAACCCAGATAATTTTTCCGTCTTTTCTCTTTAATCGGTAGGTTTCAACATTACTTATAAATCCCGGGTTACTTGTTAAAATATCTTCTCGTTCACTGGTCTGAACATAAATATCTGTAGGAATATAGATTGATTTCAATTCTTCAAGACTATCATATCCGAGCATTTGGATAAAAGCGGGATTTGCATCGACAATATATCCGTCGTATGTGGAACGGTAATAGCCGTTAGGCATGGTATTGAACAGATTTCTGAATTTTTCTTCACTTTCTTTTAACGCTGTTTGAATTAACTTATGTTCGGTTATGTCCTGCATTACAAGCAATCCGGCAATCAGCTTTCCCTGTGAATCAAATATTGGCGCGCCGCTAGCAAGTTGCCAAACGCTGCTTCCGTCTTTTCTTTCGAGCCTCATTTCTTTACTGTGCGTTACTATACCCTGTAATGCACGGGGTAAAGGCAGTTCCTGGGCTTCAACTTTATTCCCTTCAGGTGTATATTCCTGCCAGACAACGTCTATTTCCATTAAGGATTTTTCAAGATAATCATCTGCTTTAATGAGCAGGAAATCCTCGGTAGCTTTATTTATAACTTTTATTTTGAAATCTTCAGCCGAGGCGAGAACCATTGGAAGAGGTGATTGCATTATTGTTTCTTTCAATTGTATTTTCGTACGTTCAAGCTCTTCAGCAGCTTTTTTGCGTTCTGTAATATCGGTCATCGCTCCAAGCGAACCAATCACATTTCCATTTGAATCAAAAACCGGAGAACCATTTACAAGGAATGTAATCTGTTCTCCATTTTTTGAAAGGAAACAAGCTTCGTATTGACCGCTTTTTCTTTCTTTCCGCTGCTGTATTGCATCAATTATTTTATGCTTGTCTTTTTTATCCAGCAGAAATTCATAACCGATTTTACCAATAATTTCATTTTCAGTATATCCCAATAGTTTTTCAAACTTTTTATTAACAAACAATATTCGATCTTCATTATCTACAAGCATTACAGCTTCGTTCAGGTTTTCAACCAGAGTTCTGTACTTTAATTCACTTTTCTTAAGTTCCTGATCGATTTTGATTCTTTCGGTAACGTCTCTGCCAACAATAACTATTCCATTAACGGAATTATTATTAAGCATATTAATACCGACGGTTTCCAGGTAGGCAAAAGATCCATCTTTTTTAAGTATTCTATAAACTGTTGGAACAAAGTCATTCGAATTGGAAAAGACCTGACTTATTTCGAATCTGGCCAGTTCGTGATCATCCGGGTGAATAAAATCCAATGGATTTTTACCGATCATTTCATTCTCAGTAAAGCCATAGAGTTTAATTGCCGCCGGGCTCTGGTATACGATTAATCCGTCAGAACTTATAATTGTTATTGAATCGTTCAACCCTTGAATAATAGAACGAAATTTTTCTTCACTTTCACGAATTTTTTCTTCAGCGATTTTGAGATTGGAAATATCCCTGGCTACACCTACTATACCTAATATGTTTCCACTGGAATCGCGCAAGGGGGCTAAAGAAGTCTGGTAGAATAATTTCCTGTTCTGTGAGGCCGTGGACCATTCATATACAACACTTTCACCATTCAGAACTTTAAGATTCTCCTTTTCATGTATACTTGAAGCCTCGTCGCCGAATATATCCCGGGCAGTACGGCCGATAAAGAATTGCGGAGTTAAACCACTTCGGGTTACCCATTCCCCGAATACGCCAGTATGACGCTGTTGGGTGTCGAGAGTGTAAACAATATCATTTAGCGACGTAACCAGGGAACGGAATTTGGATTCACTTTCCGCGAGGGCCGATTCAGCGGACTTACGTTCGGTTATATCGATCACAGTAGTAAGAGCAGCTTCTATTCCGTTTATATCAATCATTTCGGAGGAAAGGATGCCGAATCCAGTAGTGCCGTTTTTTCTTCTAAACTGAAACTCATAGTTTTTTATTACTTTATTTTTTTCAAATTCTGAAGTAACATAATCGCGTTGACTCTGATCAATCCATAAATTCAATTCAATGCCGGGCCGACCAATAACCTCCTCTTTTAAATATCCGGTTAACTTGATGAATGCCTGATTAATATCAATAAAAATATCATTATCATCCTGTATCGCCATTGCGACAGGTGAAGCATGAAAGGCAATATTAAATTTACTTTCTGATAGCTTAATTGCAGCTTCTGCAAGTTTTCTTTCGGTAATATCAAGATGGGAACCGAACATTCTGATAACTTTTCCACCGGCATCGAGTATTGAAGCAGCTTTATTGTGGATCCATCTGTAGCTTCCATCTTTATGCCGGAAGCGGAATTCAATTATAAAATGTTTGCCTGGATTCTGAATATAGGATTGAACTTCTTTCAAACACCGCTCTTTTTCCTCCGGATGTAAATGATCAGTCCATTCATAAAACTCATTTTTAATTTCAAAATCTTCATAGCCAATCATTTTCTTCCATTGCGGGGAGAAATAGACTTGATTTGTTAAAAGGTTCCAATCCCAGATTCCCTGTTCAGAAGCATCTATTGCCAGGGCAAACCTTTCTTCACTCTCTCTAAGTGCTTCTTCAGCAAGTTTTCGTTCTGTAATATCGGTCGATATACTCAGCAGGACATCTTTTTCACCCCATCTGGCTTTCTTGGTAATTACTAGGAGCGGGAACGAGGTACCGTCCTTCTTCTTATGTCCGAGTTCAAATTTCAGTTCGCCTTTTTTATTTATCTCTTTTATTCTGGATTCAATCAGCTCGGCAGATTCAGGAATATCAATCTCCTTCAAATTTAATTTCAGAAATTGATCTTCAGTATATCCATGCATCTCAAGTGTCCTCTTATTCGCATAGATTATATCCCCATTCATGTCATGAACAATTACCGAAGCCGGCGATAGATCGAGCAGGTCGGCCATCAGTCCGATCCGTTCCTGAGCTCTTTTACGTTCAGTAACATCCCTGAAGACTCCTATAATTCTTTCCGAATTACTGTTGTAAACAGCAGATATTTCAAGGACCTTGTTTTTATATTCCAAATCAAAGGGTTCAATGTCATTACCATTTAGAATATTAATAATTTTAGGAAGGACAGTAACAAAAGACTTAACAGGGAGAATTTTTTTAGCGATTACCTTCAGGTCGGCACCGATAACTTCTTCTTTTTTAAGTTCGAGAATATCGAGCAGGGCTTTATTAACTGAAATGATCTTCCCTTTTAAGGATGCGTAGGTAAGACCTTCTTTGACCGATTCAAAAATATCTGTAAGGATTTCCTGGTTCTGTTTAAGTTTGTTCTCGGTATTTTTTCTCTCCGTAATATTATTAACAATAACCGCAAACTGGTTCGGCTGATTCCTATAGACAACAACCTCATAGTAATTATCGAGTTCTTTAACATAATTTTCATAAGTGATGGGTACGCCTGAAACAGCCACCTCTCCGAATTTTTCAATCCAGTATTCTTCTATATCCGGAAGTACTTCTTTAACAGTTTTACCAATTATTCTTTTTCTTTTAAGGCCGGTTAGTTTTTCATAGCTATCGTTAACTTCAAGAAATCTGTAGTCAACGACCTTTCCTTTTTTATCCGTAATAACTTCATGAACAGCGAGGCCCTGCTGCATTTGTGTAACGAGTGCTCTGAACTTCTCTTCACTTTTCTGAACTTCCGAGCGAGCTTTATAGGATTCAGTTACATCTGAAAACACAAGAACAACACCGCGGATTTCCCCGTCATTATCCCGAATAGGAGCTGCGCTATCGGAAATATTAATTTCCTTACCGTTTTTCGAGATTAAAATAGTATGATTAGAGAGACCGATAACTTTACCGGATTTGATTACTTTATCGACAGGATTGACAAGAGGTTCCCTGGTAGTCGCATCGATAATATTAAAGATTTCCTCAAGGTGTTTCCCTCTGGCATCATCCAGTTTCCATCCAGTCAATTTCTGGGCAACAGGATTCATTCTAACAACAATGCCCTTTTCATCTGTAGAAATAACTCCGTCGCCGATCGAATTAAGAGTTATTGCAAGATTTTCTTCGCTCTCCCTTATACTCACTTCCATTGAATGTTTATAGAGAGACATTTCAATTGTAGTGAATAGTTCGCGGTTATCGAATGGTTTAATAAGATATCCGTAAGGCTCAACAAGTTTGGCGCGTTCAAGAGTATTGTCATCCGAATAAGCGGTAAGAAAAATGATCGGTATATCGGCAATTTTATTTATCTCCTCGGATGTTTCAATTCCGTCTTTTTGTCCTTTCAGCATAATATCCATAAGGATCAGGTTCGGTTTTTCCGACTTTACAATTTTAAGAGCTTCGCTGGAATTACCGGCAATTCCAACCACTTTATAGCCGTACTTCTGAAGTGTATTCCTGATATCAAGCGCAACAATGGTCTCGTCATCGACGACAAGAATTTTTATTTCTTCCTTTTTCGGCTTTTTTAATTTCATATGGCATCTCGGAAAGTAATTTTAAATTCGGTGCTTTTTTCTGAGCTATTAATATGCAGATCACCGTGAATCTGATTTGTGAGGGATTTAACCAGCAGCATTCCCAGCGAATTCAGTTTATTTATGTCGAAGTTGTCCGGCAGTTTTTTACCGTTATTTGCAACTGAGAGTGTAAAATAATTTTCAGCATTTTTATTGAATGATATTTTTATCAGGCCTTTACTCCCAGGCAGAAATGCATGCTTTAAAGAATTGGAAATCAGTTCGTTTATTATTAATCCGCAAGGAATTATTCTATCGATATCCAGATTAAGGTTTTCAATATCTACAACTATATTCACATTGGCATTCTGTTCAAAATACGAATCCTTAAAAAACTCGACCAGATTTTTTACGTAATTATTGAAATTGACTGAATTAAATGTGTTCTCTATATAAAGGAGCTCATGAATCAGAGCCATCGATTTAATCCTGTTTCTGCTTTCAGCAAATACAGAAAGGACCTCGGGATTTTCTATCAAATCCGACTGAAGATTAAAAAGGCTCATAATTACCTGAAGATTGTTTTTAACCCGGTGATGAACCTCTTTAAGAAGGATCTCTTTCTCCTTTAATGAAGATTTTATCTGTTCTTCCAGTTCTTTACGATCTGTTATATCAACAATAATTCCCCTGATACCAACTACTTTTTCATTATTATATATGGCACTGGAGAAGATAATCACTGGGAATGTAGAACCGTCTTTTCTAACCGCGGTATACTCATTAAATGATGTACCCTTATTTGAAAGAACTTTTGAAATGTTAAGTTTAGCCCGATCTCTGTCTGCAGGTACGACCATTTCGATCGCATTTAAACCATTTGCAAATTCAAGACTGTCGTAACCGAAAAAGCTGTGCGCAGATTTGTTTACAAATGTAAGATTTCCCAAAAGATCCATTTCAAAAATAGTTTGGGGAAGAAGCTCCGATAACTCTCTGAATTTCTGTTCGCTTTCCCGGAGGGACTCTTCTGCTTTTTTGCGTTCAATAGCCATAGCTGCAATACCGGCAAATAACAGTACTTTCTCTTTTTCCGGGAATGGCTGACCTTCGCTGCCGGCCAGAACCATAGTACCTACAAGCTTATCACCGTGAACCATTGCCAGTCCGGCAAACCATTCGATATTGAAGAATTTCTGTACCGGGATACCTAACCAGTCGGGCACTGCCCCAAAAGTAAGCTCCTTAATTGAATTGATTCTACTGAAAGTCTCTTTGCGAATACGTTCATAATCCGTCTTTGAAAGATAGATTGGTTTTTGCGAAATATTTTCGCCAATCATCTTGATTATTGTAGCGTGATCCTGATCTGAAAGGCTTGAATACTTAATTTCCAGTTCCGAAGTCGATTCATTATAAATAGTAAGCCAGGCAGCTCTGACACCGAAAATTTTTTTAAAACTGGATACAATGAAAGGGAAAATCTGATAATAAGGAAGGTAAGCGAGTTCAAGCGCAAGCCGGTTGAGATCAACAAGAATTTCATTTTCATATTCAAAGGCAGCTAATTCTGATTCTTTAACAGATTCCAGTTGATCCAATTTAAATTTCAACCCGGTATTTTCCGCTTTAAGCCGTTCAATTTCCAGAAGCAGATTTGAATCCTCATATTCTTTAAAGCTCATAAAACGGTTCCCGACTACCCGAATCGATCCGATCCCGGGTTAGCATAAAGTAGTTTTTTAGTCCCCGCAAATTTCCTTTACTGGATTTTTGACCATAATGCTCAACAAATGCATTAATCCGAAAAAATATAATTCTTTAATCCCACTTAAATCACGGGCTATGCATAATAATCGAACTAAACAATGGGAATGTTTAATTAATCGGCTGAATAAGGAGTATAATTTATTACCAAGTCCTATTTTCTGACGGGGAAAATTATTCTGAACTCGGATCCTTTTTCATTACCAGCAATATAAAGTTCGCCGTTTAACTGTTTAGTAAGAGTATTAACCAGCATCATACCGAGTGATTTAAGATCTTCATTTCTAAAATCACCTGTAATCCCAATACCATTATCCTTCAACAACAGGCAGATTGAATCATCAGAAATTCTCTTGAAGGAAATTAACACTTCACCATTCCGTCCGTCCGGGAATGCATGTTTAAAAGAATTGGATATTAACTCATTAATTATCAATCCGCAGGGAATAATTGTATCGATATCCATTTGAATATTATCAACATCGAATCGAATTTTAATATTTCCTTTGGTTTCAGTATAAGATCTTTTAAGAAAATCGACCATGTTTTTAACATAATGGTTTATATCGATCGACTCAAAATTACTTTCGCGATAAAGAAGTTCGTGAATCAATGCCATCGATTTAATTCTATTGCGGCTTTCCCTGAAAGCATTTAAAATATTCTGATCTTCAATTAATTCCGACTGGAGGCTGAGGAGGCTCATAATTACCTGGAAATTATTTTTTACCCTGTGATGAACCTCCTTAAGGAGAATCTCTTTTTCTTTAAGGGAATTAGTGATTTTTTCTTCATAGAGTATTCTTTCGGTTATATCCCGGGCGGCAGAATAAATTCTGTTGCCCGAAGGATACGCTCGCCACTCAATAACTCTGTACTCTCCGGATTTTGTACGGTACCTGTTTGAAAAGCCAAGTATTTCTTTTTCATCTTTCAGATTGTTAATAGCCTCTAATGTTGAATTGAGATCATCCGGGTGGACAAAATCGAGGAATTTTTTTCCATTAAGCTCATCAAGATTGTAGCCTAGAACATTTTCCCACTGTTTATTGAGTCTAATAAAATAACCATCCGTATCTGCGATGCAGAAAAGGTCAAGGGCATTGGTAAAATAGCGGTCGAGCTCCTCGGTTTTCTCTTTTAATATTTTCTCCGAATTCTTGCGATCGGTAATATTCCGCACAATATTCATCAATGCCGGCCGGTTATTATAATCAATGCGCATAGTAGTAATTTCTGCGTTTACTTCATTTCCGTCTCTATTTTTTAAAATTGTTTCAAATGAACAAAAACCATTATTCATAATTTCATTAAGCCTGTACTTAACGTCCTCCTCTGAAACATCCTTTTCAAAGGCGGAGGGATGTAAACCAAGAACTTCCTCTTTTGAATAACCAAGCATCTCCGCTGAAGCTCTATTTACCTCCACAATACCGGACACCGAATCAGGCGGTTCGAGGTAAAAGATTGTTATTCCGTCCCTGTTGGATTCAAACAAGTCCCGGTATTTCTTTTCACTTTTTCTGAGGGCCAGTTCAGCTAGCTCTCTTTCCTTTATCTCCTCTTTTAAGCTCAATAGATTTTTTTTACTGCTTTCGAACAATCCGGCATTTGAAATCGCTAAAGCAGCGATATTTGAGAATGCTTTGCACAATTCGATTTCCGATTCCGAATAATCCTTAATCCTGTTAACTGTTCCAATAATGGAAACCGCAAGCAGCTCATTACCAGCAATGAGCGGGATGTAGACCAGAGTTTTGAATCCTCTCATTTCAACAACTTTTTTCTCTGCAGGTGAAAAATCAATTTTAGCAGTATCGTAGACACAAATTACATCCCTTCCGTAAGCGCATTTCTGAATATGGGAATGCTCAGAGAGTATTGCATGTCTGAAAATATCCGGCATCTCCGGGGAGAGAGGGGGCATTGCAGCTTCGAGGTATAAATGATCACCGTCTATTGTATAGATTGCCCCGCTATCTAGTCCGATCATTTTAATTACACTGTCGATTACTGCCTGGAGTACTTTATCCAGTTCCAGAGAAGACGACAAGGTATTACTTATTTCAAGAAGTGATTTCAGATTTTTATTACTATCCAGTATTTTCTGCTGAGCAAGATTCTGAAGAGTAACATCCTGTACAGTAGAAACCATAATGCTCTGTTCTGGAATGGGGATATTGACAGCTGAAACAAATTTTTGACTTCCCTCCTGAGTTGTAACTTTAATATTATCCCATTTCATACGAGCTGGATCACCGCTTTCAATGTCCGACATAATTCTCTCAAAAATCTCCTTCCTGTAGACGGGATCCGGATAAACAAGTTCAAAAAAACGGCCGATATCGGAAATGTCCTGATCGCTCCAGCCATAAACCTCGGCGAATTTTTTATTCACATAACTGGCTTTGCCGCTTTCAATTTCATTTACTGCCAGACCTATCGGAAGGTTGTCAAGGATAGTCTGTATAAAGACATTTCTATTCTCAAGTTCCAGAATAATCTTTTTCTGCCAGTCGATATCAGTATGTGTTCCGATCATTCTAAGAGGCCTTCCTTCCTGATCCCATTCAATAACCTTTCCGCGGTCTAATATCCATTTATATGAACCATCCTTGCATTTCATCCTGTGCTCATTCTGATAAGCAGGAATTTTGCCATCCTGATAGTCCTTAAGATCTTTCAGGCATTTTTCTTTGTCATCCGGGTGGATTCTTATAAGCCATTCATCAAGCGAATTAGAGATTTCTTCTTCATTGTATCCCAGCATTTCTTTCCATCGGTTCGAAAAGTAGACTTCATTAGTTTTAGAATCCCAGTCCCAGAGGCCATCGCCGGCCCCTTCCAGAGCGAATTTCCATCTGTCTTCACTTTCAGATAATTTCTGTTCTGCTGCCTTATGTTCTGTGATTTCATTCTCGAGCGACCGGTTGATGCTTATTAAGTTATCGGCCATATCATTAAACGAACGGGCCAGAATTTTTATTTCGTCATTCATTTCGGACACAGGTACTCTTATGTCAAAATTACCATTGCTGAAAGCCGTAATAACACGGCTGAACCTTGATAAAGGTAATCTTACCAGCAGCCAAACAATGAAAATTAAAGCGGCAGAGATTATAAATAAACCAATAATAAGTTTGTTATAAATATCGTTTTCAAGTTGTGCCGAGATTGCGGCCATCGCTTTGCGGTTGGATACAGAAACAATTATTAGTTCGTGCATCGTGCCTTTATAAGTTGAGAATCCGTAACTAGTGAGATTCTGATAATCGATAAAATTTCCGTTTTTATTATTAATTATTGTATTGATTACATTTCCCGGGTAGTCGATAACGGCATTTTTGCCATTCCTGGTAGAATCCGTATTCAAAGCATAATTGCCTGCGCTATTAATAATAAAAAAATCGCCGTCCAGAGTTTTTTTAATCTCTTTAAAGAAGGCAACTAATTCCCTGGGTTTGGATTGATAAAACTTCTCTTTGTAACTGCTGGCAATTGAATGCCTGAAGACCGCTTCATGCTGAAGATGAGAATTAATTACGTCCTTCTTTATAGTAATGGCCATAAAAAGGATTGGAATAATAGCAAGCAGAATAAACCAGGCAATTAATCTGACAGGGAGAATGTTTTTAAAGGAAGTTGAAGTAAAAAAACCTTTTTCTTTTTGAGGAGTTGATTGATCCAGAGGAGAAATAGCGCTTCCCCATAAAGGTTTTATGTAATTTTCCGGCAAGGCAATCATTACGAGAGTGGTAATAACAGTAGTTATAATAAATTCAGGCAGGAATCCTTTATAAACATCATAGAGGGCTTGATAGACAGGATACCCGTTATTCGTTATAATCTGATAAAGAGAATTATCAAAGAAATAAGTTGCCAGAAAGAGAGGTATATAAAAAATGAAATAATAGCTGATTACAAGGAGAACCCACTGAAAAATAAAAACCAGAAGATTGATTTTGCAGCAGTAGATCTTTCTATACAATAAACCCGTTAAAACTCCGCCTAAAATATGCTGCAGCATGGTATATGTATACAATTCCGGTACGGGACTGCTTAAGGTAGATAAAATACCGATTATTAATCCGCCGACAGGCCCCGTAAATGCAGATCCAATCAGAACAAATATTTCTCTAGGATCACTGATAAGCCGGCTGCCGGAAACATAATAGAAGATTTCAAATTCAACTATAAGATATGCCAGCATTCCAAAAACGAAAGCTGTTATAATGTTTACTTTCGAGACCAGTTTCATTTGCGCCCTCTTACTCGTCTTGCATAGAATTAGATAGAGAAATTCCTTTTCTTTTCAGATCACCTGCTTTCTTCAGATTATTATCGTCTTAAGTGAATGATAATATTAGTCTAAAAAAATGGGTTGTCCGTGAATAAATGAGAATTCAACCCGATTTTAGTTAAAAACCACAAATATTTTCAGAAGCAGACTAATTCCGTCTCTAAAATGGAAAATAATTCAATTAAAGGAAATGCGTGCGGATACAATCAAACTATCTGATTTTTTATAAATGTTACAACAATACATAAAATTTTAAACCATGGATCATTTAATAAAATTTTCAATCTGAATAATGAATTACTCTAGAATTTAAGGAAAGGACAGTCTGGAATTAAATTTGCGGGTTTATTTTGTACTGTTGGCAAATCCGAACGGGAGCCATGAAAATGTAAATCCAAGTATAACGTTTCCGTCCTGGCTGTATGCCCCCCATAAGCCGGGAGAAACATCCCAGAATTTTATAACCCCGGGATAAATATTAAGGTTTATCATATAATCAGTTTTGATGGTAACCGACAGACTTGCAAGCAGAGAGTTATTCCGGTCGTAGAACACACCGAGATTCCCTACAAGTCCTAATGTTTTTTTATTAGTCTTCTCATCGAGAAGAATAAGATCGCTCGCAGCGAGTCCAAATCCTACAGAAAGTGCCGAGCCGTCGTCAAACTTATAGGAGAGACCTCCAACACCGTTAGTCCCGAAATAGTAAAAAGCATACCATCTTTCCAAAAAAGGGAATTTCCATTTAATAGAAAAGAATTGCCCGTTGTTGTGAAGTTCCCCGTTCCTTAACGAAAATGAGGGCTGCTGGGACCAGTCGGCAAGGTTCAGGTCCTCTGCAAAGAATCTTCTTACACTGTTCGAGGTGAAAAGAAGAATTCCGCCGATATCGAAAATATAGATATCAGCTATCGGGTCTACGTCATCCCCTTCATAATTTCCGTTTTCAGCAATTTCATTTATAAGATGATAGGTCATAACTGTAAAGGCTGAAAATAATTCCGGATACGGATAATTATTATATTCAAACCATTCATCTAAAGCGGCATACTCCATCCCCCCGCCGATTAAATGAAGAGTATAATTCGGAAAGAACTGTGCGTTCTGTTTATTAAGTGACAGAGGGAAAACCTGATCCTTAAAAAAATTCCACCAGCCATATCTGCTGATCGGTTTAAATGGTTCTGAGAGATTTTTCCAGATATTCTTTATGGCGATATTATAAGGGAAATTTTTAATATCCCGCCTGTTGCCAACCTGGATCATATCGAAACCGCCGTTTAAAAGAACATAGGCAGGGTGGTAGATTGACTGGTTTCCATAATCAAGGCCCTGATAAAAATATCCCGAAACATTGAATGACTGCACCGGCGACCAATCCGAAATTGTAATATTGTTCTCAGCCCTTACTCTCCAGTAGAATTTAGTAAACGTCTTTAATCCGTCGATACTCTTAGCGGTATCGCTGATACCGCTTTCTTCATAAACCGGGTTAAGGAATGAACTATCCTCAGCTACCTGAAGAGTATAGAAGTCGGAATTTTCAACAGTTCTCCAGATAAATTCAGGTGACGGAGAAATATTTTCAGTCCCCGGTAAAGGAAGCGACAATTCCGGATTTGTTAAAAGAGTCGTAAAACTAAAAGTAGCCGACCATTCTGACTGGCCGTATTGATTAACTCCTTTCACACGCCAGAAATACTTTCGGGAGTTTTTTAATCCGCTTACACTGACACTCGCAGAGATTAAACTGTCTTTTTCAAAAACCGGATCTAAAAATAAACTGTCACTTGAAACCTGCAGCGTATAATGCGAAGTGTGTTCAACCATTCCCCACTTCAGCTCCGCGGTTAACGGAATATTCAAGGCGTCATCGGCTGGCACCGGATCTATAGGAGCGGCAGGGGGTCTTCCGGTGGTTGAGAAGGAACCTGGAACGGACCACTCCGAAGTACCGTATGAATTCTGGGAAGCGACCCTCCAGAAATATTCCGAGAAATATTCAAGATTCTCAATACTTATTAATGAATCCCTTATACCTGTTTTATTAATAAGAATTGATGAAAAAGATTGATCTCTCGAAATCTGGAGTAAATAACTTTCTGCATTGGTAACCCGCTTCCAGATTAATTGAGGATTTACAGAAACATCTCTTTCGGATTCTGCCGGATATTCCAGAACAGGAGCTAATGGAGGCGCAACAGTGCGGAAAGCTGAAACAGTCGACCAGGGTGATTCTCCGAATCCATTCCGGCTTTTTACACGCCAATAGTAGATTGTATTTATGTTTAGACTGGCAGCTGTATGAGTGTTCTGCCTGATTCCATTCCGGGTGTAAACGAATCCAAGAAATTCCGGGTCGGTTGAAATCTGCAGATCGTATGATTCAGAATTACTAATCCTGCTCCAACTCATCTTTACGGTTAGATTCACATCAACGGCATTATTCTCTGGTTTTAATAGCCGTGGTATTCCGGGCTTTGATCCAATAATCAGTTCAATTATTTCTGATGTCTGCTTCGTACCGTCGGCGGCATTTATTATAACCGTGTCTTTTCCGGTAATTCTTGGCGAGAAATATATTAGAGCGTTTCGACCGGTTAACCGTTGAACGCTCCCCTTTTTAGCTGACAAGTCGATTTTAATTGAATCATTCTCTTTATCCTTTACATCGAAAAATATTTCAGTCCTTGTTCCGATTAACAATGAATCAGATTTCAATTCCGTTATCTGAATTACCGGGGGATTATTAAATGGAATGACAGGTTCCGTCTCTTCTTTTTCACAACTGTAAAAGAAGAAAACAGAAAAGAGGGTCAAAATCTTAAAGAAAGTGAAGAGAGTACGATTCATAAATCCCGAGTAAATTGGCCAAAGTATATTGAATGAGTCTGAAAAACTACATGTGCATTTTGTTGTTAAAAATAGTAAAATGAATCTAGAAATTCTTTGCGGATAAACAAATTTGTTCCGGTCTACTAAATGCTCAAGAAGGATTTTATCAAATCCTCATACTGGAATTTGTTATTTTTAGCAGGAGAATTTAAATTATTTTGTCAACTATCCATCTATGCTTGCATTGATCCGGACAAAAACGATATTACAATTTTTCACGCTGATTCAAATCTGCACATCAATTATTTCAGCGCAGACCCCGGCACCGAAGGGGCACTGGAAATTTGACGACAGCATCAATCCATTAAAAGCTCAGACTGGAAGAGACCTGACACTTAGAGGAATTCACACTTATACAAACGGACCTTCCCCGGATAACGGTGCTATAAGAATTGGTACAGGAAGCTATTATGAAATTGACCTTGGTATAGCGCCTAACGGCGGCGGTACTATGGTAAATGAATACACAATTATGATCGACTTACGGCTCCCGGATATGAATGTGTGGAGAAGTATATTTCAAACCGACCCGAAAAATAAAAATGACGGCGAATGTTTTATTAAACCGAGCGGTTACATCGGTATTCAGGCAACCGGATATTCAACCTTTGCTGTTAAAGCCAAGGAATGGTACCGACTAGTAATATCAGTTAAGAACGGAGTTCACTACCGGTATTACATCGACGGACACCTGATTAACAACGGTTTTTATCAGACCCTAGATAAAAGATTCGCATTAGACAATTTATTACTGCTTTTTGCCGATGAGGACGGAGAGGATGGAGAGATCGAATGTGCTGAAGCAGCTATCTGGGATTTTGCACTTACCACCGATCAGGTTAAGTCTCTCGGGGATTACGGACACGCACCTAAGCAACATATGCTGGTGCCGTATTTGCAAACGCCTTCACCCAATTCAATTTACGTAAGCTGGCACGATTCACTAAAAACATCAACAAGAGTTGAATACGGTACTTCAAACGCACTCGGACAGTTCGAAGACGGTTCCTATGAAGTTATCTCACACCCTTACATATGGCATACTGTAAAATTAAAAGGACTTTCCCCAAATACCGAGTACTTTTACAGATTAATAAGCGGCAGCGGAATTTCACAAGTGTATTCGTTCAGAACTCAGCCGGATGAAAATTATTCAGGTAAAATCAGATTCCTTTTATTGAGTGACACGCATGCAAACGATACTACAATGACTATGAAGGTAATGCGCGCAGCTCGCAAAAAGATTGAGAGACTGTACGGAAACGACATCCATAATCAAATTAATCTAATTCTTCACTCAGGCGATCTTGTTGTTTCAAGTACAGATGTTACTCAATGGACAGAGCAATACTTTGCACCGATGTCGGTCATTTCTCCTAATATACCGGCATTGACTGTAGCCGGCAATCATGAAGGCGAAGACATTAATTATTACAGATACGTCAAGTATGATGAGATAACCGGCGGAAACGGATCAGATCAATCGCAGGAAAGATACTGGTCATATAGAATAAGAAACACCGGAATAATTGGTCTTAATTCAAATCTGACGGGGACCAGGGCTTCTGAGCAATTGATCTGGCTCGATAATGAATTGAAAAGACTTGAGTCGGATTCCGGAATCGATTTTATTATTGTCCTTGTTCATCATATTGCCTATTCCGAGTTATGGGGTAACGGAATGGACGACCAGGCGGTATTTTATGTACGGAATCAGATCCTTCCTGTTCTCAAAAAATATTCGAAGGTAACACAGCTTTCGCACGGCCATACTCACGGATTTGAAAGGAGTACTGTTGAATCAGAGTCACCGCTGCAGAAATGGGATTTCAGGGTTGTATGCGGCGGCGGAGGAGGCGGCCCGCTTGATTACTGGGGTTCATATATCAATAACGACTATGAAATGATTCACATTGCACTGGATCATTATAACTTTCAGATTATAGAAATTGACATTGCAGAAAAAACCTATAACTCGTCTATGTACAGTCTGGGTAATCTGCTCAGGCCAATAGATTCCGAATTACTTGACAGCTGGTACCGTAAAATCAATCAGCCGGCACCTTCAAAACCAATTGTAAACAATCCGGTATTCGATAAAGAAAGAGTGATATTCACTTCTTCCGGCATAAATTCAGATTCTTTAATGTCGGTTAAGATAAGTATTTCCGAAAGTCCGGGTTTTGGCAATACTGTGATTGATACTGTTATTCACTGGAAAAATATTTACGGTACAGACGCATCTTATAATCCGGTCGATCTGAACAAAGGGATTGATCTGACAAGCATTACAATAAGCAATTCTAAATTCGTTCATGAAAAGAATTATTATTACAGGGTAAGATACAGGGATCATAATCTGCGCTGGTCCGAATGGTCCGATGCAAAAGGATTCCACCTTCCTTCAGATATAGAAGACAACACAAGTATCAGCAGATACGATCTGCGGCAGAATTACCCGAATCCATTTAATGCAGAAACGAAGATAGTGTATCAGATTCCACGGAGCGGATTTGTAACATTAAGGGTTTATGATCTGCTCGGTAAGGAAATTGCAACACTCGTAAATACAGAGAAAAAAGCCGGTAGATACGAAGCAGTATTTGAGAGCGGCAGCCTTAGCAGCGGTGTCTACTTCTACAAACTTGATATTAGCGATATTTCAGACCGTTCGGGGAACAAATTTAGTCAAACCAGAAAACTGATCCTTATCAAATAGAAGATCCGGACTTCTATCCTTTGATTTATTATCCCTAAAAAATAAACCGATATTGATATTCTTAAAGTGAAAATCTATATTTCAGTCGGATGAAAAAGCAACAATTACATATCGAAGAATTTCACCCAAGTTTCCTCAAAAATTACAGGCGGCTTTACAACTGTCTGATCTTCTATAATTAAAATCCATTTCCTATTTCAGATCCAAGGTTCATCCGTGAACCGAATTTATTTTTTTTTATAAGTGATATTAATAACAAATGGATTTTTAAAATGTTTGAAAAAATAAAAAAGCACACAGAGTCACCGGAGCGGTGCGCATCTGCTGAAGGCAACTTCTATAACCCGGTAGAAAAAAAGATCGGACCGGGAATGAATGAGAGGATTCAAAAACTCAGAAAACTTAGCTATGAAACCGAGCCATCGATATCAATCGAGAGGGCAATTCATCAGACCGAATTTTACAATGAGAATTACGGGAAATTCCCTGTACCGGTTCTGCGGGCTTTACAATTTCTGGATCATTGTAAGAGAAAAACAATTTATATCGGCGATGACGAACTGATAGTCGGAGAAAGAGGTCCCCGTCCGAAAGCAGTACCCACCTTCCCCGAGCTGACATGTCACAGCGTTGAAGATCTGGAAATTCTTAACAGCAGAGAGATGCAGCGTTACAAAGTAGAAGAAAATGATATCAGAATTTATGAAAGGGAGATCATTCCTTTCTGGAATGGAAAGACTCAACGTGAACGAATATTCAACCATGTACCAGATGAGTGGAGAATGGCTTATGAAGCCGGACTATTTACAGAGTTCATGGAACAGCGCGCCCCAGGTCATACGGCTCTCGACGGTAAAATCTATAGAAAAGGGATGAAAGATTTTAAGAAAGAAATTGCAGACCATCTTTCACGCCTTGATTATGTTAACGATCCCGAAGCGACCGATAAAGCCGATGAATTGAAGGCAATGGATATTGCCTGCGACGCCGCCATTGTATTCGCAAGAAGGCATGCAGATTACGCCGAGGAACTTGCCGGTAAAACCGAAGATCAGAAACGCAAAGCGGAGCTGTTGAAAATAGCAGATGTCTGCCGTTGGGTTCCGGAAAACGCACCGAGGAATTTCCATGAAGCAATTCAGATGTACTGGTTTGTTCACCTGGGTACAATTACAGAACTGAACGGATGGGACGCAATGAATCCCGGACATTTCGATCAGCATCTTGCACCGTTTTACGAAAGGGAAATCTCCGAAGGTTCGCTTACCAGAGATGAAGCGAAGGAACTCCTCTCCTGCTTCTGGATAAAAGTGAACAACCATCCTGCCCCTCCGAAAGTAGGAGTTACCGCAAAAGAGAGCGGCACTTACAACGATTTCACAAATATTAATATAGGCGGACTAAAACCCGACGGGACAGACGGAGTAAGCGAAGTTTCGTACCTCCTGCTTGAAGTGATAGAAGAGCTTCACATACTTCAGCCGGGTAATTCGGTTCATATAAGCTCCAAAACACCGGATAGTTTTCTTCACGCCGCAGCAAAGGTAATAAGACAGGGTCATGGATATCCTTCCGTATTCAATCCCGACACATACATTCAGGAACTTCTTGTTCAGGGTAAATCTCTCCAGGATGCGCGCGAGGGAGGATGCAGCGGATGTATTGAAGTCGGCGCCTTCGGAAAAGAAGCGTATATTTTAACCGGTTACCTGAACGTTCCAAAAATTCTGGAAGTCACGCTTAACAACGGAATTGATCCTCTTACAGGTAAGAAGGTTGGAATAGAAACCGGAGACCCTAGAACATTTATCAATTATGAAACACTTTACAATGCTTTTATAAAACAGCTTGAGTATATAGTAAATCTTAAAATTTCTGTGAGCAATTATATTGACAGGATGTTTGCCAAATATGCCCCTGCTCCATTCCTCTCGGTTGTAATTGAAGATTGCATTAAGAAAGGAAAAGATTATTACGACGGAGGTCCCCGTTACAATACAAATTATATTCAATGCACAGGTCTTGCAACCGCAACCGACAGTTTATCAGCGATAAGGAAACATGTCTTCGAAGAAAAGAACTTTTCGATTGACCGCTTACTTACTTCAGTTGCCAGAAATTTTGAAGGAGAGGAATTCCTGCGTCAGACTATAATAAACAAGACTCCGTTCTTTGGAAACGATGATCCGTATGCCGATGATATCGCTGTCAGAGTATATAATGATTTATTGAAAGCGATAGACGGGAAACCGAATACTAAAGGAGAAACATTTCATTTAAATATGCTTTCGACGACCTGCCATATTTATTTCGGAAAGGTATTAGGGGCAACACCTAACGGGCGGCTCGCGGGCAAGTCGATCTCGGACGGAACTTCACCCTCACACGGTGCAGACACTCACGGTCCTTCGGCTGTAATAAAATCCCTTTCTAAAATTGACCAGACCAAATCCGGCGGAACACTTCTAAATCTCCGATTCCTGCCGAGTCTGCTAAAGAAAGAAGACGACATTAAGAAACTGGGAAAACTGATAAGAAGTTATTTTGCTCTCGGAGGCCATCACGTACAATTTAATATTGTCGATACCGCAACATTGCTCGCAGCCCAGGAGACGCCGGAAGATTATAAAGATCTGCTCGTGCGAATGGCCGGATACAGCGACTATTTCAACGATATGAACGCCGACCTTCAACAGGAGATTATTGAGCGGACTGAGAATGAATCTTTCTAATTTTGCTTTCCGCTCCAAATAGCATAAAATATTATGGAATCAGGTTTAATATTCGACATAAAAAGATACTCGATTAATGACGGTCCCGGCATCCGTGTAACAGTCTTTTTTAAAGGATGCAATCTTAACTGTGCCTGGTGCCATAATCCCGAAAGCATTTCGCATAAGATTCAGAAGCTCTATTCGGTTAACAGGTGCATTGGATGTTCTACATGCGTTGAGATTTGTGAGCATGATGCCTGCTATCTTACTCAGAATGGTATTGCGACAGACCGGGACAAATGTGTGGTATGCGGACGGTGCGCCGAAGTTTGTCCAACTACTGCAACCGAAATCTCAGGCCGATGGGAAACCAGTGAATCAATTCTTAAGGCAATATTAAAAGAAACAGTATTTATGGACTCATCGGAAGGAGGCGTCACTTTTTCCGGCGGAGAGCCGCTGCTTCAGCACCGATTTTTATTTGAGCTTCTAGACAAGTGCGGCAAAAAAGAGATTCACCGCGCTGTTGATACCGCAGGATTAATAAAGACGGAATTAATCCTTAAGGCGGCGCAAAAGACTGATCTGTTTCTGTACGATCTTAAAATGATCGATACGGAAGAACACAGAAAGTGGACCGGTGTTCCAAACGAATTGATCCTTTACAATCTGAAAAAGCTTTCTGAAACAGGTGCTGAGATTAACATAAGGATTCCACTGGTTTCAGGGATTAATGATAGTTATAAAAACATTGAAGAGAGTGCACAATTAATTAAATCATTATCCGGTCCCAAAAAGAAAGTAAACCTACTCCCCTATCACAATATCGCACAGCAGAAATACAAAAAGCTTGATCTTGATTTCAATCAGTCTGATCTTGAGGAGCCTGCAAAGGAATTATTACTAGAATTTATCTCCATTTTCGGGTCATACGGACTCGAAGCCGCTGTCGGAGGGTAGAACTTAGCACAATTATATTGTCCGCGTTTCAACAACTGACTCTCAGAGAGCTACTACTTGATAATTTATGTATAAATGCTTATTCTAGTTAAGAATAATTCCTATTTAATAATTATTGTCCATGAAAAAAGAAACCCACGGAATAAATTTAAAGACAAGCAATCTAAAGGTTACACCTCAAAGAATGGCTGTTCTCGAGGCTTTAACCAGTCTGAAAAATCACCCCACGGCGGACAATATAAAAGAATATGTTATTAAGAATCATCCTAACATCGCTGTTGGTACAATCTACAAAACTCTCGAAACTTTTGTTGAAAAAGGATTGATAAAGAAGGTTAAGACTGAGAGAGATGTGATGAGATATGATCCGATACTTGAAGCACATCATCATTTATATTGCGAAGAGTCTGAACGTATTGAAGATTTTTTTGACGACGAGTTAAATAATATTCTGCAGAAATTTTTTATGAAGAAGAAAATACCCAATTTCAAAGTGAAGGATATCAAACTTCAGATAATAGGTTCGTTTAATAATAAAAAAGGCAGCACAAAAAAGTATTAATAATGAGACAAAATTGAATAAGAAAAAGATGTTAATCTATAATCAAAAGGAGAACTACTATGAGTGAACAAAGCAAGTGTCCTGTAACTGGAAGAACCTCGGTTGGCAAAGGAACTTCAAATAAAGAATGGTGGCCAAATCAGTTGAATCTTGGAATTCTTCACCAGCATGCCCCTGCTTCAAATCCGATGGATCCAGATTTCAAATACGCAGATGAATTTAAGAAACTTGACTTCGCTGCAATCAAAAGGGATTTGTATAAACTTATGACTGATTCACAGGACTGGTGGCCTGCTGACTGGGGACACTACGGCGGTTTGTTTATTCGAATGTCATGGCATAGTGCAGGTACTTACCGGACTGCCGACGGCCGAGGAGGAGGAGGGACCGGTAATCAGAGGTTTGCCCCGGTTAACAGCTGGCCTGATAATGGCAACCTGGATAAAGCACGCCGACTGCTCTGGCCAATTAAACAGAAATACGGAAATAAAATTTCATGGGCGGATTTGTTGATATTAGCAGGCAACTGCGCATTGGAATCGATGGGTTTTAAAACATTCGGATTCGGCGGCGGACGCGAGGATATTTGGCAGCCCGAAGAAGACATTTATTGGGGTGCGGAAAAAGAATGGTTGGCTACAAGTGATAAAGCGAACAGCCGATATTCAGGTGAACGTGAACTCGATAATCCACTGGCCGCTGTTCAAATGGGATTGATCTATGTTAATCCGGAAGGACCCGATGGAAATCCTGATCCCGTTGCATCAGGTAAAGATGTTCGCGAAACATTTGCAAGAATGGCTATGAACGATGAAGAAACTGTAGCACTTGTTGCAGGCGGACATACTTTCGGTAAAGCGCACGGTGCTGGCGATCCAAAATTTGTTGGACCCGAACCAGAAGCTGCACCAATTGAAGAACAGGGACTGGGCTGGATTAATAAATTCGGAACCGGTAAAGGAGTTCATACAACTACAAGCGGTATTGAAGGCGCATGGAAACCGAATCCTACTAAATGGGATATGGGTTACTTCGATATGCTGTTCGGCTATGAATGGGAACTGGTTAAAAGCCCCGCCGGTGCATGGCAGTGGCTTGCAAAAGATGTAAAAGAAGAGCACATGATTCCCGACGCTCACGATCCATCAAAAAAGCACAGACCGATGATGACCACAGCTGACTTATCATTACGCTTCGATCCAATTTACGAACCGATCTCCCGCAGATTCCACAAAGATCCCGAAGCTTTCGCGGACGCATTCGCAAGGGCATGGTTCAAGCTTACGCACCGCGATATGGGACCTAAAGCACGCTACCTAGGTCCGGAAGTACCAGCAGAAGATTTGATCTGGCAGGATCCTGTTCCAGCTGTTAATCATAAATTAATTGATTTAAAAGATATTGCCGATTTAAAAACTAAAATATTAGCCTCGGGTCTTTCAATTTCCGAATTGATTTCAACAGCGTGGGCTTCGGCATCAACATTCCGTGGTTCAGATAAAAGAGGCGGGGCTAACGGCGCACGTATCCGTTTAGCACCTCAGAAAGATTGGGAAGCTAATCAACCTGCTCAACTGGCTTCCGTTTTAATAAAACTCGAAGGGATTCAAAAATCTTTTAACGATTCTCAAAAGGGCGGTAAAAAAGTCTCTCTTGCGGATCTTATTGTTCTCGGCGGATGCGCTGCCGTTGAATCTGCGGCTAAAGCAGCCGGTTACAATGTTGAAGTCCCTTTTACTCCTGGAAGAACTGACGCATCGCAGGCAATGACAGATATGGAATCATTTGAAGTACTCGAACCGCTTGCAGACGGTTTCCGCAATTATCAGAAAACAAAATACTCCATACCATCGGAAGAATTACTTATCGACAAGGCACAGCTTCTTACACTAAGCGCACCGGAAATGACGGCGCTTGTAGGCGGCTTGCGAGTGCTCGGCAATAACGTCGGTAAATCCAAACACGGAGTATTTACAAAGAAATTCGAGACATTAACTAACGACTTCTTTGTAAACCTGCTCGATATGAACATAGTTTGGAAACCAACATCGGGCGCAGGAGATACTTTTGAAGGACAAGACCGCAAAACCGGCGAGATGAAATGGACCGGCACACGAGTTGACCTGGTGTTCGGATCAAATTCCCAGCTTCGCGCCCTCGCTGAGGTTTATGCCCAGGACGATTCGAAAGAGAAATTCGTTCGCGACTTTGTTGCTGCCTGGGACAAGGTTATGAACCTGGACAGGTTCGATCTGGCATGAAGTATTTAATGTAACCGGAATCTGTTTAAGGTAATGTTAAGAATAAAATCCCGATCAATGATCGGGATTTTTTTATATGTCATCCAATAAATGACGTGATTATTTAATAACCATCATCTTTTTTATTTCCATAAAATCGCCGGATTTCAACCGATAAAAATAGACACCGGAGGTTAACTGATAGTCGGTAACTGATAATTGATATGTATAAGTACCCGGCAGTTTGTATTCATCAACAAGCGTAGCAACTTCCCTTCCCAAAACATCATAAATCTTCAAACTAACATGAGTGAAAGAAGTCACCTGATAACTGATTTGTGTGCCTGGGTTAAAAGGGTTAGGAAAGTTCTGATGTAGTTTGAACTCAGGATTAATTTCACAGTTATCATTTTCATTAATATCAGATGGATCGGGATCAAATTCAATTACAATCATATCCCAGTACTTTAAAGATGGTATCGAAAAATTTACTCTTTCAATTGATTGAGTAAAATCGATAACCTGCGGTAATCCATAATTAATATCAGGCGATGCAATCCAGATTTTTAATACTTTTTTCCCTGTATTATAATAGACAGGAATGTTCCTCCTTTCCTGAGGCTCTTTCTGTGTCTTATTATTATCACGCCAGTCCAAAGTTGTTGCATCGGAGAAATTGAGCAAATGAAAGACGTATTTGTTATTAATTTTTCTTACCAGGTTCCAAACTGCAAATCTTCTGGACCACCGATTAAAACTAATATTATTTTCCGTAGTATATAGCTGTTCCGGGATAATATCACCGCCTTCTCTAAGCAGGTTCTGGTAGGCAACCAGAAAATCGTAATAAACCGTTAGTTTCTCTTCAAGTTCTTGAGTCATACTAAGATTATTAACGGGGAAATACTCATTCGACAGCATATGCTCACCCAATTCCATGTGAGCGCCGCCGAAGGCAAATATTACTGAATTTGCATAGAGAACAGAAGGAGTATTAAAAAAACCGGCTGATCCCGAAACGGCTTTGTGGATATAAGCTGCAATTACTGATTTAAGCCGGCCGGAAGAATAGTCATCATTTTCAAGAATCAACTGGCCGAGTTTTTCAAACGTAGTATTCGGCTCCCATACTTCTGTATACAAAAAACTTAAAGGCGCCTGTGAAATATCACTTTGACCATATTGATTAACGGCATTCATTACAATATTGCAGTTAAGTATATTTTTTGCTTTCGTTAATAAGGATTTAAAACCGCCGGTAACATTTATTACAGAACCTGATTTATTATAACGTACACCTCGGTCTCCCAGCTGATCACTATGCCAGCCGTCAAACTTAAATGCAGAAATTGCATTTCCCATCTCATTAATTATGTAATTCTGCCATTCTGAATTTTCCGGGTCCATAAGATAGATATCGCTTGCCCAATCGGAGGGTAAATCATGGAAGTCCGGACTTGTAGCAGCAGAATTTGTAAACATACGCCAATCATTCGGAACTCCATCGAGTGAGGCATCGGAATAAGCGCCATATAGTAAATTATAAGCCATAGAATTAATATTCCGGGTACGTGCAGAATCGATGTACTGTTGGACAGTTGAGGAATAGATAGTACGGTTCGCGATATCCAGCCAGTTAGATGCTGGAGCAGTCGGGTTTCCTTTTAAAGGCTTGTGATGTTTATAATGCCAATCGTAAAACTGCAAGCCATTAATATGATATCTGTTCAACTTTGAAATGTTTTGGCCAATTTGTGCGGGAGATATTTGACCAAAATGTGATAAAAAACCGTATCGCGGAAATCTGATCCAGCTGGAAGAGACATCAACGGCAATAGATGATTCTTCAAGTAGAGAATCTTTCTGCTTCAGCGACAATTTAACAAGATAGCCTCTGTAATCTGTTGAAGGGGGATTCCATTTCCATTGAATAATTAAGAGGTTGTTCACACTTATTTCAAATGATTCAACTACATTATCCAAGTGATAATATTTTACGGATAAAGTTAAATTCTCCATGGATTTATTTAAGGAGAGTAAAAAAAACACCGATGAATCCGGTTCATATCTCGCTTTATCAGTTTCAACCTTATTAATCCATTCTCCGCCGTAGACAGTGAATGAAGGAATAGTCAATAAAATTAGTATACTAAAAAAAATATTTTTTCTCATTTTATAATTCTAAAGGTGTCCCGTAGGTACTCCAAAAAATAATTTCAATACTTCATAGTTCAAGTTAACATTTTGTATTAGAATTTTAACATATTCGATTTGGTACATTTTTCAAAATATTGAGACTATCAATAGTCAGATATCATCAATAAATCTTTTAACACTTATAATGAATTGCCGAGATCCGGTATTTCTAAAGCTTTAAAATTGGATCACTTCATTGCTAGTTGACTACCAGGATAGTGATTAATTTTCAATTGTTGGTCATTAACTCTATAACCCAAAACCTGATTATCCGGACGACCGGTGTCATTGTTACAGATGAAGATGGTGAAATTGATAAAGGAAAATTTACCGGTCCGTTTTAGAAGTTGTATTTTATCAAAGAGATATTATAATATTTTGCCAGCCCTTGAAATGAACCACTTATAATCTTGAGTATCTTCATAATTTTCCGCAACACTGTTTATACTTTTCTCCGCCTCCACAACTAATCGGAGAATTTCATTTATCCTTTTCAGAGTATTTATCTGAAAACTCTTTACACAGATCCATAGCAAACATAATTATCTTATCCGGCACATCGTATTCAATATCGGGCAGTCCCACATCACACGGAGCGAGATTTTCAGCAATATATTCAAAATCGTTTCGTATTTCCTCTTTAGTTTTATTCTTAAGATCAACCGATTTATAAAGACAATTTCTTCTAGCATTTGGAAAAACTTCCTTTGCCTTCTTCAAGTCTGATTCTATTCCCATATCAATATAAGCGACATTTGGAATTCTGGAATAGAGATCAATATATGGAGTTACAGTCCAGGCACAATTGTGAATTCCGATAACAGGAAATTCTTTTGCAATTTTAGCATCATAAGGGAGTAAGTGAGTTTCATATAATTCCGGACCGATCATATTAACGGTGCAGTTGGCAATTGTAGCGAAGTTATAAATGGTATCATACTCTTTCTGTTTTGAGTAAAGTAGTTTTACACCTTGCAAGTAAGTATCGGAAATAACTGTCAGAAGAATATTAACAATATCGGAATTGTCCATTAAGTCCAGAAATATTGATTCTCCACGCAGCCTGAAAGCAGTATTTAAATTTCCCTGCCAGTTTAGGAAACCTCTGGCGCTTCCGGTTAATTGGTATATCCGGTCAATCTGGTCAATAATATTCATGAAAAATTTATTACGTGTGAAATCAGGTACTTTAAGATCAATTATCTCCTCATCTGTTAAAATAGTATTATCAGGAACCGGCCATTTATCGTTGTAATATTGAAGCCGTCTTCCGAATAGAGAATCAATAATTCCGATTCCGTAAATACCTGTCAGCAGATCGAAGGGTTCATCATTCAAAACGCCGCCTATGTTATAACCGGGGAAGCGCTTCTTAATTTCATTGCGCATAGTCTCGTGAGATTTCATCCTGAATTCAACATCCATGTGCCACTTTTCCGAGAAATCGATTCCGCAATATTTATGAAACCACGAAGGATTGAATCCAACTTCCGGACGCATAAATGTTTCAGTTCCATCGGCAGGGGTTCTTATCGGCGGTGCCCCCAGAGCTATATAATATTTTAGCTGCTTAGAAATAATTATTCCCGATTAATTACAACGAATTTTTGAATAATTCTTTGCCGGTACTTACTTAATATTCAATTGCAGAAAGAAATAAACTTATATTTGTTATCTACCAGGGCATCACTCTCTTCGTATATTTTCTGCCAATTTCCGCCGATTCCAGTTTACCGCCGGCAAGAATTCTAACCCCTTTTTCAATCTGCTTAATTACATTATCGGGCAGAACATTATCGAGGAATGAGAGTCCATTCTTTTTACATTCTGCAAACACCTTATCACCGGCAGCAATAACTTCTTTTGGAAGAGGAGGATCTGCGCGTCCTTCAAGATAATTGTAAGAAAATCCCATATCACGCGGACCATGTTCTGCGAACGCAATTCCCGGAACTTTCAAAGTTTTTGCAACATTTTTTAATGCATCCCGGTCTTCAATTTTAACACCGAGCATAATTTCTCCGTCTGGATTAAGCGGCCAAACATCAGCTTTCTTCAGGTATGCCTGCTCATCAATTCCCCAGACCCACGCAGCCCATTGAAAGCTTCCCCAGCCTCTAAGGCCATCGCCGATTTTATTTTCTCCGATTTCATTGAAAGGATACCGCAATGATTGAACAAAGACCCTAACAGCTTCGGGATCCCTTGCCCGGCAGAGGTGAACGCCATGGACTCCCTGTGCAAGCGCCTGCTGCGCCATCCAGACATTCGCTTTCATTGTCTGAGCATCAAGTCCCAGTGCCGGCAATACAACAATAACCGTCGGGGTTCTATGACCGCTCGGAGTCGGACCTCCATCGACAAGTCCTTTCATAAACTCTCTAAGCAATGTGAAATCGAGAGGTGAGTGTTCCATGTTGTAAGTAATATAATCCGCCCAGGTCTTTGCAAGCTTTTTACCTTCTTCATATCCGCCATAAGCATTTATGTAATAGACAGGCTGGTTATCTGCCAGCAGTTCAATCGATTTATTAATCCGTTTCGGTTTGTAATCCGTGTTCTGTGCAAGTAAGAATTGACTTGTTGAAACAATTATAATAAATAGCAAAAAATATTTTCCTGTTCTCATGTTACTTTACTCCTTTCGACACTGGTTTGTATTCGTATGCACCGATATCATGTTTAAGAGAGGATTTTGCTTTTACAGGGCGGGGTGTCCCGATGTAATCTGTTTTCACCATTTCAATATTTTTCCCGGAATCGATGCAAGGAGAATTTTTATCAACTTGAAATGATGATAGAACAAAAACCTCAAGCTCTCCAGATAAATCTCCCCAGACTTCTATGCTGTTTCCTTTATTTGATTTAATTACACTCCATTTATTTCCGGCTTTAACAACACGACCAGCAAGTTCATTCTCTTTATAATTGGAATTAGATATCAGCAGCATAGTAGTTTGATTAATATTATTGAACGGCGTTAAAATCGGTTCAATCCTGAAACTGTCTTTAATGAAAAGCGGATCCTTGGAAATATTATCTTTACCTGTAATTTCCTTTCTGGAATTATTATTCGAAATTTCTGCCGGGGCATCAATATTAAGTTCGCCCCAGATAATATTATTAGAAACAAAAGATTTCCCAAGTCCTTCTTTCGTTTCAATAAGAATAAAATTTTCCAATAGTGTATTATTATAAATTCCCATTTCACTTCTCTGGAAATAAGCACCTGTATTATAGGCACAGATATTATTAGTAAAGCTACCCCTTGATTCCATAGTAACACGGAAAGCGCCAGAATTCCGGCTTGAATTTGAATTAGCTACAAATAAATTCCGATCAATTTCCACAAAGAATTTTTCTTTGGGAGGAATGGGGTCCAGTGGTGAGTCATAACGGTGTTCCTGTCCGCCCACAAAAAGCGCACCGGCATCGTCAGTTGCAGAATTATTTACAAAAATATTACCTTTAATTTTAGGTGCAGACCAGAGTGCCACAAATAAACCGCCGGCATCATTAGCAGCCAATGCGCTATTATTCAGAAACAGGTTATTTTCAATTAATGGATTTGACCAATCAAAAACCGAGACAGCGCCTTCGCTGCTTCGTTCTGGATCATTAAGTCCAACAACATTATTCATAAAAACATTTCCGGAAATAATGCCGTTACAGTTTTTATGAAGAGCGATGCCGGCGCCTCTACCGCATTCCGTGCTGTTTTCATAAAACAGATTATCTTTAATAACGGGCGAAGCACCGTTCTCAGCATAAATACCGGCACCGTCGTTAGCTACGAGATGACGGTACTTTGGCTTCCAGTTTTCTGTAATAAGAGTTTTATTTCTGAAGAAAACATTATTTGTAATAGTCGGTGAAGTGCCGTTGCAATAGATTGCGGCTCCTTTTCCCCTGAATTCATTGTTCCGGATATTAAAGCCGTCCACCCGGCAATTATCAGCTCCCATAAAAAGCTGCTTCCCTTTATCAGCAGAGAGGATGGAAGCGTTTGCAAAAACATCTCTTAACCAATTTACCTGATTAAAACCTCCATAAAGATCTATATACTCTTCTAATTGAATTGTATCCCCGCCGTATTTTCCTGAAGCGACTAATATTGCACATCTATTTTCAGCCGATTGCTTTCCAAGAATTGAAAAAGCTTTTTGAATTGACTTGAATGGATTAGATTTCATTCCACTGCCGGAAGCATCCGAACCCGATTCCGATACATACACCACCTTTGAATACTGATTTAATTTTACTTCTGCAGTCTTGGGTCCAATAATTTGAGCAAATGTGAACTCACTAAAAAAAATAAACAGCATTAACAATTTCAGTTTCATACCATCTCCATGATTATAGATTAAACTTCCAGCTGAATTTACAAGTGATTCATGTCTATTCAGTTTCTAATACTTACACCATTTTTAATTCATCTTTCGTTTCGTGCTGCCAGTTTCTTATTTTTTCTTTTAACTGAACAACTTTTTCAGAGTAATCTGGTTTATAAAACAGATTTGTTGTTTCATACGGATCTTGATTCAAGTCGAACAGCTGGCTTTTGTCCTTATCTGCCCAGCAAAGTTTCCATCCGTCCTGAGTGATGACGGTCCGGATAAAAGCATTTTTGGCATTTTGGATTTCACTTTCAGTTACACTTTTTATTCTAGTATTTAATTCATCATCTCTGTCTTTATTATTCCACTCGATAAAAACATCCTTCAAAGGTTTACTGGAACCATTTAGAACGGGCATCAAACTTTCACCCTGAAGTTTATGTCTGCAATCCATTGTATCAAGAATTGTAGGCAGCAGATCGATATGACCGAATCTTCCTTTCACAAACTGATGTTTGCTGTTAAGATGAGGGAACTTCATAAGCCAGGGAACTTTAACCGCCTCTTCATACATAACTGTTTTGTTTAACAGTTTATGAGCTCCCATCATTTCGCCGTGATCGCTTGTGAAAATGACGATTGTATTTTCTGCCAGACCAAGATCCTCAACGTTTTTTAATATTGCCCCAATACTTAAATCCACTTGAGATACCAGTCCCCAATATTTGGATTTCATTTTGCGCCAGTCCTGTGCAGTTCTAAGTGGTTCACCTTTATACTTTTCATTGAATAGTTTTTCTCTAATCATACGGTATCGCAATGGTTCATCTTCTTCAAGATCATCATCAAAGTTGGGCGGCAGGTCAATATAATCCGGATCATATTTATCATTAAGAGGACCGTTGAAAGGAGGATGAGGTTCTAAAAAATTAACATAGAGGATAAATGGATTATTCTTATTCCGTTTTAAGAAGTCGCAGGCTTTTATTTCCAGGAATTTCGGTTTACAATGCTCTATTGGAAGTTTTGATGCATAGTCCCTTGTAAATTCGCCGCGATCACCATCCGGTTTATATCCAGCGGATTTGAGATAATTGGAATAGTCGCTAACAAGACTTTTATTGCGTCCTTCGCTGAAGTGCTGATTATATATATCTTCGATGCTAATCCATTCTTCAAAACCATGCTGCGCAAACAGTTCATCGCCCAGATGCCATTTGCCGTAATAAGCTGTTCTATAATCGGGATCATTTATTATTTCAGGTGTACAAAGAATATTGCCGGGTAAAGGGACGTTATTATCGAGGCAGCCGTTACTATGCGGATAAAGTCCTGTCATTACAGATGAACGTGAAGGGGTGCAAACCGGTTGAGTGACGTAAGGATTTTGCAGAACAATAGACTGGCTTGCAAGTTTGTTAAGATTAGGGACTTCAATTTTTTTATTTCCGTATATAGCCATTGTATCAGCTCTTTGCTGATCAGTCCAGATGAATAACAGGTTCGGTTTTTCCTTTCTAGGACTGCACCCGACAATATTAAAAGCTACTGCCGCCATAGCAGATCTCTTAATAAAGTCTCTGCGGTTAATCGAATTGCTAAATGATTCATTTCTCATATCGAAATCTCCTCTCCAGAACTACTTTCACTTTTTTAAAAACTGCATTGAATAGAGTTTACTGCCTCTCATCCTGAATAAGAGTTGTACTGTTTTACCTTCCAGAGATGAAAGATCCTTTCCTTTCCCAAGCCACTCAATTTCTTTTTCAATGAAATCCCCGTTAATATAAATACAATCATCAACCGAATATCCTTCAATCGGTTTCCCATATTCATCAGTGAATCCTACCTGGACATATCCGGCTGCGTCTGTATCAATGTTAAGTGTCAATCTGTTTCCTTCAAAAGTAAACGGCTTGGTTTTAACAACTGCTTCTTTTTCATATGGACTGTCGATTGAAATAAATCCATCCAGTCGTTGAACGAGACGGAAGACAGAAATTCTTTTATCACTTTTATCATAAGCTGAGTGATAGAAAGGTTCACCGAAATAGTACTGCCAGAGTTCATTTCCGCGCCGAACCATCCCCTGAGCTATGTAGGCAGTCTTCATATCAATACCTTCGTGCGAACCAATTCCAACATAGGCCGGGCGGTAATACCGTTTCCAGTTTATTCCATCGCGGCTTACGGCTATTTGAGTTTCGATCGGACCTTCGCCAAGTTTTCTTTCCGGGTTCATCAATTCTGTCCGGGTTGGCGGGCCGTCATTCTCGTAATGAAAGAAAATAATCGGGAATGATAAGTAAGTATCCGGCGCATACTGGTACTTTATAGCTTTGGTTATATAAATATCTGTTCCGACAGGGTCTGCTTCATCCGGATTAAATGCATTGGGATACTCGAGACCGAAATCGCCCGGAGTAAGAGGCCCGTTATCGAGCCACCATGGTAAAGGTTCCCGCAGAGGCAATTTCCGGTCAAGCTCATGATATTCTTTTTGAGAAATAGGAGTAAACGGAACCGGTTTGAATAAATCATTTGTTTCTGTAACCACAGTACTTCTCTGAGTTGCGAAAGCAGGCGTATGCATTATACCTGTGCGATGAGTAGTAACGTAAACCTGACGCTGGTCATCATAAAATGTGCAGGATTGTGTACCGGAACGGAACGGTATTAGAGCCATCTTTTCTCTTTTCCAATTAAAACCGTCGGGTGAAGTAAAGAGATAGACTCCGCGGCTGTGATACCCTGAGATAAATTTCCATTTTGTATCGCCACTTCCATTCGGATCGATAAACGGATTTCCCATTCCGCCAACCGGTCCGTGAATTACAATGTTCCTCTGTCCGCGGTACTCTTTTCCAAGATCAGGGGATTCAAAGTTAATTCCGTCTTTTGAGACACGGACGCCCATATAGTCATCGTGAATACCGTTATATATTCTGATCAATCCGTTTTCATCCTCTACAACGGTTAGATGCTTACGGAATTGTCCCTCTATGTTGCCGATTACCAGTTCTGCTTTCTTTGGAGGATTAACATTGAATTCAACATCCTTCATCTCCGAAATGAAAGAATCGTCAATAAACAGATGCTTACGATTCCCGAGTTTTAGCGGTAAATTATTTTTCGCTAGATCATTAAAAAGCAATGGAGGACCTTTTAAAAGGCCCGCATCTTTGAGGTCATTATTTATAGCAAAACTCCCCGGAGGAGTAAATTCAGAATTATAAACTGTTCCCTCGGAAAATCTTAATTCGTCGAGGATTCCCTGAAGCGGATGATTCCAATTACTGTCCCTGCCGATGCTCATGTAGTCTTCATCTCCGGCAGGAAGCGATTTGAAACCAATATTTTTGTTTGAAGAGATTAACTTTCCATTGACGAAGTGACGTAACGTTTTTGATGAAGATGAATATACGAATGCAACGTGTGACCAGTCAGATAATCCGTTGAAATCGATTGTATTAATATTGATTGCGCTATTTGCCGGTTGATTTTTCAGGATAAATGATTTGAAATTCGAATCCAGCATCAAGCTTGTAACTTTGTCGTTATCGCCTCTGGGACCCGTACCTATTTCAAATACTACTCCGTCCTTTCCTGTTTTCTTTTCAGGTTTAAACCAGAATTCAACAGTCCAATCGTAATTTCCTAAATTCAATTTAGTTTTTGTCGGCTGTACAAAACCGATCTCTTTTCTTAAGTGTTTTTCTCCGCTTGTCATTAATGCGCAGAAGTCCGCATTATACCAGGAAAGCGGTTCAACTTTTCTTCCTTTCAGTTTGGGAATTTTTTCGAGACCGAATTCAGCTTCTCCATGTGGAAGCTTAATTTCCGGATGTTCAAAAGGCTGAAGCGCATTACCAAATTTTCCAGGAACTAACCGACCGCCTAGTCCAAGAACCAGCGGGTAATCATTATCGGAAAGATTTTCAAGAACGCTGCTTGGATAAAGCCCGATCTGCTCGTCAAAACACCATAATGAGATAACTTTAGTTTGTGCTGAAGCGACTGCCGCTATTAAAAAGGAGAAAACGAATACTGCCAGGAAAATTCTTTTCATTGTAACTCCCTACTTATTAATAAACTGCATCGAAAATAATTTTGATCCTCGCATTCTAAATTGAAGATGAACAGTTTTTCCTTCTAGTGAAGAAAGATCTTTTCCTTTGTTCAGCCATTCAACTTCATGCTCAACAGAATTAGTATTTATATAGACACAATCATCAAGGCTATATCCGTCTACAGGTTTACCCGATTCATCAAGAATTCCAACCTGTGTAAATCCGGCCGCTGAAGTATTAATGTTCAAAACAAGTCTGTTACCTTTAAACACAAACGATTTAGTAATTATTGTTCCTTCTTTTTCATATGGAGTATCCGCGGAGACAAACCCATCCAATCGTTGAACAACTCTGTAAACCGCGCGAAGATCATTATCTTTAGAGTAAGGCGAATGATATCTAGTATCTCCAAAGAAATACTGCCAAATTTCTTCACCGCGTCTGATCATACCGTGCCCGATAAAAACCTGCTTAATATCATCGCCGTCATATTTACCGATTGGAATGTAGGTGGGGTTTGGATACCGCTTCCAGTCGACACCGTTTCTCGAGACTTCCAGCTGGATGTCGGTTGGTCCTGATCCGAAATTACGTTTTGCGTCGAATAGTGTAAAACGAGCAGGATTAGTTGGATCTTCATAATGAAAATAGATTACTGGAAAAGCCAGATAAGTATCAGGGGCCCATTCGTATTTATGAGCTTTAGGCACATATATGTCAGTCTCTTCAGGATCAATTCCTTTGCGGGGAGTAAAGATCCATGGATATTCCAGGCCGAACCCGCCAGGTGTTAAAGGACCATTATCAAGATACCATGGAAATAACTTGTGAGTTCTGCGGGTTTTGGCAAGTGCAAGTTCCTCTTCCAGTGAAAGTGGCTTAAACGGCCATGGGTGTTTTATATCATCTGTAAGTGTCATAACAAAATCTCTTTCAGTATCTCCGCTCTGTGTAGCACCCATATCAGTCCGGTGAAATGAAACATAAACCTGTTTCTGATCATCATAAAAAATATTTGATTGTGAACCTGAACGGAATGGAAGCACAGGTGTTCTTACTCTTGTAAAATTAAATCCGTCCGGTGAAGTCCAGATGTTAATACCTCTGCGGTGATAATCACTGATATATTTCCATCTCTCTTCAGGCGGCGCATTGGGATCAATAAATGTCATTCCCATAGCACAGGGTTCATCAATAGCGACATTTTTCTTCCCCTTATATAATCGGCCCAAATCCGGAGCTTCAAAATTTTTCCCGTCTTTTGAAACAAGGACACCAAGATAGTCGTCTTCAATACCCATGTACATTCTGATCAATCCGTTCTCATCTTCTACTACGTTAATATGTTTTCTGAAAGCACCTTTAATTTCAGGAATAACTCTGTCAACATAGCGCGGAGAATTAACATTAAACGATACATTTTCCATCTCTTTCACAATAGCATCATCAATGAAAAGATATTTCTTATCGAGGAGCTGCAGCGGAAGTTTTTCATTTTCGAATAAAAGCGGCGGACCTTTTTTAAGTTCGGTTCTTTGAATATTCTGATAGAGTGGAGAAAAACTTACGGGAACGTTAAAATCTGTTTTATAAATTTGTCCTTCCGAAAACCGGAGTTCATCAAGATTACCCGGCATTTGCTGCCGCCACAATCCATCTGTACCTAAACACATATAATCTTCTTCGCCTACCGGCAAAGATTTTATTGCTGCGGAATTCTGAAGTGGCTGAAGTTTTCCGTCTACAAAATGCTTCAACTGTTTTTCCGATGATGAATAGACAAAAGCATAATGATGCCACCCGCTTTCGATATGAGATTGTATAGTCAGCTTTGTACCGGACGGCTGATTGACAAGTGCAAATGATTTCAAGTCTTTTGAGACAAGAAGTTGTGTCACTTTGTTATTCTCGCCTCTTGGACCGGAACCGATCTCAAATATTACACCGTCTCCACCGGGATTGTTAAAAGGTTCAAACCAGAACTCAACAGTCCATTCAAACTCTCCGAGATTAAGTTTAGTTTTAGTAGGATTAGTGAAACCGACTTCTTTTCGAAGATGGTTTTCACCGCTCGTCATAAATGCACAGAAATTTGCATTATACCATGAAAGAGGTTCAATTTTTCTTCCACTTTGTTTCTGCATTTTGACCAGCCCGTATTTGGGATCGCGCCCTGGCGGAATTGGAATATCCGGCTTAAGAGAATAAGTTAAAGCATTACCAAATTTCCCTTTTACAATCTTTCCGCAAAAACCGATTACAAACGGAAAATCATTATCGGAAATATCATTAATAACCGAACTTGGATAAATTCCCTGCTGCTCGTCAAAAGTCCAAAGGGCTGTAGTCTGCGCAATCTGATTAACACATGTGATCAAGAGAATAATAATAATCCGGGTTAAGATCTTTTTCATTATCAAATATTCCTTTATTATTTAGAATTTTTTTCTACTGTTAGTTTTCCTGTTTCATCAATTGATACCAGATAATAATTTAATCCGTTTCCCTCTCCGAACGAGGCTGTTTCATAAACTGGAATCTCATTAAACAAAGTATCACTTATCCACATGTGACCGTGACCGACAAAGATTCCTTTTATATTAGATTTATACTTAGCCAGGATTGCAAAGAATTTCTCCTCATTCTCCGGTGTTGCGAGGTCTTTCGGTTTCGCCCAGATTTTGAAATTATCCGACTGGAGCGGATGATGGAAGAATAAAAACAGTGGCATATTGTCTTTCATCTGACCGGCAAGCCAGTTGAGCTGATCCGGATCGAACCTTTTATCAAGATACATCCCCCGCATACTATTAAGAACTATCATTTTGTAACCATTTAATTCAATTGAATAATAGGGTTCTAATCCGGATTGTTCCTTCCAGAGTTTTTCAATTTCATTAATTTCATCAACAGTAAACGGCGCATCGGAATCTTTGTTACGGTCAATTTTATAATCATGATTGCCGAGAGCCATCAGGTACGGTTTCTTCAGTTCTTTTAAGATACTCGTTAGTTTCAAGGCGCGATTGTTATCAAATCCATCGCCTCCATTTCTATCGGAATAATAACTGGAAACATTATCGCCGGTAATTGCAAGAAAATCTATATCAGAAAATTTTTCATAGTTGATATCATTTATAAAAGTTTTAAGGCGCTCGTCCTTTGATTCATCATTGCTGATATGAATATCTGAAATAACAATAAATTTCAGCGGAACATACTGTGCAACTGTTGTCCCGGGGAGGATCAATAAAATAATGAGAACCAATGCGGAAAAAGTTCTTTTAAAATATTTATTCATAATAAGTCTCACTCTAATTATTTAATTCTGAATACCTTCTTATAAATTACTTTGTAAATTCACCATCAGTAAAAACTGAATCGCTAATTAATTTTCCCTTTGAGTCCCATACTCTCGCTTTTCCTTCACACCTTAAATTTTTCCAATTTGATTCTGATCTTTTGACTCCATTGGGCCACCACTGTGTCCATATAGAAAAACTATTCTCTTGATGATTCCACTCCCAAAGTTTCAATCCGTTCAAATTCCAATATGATTCCATTCCATTCTTTCTGCCCATATTATAATTAACTTCGTACTGTTTACTTCCATTCATATAATACCATGTTTCTTTACCATGCAGAAGAAATCTTCCATCATCACCAAATCCGCCCGAGTATTCGATTTTTATTTTACCGTTGTCATAGTACTCTTTATAATTTTTTACATCATTAAACTTTTTTGTTTTCGGTTGTAGAAGATCATTTTCGTTTATAATAGAATACGATGAATCAAGAATCCACTCTTCATTAAATTCGAAGTGGAGGCAGGGATGGGTCATAGAAGCCATAAGATGGATCATACCATCGGGAGTTTGCGAAGCAACAGAATAACCGAGGGTTTCGCCCTTCATTTCCATCCTTCTAATTTCTGATTCGTGTTCCTGACCGCCCGGAATTTTTTTAATATGCCATGATTTTCCTTCATCATCCGATAAAGCAACAAATGCACCTCGCTCTTTAATATCAGGCGGTTGAAATCCATCGGATCTCTGAAAATCGCTTGCTAAGAACAATCTGCCGCTTGAAAGCCGCATGATTGTCGGACGCTGATTGGTACCAAGCGTCGAAAACTGTGTCGAGGAAATTTTCCAGGTTACTCCCATGTCGTTAGAAACTGAGAGAGGCATAAATCCATCAATATCAGATTGTTTGCCGCCGTAGCCGGCAATATCCCCGCTCTTCAAACGTATAAAAGATGTATGTCTTCCACCTGTTCTTCCGCCAGTATCGAACCAGGTTTTTCCATTATCTGCAGATGTAACGAGAAGCGATGAAGGACCTAATCCATCCATTCCGAAAAAGATATTATTGTTCTTGTCTCTGAAAGCCGAGTTAATCGGCTGGGGTGTATGAGGTCCGAATTCATTTATCATTTCAGGATACTTCACACTGCTCCATGTAGCACCGTTATCGGTCGAATTGATCCATTGAAACGGATACCGCCCGTCGAGATGGATATTCCCGAAGAAGAGCCAGAGATTACCGTTATCATTCCAGCAGAGAGGTGCAACATCGTTTACATCGGCAAAATCGAGAAAGCGTGAAGGCCAGTCCCACTCATCTGCTCCGTATCTCAGTCTCATTGCCGCAAGGGCTACTTCAGGTTCGTCCTCGTAAGTTGATGTGTAGAAGATATAGAGAAGATCGCCGTTGGGAAGAGCCATCATCCCGGGGTCATGGTTATGGCGCGAGAAGTAAAGGTCGATACCGGCAGCATTCCGAATTTCTTTATCCACATTTTCTGGTGGAATGGGGAGAAGAAATCTTTTTCTGAAGTAAGGTTTATTTATTTTTCTGAAATTAGATCTATCGAAATTCTGTTTTACTCCCTGCATATTAAACGGAGGATCAAACTGAATCGGTTTAGAATCGGGCATGGGTGCTTGAACTACTCTGAATCCAATGCTTGCAGAGTTTAATCTTGCGGTAAGCATACTTGAAAATCTGGATTCAATCTCAATATTATCATTCGTCGTGCAGGTAAAGGCATCCGAAGGAATGGATTCCATTGACTTGTCATCAATACTCCAATAGAAGCGCATAAAGGAATGCCGACCTTTCATTTTGATATAGTCGACTTCAATCTGATACCGCTTTCCGGCCCGGAAGAAAAATTCTCCGCTTCGGTCTTTATCTAGTCCCCATCCATCAATTATAGTCATTCCATCAATTCTTAATCTGATGCCGGCATCAACTTCAACCGAAATTGTAACATTCGCGGTAACAGGAGAAGCGATCTGACCGATCCACATTGCGGTAAAATCATCCAGGTTCTGCCAGTCAGTCCGATCCGAATTCAATTCATTTATCCGGGATATGGCAACGGGTTTTTGCATTTCTTTGTCATCATAAATAATACCAACCAAACCGGGCATGAATTGATCATATCCTTCGATAGTTTTTTCGGATCTGCTTTCACCGCTCTTATTAACGAATGAATTAAATGAAGGCGCTATTGATGAGCGATTTGCGGAACGTGAATAATATTCGTTTGGATAGTCATATACTTTTAATTTATTATCGGGCAAACCGCCGCGGACAACCTTTGAAAATCCCCACGATAAACCGATTGGATCTGTCTGGTCTATAAACGGATAATCACCATACCAGTCGTAACACCATTCGATTGGACCGGAGTGCATATTCTTAATACCGAACTGATTTGGCGTTTCATGATCGGGTCTTTTTTCACCTGATGAAAAATCTGAAGTAGTTCCGGCTCTGCATACATATTCCCATTCCGCTTCGGTTGGAAGTCGATAATGTTTCCCTTCCTTAGCACTCAACCATTTACAAAATTCCTCTGCATCATACCAGCTTATACCAGTAGCATAAGGTGAGTAACTTTCAAATCCATTATATTCTCTTTTAAACTGACGATATTGCTCGATAGTGATTTCTGTTTCGGAGATATAAAAATCACTGCTGATCTTAACATTCCTTGTTGGATATTCATCAAACTGTCCTTTACCGGATAAATCGCCCATTAAAAAATTTCCTTTGTCAATCTTGATCATTTTGATTCCGATTGAATTGACAAAAGAATTTTCGGAATTAAGATTCATCCCGATTGATAGAGTAAGAATAATTAGCAACGAAAATATTTTATTCATTATAAATAAAACCAGTTAAGTAATTGAAAAACTATTTAGGCAGAGATAATAGAGATCCTCGTTACCGGCTTCCGCTTTATGATAAACATTTCTTGGTATTGCAATAACGCTTCCGGCTTTTACATGGGCTGTTTCATTTCCGACTGTTACAGTTCCACTACCTTCAAGGATAAAAAATGTCTGCTCCTTTTCATCGTGCATTTCAATTTCGTTGTTCTCGCCGACATATCTGCGTACAAGATTTAATTCGAGATTAATGTTATTTGTACGGGGTATCAATGTGACTGAGTGTTTATTAATCAATTCAGGTTTACTTATACTCAAAATATTGTTGAAAAATTTCCCGGGTAAAACTTCAATCATTGAATCACCTTCTGAAACTTCCGATTTACCTGATTCTGCCTGGAGTTTTCTGATCTGTTTGACTTTTTCAATATGGTCAGCAAAACTTGCATGACCTTCCTTATCCTGACTTATAAATACATTAAAGAGCATATAGCAGAGTTTTTCGCTTGTGGTTGTAATTGTCTGGTGAACTAATCCGGCTGGAACATATGCCAGATCTCCCGGTGAAGCATCATATACATCATTCCCTAAATGAATTTTTCCGACTCCATTGGTAACATAGAATAATTGAGTTTTATCATTGTGTTTATGAGGCGGACCGTCCTGATTCGGAGTCCAGCAATTCCATCCAACTTCAGTCAATTCAGTTTCACTCCGATCGATCAGTACTGTTATTTCGTTTAATCCGGCTACATCAAGTTTTTCCCCTTCAGTGAAATAGCGTATAATCATTTTAATAGCTCCTTGTTATAATATCATCGAGATTAAGAATTATGAGAGGGGATTTATAATCAGCACCCGGCTGATCATCCAGGTCGAAACCGGATTGAGAGCCGATACCCCGTTCGACAACCTGAGCCGGTATAAAATTTCTGTAAGGGCCGGTTCTGAAAATAATCCTTTCAACAAGACCTGTGCTTTCACCGAATTTAATTTCGTCCGGATATTTTATTCCGTTTACGGTTACAACGTACGATCCCTTCACACAATCAATTTCAAGGAGAACATGATTCCAGGATTTCGGATCGATCTTTACAGGATCAACAGAAACTTTTTCGATATCGAAAGAGAGCCAGTCCTTATCGATCCGTAATTTAACAGGCCGGTTTCCTTTCTGATCTTGAATCTCGACTTCTGGTGCAAATCCCTGGGGTATTTTTTCCCCCTGGAATTTAAATTCAATCACTTTTTTTGATGAAGACGGAAATATTCTTTCAACGAAAGAATAATCGTATGGTTCTTCATCACGCAATTCCAAATAACTGTTTTGTAAGTCCGGATCCTTTATAATTGATATTGGTCCCCATTTCGGCATATAAACGCTCCATAATTTCAAGTCGCTTATTGAATTAACATTCTCAAAATTCTCATTTACTTCATTATCAACAGAACCAACAATTGGCGTTGGTGTTTTTGTAATCCAGATATCTTCTTTATTTACACTATAAGTCATCCATAGATCATTACCGGGAGGATTACCGTTTCCTTCAATTATTCCCCTGAAGTACTGAACACCGGGATTTTTATGAATCCCCTGATATCTTCTAGTCGGAACTTCTCCGCGTAATCCGAATATTCTATCGAATGTATGCCCGTCGTCTCCAACAAGAGCGGTCATGGGAAAACGGTTTCTTTTAGTGGGCGACTGATTATGAACAATTACATATCTACCATCATCAGTACGCTGTCCCCAGGTTTTTGCCCCCGTAGTAAGAATCGATTCATTCTTTACTATCGGTGTCCAGGTTTTTCCTTTGTCTGGACTTAAAGATGCATATTGATTTTTCCAGAGACCGACGATTACACCGTCGGGACGTGTATAAAAATTGAAAGCTTTACCGGCTCCGGCTGCTGTCGTAGATTTTTTCGAGAAAGTATCTCCGTCTGGAACCTGAGAAGGATCCATTGCAAAAAATCCGTCCTTACCGCGGTCTTCCTCCCACCATTGAAGAGTAATCAATTTATCGGATAAAAGACTCTCGCATGCGTCAAGAAACTCTTTATCCTTGCTCTCTTTATAGAACGGGTAGTTTGTATTTTTTTCGTTCCATCCTACATGTCGGTTGTACCGGATAAAATAAACAGGTCCGAAAGTTCCGTCTGATTTAACTTCTCTCACAATTCTTCCGATACCATTGCCGGCATTTGGAGAACGCCGCGGTGTCGCACAGTATCCAACAAATCCAAGTGTAAGGAGTTTTCCGTTCGGAGCAACATACCATCCCATTCTCTGGTGATGAACCGCGAAAGTGCCGGCTGGAATTATTTCCCCGTCATCATTTATCTCCGGCAGAATGTATTCCGGGAAAGCGACAACCGGATCGCTCCAGCTGATTCCGTCTTTAGATTGGGTAATAAGAATACGGGTCGGAGGTGTATGCTCTCCGATTAGTCCGGATAGATATTGTAAATAGAATGTACCGTTCCAGTATGAAAGGTAAGGCTGATGATTGTATGTCCATCCCGTGATTCCGGGTTCTGAAGGATTGCTTCTGTTGGCACGAAATACCTGATAATGGTGAACACCAACTGCATGTGGAAGTCTGCCATCGTAAAACCTCTTATCCGGATTAAGTTGACCAGTATATTTAATTGGTTCTGTTAATGACTGTTCCAGCGAGGGGGGCATTACCTGCTGGGCAAAGATCAAATTCGTTAATGAGAAAATGGTTATTAGTGTTAAAAAAAATGCGGGTATTAATTTCATTGTATCACCTGTATTTCAATTATTTAATTCAATATTCTTTATCAGTAAAATAGTTACATCACGGCTTCCAGATAGAAGCGGCAATATGCTGTTCCGGGTTTTCCTTCGTGGCCCAATAATAGACGGCAACAATTTCACCATTGCTGTTTTGTACGACACGGCAATAACCGAGATCCTTCATATCCTGTCTTTCACGGGTATAGAAGTCGTCTCGTATTATGAATTCGTTAGTCCAGGATTTACCGTTATCAGAGCTATACCTGCCGACAATTCTATTAGAGTTTCTATCGCCATAGACCGCGCATAAACGGCCATCATTCAATTTTACAATTGAGGGTGGATTACCGTTGTAAGCACCGGTATCACCTATTTTACTTCTGAATTCCCAGGTTTTTCCCAGGTCATTTGAGTAATAAAGATCGAGCCAGTTTTTTGTGTTATCGGCAATTACTCTTCTTCTTACAGACATTAAAAGTTCGTTATCCGAGATGCGAACGGTATTCGGCATGGCTGCACGATGAGGATCGGATGCTGGTACAACGTAGTCTGCAATCGACTGAAAAGTCAGTCCGCCGTCAGCAGTACGAATAACAGAAATTTTATCAGACATTCCGGTATCCGGAATCCGGGATGAAATAAAGATCAAACATTCTTTCTCGTCAAGGACTAAATAATCTGTGCGCGGTGTTAAGATGTATCCGTTGAATCGCGAAAGTTTTGAAACTTCTCCCAGATAAAACGGACCATTCCATGTATTACCTTTGTCATAAGAATAGAAGAACTGACCTTCAGGGTCTTTATTACCATGATAGGTATCGCTTGATACACGAAGAGCAAAACCCTCTTTCAAAAAATTAATTGGTTCTGTTAATTTTGTTTTCTTACCATTATCTCCAACATAGTTAACCGGATCAAAAACCGTCCAGGTTTTACCGCCATCCTTGCTTCTAGCCAGTTTACTAAGCAGAGGTGAATCATTTTTAATGTTGTGACTTTCAGTTTCCTCATAATCTGTCTGGGTGAGACCGACAAGTATTTCATTCCCCCAGATCCAGATTCCGTTATTAGCAGGCCATCCGTGAAATTTTCCTTTTTCAATAGCAACGACAGTATGATTTATCCCCTCAGGCTGCTGACCGAAATTAGAAACTACAACCAAAAGTGATATTATCAGAGTTCTTAAAAATATTTTCATAATTTTCTCCGCATTTATCAGAGTTTAATTAGTAATTAAATAACCTTTTGATTTACCGGGTCCCATTCAACTCTTCTTTTTTCGATATATGATTTTGTTGCCATATGACAAGTTATCGCGTCTTCGAATGCAGTTTGAAATGTCCCGCTTACAACAATTCCTTTTCTAATTCCTTCAAACCATTCGCGAAAGTGCAGATAAGTTACATCAACCTCTTTACCATTCCGGTAGGTAGAAACCAATCCGCTGCTTGCGTATAACTTTTTGGAAGCCGAGGTAATTGTCTGCACTCCGCTTTTATCTTCTCCGGGAATGAAAGAAAGAAAAGGCGAACCGGGTTCAATCAATCCCCGCTCTATTTTTTCTTTATACTTTTCGGAATTTTTATCGGGATAAATTGAAATATTAAGACCAAGTTTCATCCAGGCGTCGTTACCTACAATCTCTTTTACTTTAGCTCCTCGTTCATATTCGCCGGTGCTAGTGTTTGCAAGGTTTGCATCATAGGTAAGAATTAATTCCCGATCCGGATATTCAAAGGATGCCTGAAAAACATCGGGAGTATTGCGGTCGTCCTTCCAGAAATAAATTCCGCCCATAGCCACAACCGACTTTGGGATGCCGAGTTTGAACACCTGATTGATCGCATCGTATTCATGAGAGAACATGTGAGCGGGTAAACCGCCGCTATATTCAAAGAACTTCTGCCAGCCGAAATACCTGCTTGCTGTAAACGGGTAATAAGGAGTTTCGCCAAGCCATTGCTGCCAGTCAATCTTCTCCGGTTCTATTTTCTCTCCAAGATGCCTTATGAAAGCACCCTGCGGTGTATTACGGTATGTATGTGTTTTAAGAAGTGTGACCTTGCCGAGAACATTCTGCATTATAATTTGTCTTGCCACTTTGTAGGACAACTGCTGCCTGTTCTGGTGTCCGTACTGAAACACTATTTTACGGTTTCGCAAAGATTCTTTAATCTCATATACTTCTTCTATATTTCTGGTCAGGCATTTTTCGGCATAGATGTGCTTTCCGGCAGAGGCTGCATCGATTATCATTTTCGCATGCCAATGGTCTGGCGTAGCGATAATCACCGCATCAATATCTTTATCGTTAAGCATCTCCTGATAATTTCTATATCTTTTTGCCGGAGGAAGAAGATCGGAACTCTTTGCAAATGAATTACTGCGGGATAAAATAACCGCGTTCTCTGCTGCTAAGTCGTAAACATCGCAGACACCAGCAAGATGAATTTTAAGATCGCCATAGGAACTATTTTTTTTTCCTGTTGCGGTGAATCCGAGAGATTCAAGAATATTGATCCCTCTGCTGCCGGTTCCGATTATTCCTACTCTTATCACATCACCTTCCGAATCATGCAAATAATCCTCACTTTCAGAAACCATATCGGATAAATTGAAATCGGATTCCAGAAACTCACTTTGCTTCTTATTAAATACTAATTGATTCAGCAAAGAAACTCCGAAAAATCCGGCAACCGGAAGAGTTGCCAATCCCGCAATAAAATCGCGCCGCTGGAGTCCAATTTGTTTCTTCTCTTCACTCATCATTCTTACCTTTAATTTTTTGAACTATCCGATCCAGTCCAACAATTCCCGACGTCGGGAAAAACAGGATAATTACCAGGGCGGCAATTTCAATCAGATTTTTATTAACTATCATATAACTCCCTTCAGGCGGAAGCATATAAGTTAATCCGGTTAGAGGCGGTGCGGCCAGATAATATAAACCGATCAACAGAATTCCGGCGACTGTTGATGTACGGGTTAAAAAACCGGTCATCAATCCGAGACCGATTAGAATCAATCCCCAAACATTGAGGAAATCAGTAACTTGTAAAAGCAATTTGGAATCAGCAATCCAGTTTAGAAAACCTGAAAGGATCCATTTTGAATCACGTAGAAATGATTCGGCGGACCAATCGGGATTTAATAGTTTTACAATCCCCTCATAAAGCAGATGCCAGCCTATCAGAACTCTAAGAACCACCAGGGATAACAACTGGCTCTTTGAATATTCTATTTTTGGTGAGTTCATCTATTACCTTAAAATAAATTCGAAGCTTTCAACAGAGTTTCATGAATTTCAATTTCCTTTCGAGCTCCATAATAAACCGGTTTTTCTTTTCTAATCATTGCGGCAAAATCCTTTAATTGGGCGGAATAACGATCGGACTGTAAAGGAAGAGCAATCCGGTTTCTTCCGGCAGAATAATTGCCGGATGATTTTCCGAGAGTTAAATATAATTCTCCCGGTTCAAAAGGATTTATTTCGAGCGTTCCATTTGTACCGACAAAATCAATATGTCTTCTTGTTTCGCCATCAATCTCAAGGAGCGAGCTGCGAAGTGATGCTATACAGTTTTTATATTCCAGAATTGCAAGCTGATTATCTAAAAGACCGTCAGCTTGATTGAGAGAATTTCTGCAATACGTTTTTATCGATTCCGGAAAGCCGAATATTGAAACGACCAGTTCAATAAGATAGCAGCCGAGAAAGAACATCGATCCGCCGTAATACTTCTTAATACTTTCTCTTCTTGAATCGGGTATTTTTTTACTGAATACTCCATCGATTTCAAAAACATCTCCGATAATTCCCTCACTCAGAAATTTTTTCAATGCAATTACAGCATTATTATATCTTGTAAAATATCCGAGCTGGAAGGCCAGATCGTTTTTTGTGGCTTCATTCAGAACGTATTTTAGATTTTCAAGATTCCTGCCGGGCGGATTATCGATATGAATATGTTTACCGGCTTCAACAGCTTCAAGCGCATCTGATAGTAGATCATCCATCGAAGATTCGATCAGAACTGCATTTAAATCTTGCCGGCTTAGTAATTCCCTTTTAGTTATCCAGTTAATTTTTCCATAGTTAGAAAACCCGATCGAATTATTTCTTCTTACAGCATCCTCTTCAGCAACAGCAATTAGTTCGTAGATATCATTCAAATAAATAAGTGTATTTATCTTGTCCTCTGTATGAGAATGATAAGTACCAATAACTCCTACTTTTATTCTTTTCCCGGATTTATGAAAAGCATTAAGCGAAGCCGGTAGAGCAAAGCCAAATGCTGCTAACGCTGATATTTGAGCAAATTCTCTTCTATTCATAACTGATTGAATATTTTTGCAATCAAGTTTTTTGAAAACAATTATTGCAGCTAGGAAGAATATTTTTTTTGCGATTCATCATTTCGTAAGATTAGCACCCGGTAAAAAGTTCGAATTTATTAATTGCATCGATATCCTTCTTTTAAACTTTCCCGGTAGAGGGAGCCGGTGTAATCCACCGGCTCATTCCAGAGGTACCCGGAAGATGGGGAGAGTCTCCCGGATTATAGTAACCAAGAAAGAGAAGGGAAAAACAAAATTGAAAATCTATTACAGATCAGCTTTCCCGATCGCTTTTCTGTTTTTTATCCACCAGTAAATAGTAAGTTCTTCATGCGGCACATCCGACTTATAAAAAAGACTGGCCAGATAGCCGACGATAATTATTATAAAGTGAGTATAAACGCCCAGCATATATTTGTGATGCGGAAAATTCATGGGGCCAAGATTGAGAATCGGCTCTCCGTCAACTTTTGTTGAAGTAAGGACTGCATAAGATGTAAATATTACACAGATTACAATAGCGATGTACAAACCGTGCTTGTTTGCTCTCCTGCTGAATAATCCGAGTATAAAGATTCCGGCTATACCACCCGAGAAGATCGCATAAAGTTCAAATACAATTCCGAGTACTCCTTCACCGCCCGCATAGACATAAACAGTCGCAATTATCAGAGCAGCCAGGCCCGAGAAAAAAACAATCCATCTTCCAACCTTCAGTTTCTGCTGGTCTGTAGCATCAGGTTTTAATCGTGTATAATAATCGGTTACACCAACTGCAGAGAGACAGTTCAAGTCGGAATCAAGGCTTGAAATAGCCGCAGCAATTAGAGCAGATAAAATCAATCCGGTCAAACCGGGAGGCACCTGAGTTGTAATGAAATAGGGAAAAACCTGATCGGCTTTTAATCCTTCCGGCAGAGTAAAATCGGTAACCTGATAAAATGAAAATAGCGCCGTGCCGATAAACATAAAGAGAGCCCAGACAGGGAGACTCAAAAGAACACCCATTAAAGCCGCTTTGATAGCGCCTTTTTCGGATTTGGCAGTAAGATATCTTTGAACAATTGTCTGGTCGGTTCCATATTTCTGAATACCGTAAAAGATTCCGTTTAATACCATTACAAAAAATGTAAGCTTTGCAAAATCAAAATCATAAGGGCCGAAACCGATCTTATTATTCTCAATAGCATTCGCAATTACAGCACCGGGACCTCCCTCCGGAATAAACAGGATAAGAGCCAGAGCAATTAAACCTCCTCCAATTAGCATAAAACCCTGAATTACATCAAGCCATATTACAGCTTCTATTCCGCCCATCATGGTTAAAACTATTACAACAATTCCGATCACCCAGATTACTGACAGAGTATCCATTCCTGTCATACTTGATAACGCAAGCCCCATAAGAAAAAAGACCGTTCCCATTTTAGTAAAGTGAGTAAATGTAAATGCGAGTGATGTATAGATTCTCGCAAAAAACCCGAATCTCTTTTCAAAATATTCATATGTACTTATTCCTATTACTTTTCTGAAGAGCGGAACAACAAACCAGACCAGTCCTGATAAAACTATCACAACCATTATTGCCTGAACCAGTAAAATCCAGTTTGATTTAAAACCTTCTCCGGGATATGCAAGAAAGGTAATGCTACTGATCAAAGTGGCAAGAATAGACATACCGACAGCCCATGAAGGAATAGATCTGCTACCGGCAAAATAGGCATTTGTACTAGTCTGCTTTTTAACAAAGTAAAAACCAACATAGAGTGAAACAACTAATGAAAGGATAATTACTATGTAATCAATCCAATGGAGGGTTTCGGCATACATACGGTTCTCCTTATTTAATAGAATTCAATTTTCTCTTGTAGTTTTATCAACTGAGATTTTATTTCATCAGTAATCTTTCTATCAAGTTGAGTTAAAGGGGGAAGAACATATTCTTCACAGAGCAAGAATTCTTTCATTAATATTTTTGCGGCAGCCAGGGATTCACCAAGTGTTTTGTTTGATTGATAAACCGATGCAAGAAGATCAGTTTCGGACTGCATTTTTTCTGCTAGAGGAAGATTTCCTTCTCGTGCAGCATCATACATCATCTTAAACATACCCGGCGTCATGTTACCTGTACTGGGTACCAAACCGTCCGATCCTCTTGAAAGTCCATAACAGCTTTTAGCAGCCCAACCAATAAGATGAGAAAAATCCTCTCTGTCTCTAAACATTTCAATTGACTTATCTAAACGCTCTAAATCCCGTTCCGAATCTTTTAACGCGACTATGTTTGAATGACGGCTCAGCTTTTCAACAACTTCAAGCGGGATAGACATATGAGTTGTTGCAGTAATATTGTAAATGATCATCGGTTTAGAAATTGAGTCGGCAACCGTCTCAAAGTATTTCTGCATCTGGTCAGGTTTAAGCGCAAAATAACTCGGGACAACAGAGACAATTACATCCGCACCTAAATCAATAAATTCTTTAGCCGATTCAATTGATTCTTCAACACAATTACCCGAAAGTCCAACGTAAATAATTGTCCTACCTGAATATTTTTTACAGGTGAATTCAACAAGTCTTCTTTTTTCTCTAATAGAAATTGAAGGACCTTCGCCAGTAGTTCCGAGTACAAACGGAAACACTCCTTTTGCTAAAAAGTTATCGACTATTTTTTCAACTGCTACAAGGTCAACACTGCCATTACTATTGAAAGGCGTAAGCATTGGTACAACAACACCGGAGTATTTTTTTTCTTTCTTCATTAAAGATCTCTTACTATTTGAGGAATTCTATAGTCTGATTAACAATATCAATACTTCTTAAACCAAACTTCTCTTTCATCTCGTCGTTTGTTCCTGATTTGCCGAAAAGATCCTTAACACCCATCCTTTTTACCTTAACAGGATAATGTTCGGCAACAACTTCGCACACTGCAGAACCGACTCCACCATATATATTGTGATTATCTACAGTAACAATCCGACCGGTTTCTTTGGCGGCTTTAACAATAGCATCAACATCAACCGGTTTAATTGAACTCATATTTATTACACGCGCATTAATTCCTTTTTTTTCGAGCATAACGGCAGCTTCAAGTGTATCACCCATCAGGTCTCCGTAAGAAATCAGAGTTACATCGCTTCCCTCTTTAAGAGTAACAGATTTCCCGAGTCGGAATTGATATCCTTCAGGTACTACCCGGGCAACAGGGTCACGACCGATTCGTATATACATCGGACCTTTATGAACAGCAGCATATTTTAATATTTCCTTAGTCTCGAATGCATCAGCGGGTTGAAGCACCGTCATATTAGCCATAGAACGCATAATCCCGATATCTTCTAGGGATTGATGACTGGCTCCGTTCAATCCGACGAATAGCCCGGCATAAACTCCCAATATTTTTACATTAAAATTTGCCAGAGCAATAGAGACCATAACCTGGTCGCAGGCACGTCTTGAGCAAAAGGCAGCTATGGTACAGACGTACGGGAGCAGACCAGTCGTACTTAATCCCGCTGCAACTCCCATCATATTTTGTTCTGCAATTCCTATCTGAACGAATCGTTCCGGGAACCTATTAACAAAAGGAGCAGTCTTTGATGCAGTATTAAAATCAGCGTCAAGCAATACGAGAGACGGATACTGTTCTCCGAGTTCGATTAATGTTTGTCCGAGTACATCACGCGGGGCAATAAGTTCAGACATATATTCTCCATAATATTTTCAAATTCTTTAGAAAAAAATCACTTCTTTAATCCCTCTTCAATCTCCTCGTCAGATAGGCCGAGTTCTTTAAGAGCTTTAACAGCATCCTCCCTGGGTAGATTAGTGGAATGGCTCACGGCAGTATTTTGAATTGATTCAACACCCTTCCCTTTAATTGTATGGGCAATAATAACTGTCGGCTTTTCTTTTATTTTTTTAGCAGTCTGGAGCGCATAAAAGATCTCTCTAATAGAATGGCCATCAACAGAAATTACATGCCATCCGAATGCATCGAGTTTTTTATCGAGCGGCCCGGATGGAAGAACTACTTCGGTACTATCTGTCAATGAGAACCGGTTTTGATCTACGAATGCAACTAAGTTATCAAGTTTATAACGCGGAGCCAGCATAAAGGCTTCCCAAACCTGACCTTCATTAAGTTCGCCGTCACCCAACACCACATAGACACGAAAAGATTTGTTCTGGATCCTGGCCCCGACAGCCATACCGATGCCGACCGATAAACCCTGCCCTAAAGCACCAGTGCTTACTTCGACACCCGGTGTAATTCCGAATTCAGGATGCCCCTGCATCGGTCCGTCAATTTTATAAGGATGTTTCAAATCATCCTGCGACAAAACACCCAACTTTGCAAGAGCGGCATATTGAGCAAAACAACCGTGGCCTTTCGATAAAATGAAACGGTCTCTATCCTCCCAGAATGTGTTACGCGGATCATATTTCATTTCATTAAAGTAGAGTGCGGAGATAATCTCTATTACAGAAAGTGATCCGCCGATATGTCCCGAGCCGTATCTGCCGTAGATTTTAATAACATCGGCTCTCAATTGTCTTGCGGCTTCTTCCAGATTTTTAATTTGAGTTTCAGCTTCCACAATTTTTTCCTTAGAATATTCCACATTCAAATTTTCTTTAACTGTATATACTCCATTCAGGATAACTGTTAATAATACTGACCAATAGATTCAGCACTTTTCGGATCAAGACCCTCTCTCCAAAAAAGTGCACGCTTGGGATCATAGTCTGGATTAATTTTCATTTCTTTAGCATCAACTTTCTTTCGCCATGATTTCAGTTTATCCCAAAGTTCTTTCGTTTTTTCCGGCATTTGTTCCGAGAGATCATTTGTTTCGCCGATATCACTGACAATATCGAATAACGAAACCGATTTAGTTTGATTAAAGAATGATTTTTCATACCATTCAATTAATTTGTACCGGCCTTCTCTGATAGCACCAGACGGCATATAACCGAATCGATGGTAATGCGGATAGTGCCAGTAAATTGCATCCCTCTTGAATTCACCGGACTGATTGAGTAGCGGCAGAAAACTTACACCGTCCACATTTTCAGGAATCGATTTAATTCCAAGAATGTCAGCGAAAGTGGGAAGAAAGTCGATACCTGTTACAGGCAGATCGCATTTGGATCCGGATTTAATTACACCGGGCCATCTAACTGCAAGAGGCACTCTGATACCGCCTTCGTACAGCATGGATTTACCGCCTCTTAAAGGATCCTGCGCCTGAAGCTTGTCGTATCCTCCATTGTCCGAATAGAATATTACAATTGTATTGTCTCTTAATTTATAATCGTCAATTTTTTTCAGAACCCTTCCGATCTGGCTGTCCATTCTTTCAATCATTGCCGCAATTATCGGATTGTTTATTAATTTGTCCGACCCCTCTTTAGACTGGTATTTATAGATAAGATCAGGATGTTCCATGATAGGCCTGTGAGGAATGGAATAAGCAAGATAAAGGAAGAAAGGCTGGTCACTATTGGCATCTAAAAATTTAAGAGCTTCATTAGTATTCTCAATTGCATGATGGGCATCGTTTGTGGGATCATCTGTTGGTTCCGGTTTATCATTGGGATAGTCGACATCGAAACCCTGAGAGCCGGCATCTCCGAGTCGGCCCGGTTTATAATTCTTATCAATGTTAAGATGCCACTTTCCAACCATTGCTGTTTTATACCCCAGAGGTTTCATCATTTCCGCAATCGTTGTTTCTTCAAGGGGAAGACGTTCGACCATTTTAGGGCATTTCAGTTTTGCCCACGGGTACTGATCGCCGGGAATATATTCGGTCAAATTCAATCTTGCGGGATATTTTCCAGTCATAATGCCGGCTCTTGAAGGTGAGCATGTAGGAGCCGGTGCATATGCCTGTGTAAAATAGATTCCTTCGTGTGCAATGGAGTCTATATTCGGAGTTTCATAAAACTTTGACCCGATATACCCAGTCTGGTTCCAGCCCATATCATCAGCTATTATGAAAACTATATTAGGCAGTGTTCCGTTCTTGGCAATAGAAGTTCTAACCATATCAGGCAGCATTGATAAACCAACGGCACCTATTCCGATTTGTCCGAGTTTAGAAATAAATTCTCTTCTTTCCATATCTCCTCTTCAAAGAATTTTGATTTATTTTTTACTTATCATAAAATTATTTTCAGATGGTTAATAGAGACATTAATTCATCGATCTCCTGAAAATTTTTAACTACCGGCTGAACACACAAACCTGACGCAGATAAATTCGATTTTATCAGTCGAATATCCTCGCCGGAAAACCGGCCTTTAACAACTAATGGTATACGGGAATCCTGTATTTTTTTTAAAGCATCCATCATAATTTCCAATGAAATTACATTGGGATCTTTTGTAATCTGAAAAACCCGTATCTGATCAACTTCGAGAAATTGTTCTATTAAATGAAGTGAAGATGAATGAAGGTGAATTAAAGTATAATTTGAAATTCCTGCTAGTCTTTTATCCAGGTTCTGAAGAAACTCTTTATACATCTCCATGGAAAACAGATTGGAAGAGTCCTCCTGGATTCTAATCGGGGGCTCAGGCGACCATAATTCATACTGTCCGATAACATATCCATCCAGAAACTTTGGAAGCTTTTGCAAATGGAGGCCGAAAAACAATTCGAGGTAATCTGTAATCTGATTTAGCAATTTGCGGACCTTTTCAGGTTCATCAATTAGAGAGATTGCGGCATTTTCCGTTCCCAAAACCGCACACAAAAGATCCGACGGCCCCCGGATAATCGATTGTCCAACCGGGGCGCTCCCTTTAAGTGTTTTATCAAACAGATTAAAAAAATCAAAATATTTCTGAATCCAATTATTATTCACATCAAACGGAGTGATTTCGATCTTATTAATGTCATTATCAATTTTAACAGCTGAGATAGAATCCTTTGTTGAAATAATTTTACAGCCAATGATTGCCTCCATCCAAGGAATGGAAGCAAGCGGCATGGCAGATCTTATTATATCATCACCGATTTCTTCGGTTAATTTTAAATACTTTACTTGATCTTCAATAAAATCAACTGGCGAGATATTCTCCGGTAATATTTCATTTAAACTAAGAAGAGCCTGCGCAGCTTTATTATCCTGCCAATAACTCCATGAATCCTGTCCTAACCCAACCGTGAATCCAATCAACGGTCTTTTAACTTTTTCTAAAGACCAGAACATCAGATGTTTTTCTTTATAAATGTCATTCTGTCTGCTATTCATATTCAATTCAGGTTTTACATTGAACAGTTTTAATTAAGACAATCAATTTCAAACACAAGCGAGCATGCCGCCGTCTACATAAATAATCTGACCGTTAACGTAATCGGAAGCGCCTGAAGCAAGAAAAACGAGAGTGCCGACAAGTTCTTCCGGATCGCCCCATCTGTTTGCAGGAGTTCTAGACCTGAGCCAGGAATCAAATTTTTCATCTTCATACAGGGACTTGGTCATATCAGTTTTGAAATACCCCGGTGCAATTCCGTTCGACTGAATATTGTATTTGCCCCAATCTGTTGCCATTCCCTTAGTTAAATTTTTCAATCCGCCTTTCGAGGCAGTATAAGGTGCGATGGTAGGCCTCGCAAGCTCGCTTTGAATAGAACAGATATTAATGATTTTACCAGCCCTTCTTTTGATCATATATTTTGCAACAGCTTTCGATACGATAAAGGCGCCTGTCAGATTAACGTCCATTATCTTCTGCCAGTCGTGAAGTTTAAAGTCCTCAAGCGGCGAGCGGATCTGAATGCCTGCATTGTTAACAAGGATTGAGATGGGCCCGATCTCTTTTTCAATAGTATTAATATGAGAAATAACTTCATCTTCATGAGTTACATCAAACTCAGAACCGAACGCAGTAAATCCCTCTTTATGGAGATGACTTACCGTCTGATTCTGACGTGTTTTCGCCCGGTCATTAATAATCACTTGACAGCCGGCGCGCGCTAATCCTTTTGCAAGTGTTAATCCGATTCCGCGAGCCGAGCCTGTAACGAGAGCAATTTTACCGGAGATATTAAAAAGATCATTCATTTCAGTATTCCTTTTTATTTTTCAGACCGCAATTTGTTTAACTACTGTGTTAAAGGAATCAATAATTTTTTTAAAAATTTTATCGGCGGTAAATCCGAAATGTTCAGCCATAACAGGTTCGGGTGCCGAGGCACCGTAAGTTTCCTGGGAAATAATCAGTCCGTTCTGTCCAACAAACTTCTGCCAGCCGAGACCGACACCCGCCTCGACACTTACTTTAAGATTGGCTTTACAATCGAGAATAAATTTTTTGTACTCATCATCCTGCCGGTCAAATAATTCCCAGCTGGGAACCGAAATAAGTCTAACACTGTATCCTTCAGTTTCCAGTTTCTGAGCTGCAATGAAGGAAGGATTAATTTCCGAGCCTGAAGCGAATATTTCAATATTCACATGACTGTTATGATTTCCATATAGAAGATAAGCCCCGCGCTTAAGGCCCTCTCCCGCCAGTTCATTTGTATATTTTTTTACTGATGAATCGACAGGCTGCCTGGTAAAACACAAAGCAACCGGACCGTCATTAATCTGAAAAGCCATAGCCCAGGCTGCTTTAGATTCGTTTTCGTCGCCGGGTCTGATCATTATAAGATTGGGGATCAAGCGGAGCGACATAAGATGCTCAACCGGCTGATGAGTCGGTCCATCCTGACCAATTAAGATTGAATCGTGAGAGAAAATGTAGATAACCCTCTGCCGCATCAGGGCACTCATCCTGATAGCATTCCTCATGTAATCGGAAAAGACAAGGAAAGTACCTATCGCAGGTTGGATCATTCCGTGGAGCTGCATACCATAAGCACATGCGGCCATACAAAACTCTCTAACGCCGAACTTCATCTGCTGACGGTTCCAGTTATCACGATTGACGATTTCATTTCCGGGAAGCCATGTAAGATCAACACTTGCAACATCAGCCGAACTTGAAATAAAATAAGGAAGCAGCTCAGCCACTTTGGCAATGATCGATTCATTATATTTTCTTGTAGGAAGATCTGATCCGATCTCATGGTTCCAGATTAATTCTTCAAAATTCTCCGGCAGTTTTCTTTCAGAGAACACACGCCACAGTTTCGATTTTTCAGGGTCGCCGAGTATTATTCTATTATAAAGACTATTCCATTCCTCTTCATATTGAGCAAAGGTTTGTTTCAGGCTATTAAAATACTTTTTCACTTCATCAGGGATATAGAAGGGAGTATCGGACCAGCCGATCGATTTCTTAAACGCAGTCATTTCTTCCGGTCCGAGAAATCTGCCATGAGCAGCTGATGTACCCTGTCGGGATGGAGAATGCTTACCTATAATAGTTTTTGCAATTATTAGTGTAGGTCTAATCTTTTCATCTTTAGCCAGATTAAAAACCCGTTCCATTTCTTTGAAGTCGTAGCCATCGATTGTGAAGACATTGAATCCGTAGGCTTCATAACGATCTGCGATATTTTCATTGAAGCATTCGCTTGTAGGTCCATCAAGACAAATGTCATTTGAATCATAAATGATCACCAAATTATTAAGACCAAGATTTCCAGCAAGACTTCCGCATTCAGCACTTATTCCTTCCATCATACATCCGTCACCTGCAAGGACATATATTTTTGAAGAAAACAATTCATTCCCGAACCGGGCAGCCAATAATTTTTGAGCAATCGCCATTCCGGTTGCAGCTCCAATACCCTGTCCAAGCGGACCGGTAGTTGTTTCTACTCCAGCAGTTACACCATATTCAGGGTGACCGGGTGTTTTGGAATTAAGCAGGCGAAAATTCTTTATGTCATTGAGACTAAGTTGATAACCGGATAAATGAAGGAGCGCATATTGAAGCATGGAACCGTGACCGGCAGAGAGAATAAACCGGTCTCTTCCCACCCAGGACGGATTAACCGGATTATGTTTCATCACTTTTGCAAAGAGATACGATCCGAGTTCAGCAATGCCAAGCGGCAGTCCGGGATGACCGGACTGCTGCTTTTCAATTGCGTCGGCAGAAAGAGCTCGTACTGTATGTGCTACCTTCTGAAGAATTCTTATTTCACCAATATCCATAAATTTTCTCGAATTAAAATTTTTCAGTATTTACCACCAAAAATTTTCAGTTATAAATCTTTATTCAGCATAACATTTTTACGGGTATAATTAAGCGCCTCGGTACTATTTTTGCCCATAAATATGCTTAAACCGTAACCAAGTATGACCGTAATAAAGAATGACAGCGCTGCCGGCCAAAGAACTCCAACAGATAATGCATCAATGTGAAGATTTTTTGCAAACACCATTAAGGAACCCATAATGAATCCAACCAATCCTCCAATTAATACGCCGGGTGCTGTTGCGCGCTTTGTAAACATTCCAAGAATAAACACACCGAATAGCGGGCCGGTAAACATGTTTATTAGTTTCTGCGAATATGTAAAGATATCACCTAGCAATCCTACAAAGAATGCGAAGAATGTAATTGCAATGCCGATAAAGATTGTTGATATTCTGGAAATCCTCAAGCGGCGTGCTTTCTCTGCATCCGAGTCCTCTCCGATTTCGAGGTTATGCTGTTTTAGTTTATAGCGTGCATAGAAATCATTAAGTATTGCTGTAGTGATAGAATTAATTCCGCCATCAAGACTTGAAAGTGAAGCAGCATAAATTGCGGCAACCATAATTCCGGTAACTCCAACCGGCATTACGTTAGCAATGAAATACGGGAAATAATTATCGATCGGCATACCTTCCGGGAACTGAAGATGTTTTGCAACAGCATATAATCCGGCTCCAATAGAAGTAACCAGAGCGATATATAATAAATAGGCGCCTGCGTTAGCATAAAATCCTTTTTGACTTTCCTTAAGCGACTTTGCAGTTATATATCTTTGAACCATCGCCTGATCGACACAATAGTTACCCATTTTCTGAACAGTATAAGTAACAATTAATGATATTACCGTGAAGTCGGTGATTAGGTACAAATGAATTTTACCAAAGAAACCCGCATCTTCAAATCCAGGCATTGTGCCGGTCATTTTAGTTTTTCCACCTTCAACAAGTGTATTCCAAACTTCGGTAAATCCGCCCGGTACTGCTTGAAAAACTAAAAATATTGCCAAGAACAATCCGATAAACATTACAAACGAGTGAATAACATCGCCCCACATAACAGCTTTTACACCACCAAGCGCTGTCTTAACTGTAGCGATAAATCCCATTACAATTATAGAAGGAGCCATCGGAATTCTACCATCGGATACAACATTTAGCACTAATGATGGGACATAAATTACCGCTGCCATCCAAGTAATTCTCCAGATAATAAAGATAATACTTGCAAGCGCTCGGACTTTGTCATTGAATCTTTTTTCAAGATACTCGTAGGCTGTATATACTTTCAGTTTATGATAGAAAGGCATGAATACATATACGACAAGCGGGAAAGAAAGCGGAATCGACATTGCCATCCACGCCAGAATTAATCCTCCCTTAAACGCTCCGGCAGGATAGGACATATATCCAACAGCACTTGTAAGAGTTGCCATAAGGGAGAGACCAACCGGAAGCCAGCTCATGCTTCTGTTAGCCATTAAAAAATCTTTGGCAGATTTTTGCTGGCGGGAGAAATAAATTCCCACTCCTATTATGCCAAAGACATATACAAGCGCAATAATCATATCCGTAGTTGTAAAACCAACATTTTGCATTAACGCCTCCTGAGTTTTTATGATTAAACTATTTCTTAGCCGATCTTATTTTATAGTCTGATAGAATTATTCCGGTTTTCAGCGGATTTCTCAGTTCAACATTACCGTTCATGAAAATTTTATTCCCCTCAATCTTTGATATCACACTCCAGAAATCACCGCTGTTGAACACTCTTCCAGTTAAATCTTTTCTACCCGTATCTGTCCGGATAGTTACAACAGTCTGATAAGATTCAGGGTTGTATTGATAATTATCTATTTCTATTTTGATCTCATTATTTTCAAATTCAACCGGATTGTAGCTATTATTACTTCCGTCAACTTTTTCATTAAGATTATTTCTTCTAAAATTGATCTTTTCCCCTTCCTTCAGTTCAATCGAAATTTTGTTTTCATTATCGAGGATTATATTATTTTCAATAAGAGAAGGGACAAAATAGCTGAAGACATTGCTGTAGCGCAGACTTACATTGCCCTTATTGTGCATGATAATATTATTGACTAATTCCATATAAGAATCGACCGATTGAACACCGCCGCCGGTTTGATTGTGGACAATAATATTATCTTTGACAGTTGCTCTACTCTCTTTAGACAAACGAACTCCGCCCGCACCTTTTCCAACAGTCCAGTTGCCGGCGATAAAATTGTGCGTAATCAAAGCATGACCGGTATGGTTAGTATAAATCCCTCCTCCGTCGTCATCGGAGATATTACCTACAATCCAATTACCCTTAATTAACGGATACGAGAAGTTTTCGGTGTAGATTCCTCCCGCATCGCTTCTCCCTCTTGCCTGATTACAGATGATCAAATTGTTTTCGATTACAGGCCTCGATTCATAAGCGCATGAAATGGCACCGCCATTGCTGCTTCGTGTCCGGCCCCAATCATTAACGCCGGAAGTGTTATTTATGAAAATATTATTCGCAACGAGCGGCTGCCATCCGCCTTCCATTCTATTACTTAAAATTTTAGTAGGAGGCGCAGCATCATTTCTCAACCATCCATAAAATGCTATTCCGCCTCCATTGCCGATAGATGTTTCGTTACTATAGAAAATATTATTACGAATAACAGGGACCGAATTGTACAAGCAGGCAATTCCTCCGCCGTGATTTCCGTTCTGATGGATCCGGCTATAATTAAAATTATCGGGTTCCATTACATAATTATTTTCTATTATGCAGTTGCTTATAACAGGTGATGTGTCGTCACAGAGTATGCCGCCCCCGTGCGATTTGGAGAGTCCATTTCTTATTGTAAATCCATCAATACAGGAATTGTCGGCGCCCATTACAACGCGCCGCATTTTCTGTCCGTCAAGAAGAGTTTTATTTGCTTTAATTTCTCTGTTCCATGATCCTGATTGAAATCCTCCGTAAAGGTCAACAAAAGGTTTCATAACAATAGTGAACCCTGAATAACTTCCGGATGCGACAAGAATTGCGAACCGGTTTTCTGCTGATGCACCAACGACTTTTTCGAGCGCGTAGATAACAGATGCCAATGGTTTATCTATTGATCCGGTTCCATCTTTATCAGAACCCTTCACGCAATCCACATAATAAATCTCTTTATACTTTGAAAAATCAATCTGTTCCGTTGCGGGGCCAATCTTCGAGATCTCTTTTATATTTTGAGCAAAAAGATTTGATAAGATTAATAGTGTAAATAATATTATTCTTTTCATAAACAGAAATTCCTTCCGGGTACAAACCGGATTATTTATTAAAAGTTATTTTTACTTCTTTAAGAACCGGCGCCCCGGCACCGTTGCCGGTATCGAAGTATGCCCTGTATTGTATCCACTTACCTTTAAGGTTTAATATCGATTGACCGCTGTTCAAATAAAATGAATTCTCCCCTTCCGGCCCTGTCCATCTTGTTTTTTCAAGGTCTTTTTCAGAATCAGCCGAACGGAGCTGGAATTTAACTGAAGAATATTTCCCAACTTCTGCATCCCAGCTTATTGATACAGGTTTAGAATTTCTGCTGTTGTAGGGAGATGAAGTATAATAGAAGATATTATTACGATTCCAAACATCTCCGACATCTGTACCCATATCGTAATGGGCACCGATACCGGGAATTTTCTGCACGTTATCGGAAGAGAATCCGTCAGGTCCGCCCCAATAGAGAAGCGAGTTTGTATGGTGATCGCCGTACTTACCGATCTCATCGAAACTTCCATCGGCACGGTGGCAGAAGAAGAAGAGATCCATGAATCCATCCCGGTTAAAATCGCAGACCATCGAGCCGGTGCCTCCGTCAGTATGAAACTTGAGCGAGTTATTGAGATGATATCCGTTAACACTACCAAGAAGAACAGTTGAAAAACCGGAACGGTTACTACGGTCTTTATATAGCGGACAAACAAGATCGAGCCAGCCGTCGTTATTTACATCACCGATTGCCATTGTCTTCGCCTGAACCGGAAGCGATACAGGATTGCCGTATTTAAAATCCTTCTGCTGGTAATAGACCAGAATATTTTTATCGTGAGCAAAAACAATATCGAGCAATCCGTCTTTATTCAAATCCGCTGCTTCCGGATTACCGGAACCCTGACTGTTCGGAAATTGCCAGGAGTTTTTAATTCCATAATTTCTTGAACCGTCACCGTAGAAAACAATTGCCAAACCGCCGGCTTGATCTCCAAAAATTAGATCCAGATTTCCATCATAATTAATATCTGCAATTGAACAGGATCTTGTCATTTTTGTAGGAAGTTCGGATCTGTCAGTAATTACCCAGCCATGTGCACTTCCCCAATAAATAAATGAGCCGGGCCATACTTTATCTTTTTTAAGATGTGGAGTTCCGTTAGAAATTATTATATCAAGAAAACCGTCCTTATTCAGATCAGCGACCTGAACACCTAGACCGCTAAGACTTGGTAATCCAGTTACATTCCATGTTCTGAATTCATTATTCTTATTCCAATAGATCCACGCTTCATTAGCTGTCCGGTATGTTTCTCCCCTGTTGAGTAATATTATATCAACAAATCCGTCGTCGTTAAGATCAGAAAATGCCTGTTCATACCCTTCGCGTGAAGGAAGTATAATTTTATTTTCAACATCCATACTGCCATCGTCTCTACCAAGGAATAGAAATGAAGGATCATAATCCCCGCGCGAGTTTCCCATCATCGAGGTAATTATAATATCGAGGTGCCCATCATTATTAAAATCCGCAATTGCATTTCCCTGCGCTCCGTGTTCAAAGAGCGGTGTTCTATTTGTCTCCTTAAAACCGGATGGACTGTTCCAGTAAATAAATGAAGGTACTTCAAATGAATAATGCTCCTGGAAATTGCAGACGAGTAGATCAATCCAGCCGTCATTATTAAGATCTGCAGCATTAGCTCCCCATGCGCCGATTGTAGGAATAGACTGCCTGTTTTCCTTACTAAATCCGTTTGCTGAGCCGAAATAGAGGTATGAATGAATTAACCGGTTAGCCAGGTTTGGATCTCCGGTAACAGAGTGTTGATGATTTGTAAAAAAGAGATCCACAAATCCATCTTTATTGAAATCCGCTGCAACAATATCTTTAGCGGTAAATGTTTCAAATAGAATTTTCTGATCAGGGTTAAAAGTGTTGTTTGTATTTAAGTAAGCGCAGGACGATTCGCCATCGCTGTTTGCGAAGATCAGATCGATAAGGCCGTCATTATTTATATCTACCGCTTCAACTGCCTGAGCGTTTACAGTAGGAAGCTGAATTAATTTTTCTTCATTGAACCCTTCCTTACTGCCGAAGTAGACGTATGAAAAATCTCCTTCACTATTTGAAAATGCGAGGTCGGACCATCCGTCATTATTAAAATCTGCGGTTACAACATCAGTTGCACCTGACGTAGCAATCTCGGAAAAATTATTACAACTATAATCTTCCCTGTTTCCCCAATAAATTCTTGAAGGTGATGTACCAATCTTACTTTTATCGCGGTACTCCCAGAAACCGGCGGAAAAAGCAATAACAATATCTTTGAACCCGTCATTGTTAAAATCGCCTACAGCTGCTTTCTGAGCATCTGAACTTTCAAGCATAATTCTTTTTTTGAAAGGATAAAAGGCCCATTCGCCTTCCTTCTTAACATAATCTTTATTCAAACCGCCGTAGTAAACAAACGATTCCATTCCCGTCCAGGTGCCATTCGAATAATTCGCTACAACAAGGTCAACATTACCGTCGTTATTCAGATCCGAAGGAGTAACCCACATCGGTCCGTTAGCAGGGATATAAGAATGGTTTTGAATACTGAAGTCTTTTCCATTTCCCCAATAGATAGACATATCCAGCATTTCGATTAAAGGATGGGAATTAACGGAAAGAATATCAACATTACCGTCGTTATTTACATCCCATCTATTAACAGGTTGAATTCTTCCTTTGTGGGATACATACATATTAGCGCCTGCATCACTGAATTCACCTTTTATAAAATCATTATAGCTATTCTGCTTCCAGACTTTCTGCGCGGGAACTAAAATTGGGAAGAAAGCAATTATTAATATTATCTTTTTTACCATAGAGTTATATCCCTCAGCAATACACTTGATCTATTTTTTTGAGAAAGAAATTTCTACTTCAGTTAAATAAGGCGATGCCGCACAGTCAGGCGTTATCAAACGAGCGCGGTACTGAATAAAATTTCCATAAACATTTTTTATTTTACTTCCGGATTTTTTGAACCATGAATTTTTTCCGTTTGGACCAATCCATTCAGCCTTTTCAATATCCTCCTTCATATCTGATGTGCGGATTTGAAGATGAATTTCAGTTCCAAAGGGAGTCTCGGCTTTCCAATTAATTGCCGCTGGAATTTCATTGCTATTCACCTGATATATAGAAGAAAAATAGTCCTCATAAAATCCCCGGTCGTAGCTGTTACCCGGATCGCGCAAGTTTAAACCGAATGGCCCTTGAGCCGGAAGTTCAATCCGGTTTTTTTTTGAAAATCCGTCTGGACTTCCCCAGTATAAAAACGAATCGCAGGAATGATTATGGGGTTCCGGTTCAAAGTAGGAGCCGGATTTGCGGTGATTAGCAACAAGCGCATCGAGCCAGCCATCCCCGTCATAATCAAGTAGTTCAACACCGGAAGGACCCAGCGTTTCAATTTTATCAGCTTCACTGACAAAGCCATCCTTACTGCCGTAATAAACCAGAGAGGGACGGTTTCCGCTAACTTCGCCGCCATAACTTGTGATAAACATATCGAGCCAGCCGTCTTTGTTTAGATCCGCAAAACAATTCTGGTAAGCGACATAAGTTGGAATTTCAATCCGGCTTCTGTTGGAAAATCCTTCAGCAGAACCGTAATAAAGAAAAGAACTTCCGAGGTCTCCCTCAGGAGCTCCGCGTTTCGGACAGAAGAGATCGAGCCAGCCATCCTTATTGAAATCGGCAGCTTTTAAATACATTAACTCATCTTTTCTTCCAAGATCCAAGTCTGAGATCCTTAAATTTGAGAAGCCACTTTCATCTCCCCACCAGAATCTGACTTTGCCGAATTCAATTTGACCTGCAATATCGAGCCATCCGTCTTTGTTGAAGTCTTTCAGCAGCGGACCGCGTATTTTGGGAGTCGATAATAGAATGACTGTTCTATTATTGAAACTAAATCCTCTTTGTGAACCCCAGTAAATCGGGAGCCCGTACTTTCCCGGGTTAGTAAGATCCTGAGCGCTACCGCTTCCAAGTATATCGAGGTAACCGTCGCGGTTGATATCCGCTATCCTGACACCGCCGTACCCGAATGTTGTGGTAAGAAAAGTTTCTTCTTCGAACTTTCCGTTAATGTTCCACTTAATAATAAAAGATGCCTGATCGTGAGCAACATTTTCGATGAAAGCATATTTGAATGCCTGCGAAGCCATAATTATTTCAACATTACCGTCATCGTCAAGGTCGGCATTCCCAAATCCGAAAATTTCGTGAGTATTGAATTTTGTTGTTCTCGATTCCGAAAAATTTCTCGTACCGTCTCCCCAGTACAAATTTGAAATTGATGGTCCGTCAGAGAACCATCCGTAATCATTAAAGAAAATCACATCCTGCAAACCATCATTATTTGCATCGCCAATTGTGTTAGCGTAAGTACCCTGAGTAGGAAGCTGCGTGTGATTTTCAAAAAAGAATTTCCCTTTATCATTCCAGAATACATATGAGAGAAGATTTTTCTGGTTGGTAACAAATCTGTTGCTTACAACAATTTCCGGAAATTCATCGTTGTTAAGGTCGCCGCAGCTTACACCGCTGGCTCCAAGCGTTGGAAGAAGCGCCGGCTTACGTGATGAAAAGCCTTTTCCATCCGAATAGAAGAGATAGGAATCTGTCCAGCTTCCGCCGCCGACTGAAGTTAAATTGGCAACAAACAGATCATCGAATCCATCATTATCAAAATCAGCAAATGAAACATCGCTCGGATTGTTAACTTTTAGAAGAATTGATTCTGATAGATTAAAAACCGCATCACCGGAATTCTTTAGTATTGTTACTCCCTCCTGACTGCAAACGGCAATATCAATCTGATCATCGCCATTAAAATCGCCCGTTGAGAGAGCCGTTCCGGTTATATTCAGTTTAAGAGATTTTGATATATCCGCAAATGAGTCTTTTGATGAAAGGAGAATAATGAGATTTTCTTTTGTCATAAATACGAGATCATCAATTCCGTCTTTATCAATATCGTCAGACTCAAGCGCAACAGCACCGGTACCATTAAAAGAAAGCGCGAGAGAATTTTCCTTTTTAAAACCATCAGAAGAATTGAAGTAGATAAAGCTTTTACGGGGTGCAGATTCACTGTCTTTTTCATCCCAGAATTGGCAACCTATCGCCAGATCCAGCCAGGAATCACCGTTAAAGTCTCCTGCTGCAATTGAAGTACCGTCTGCAGCAGGTAATTCAATCCGGTTATTAGCGGAAAAACCGTTTTGCGAACCGAAATAAATCCACGCCGGAATTCTTCGGGCATGGCTATCATTAAAATTCACAACAGCGAGGTCATTGAATCCGTCTTTATTAAAATCAGCAATTAATCCATCGCGTGAACCGGCGGCAGGTAATTGAATTCTTGAACGGGAGTCGATTCCGCTTCCGTTATTTAGATAGATATAAGTGTTTTCTTTTTCTGTATGAGCGTGACCTGTGGGAAGGAAGATATCTAGGTAACCATCGTTATTAAAATCCCAACGGGAAATAATCTGAATTCGGCCTTTAGCAGAAACGTAAGCATTACTGCCGGCATCAGTAAATTTACCATCAGCAAAATCTTTAAAACTGTTCTCCTTCCAAAGCGATTGCCCTAGAACCGTTCCAGTTATAAAAGAGATCAATATTACGATAAGTTTCTTCATCTAATAATTGTAAGAGCTTATAACTATTTTTTAGAGAAATAGATTTCGACTGCATTCAGATATGGTGTGGCCGCACCATTTGGAGAAATTAATCTTGCTCTGTATTGAATATATTTTCCGGATAAATATTTAATTGCGCTTCCATTTTCTGTAAACCAGGAATTATTTCCTTCCGGTCCAATCCATTCAGAATTTTCGATTAAAGATTCGTCCTCAGATGTTCTTATTTGAAATTGGACACTTGAGCCATAAGGAGTATCGGCTTCCCATTTTAATACCGAAGGAATCTGGTAATCCGGGATTCTGTAAACCGAAGAACAGTAATCTTCGTAAAGTTTTCTATCATAACTATTACCGGCATCGCGAAGGTTCAAACCGCTGGGACCGACAGCAATAAACTCTTTCCTGTTCTCTCCGGAAAATCCGTTCGGACCGCCCCAATAGAGAAGAGTTGGACAGATATGCCGGTGAGGTTGAGCTTCAGAATAAGATCCGGATTTGCGGTGATTTGTAATAAGAATATCGAGCCAGCCATCGCCGTCAAAATCGAGAATTTCCGATCCGGAAGAACCATAAGATTCTATTTCAACCGGTTTAGTTTTGTATCCATTTTTACTTCCGTAATAGAGAAGCGAAGGACGGTTGCCTCTTACTTCGCCTCCATAACTTGTGACAAAAAGATCGAGCCAGCCGTCTTTGTTTATATCGGCAAAAGTATTTTGATACGGTACATAAGTTGCGATTTCATCTTTGTTATTTATATCAAAACCGTTTTCTGAACCATAAAGTATTAATGATGAACTTAATCTTCCGTCGGGAGCGCCGCGGTTTGGAAGAAACAGATCGAGCCAGCCGTCGTTATTAATATCGGCTCCTTTGATATACATTAAATGATCTTTACGTCCGAGGGCCAGGTCCTGATATCTTTCATTTGAAAATCCGTTTTGATCACCCCACCAGAATCTGATTTTGCCGTCTTCAACCTGTCCAACTATATCGAGCCAGTTATCCTTGTTCAGATCCATCAACAAAGGTCCGCGCATTCTCTGTCCGAGCGCATGTAAGACAGTTCTGTTTTTAATACTATACCCGAGACTTGAACCCCAGAAAATCGGGAAACCATTCTTATCCGGATTTCCAAGATCGACACAAATACCGCTTCCGAGAATATCGAGATAGCCGTCCCGGTTGATATCGGCTAATCTTACGCCGCCGTATCCGCGTTCCATGGTTAATTGCGTTGGAGTATTGAAGGAACCTTTATTGTTCCATTCAATCAAAATACCGCTCTGTTCATGATCGATCGAGTTATAAAATTTCTGACGCGCAATAACAAGATCTACAAAGCCATCGTCGTCGAGGTCCGCGTGTCCAAATCCGAATATCTGATGAGTATGAAACTCGGTTCTGTTCTGTTCGGAATAATTTCTTGATCCATCCCCCCAGTAGATATGAGATAGAATTGGGCCATCCAGAAAATAGCCTTCATAATTGAAGAAGACGACATCGGGCAAACCGTCGTTATTCACATCACCGATTGTATTACCGTGCGGACCCTGTGTTGCCAGCTGTGTATGGTTCTCAAAACGGAAAGAACCCTTATCATTCCAATAGACATAGGAAGCAAGATTCATTTGGTTCAGGATTCTCTGGTTGCTGAAAACAATTTCAGGAAATCCGTCGTTGTTAAGATCGCCGCAACTTACACCTGCAGCGCCCATTGTTGGTAATGCAGTTCTTTTATTTGACGAGAAATTATTTCCATCCGAATAAATAACATAAGAATCGGTCCACGAAGCGCCGCCCGAATTTGTACTTCTTGAAACTATAATATCATCAAGACCATCATTATTAACATCTTTTATAACAACATCCGATGGATTATCTGCGCTAAGGAGAAATGAATCGGCCGGATTATAATTAAAATTTTTATTGCCGTAAAAGATGATAATTCCTTTTGCTGTGCAGAAGGCCAGGTCAATCAAATTATCATTATTAATATCACCTGATGATGCAGAGAGTCCCCTGATATCTAATAAAACGGAATTAAGAGGATTATCAAAAGCTTTTTTTGAAGACAAAAGAAGATATGTTTTTTCTCCCGTCATAAATATCAGATCAGTAATTCCGTCATTATCCAGATCACAGCCTGCCAGAGATTTTGCGCCAAGGTTATTAAAAGAAATTTCGAGATTCCTGTCTGGCGAGAATCCTTCCGGAGAATTCCAATAGATAAAAGATTTCTTAGGTGAGTTCTCATCATCGCCTTCGAAGAATTGACAACCGACGGCGAGATCTATCCAGGAGTCGTTATTAAAATCACCGGCAGCGAGGGAGGTACCGAATGCTGCCGGTAATTCGACTCTTTGGGAGGGGGTAAAACCTTTTTTAGTACCATAATAAATCCATGCGGGTACTTTTGGATAATGGCTGTCCGCATAGTTTACAACAGCAAGGTCATTTAAGCCGTCTTTATTAAAATCGAGTATTAATCCGTCCCGTGAACCTCCGCCCGGAAGTTCGATCCTCGATCTGCCATCAATATCAAGACCATTATTTAAATAGACGTAAATATTTTCTTTTTCATTGGAACCATGACCACCCGGAATGTATAGGTCAAGATGACCGTCATTATTAAAGTCCCAACGTGTAATCATCTGAATCCGGCCTTTAGCAGAAACATAAGCATTACTGCCTGCATCGAGGAAGCGTCCGTCCTTAAAATCATTGAATGAGGATTCTTTCCAAACCGACTGTGCAGAAACAGAAAGAGCAGAAAAGAGAATCAGAATTTTAATATTTAGAAAAAGTTTTATCATAAACCTTTTCCGGAAAGCTGACTCAGTTTTAATTTATGCTCATAAAGTTTTTCATTATCGATACTCATAGGTTCAAAAGTTACTGTGGGATCGGGCAGAGTAGTATCGAACTTGATAATTCCGAAAGTCTGTTTTTCGTTGTATTCGAATATCGCTCCGTGCTCAAGAGGAGCTACATGAGTATTTGTCAGCCTGCAGCTTTCCCAATCATACATTGTATAACCGTTATCGCGATCGATCTTTCTTATATCGGTGCGGTGCCTGTCGCCGGAAAGGAGAAGAACGCCATTAATATTATTCTGAGCGATGAAATCAAAAATCTCCTTTCGTTCTTGTTTGAATCCATTCCATGTATCTCGCGAGTCGGCTTTTGCATCGAAAGCCCATGGTACACCGGAAGCAAGCACTTTAAATTTTGCGGTCGACTTTTTTAACACATCAAGAAGCCAGGCTTTCTGATTTGGTCCAAGCATCGAAGGATTTTCTTCGAACGGATTAGTACGGTAGAAACGGACATCGAGCATAAAGAATTCAACATCGGCAATAGTAAAATTGAAATATGTACCGGGCCATTCATCAGTTCCGTAGAAAGGATTGATCCAGTTCTGTTTGAAATTTTCGAGAAGGGGTATTTTCCAGCCCGGTTTATCCCTGTAAGGTCCCAGCCAGACATCATCTGTTGCTGCATCATGATCGTCCCAGATAGCATAATTAGATGTGGAAGAGACAAGTCTTTTAAATTCAGGTCTTGACTGCCTTCTATAGTACGTATAGTAGTGAACTGCATTTGGATAAGTGGGCATGTTGATGTAGACATTATCGCCCATCCATAAGAAAGCTAAGGGATTATGCACTTTAATTGAATCCCAGATCCGTTCGTTGAAGTAGGCATAACCTGCACATCCGCCGAATACTATCTGGAATTTAGCTCCTTTGCCTTGTTCAGGATAAGTTTTAAAAGAGTAAATCTGCGAACCCGGCTCAACTTTACCATCAACAAGCATCTGGTAGTAATATTCAGTATCAGGAGACAAATCTTTAGCAGTTACTATTGCGGTGTAATCATCTGCTTTTTTACTCATTACAGATGAAGATTCAACAAAAGGTTTCAAATTTTTATTCTTACTTATCCTAACACTTACATTAATTTCATTAATAGTGCGGACCCAGAAGCTCGAACTTTTATCTGTCACTTTACCGAGCATAGGTCCGTGCAGAATATTGGTTTTATACCTGGAGGCAAGAGTTTTAAATTGTTCTGATGAGATTAATGGTTCCAATACATCACGCGGGCCAGCAAGAAAACGATCGAAAGGTAAACCTTTTTTGAGTGCTATCTTTAAGGTATCCATTGCCTCGTCGATTTTATTGAGTATTGCTAAGGCTGCCGAAAGATTAAAGTAGGACTCGAGATCGTTCGGATCCTCACTGATAAGTTCGCGGCAATATTTTTCGGTATCGGATGGTCTCCCTTCCATAAGGTCGATCATCTGTCTCTGTCCGCGGCGTTTATACTCATCTTTTAGCTGAGTTGTAAAAAATCTTCTATCCCAGGCATTTTCACTTCCGTAGAAAGCATGTTTGCTGCCTTCAAGGTACGCATCTGGAGGAGCGAACTCTCCCATCTCCTGACCCTGATACATTGATTTTTTTTCGCAACCAATAAATATTATCGAACAAATTATAGGCATTACAACAAATAAAAACTTTTTCATCTTATCTTCTCCTTTATTCATAATGATTTAGCATAAATGAGATCATCAATAAATATTGATAAATTTTTAATAATACTTTCTTCCGCCTTCCGGATATGGTTCAATAATTATTTTCTGATCGAACTTTTCCATCTTTTCTTTCGGTTTCCTTGAAGAGAATGTAAGGTCATCAAAATAAACGTCCACATATTTACCGCCTTTGCGCGGATTAACTAAACCAAACCGGTTGAATTTAGAACCGGTTTTTCTTTGTTCCTCTTTAAGGTCGTAAGAGAAAGTTTCATTATCGAATTGAACTGTAACTTTTCCAAATTTCCCGGCAGCGGGATCGTATTCAAATGTAAACGGTCTTGGTATTCTATCCGGAATAATTACCGGACCGCGTTTTTCTTCAGAAATATCTTGACTAGGTGAAACTACCAGGGTTAGATTGTAACCATTTTTTGTCTGGTCCATAACTTCCAGACCAAGGAAGTTATGCGGAGGGTTACCTTTATATTCTCCTTCGATAGGAGCCATTTTTAATTCTTTATTGAAATATCCGATCAGCATTCTGCCGTCAACTGCGCCTTCAGGGAAGCAGATATTTCCTGAGAATTTGACCGGGTCTTCGAGAGTAAGATCACCAATATCTGCGGCATAATAACCGTGGAGAGGGTCGATTACTTCGGTACCCCAGAATCTGCCGCCGATCTCACCGGGTGTTGAACCGGCCCAGTTTGTTTGTGTATAACCGAAATTATGTCTGGAATGAAAATCTCTTTCAACGAAAGTAATTTTGTTGTTCAATCCCTGCCAGTATGGATCATTGGAAAGATCTATTCTCTTTCCGTTTACGGTCAGATCAGATAAATAAAATTCCAAGTGACCTGTGTACATCTGCCAGTTATAAACGCCGAAGCGGTCCATAAAAGTCGGAATATCCTGATGACCCGGCAGCATATAATAGCTGACAGATTCGTTGTTGAAAGTAAAAGTAATTTTCCCTTTTATCTCCTCAGGATTTCTTTCCAGAGTCCATAGATGCCATAATCCTTTTCTATACCAGTCGTCAACAAGACCGAGGTCGCGGGCTTTAAGCAGGAGTTCCTCAAGTTTTTCAAAGGTCATAGTCGGTTCATCTTTAACAAACTGTTCGAGGATATCCTTAGTAGGAACATTATCTTTTTTATTCTGGAAATACTTCGGCAGCCTTGGATCCGGCCATGGGTTATCGGCAACACAGGCATCCGGATCATATTCAAGCTTCCAGAAATTTACAGAGCCGTCACCTTTAATCTCGGTATCGGGAAAAAGATTAGCACCGTTTGCTTCTCCGGTTTTATAATCTATAAAGAAGCGTGCTTTGCCGTCTTTCATTTCACCTATTCTGAATCCGCACGAAGACCAGACCCGCCAGCCCTGTCTTTCGGCATTAAAAAATCCGATATAAAAGCCGGCGCCATCTTTAGGAGGATTAATTACCGCAAGTTTACCGGAGGCAGAGAAACGATTTTTGAAATTGAGCGGTTGACCAATCGGCATTGCATAAAAAGCGGGAGTTGTTGATTTCCAAATAATGCCCCCGATTTCACCCGGGCCGAATCCGGTTTTATTTGTTGGAGCCCATCCGAAATTCTGTGTAATGGTTGGGCAATCTGTACATTCAACTCTATTATTCACACCTTCCCATTTGGGATCGGTATCAAAATTCTCAGTAATAGTATAAATGCCGGATTTGGATTGAGCTAACAGTAAGCTGTGAATAAGTATATAAACCATAAATATTTTTCTAATCACATGAGACTCCAATAAACTTTCAGATAAAAAAATTATTTTAAAGTAAAACCGAACAACTGTGATTTTGTAAAGCGGAACTCGAGATGGACAGTTTTACCATTAAGCGAGTTTAGTTTTTTCCAGTCTAATTTATGTTCAACAGAATCGCCTTTAAGTTCAACCCAGTCAAAATTTTTCATTGGTTTTTTATCTGAATCGAGGATTCTAACACGCATTTCGCCGGCAACATTTGCATTAACAGTAATTTCATTAGCTGAAAATGTGACTGGTTTAGTAATAAGGTAAGCCGGACTAAGATCGGCATCTCTGCTTACATACCTGTCAACAGGCATTCTGGCAAGACATAAATGTCTTTCTTCAAACCGGTTAACTTTATGCCCGCGCTGGTACCCGCCGTAATAGATAAATGTTTCGTTGTTCACAATAATCTGTTCATCTCCCCATGCCATTGCATGGTCCCAGGATCCGGGGACAGGATTATTAGGTATAAACGGTTCATAATCTCTCTGCCAGTTTACTCCGTCACGCGTCCATGCTAAAACAGTGTATCCAAGTCCGGCAGCTTTTCTGTCCATATCGCCCATCGCATAAGCCGATGCACCCGCTGTAGCATTTATATCGTCCCTCAGAATTTTGACGAATCCGATCAGGAGGTCACCTCGCGGAATAACACCGGACATTGCATAGAACTGAGTTTCTCCTTTTTCGATCGGTGCACCGACTTTAGGCCAGAAGATAGGTCTTATCGGTTCCCAGTTTATCAAATCTTTGCTTACAGTCTGATGCGGAATTCTTCTCAGTTCATCCATCATCGGATTATCCGGATCACCGAAACCGCCGAGCCGGTGAGAGACGACTGCCAGATAATGTTTTCTAATCGGATCCCAATGAAGGGTAGTAATATCATGGTTATGAAGGAAGACAGGATCCTTGGAAATCATATTCCATTTTTTTCCATCCGGAGAGGCAGCGATTTTAAAACCGGGTTTAAGGTATGTTGCAAACAGATATCTTTCCTGTTGATTAACGTAATCCTTCCCGCGGTCGAGAACAGTACATCCGAATTGAATCTCTTCGGGATAATCGCATACATGAAAAGGCCGTTCCCAGTTTATTCCGTCATCAGACTCGATATAACTCAGCTTACAACGACTGATATTCATTGATTCAACAAAAGTGTTATACCAAAGTTTGAATTTTTTTGTATCAGGGTCTCTTATAACGGAAAAGTATGGCTGCCAGACCTGATCTTTACTCTGTCCGCCGTAGAGTATCGGCTTATCCAACTTAACAGGATTGTTCACTGTTCTTGTAAGATAAGCCTGGTCCCCTATTAAATAGTCATCAATGAAAAGCTGGGGACCGGTATTAAGCTTAATTGGTTCGTTGTTATACTGGCCGGAGATCTGAACAGACAATAAGAGAACAAGTATGAGAACAGATATATTCTTCATCTAAACTCCGTTTTTATAAACTCAGTTTTGCATATTCATTTATTAAAATTTTATTTTCTTCTTCAGTTAATGGAACCAGAGGCATTTGAACATAAGGTTTACATATATTCATATGATTTAATATTGCTTTAATTTCAGGAATAGTTCTTGTCATCGGTTTATTGTTCTGAACAAGCACCGACAAGGTTTCTGCTCTTTCCTGGAATTCCATTGCGGATTTTTCATCTCCATTAATCGCTGCTTCGTAAAGTGATTGAAATAATCCGGGAGTTACATTGGAAGTATTAGGAATAATACCGTCAAATCCTAAAAGTAGCGCCTGACTTGATTTATTTGTCCAGCCGATGAATAAAGAGAAGTCTTCTCTTTCCTTAAATAACCGAGCTAATTTTTCAACTCTTTCATAATCCCTCTCGGAATCCTTTAATGCAACAATGTTTGGATGATAACTTAGCTTTTCGACAACATCAACAGGTATCGACATATTAGTTATCGATTTAATGTTATAAATAATGATAGGTCTTGGTGAATTATCCGCAACGTATTCGAAATACTTGAGCATCAAGTCGGGTGTTAGAGGGAAAAAATAGGGGAGATGTACAACAAATATATGAACTCCGAAATCCGAATATTTTTTTGCAGTGTTGACTGTTGTTTCAACACAATTATCTGTTATGCCAGCATAAAGCAATGTTTTATCATTAACAATTTTTACAGCTAATTTAGCAAGATGTTCTCTGTTGGATACAGGATTTAAAGCAATCTCTCCTGTAGTTCCAAGAATAAAAGGGAAATTATTATACTTCATAACTAATCTGAACAAATTTTCTGCTGAACTATCATCAATCTTTCCTGATTTTTCGATCGGAGTTATTAATGGAGCTATTACACCATGATATTTTTTATTTGTCATAATTTCTCTACGTATTATTAATATGAATGATTAAAAATGAGGCGGCATTTAACCGCCCCACAATTCTGCAACTTACAAACTCCACTTAATTCCTGCTCTTGACCACCATGAATAGAATTCAAGAAGGTAAGGACGGGATTCGATTCCAAGATATTTTCTCGCCGGTTCATTTGTTATATTATTGATTTCAGCGAAGACTTCGAGATTCTGCCAGAAGTTGTATGATGCTGAAAAATCAAGCTGACCGTGTCCGTCAACAAACACGTCGAAAAGCGTGTTCTTTCCAACAGCTTCGAGGAATTTCGCCTGGAATGCATAGGCTATACGAGCTTTGAAATTATCTTTTTCATAGTTAAGGGCTATATTACCGACATCACCGGCCTGACCGGGCAGGAATCCAAGACGTCCCTGAAGATCCGCTTCAGCCCAAGTATGTGTATAATTAAAGTAGATACCAAAGCCGGAAAGGAAACCGGGCAGGAAGGTTAATTCCTGCTGCCAGCTGAATTCAAATCCATAAAGCTCGGCATCTCCTCCATTTACAGGCATTCTCTCTTCATAGCCAATATAAGCACCGGTAGTTGTAACTTTTCTGCTCTCATAAATGATTCCTTTAAGAGACTTGTAGAACAAGCTTGCAGAAGCCAGACCGATGCCGCTGAAATAATGTTCAACCATAAAATCAAGATTCGTTGCAAGAGTCGGGCTCAGATCCGGATTACCGCTACGATATCTTTTGTTTCTTGGCTCAAGGAAGAAAGTAGGAGCCAGATCGAAGAAGTTCGGTCTTGCAATAGATTTTGTAAATGAAGCGCGAAGTTTGGTCATTTCAAAGAGATCGTAACGCAAATGAATCATCGGGAAGAAATTATTATAATCCCGCTGTGAAGTTGTCGGCGTAAGACTCGAGAAATTTCCGGAAGCATCAAAAACAAGCATAGCGCCTTTGTAATCGAGTGATGTAAATTCATGGCGCAAACCTCCCAGTACAGAAAGCTTTCCGAAATTAATATCCGTCATTAAGAAGTAAGCAAGAATGTCTTCATTGGATTCGTAAGTAGCACCTTCAGAATCATACCAGTTAAGAGTTTCTCTAAACTTGGTAGCATCTTTTCTGCCCGGTAAAAGGAAATCCTCAATTTTCTTATAATCGGATTGCGGACCGAATATATAATTACCCTCCATAAAATCTGTCCGCTGCCTGTCAGACAGGAAATTGGCCATAGTCAATGCAGGTGTTAAGAGATAGCTGTAGGAATATCTATCGTCATTTCTATCTTTGAAAGTAGTAGTGTACTTGAATCCAGCTTTAACTTTTGCCGGATACTCAAAGAAATTGTAAGGTAATTCGAAATTAATTCTGCCGACAGTATATTTTGTTGTGCTGAGCATATCGCGATAATCGAATGCATTTAAGTTATACTTTGAAGCATCGAGACGCGCGTCTGCCGGGATATTAGTATTTGTAATAGTATACTTGGGATAATCTTTTTCTTTAAGATCGAGTGAAAGATTGACTCTCTGATAGAAATCATAGGATGTGATTATATCGCCGAAATGGTTTTCTTCACCGTAAGTGTGAGCAACATGATAATTAATATCGAGGTCGCCAAGCTTATGTTCGCCGCCAAAGCTGTACTGATGCTGGAATAATTGTTCAAGGCGAGCTCTTGTTTCGGCAGCAATTCTGGAATTCTGTGTGAGAGTACCTTCAGGATTCAAATAGTTTCCGCTGTCAACACGCAGACGAACTCTTCCCCTTTCCTGCCAGTCGTCGAACTGATTCCAAAGAATGTTTGCATAGATTCTGTGGAAATCACTAAAGCGGTATTCAAGACCTCCGCCTAATCCATAACGGTCTTTTTTGTTTATATAGTCCATATAATTAAGTTCGGCGAGTGCGAAAGGAATATTATTCTTATTTGCATCCTGCTTCTGATCCCAGGTGTATTCCATATTATCCGTACCGCGTTCTCTCGAATCGTAATTAGCTGTAAGCGAAATACCCAAATTTTTATCTTCGCCGAAGCGGGTACTGAAAGTGAAGTTACCATGATAGGAAGGTTTTCCACCAAGGTCTGTGTATCCGGAACCGGCTAATACTTTCAGATTCATACCCGGATAATCGAAAGCACTCTTGGTAATAATATTGACGGACCCGCCGACTGCATTAGCATCCATTTCCGGAGTAATTGCTTTATTTACTTCGATGAAAGACATCTGGTTGGAGCCAACAATGTCGAGCTGGGAAAATCTTTCCTGATTTCTGGTTGAAGCAAGCACTTCGCCGTTAACTGTTACCGAGTTCAATCTCGGTTCAGTTCCGCGGATAAGAGCGTACCTGCCATCACCGAGTGAACGGCCGATATAAACACCGGGAATACGGGCAACAACTTCTGCAACGTTAGCATCGGGAAAACTTTCCATCTGCTCGCGTGATACTACGTTTTTAATATTTTCCGCTTCGCGCTGAACCGCAAGAGCTTTTACCTGGCCCTGTCTTAATCCTTCAACTACAATATCTTCCAGATCGACATAGCTCGGTGTCAGTTTAACCATTACTTCTACAGTTCTACCGGCAACTACATTTACATCGGTTACGAAATCGGCATAGCCGATATACTTGACCTGCAACTTATAACTGCCCGCTGGAACATTAGATATCCTGTATCCACCCTGTAAATCAGTAGCCGATCCAATTCTTGTCCCCTGTAATAAAACGTTAGCCGAAGGTAAGAATTCACCGGATTGAGAATCAGTAACACGTCCTGTGATATTACCGTTCTGGGCATACAGCCCCATCGAGCTGATAATAAAAATAATGAGGAATAATTTTGATAAAGATACTATTAGTTTTTCTTTCATTTTGTACTCCTCGACTGTTTGTTTTACGTCATTGTTTTTTTAATTAAAGAAAAAATGTTGGTTTTCATTTCATAAGAGCCCTCCGATTAATTTTATTTTAGAAGCATTATTTTATTTACAAGTATGTTGGATCTTGTTTTTAACACACAGAAATAGACTCCGCTGGCAAGACGGTCAGAATTAAAAGCGACTGTGTATAAACCGGGGGATTTAAATCCTTCATCCAGAATAGATATCCGCCTGCCAAGCAGATCATTAATAGTTAATTCAATTTCAGCTGGTTTATAAACCTGATATGTTATTCTCGTCTGATTATTAAAAGGATTCGGATAATTGTTGTAAAGAGAAACTTCATAAGGGAGCAATTCCTGTTCCCTGTCATTAAGGCTGGTAATGATTTGTCCTGATGTGTTAAGATTAAGAAAATATACATCCCCTCTCGAGCTATAGCTTCCTGTGGACCCGGCAATAACATAATGTCCATCGGAATTTACTAAGAGACCGCCGGCTCCTTCACTTTCGGAACCGCCTAATTGAGACCGCCAGATTTCGTTACCGTTGAAATCAGTTTTAATAACAAGCATGTCGTTAATTGTGCGGGGCTGGATTTGGAGATCTATTGTACCGGCAAGAACAAATCCATCGCTTGCAACCGCTATTCTTGACGCATAATCCTGGTATGGATTTGAACTGCCAAAAGTTTTATTCCATAAAAAGTTACCTGATTCATCGGCTTTAAGAAGCAGCCATTCATGACCTCTATCAGATGTATAACTTTGACTGTAACCAGAGATTATATAGGAGCCATCCGAAAGCTGGGCAATATCTGTACCTTCATCCCATTTAGTACCACCGAATGTTTTATCCCACACCAGGTCACCATTGCCGGTCACTTTTAAGAGATAGACATCAAAATCTCCGCTTCCCTTAGATGACGTAGTAGCAAGGATCATGTAATTTCCGTCTCTGGTCGGGATAATCTTTTTACCTGCATCGCCTCCATTTCCACCGAAATTTTTCTCCCAAACTTTATTGCCGTTTTGATCGGTCTTTATTAGGTAAACTTGTGTTGAAGTACTGAAACTTCTTGTGGTTCCGGCTAAAAGAAATCCGCCGTCCGGAGTATTGACAAAAGTACCTGAATTCTCCTCGTCAGCTCCGCCGAAGATTTTTTCCCATGCAACGGTTCTGTCGGCATTCAGTTTTGCAAAATAAAGATCGCTGGGACCGTTCTTGAATGTTTGTTTGCTTCCAAAGAGAATAAAGCTTCCGTCGGTTCTTTCTTCAATATGCCCGACTCCCTCGCCGAGATCCTCAACGCCATAGCTGTGGCTCCATAAAACTTCACCGGAATTGTTAGTCTTAACAATATAAAAATCTGAATATTCCCGGTCTGCCAGCCTGGTAGAACCGCCCAGAAGATAGCTGCCGTCGGATAACTGCTGTATGGATCCAACGCCATCATCATCCACGCCTCCGAATATTCTTTCAAAACTGGGCTTGGCTCCGGAAGTGCCATATCCGGTTATGGTATATTTATTAGGACTGGTAGAAGCATTGCTGTTAATTGTCAACTCCGAAGTAAATGGACCGCCACCTGTAGGTGAAAATTCTATTTGAAGAGCGAAGAACTCCGCCAGTCCTACGGTGGTTGTACCGGGATTGTTTAACAGCCGGAACTGTTGAGTATTTGATAAAGAAATTGAGGAAATATTAAGTGCTGTAGGAGAAATATTGTAGATCTGAATTTGCCTCACGGCTTTACTTCCAACCGGGATTTTTCCCATATATGGTTCTTTGGGAACCACATCTATTGTTTGAGCCGGAATCAGTGACGAAATGAAGTAAAACAGAACTGCAAGAAATACTTTTTTTGAATTGCGAATCATAATCCCTCCAGATATAAAACATTTAACTATCATACGAAGACTTTAGTGCTAAGAAATATCTCACACTAAAGAGAGAAACTGTGTAATTATATCAATGAAAAAAATTAATCTTTCGATTCAGTATTTATATACTGCGGGTCGAAACCAAGACTCTTGGAGATACGATCCGCATAATTCTTCACAGTATTTCCTATTCTATCGAAATCAGATTCTTTTATTCTGAACGAGGGACCAGAGATCCAGATCGCAGCAAAGGGATAACCTTTATAATTGAATATTGGGGCTCCAATACAGATCATACCTTCAATTTCTTCGGCATGATCAATTCCAAAACCACGGCTTTTAACCTTTTTTAAATGTTCTTTGTAATCATTTGCATTAACAATAGTCCTATCATTGTACTTAGTGAAATTAATTGTTGAAATTATTCTTTCCTGGTCGTCATTTTGTAAAAATGCGATAATAGATTTAGCGGGAGCGGAAGTATGAAGATGGAATTTGCGTCCGGGTTCTAGAACAAACCTAAATGAATGAATTCCGGGTACTTCTTCAATAATCAAACCTTCGTAACCGTGAAGAACTCCTAACGGAACGGTCTCTCCCACTTCATTTCTTAATGCTCTCATAACCGGGAGAGATTTTTCAATAAGCGTCTGCTCTCCCAGTGCCGAATAACCCATAGTTAAAAGTTTCTGAGAGAGTTGATATTTCTTTGTCTCTTCATCACGAACGAGATAATTATTATCAACCAGAGTTGATGTAATCCTGAAAATCGAGTTACGAGGAATTTTTAATTGTTCTGAAATTTCTGATGCAGTTAAACCGGCCGGATGTTTTGAGAGATGTTCCATAATCGTCAAGGCTCTTGACAGATTAGGGACGTGGTATTTCGAATTATCAGATTTCTTAACCATGCTGATAACCTACTCTGATGTCAAATATGTTTAATATATAGACTGCACGACCAAATATAAAACACGATAATACTGATGTCAAGCAAAATCGGAAAGGAAAAAATTTTCTTCTCGAGTGCGCGGAAAGATTTTTAACGGGATGTAATAAAGAAATTTGGAGCCCAATCAGTAAGATTACTATTAATTTACCGATGTATAGCTGCTTATATGTGCCCTGAATAAGGAAGGCGAGATAAAAATCTAATTGCAGATAATCCTAACAAGATAGATAGCTTATTAACTCCTGCATATCATTATAAACTAATTACCGCTTTAAAATCTGCTGCAACATCATCAAATGTCAATAAAGAAAAAGGTTATATTAAAAATTGAGCAAGGAGAAAAATTATTATTTGTGCAGAGAGTCCTAAAACAATAGTTGAAGAAGAGAACACTTTTAAGCTTTTGTTCAATTCGATTGAGGAGAATTTAGTAACTACCCAGAAATAACTGTCGTTAGTATGGGAGAAGACCATGGATCCGGCTCCCATTGAAAGGACAGCCAGGATAAGACCCATCTCGGTTGCTAATTGCAGCTCACTCAGCATTGGTAATATTATAGATGATGTCGTTATTATCGAAACAGTTGAAGAGCCCTGAGCGGTTTTTAAACCTGCGGCAATTAAAAAGGGGATGAATATTCCTAAACCCGATTGTGAAAGCTGCTCACCGATTATTGTTCCAACACCTGAAGCTTTAAGTATTGCGCCGAATGCACCGCCGGCAGCCGTTATTAATAAGATTATTCCGGCATTTTTTATTGAATCTTCCAGCACTGAATGAATTAAGTTAAACTTAAAGTCCGTATTAACGAACAAACTAATTACTATTCCAATTAAAAGAGCAATAGCAGGATCACCAATAAAATATATAATAGTTACAAGTAATCCCCCGGTACTTATTGAGTACATTAAGAGAACAGACTTAATAGCTATTAAAACAATCGGAAGAAATACGGGTAAAAAAGACAAAAGAGGATATCTTAATAAAGCTGATTCCGGTTGATTCATATCGGATTTTATTTCGAAATCAGGTTGATCATTGCGCTTTTCCAAAAATCTTATCCAGAGAAACCCGGCAGCTAAAGCTATCATTGCAATTCCCAGACCAATCAGCATAAGTTTTCCGATTGAGGCGCCGATTATTCCGGCTGCGGCTGTAGCTCCGGGATGCGGCGGTATTAAACAATGAACAGAGTATAAACTGATGCCGAGTAAAGAACCCATAATTGTCATCGATTTTCTTGTCCGCGCGGCAACAGATTTATTAAGTGAACTTAAAACGACATAACCTGAATCGCAAAATATCGGTATTCCGAAGATAAAACCGGTTATCGTCATCGCTAAAGGGGCATTTTTTGTGCCGACTTTCTTTAGAATGTACTCTGCCATTGTATAGGCGGCACCGGTCTTTTCAAGAACGAGTCCTAATGTTGTTCCAAAAACTATGATCAATCCAATTGAAGCAAGCGTATTACCGAAACCCTCTTTCAAAACCTGAATTACTTTTTCGGGAGATAAACCAGAGACCAATCCCATGCCAATTCCAATTAAGATGAGAACATAAAAAGCATTTACTTTAAATCTTGCGGTCAACAGTATTATCAATGCTATGCTGATTACGAAGGAAGCTATAATGATGAATTCGTTAGTCATGATTTATCTTGCAGAAATTAATGTATCATTTATAAAAAATGCATGTCAAAAGTAAGAATTTATTTTAATAATCTTCATTTAGAGCAAGAATATTTTTAAGAATTATTCATTTTGAGGTCGCAATTAATCTGCAGACCCATAATTCACTTCACTCAAATTTCCGGAGGGTTCATATTAGAATCAGAGTAGATTTGTTGAATTACCAATGACTAGTTAGAAACAAAGAGAGGATTTTTGGCACACACCAACTTTATAGTTTATTGAAGTTAATTTCTTCACTTTTTAAACATACTATCAAATAGTACTCCGGATTAAAGAGATAATTCTGCAGATAACTTCTACTTCATCAGTATCATTTTCATCATTTTAGAATATTTTCCTGAAAGAATTTTATAAAAATAAACTCCGCTTGAATATTTCGAACCGTCAAAATCAATTTCATGATTACCAGTTTCAAGCTCAGAATCTAAAAGCAAAGAAACCTCCCGCCCCAGAATATCATAAACAATTAATCGAGTTTTAGCTCTCTCCGGCAAATCAAATTTTATCTTTGTAATTGGATTAAAAGGATTAGGGTAATTTTGGAACAATTGAAACGATGTTATACTATCATCTTCTTCATAACCTACATCTGTTATCATTTCCGAAATAGATCTTTTCCATATTCCATATCCTTCGGTACCTGCAAAAAGATAATCTCCTTTTACAAAAAGAGACAGAACTATTTTATTATTCAATCCAATTTGTATCCAACTGTGACCAAAATCCTCTGATAAGAAGAGCCCGTTATCACTACCTAAAAACAGATTATTATTACTAATTGTTAGAGATCTTGGAATAATTCTATTTACCAGGTTAGAACCTGGAGCACCCAGATCAAATGTCCAATCAGCACCGTTACTTGTTGAAGTAAAAATAAAACCCCCTCTTGATATTCCAATTATTTTTTCTGCATTAGAAACAAATGTGAAGATAAGATCTTTAGGAATATTATTATTGACAATTGTCCAACTAGCCCCGTCATCAATTGATAAAAACAATTTCCCGGAATATGTGCTAACTATGATATTGCCCATGTTAACAATCAGATCTAATACATTTTCATCAGCATTAATTGAATCAAGATTAAGCTTCACCCAACTTATTCCTAAATCAGTGGTTTTATAAATTTCTTTTGGAGATGCAACAACAAATAAATTGTTTTCATAGACCTTCAAGCGAGTAATAAAAGCTTCAGCAATGCCATTCTTTATCTTTATCCACTCAGCGCCATTGTTCGAAGATGAATATAATCCATCGTTTGTCCCGACAAATATTTTTTCTCCTATAGCAGCCAGGCTGCTTACCGTTTTATTTGAAATTCCGTTATTAGTCTGAGTCCAATTTGCGTCTGACAATTTGAAGACACCGTAATTTGAACTTAAAAAATAAGTTGCGCCGCTGAAGTGTATGGAATTAACTGATACACCAGTTATTCCTTGATTTATTGGTGCCCACAAATTTCCATTGCTGGCAGACATAAAAACACCGCTATTCGTTCCGGCAAATATTCTGGTTTGAGAACCAGTAAAAGAGAGTATTTCCAATTCCGATAAACCATTATTAATTTGTGTCCAATTATTCCCGTCATTATTTGAGAAATGAATTCCTCCTTCAAGTGAACCGGCATAAATTCCTTCGTCGTTGATAAAAAGGGATGTTATCAAACTATTCTTAAGTCCGTTGTTAGTCTGAACCCAATTCGAGCCAAAATCATTTGATAAAAATATTCCTCTGTCTGTGCCGGCATAAATCTTTGATCGAATTGATGTAACCGAATAAACTTGAGCATAAATCATCTCATTTGCCAGGTCAATATCAACTCCAAAGTATTTGCTGTAATTCCAGATATCTTTCCAAGAACTGCCGTTATCATCTGACAATATTATCTTGTCACGACCTCCATAAATTATCAAATTATTCGGCCTTGGGATTTCCATTTTAAAGACAGGTTCACTTTTAATTTTTGTCCAGCTGTCACCATTATTTTTAGATACATAAAGCCCTTCCCTATAACCGACATAAATATTGTCTCCGCTAATTTTAATATCTCTTATCATTGTGTTTGAATATGGTAATGACAATCCATTTATTGCCTGAGTCCAGGTAGCCCCATAGTCAGTAGATCTATATACACCTTTTCCCAGCGTACCTATAAATATATTTTCTTCAGAAACTGCTATTGAACGTATGTCCAATATTTCATTACCTAACTGTTCCCAATTAATATTATTCACAGAAGAACGAAATAATCCCCTTTGAGTTCCAGCATAGACATAATTACCATCCGATGTTAGCGCAAATACTGTTCCGCCATATGGGCCATCCATATTAGCCCATTGAGCATTCAACCTATTTAATACAATTAGAAATATTACAAGAAGGATTTTGTTTTTCATATCATGATGATAAGAATGATTTCTTTCTTGTTAAAGATAAGAAGTGTTCTTCTTTTATCCTTGGAAATAATTCAGCAAATTAATTAAAGCTCTTCGCAGCTTCATCCACTGAATTAAACAGTTCAAAAATACTTAGCAGTTTTGTAATCGAAAGGACCCCTTCAACCTTATCAGTCACGCCAGCCAACTTTAAATTACCGCCGGCATCTTTAACAGTACTGAATGCTCTAACTATATTGCCAATTCCGGAGCTATTTACATATTTAACATTGGTCAATTCCAGAATAACATTTTTCTTGCCGGACTTAATGTAGTCTTCAATTTTATTATGAAAATCAACCGCTTCAGGTCCGCCCATTAATTTTCCTGAAAAAGAAATTACTACTGCATTATATAGTTCACTTGTATTGAATTTCATTTTGACTCCCGATTCATTTATTGTTTGTTCACGATTTTTTTATGGATCTATGTTAATATTTTTTAATTACAACAAACGTAACATCATCTTCAAGTTCTTTATTGCCAAGCCAGTTCGAAACTTCATTTTTCAGAATAGTAATAATATCATCGCTGTTTTTATTTCCAATTTGTAAAAAAGTATCTGTCAATCTTTGATATCCATATTGTTCATTGCTGCTGTTTTGAATCTCCGGAAATCCGTCGCTTAGAATCAGTATCACATCATTATGATTTATTTCAATTTCTTCAGTATTGTAATTACTATTATTCACTGCGCCTAAAGGGAGATTATGACTTCCAATTTCAACAACCTTTTTATCTGCACTTTTATAGCAAAAAATCGGCGGCATTCCGGCATTCAGTACTTTTAATTTATTTCCATTCAAACTGACCATTGCAAATGCAACCATCATGCGGCCGAGATTTAATGATTTGATCGCATCATTGGCAAGTTTGAAAAATTCCACAAGATCATGATGGGAGGAATTAGTAATAAAAAGTGTTTTCATAATTGAGACCATAATACCAGCTTTCATTCCGTGTCCGGTTGCATCCCCGACTGCAATATTCAGTGAGCCGTCATTATTATTAGAGAAGTCGTAATAATCTCCACCTACCTCGCTTGCAGTTTTCATAAAAGCAGAAATATTAATCCCTTCTATCTGCGGAATTGTATTAGGAAGCATCGATAATTGCAGAGACCGTGCTTCGTCCAGTTCTTTGCGGATAGTAATTAATTCATCTCTGGTCTTCAGAGCTTTTTTGAATGAAACAAGATTGCTCAATGCTTTATTCATTGTAATCTCGAGGTCATTAAAATCGATCGGTTTAACCACAAAATCGAAAGCACCCCCGTTCATTGCAGTCCGGATATTTAAAATATCACCATAAGCAGAAACAATTACCGAGTGAAGAAGCGGATTGTTCAATTCTTTAATTTTCGAAAGAAGAGTAAGGCCGTCCATTTCAGGCATGTTGATATCGGTGAGAACAAGCTCAATTTCATTATCGGCAATTAATTTTTTAAGAGCTTCAATTCCGTTACCTGCAAATTTAAAGCTGTATTTCCCCTGTTTAATCTCTTTCCTGAATTTTTGATTGATGAGCAGTTCCAGATCCGGTTCGTCATCAACAACAAGTATTTTGGGAGTTGTATTCATATAATTATTTTTTATGATTTTTAGGAAGTCTGATTATAAATTCAGTGAATTTACCCTCTTCAGTCTCGAAGAGTAATTCGCCTTTATGCTCTGCAACTACAATATCATAGCTTATTGAAAGACCGAGTCCTGTTCCTTTACCTGTCGGTTTGGTAGTAAAGAAAGGAGTGAAGAGGTCCCCTCTGATTTTTTCCGGAATTCCGTGTCCATTATCCATAACACGAATTTCAATAAACGAATCCGACTCAAGAGTTTTGACCCTGATTCTGGCAGGTTCATCAGTGTTCAATTCCATTTTTTTTCTATGGGCTTCGTAACAGCCGTTGGTAAGAATATTGAGAAATACACGGCTGATATCCTGAGGAATAACCTCAACTTTACTAATTCCTGAATCGTATTCCTTTTCAATTTTAATATTGAATGTTCCGTCCTGAGCCCGCATTCCGTGATAAACTAAATTAAGATCCTCATCGAGCATTGCATTAATATCTATCGGTTGTATTTCACCTGTTTTGCCCCTTGAATGCTGAAGCATACTATGAACAATACTGTCGGCACGTTTTCCATGTTCTTTTGTCTTTTCAGCATTCTGTTTAAGGGAGTTGAGAAGTTCATTCAATTCCTCTAATTCTTCAGAATTGAATTTCGATATGTGTTTATGGAACTCATCTCTTAATTCTTCAACCACTCCAACTGAAAGCTCAGAAAAGTTATTTACAAAGTTGAGGGGATTTTTTATTTCATGTGCAATACCTGCGGTAAGCTGACCGAGCGAGGCAAGTTTTTCCTGGGCAATAAGCTGTTTCTGTGTAGCCTGAAGATCTTCAAGAGTTTTATTCAGCTCTTTGTAGGCATTAGCATTATTTATTGCAATTCCGACGTGAGCGGCTATTGTACCGAGAAGGCGCATATCCCCCTCGTTAAAAACATTTTCTGCCTCGGTGCTCTGTACGCTAAGAACACCAATTATTTCATCCCCTACAGGAATTGGAACACCGAGATAGGAAGCCGAAGGAATTCCAATTCTCTTTATCCCTAATTCTTCACTCTTTTTATTTATTTCTTTATTTATAAGAAGTGGTTTTTTATCCAGTATAATTCTTGAAGATAATCCGATCCCAAGTTGAATTGGAGTCAACTCCTCGCCAAAACAATATGGAAATTCAATCATTTCATTTTCTTTATCCAACAACGCGAGATATACAATATTAGCTTTGAAAAGATCGCGCACTTTTTCACCAACAAGATTTATCAGCTTATCAATCTCAAGGTGCCCAACAATCGCCTGACTGATACTGTTAACAGTTCCAAGTTCAGCTGTATGTTTCTTGCTGTCATCGAGCAGTCTTAGAGTTTCTTTGAACAGCCGCGCATTCTCTAAAGCTACGCTCATACTGTTTGAGACAGTAGTTAGAAGGCGGATATCCGATTCCGAAAAAGCATCCTCTCTGTCATAGTTCTCAATCAGTATTAATCCTTTTGCTTCTGTACCTAATAAAATCGGAACCATGATCAGGGATTTACTCATGTCTGTGCCGGGTATAGTTGTCTTTCCAAAAATTCCCAGTTTTTCTTTTTCCTCCGGAGTATTCTTTTTGAGAAGAAGAGTTTTGCCGGAATCAAGAACATATTTTGAAAGCGGAGTCGGCTTCGATGAATTGATAGTAAGTTTCTCTCCATGTTCATATTCATAATAAAAATGAAGAATATCATTCTCTTTATCATAAAGTCTAATTCCAAGATCCTGGAATCCAAGAGCTTCTCTGAATTTATCCCCGACAAGATTTATAATGGATTCAATATCCATCTCCTGTACAAGTCCTTGCTGAATTGTATTGAGAATGGACAATTCTACATTCCGCTGTTCGCTTTCTAAAAGCAACCGTTTCGTTTCTTCGAACAGTCTGGCGTTTTCTAATGCAACTCCCATATTCGATGCGAGAGTCAAAAGCAGAACTCCATCTTTTTCGGAGTAGAGATTCTGCCTGTCCAAATCCTGAATAGTAATAACACCTGTAGTTTTTCCATTATGAATTATTGGAACGCCTAAGAATGATTCGGGCATTTCACCATCAAGCACCTGGTCACCGCTGTGTTCAATAATTTCCCGGCTCGATCCGAATATCAACGGCAGCTGTGTTTCAATAATTTCCTTTCTATCAGGATCGATATCGATCGGTTTATCGAAGTAGTACCTTTTGTTCTTTTCAATGACGTATCGATGATGAATTTTATTATCAGCCGAGTCATAAGTCGAAATAGAGACAACCTGCGCGTTGAATACTTCTTTAATTTTATCTCCGACAAGATCAATAATGGATTGGAAATCGAGCTGCTTTGCCAATCCTTCACCAACGCTATTAATTATTTCCAACTCAGCAGCTTGCTGTTTGGTTTTATCCAGAAGTTTATTTGTCTCATCAAAAAGCCTTGCGTTTTCTAAAGCGACAATCATACTATTGGTTAGCGTAGTAAGAAGTCTTAAATCAGATTCAGTAAATGCATTTTCTCTATCAACATTTTGAAGGCTCACGGATCCCCTAACCAGATCTCCGGCAATCATCGGGACAAACACAGCAGATTTAGGAGGCTGTCCTGCTGTTACGCCAGAGCTTCCATATTTTTTAGCTGTTTCAACATAATTCTCTTTAATATCGAGCGGTTTTTTAGTCTCGACGAGTAATTTACTGTTCCAATTAAAAGGCCGTGGATCGACATGCTGCCTTTCCCCCTTTTCAATAGCATATTGCCAGTATTCCAAACCTGTATCGTGATCAAATGTTCTGATTACAAGAGTCTGGGTATCCGGGAACAAAGCACAAAGACGATCGCCCACCAGATTATAAATGCCATGCATATCAAGTTCTTTTGCCAGACCCTCCTGAACACTATTGATAACGGAAAGTTCTGCAGTACGCTGCTCGGTTTCTTTTAAGAGGCGGTTTGTCTCGTCAAATAACCTTGCGTTCTCAAGTGCGACGCTCATACTGTTTGCAAGAGTAGTCAGCAAACGCAAATCGGAATCACTAAAAGCATCCTCCTTATCAAGATTCTGCAAACTGATTACACCGGTTACTTCATCACCGGCTATCATTGGTACAAATACAAGAGATTTTGCTCTTTCACCAAACATTACAACATTATCATACTTTACAGCTTCTTTCTCCTCATCCCTATTAATTAACAATGGTTTAACAGTATCAATTACATGCTTGCGAAATCCTTTCAGCGGGCGGGGTCCTATAAGTGTTCGATCACCTTTTTCAAATGAATAGCAATCTTCAATCATATTGCTTTTTTTATCATACTTAACAATATCAATTACCTGGGCATTAAATATTTCTCTTATTTTTTCCCCAACTAATTCGTAGATACTATTGATATCGAGTTCTTTAGCTAATCCTTCCTGAACACTATTGATAATTGAAAGTTCAGCGGTTCTCTGTTCGGTTTCATTAAGTAATCTTTTGGTTTCATCAAACAGTTTAGCGTTTTGTAAAGCAACACCCATGTTTGTAGCAATAATTGAAAGCAGGCGGATTTTTTCATCATTATAATCATTTTTCTTATAGCTCTGAATGCTCACTACACCAATTACTTTATCGCCCGCAATGATCGGAACGCCGATATAGGTTTCTGTTTTTTCTTCTTCCGATTGAACAAGAACTCCTAATTTGATTGCTTCATCAAAGGTGCCATGATATAATGGTCTGGCGGATTTAATAATCTTTGATGTTAGCCCTTCTCCAAGCAGGAATGGCTCTGCTTCCTGATAATCACGATAGAAAGAATATGGAACATGAATAATCTTTGTTGATTCTTCCAACAAAAGGATTTCGGTTACTTCTGCTTTAAAGATATCTCTTACTTTATCACCGATAATTTTGATTATTGTATCAATACTAAGCTGTTTTGAAATTGCTTCACTTACACTGCTTATTATCGCAAGCTCTGCTTCCCTTTGAGCCAGTTGTTTTTTCAATAATTCGGTTTCAGATTCAACCGGTTCTACTTTTGTTTTATTAGCCTTCATTTATAATCCTTATTTATAATAAGAATAGATGGAAAAAATTCTTAATTAAGGGAGCACCTTTTCTTTGAGCTGATCGAAATTTATCGGTTTGGTCATATAATCGTCGCAGCCGTATTCAAGCGCTTTATTATAATTATTCTGATCACCATAGGCGGTAATCATGGCTACTTTCAACTCGGGATAATTGTCTTTTATCCATTTCAAAAGTTCAAGGCCATTAATGCCCGGCATGTTGATATCAGAAAGTATCTGTTTAACCTCACCCGGTCCGTTCGATTTAAGGTAATCCTGAGCTTCCTCCCCCGAAAAAGCAAACAGAAAAGCGAGCTTACCGGATTTTATTTCCTTACGGAATGTCTGCTCAAAAAGTAATTTCACATCTTGTTCGTCATCCACAACCATAATTTTCATAGCAATATCCTTTCAATAATTAGAGATAAGTTTTATTATCACTTTACTTTAACTGCGATAAAAGTAATATCATCATTCTGTTCTAATTCCCCTTTCCAGTTTGCGCCATCCATTTGTAGAGCAGAGATTATTTCATTTGAGCTTTTGCCTCCGTTTTCAGCAAATACTCTCTTTAGTCTATCGTAGCCGTACATTTCTCTATCTGCATTCTGAAGCTCGGGTAATCCGTCGCTAAGTAATAAAATTGTATCTCCGGAATTAACTTCAGTCGAAAAAACATCATATTCGGTTCTTCTCAAAGCCCCAAAAGGTAATCCGTGAAGAGTAACCTCTTCTACAAAATTGATTTCTTTCCTGTATATAAAGACCGGTGGAATTCCGGCATTGGCTATTTTTATTTCCCGTCCGTAGATATTAACCATTGCAAAGGAGATCATCATTTTGTCTAAAGACATTTTCTTTAATATTTCATTAGAGGATGAAAAAAAGTTTTTTATTTCTAATCTAGCTGAATCGGCTATAAAGAGTGATTTCATCATTGAGACGATTGTTCCGGCTTTGAGACCATGGCCGGTGGCATCCCCTAAGCAGATATTCAACGAACCATTATCCTTGAATGAAAAATCGTAATAATCTCCACCTACTTCTGTTGCAGTCTGCATATGCACAGCGATATCAAGCTTGGAAAGTTTCGGCAACTCTTTTGGAAGCATAGCAAGCTGGAGCTGACGAGCATCTTCAAGCTCTTTTGACTTTCGTTCGTTCTCGGCCTGAATAATTTTATTCTGAGCTTCTGCTTTTTGTAAATCGAGGAAGCGGGTATAGGTTCTTTCAAATTCCACAGAAAATCTACGAAGGATTTCCTTTTCTTCCTGAGTGAGTGGCCGTCTTATATCTATGCCAAAACAACCATATTTCATGTAGGCTTCAGTATAATAAATTCCTTCCGGAAAAAATTCCGGCTTGAATTTCACCGCTCCCTTCAGCAATTCTTCCCAGGAAGCAAAGAATGAATCGATTTTACCGGGCGGTACGAATGTTTCATGCACTGGTTGATTACTCTCCCAATCCGCGTAACACTTTGCTGTACCAGGCTCTGTTTTATCTAGTGGATATTTTACGGCTTTACTCTGATACTGCGAAGTACCATTTATGTCATTTACCCATGTTGCCCAAAACATGTGTTCCTGTTTGTCTTCATCTGGCAGCCAGACAAAGGAAAATTCGGAATCAATTCCTAAGCCTAGAAGCTGCTCGTGAAAAGTCTTTGAAATATCATTGAGTTCACTGGAGTGCTTCATCAGCATACTCTGAGTTCTGGTTCGTTCCAGCGCCAGTTCAATCTGCGCTTCACGTTGCTGACGTTCAGCACCTTTCAGATCTTCAAAACGTTTATAGGCTAAATCAAATACACCGGCGAAGCGAACCAATGAAGATAAATCTTCCATTGGAGGATCAACTACTATTCCGGGTAGACTATATCCAATTTCCCCATGTGTAGTGCGAGCCATTATGAATGTTAATCCTCCGATATGACGAATGTCGTCCAAAGTTGGTGCATTGGGATCTACCTGCTCGAAATCTCCAAGTGTGATCATTTTATGAACATATTCTACAGCGGTTTCTACATCCATTGGAAAAATAATAGTAGATTCATCACTCTTTTCCCAATCGGCTAATAACTTTATATCACTGTGGATATGACGGGGCAATGTCATCACCATACCAATCCGCGTACCATCTCCTGAAGTCATAGCTTTTTCATATTTATCGGGTAGCCAGCGCATATGCCAGAAATAATGTGCTTCATGACCTAGTGCAACAAACTCGGATCGCATTGTAACAACAATATCGAGCAGTTCGGAAGACTCGCGCATAGCTGTTACCTGTGAACGGATTCGCTCCAGTGAAAGCTCAATCTGAGCTTCTCGTGCCTGTGCTTCGGCTTTTTGAAGATCGAGGAAACGGGTATAAGTTTGATTGAAAACAGACGCAAAACGGCTTAGAATACCCTGGTGCTCGTCGGACAACGGCTCAAAACTTCCCGTAACTAAGCATCCGAAAATATCAGATGAGCCGGAGAGATATATTTTGTTAACTCCTGCCATGTCCTTCTTTACCGGCTCCGGCAGGTTAGTCAGTTCTGTTTGGCTAAAACCAAATCGATCCCACTCTTCTTTTTCTTTTCCTTCAAAAAGATAGGTCCATTTTTTTCTTCTCTCCTCCCAATAATTAAGATACAACTGATGTGAGGGGTGTTGATTGTTTTGAACAAAAAAACCGTTTTCATTCAGCAGCCCTTCTTTACCGGCCAGCCACCATGTAATACCACGATTTTCCGGGTTTACAATCATGATAAAACACCTATCCAGGTGTGCATCCAGTTTGGAAAGTTCTCCATACAAATGATAAATAAGGGTACCGATTTCAGATGAACTCCTCATTGCCATGGAACGGCTTCTAACTTTTTCCAACGCAGCTTCAATCTGCGCTTCTCTTGCCTGAGCCTCTGCTTTCTGCAGATCGAGGAAGCGGATATAGGATTGTTCAAAAACATTTCCAAAACGTTTTAGAATTTCATTTTCATCATCAGAGAATTTTTTTCCGTTGTGGTTGGTAATGGAAATGCTTGTATAATTCGATATAACAACGGATCTGGTATATCCCCCTTTTCGTGATAACAGTTCCTCTTTTCTTTCCTGAGATAAACTATTCCACGGCGGAAATTTGAAAAGATGTTTGAACAGACTGATCTTTTCTTCGTCGGTGCGATCTTCGGTAAAGAAATTATTTTTTCTTTTGATCGCATTCATTAGCTCAATAATTATTGGGCTGTTTAAAAATGGGACAGTCACTTTTTGTACATAATCAGCTGCGCCGCCGGATGCCCAAAGAGTAACATCTTTATCAACTTCATCATTAATAACGATGAATACTCCACCGTTAATATCAAGATTCATACTGTGCAATTGCTGCGCAAGTATATTTACAACTTCCTGTAATTCGGAAGTATTATGCATAGCAAGACTTCTCGCTCTCACTCTCTCCAGTGCAAGCTGAATTTCCGCCTCTCTTGCCTGTGCCTCGGCTTTTTGAATATCAAGATACCTTTGATATGACAGTTCAAATACCTTAAGGAATCTTTTGAATAAATTTATTTCTTCTTCCGTCAGAGGCTGATAAGTTGAAATCCCTAAAGCAACCGGTCCGAGTGAAAACCAATAATAGTTTAGCGATGAAGCGGTTTCAAGGTAGTTATCAATAAAAACATTTGTCGTTTTCTGATAAGCAATCCAATCTATAACTTCCTTGCCTTTAATATGAGTTATGAAAAATTCTCCCTTTCCTTTTATCATTTTCTCGGCAAATTCCTGATGCAGCTCATTATTTGTATACGTGGTTTCTGTAATAAAGGTTTTATTGTGCTTAGAATAGTATTCGTAATTTGTGTAAGTGCCGTTCTGCTGGTAAAAGATAGCGGTTTGCACATTCCGGATTTCGGCAACGCCTAATAACTCCAGTTGAAGCGAAATTGTTTTACAAACCTCAAGCATATCATCCGGTTTCCTCATCGCCATAGCTACTGTTCGGACTTTCTCAAGAGATTTTTCAATTTCCAGTTCGCGGTTTTGCGCTTCAACTGCTTTTCTCTTTAACTCCAGTTCCTCAATTGTTTCTTCAAGAAGTATGGAAGTTGTTTTCTTAACCTTTTCGGTTCTATCAAGCTTGAAAGCAGTTATCTCTAATTCCTTATTAACATCCTGCAGAGCTTTAACCGCGTTGTTTTTCTCTTCATCGGTAATCTTTTGATTACTCAGAATAAGCCTTATAATATTTTCAATTTTCTGATTCATTTATTTTTCTTTTAATGCAACCCAGCAGCAAGTCATGTTATGGAATTCATTATCACCGCCGGTTGCTCTGCCATACTCGCCATAAGTAAAAAATCCGGCCATCGGAACCTTAAATGCGTTTCTAATTCCATTTACTTCATCTGATGTAAGAGGACCAAAAACATCCAGTCTTCCAATACATGAAAACATAAGAAGGGCATCGGCTTCGGGCATTTCTGCTGATTGTATTTTCTTTGCATCCGCACTTACTTCTTCAATCACTTCAAAATCAGGCGGAAGTGTTAAACGTATTCTATCACCCACTTTTACTCTGCCGGAAACCGCCAATCCTTTATTATCCCAGTTCAATCCCATTGAGGAACGGATCAACGGTTCCCCTTTTTCTTTTGAAAGACTGAGTATTACAGTACCGATATTAAACTCTTTATACTTTTCTTCAGTTAAGTTTAATCCCAGAAATTTCGGCATTAATTCAGCTGCCGGCTGATTATCAATCTCCAGAATCCAGTTATCCTCAACTTTAGTAATTGTCTTTTGAGTACCAACCGGTTTTTGTCCTGTTGCTGCCCGTCCTTTTACAATAACATTATTATTATCAATTACTAGAAGCAGAATACCATTATTCGTTTTTTTATTATTTGTGAATGTAAAAGTTTCCTTGAATCTAAGGTCATCGCCGGCACCGCCTCCCCAAATAACAGCATCTTTACCGGCTACTTCTGAAATACTATAGAGAATTTTTTCGCTGACAGCCATTTCTGTAATGTCAGCAACACTATTAGAGAGAATGAATGCCGGCTTCTCATAAAGCTTCATTGCATTGCCGGTCATGGTTTTCGCTAATTCAACCGGATCAGTTTTTCCATATTCCTCTAGTAATATTTTAAAGTTTGCTCTATTCATATCCATAAGCAGAATCGAAATACTTTCACGAAGAACTTCGCTATCGCATATTTCACCGCTGGAAGTAACTCCGAATATCTGGATATTATAACTATTCATTATGCTGATAATCTCATTGCGCTCATGTTTTATTGAGATAAATACAAATGCCAGTGTTGGCTTAAAACCATCGGACATGCTTTCAATAAGAGCAGATTTAATTTCCTGAACCGACTTTCCATTAATTGATTTTGCTTTCATAATTTTTCGATAAAATATTTTATTTTACTTTAATTACCACAAATGTTACATCATCTTCAGGTTCTTTGTCGTTAGTCCATTTCTTACCTTCGTTTTTCAAATAATTAACAATTTCTTCAGGTTCCTGCTGAGCAATTTCCTCGAAGCTATTCCTTGCCCTTTTATACCCGAGGATTTCATGATTATCATTTTTCAGCTCAGCAAAACCGTCACTCATCAATAACAATGTATCGCCTCTTTCAATCTTTAATTCCTTAATATCATATTCTATCCCTTTCATAGCTCCTAAAGGCATATTGTTTATAACAACTTCTTCGATAGTCTGAGAATATTTTCTGAAAATAATTAAAGGCGGCATTCCGGCATTGGTAGTTAAAATCCGGTCAGATTTTATCTGAATGCATGTTAATGCCATCATCAATCTTCCGAGCTGCATATCTTTAAGTGCATTGCTAGTATTTTCAAAGAACGGTTTTAATTCCATGTTTGTCCGGTCCGACATAAAAAGTGATTTCATAATTGAAACCATCATACCCGACATCATACCGTGTCCTGTAGCATCCCCAAGTATTACCGTTAGAGTTCCGTCTGCATGAACATTAAAGTCATAATAGTCGCCTCCCACTTCCGTAGCGGTTTTCATATAAACAGCAATGTCGAGATGCGGCAATTGAGGCAGTTCTTTGGGAAGCATTGAGTACTGCAGGTTACGAGCTTCTTCTAATTCTTTTGTCTTTCTGGCATTCTCAGCTTCAAGTAATTTCTTGTTTTCTCTTTCCCTTCTTCTATCCAGCTCATACTTTCTAACTCCGCCTAAAATCCCTACAAACCCGATTAAATAGACGCCATAAGCCCACCATGTTAACCACCATGGCGGATTAATAGCAAAAGAATAATAATCTTCATTCGTTTTCATACCGTTTGATGTTGTTGACCTCACTCTGAACCTGTAATCACCCGGCGGGAGATTCTGATATTCAACAAAAGGGAGATTAGAGGGACGCGACCATTCTTTATCATATCCTTCTAAAAGATGCTCATAGGTGGTTTGTCTGGGATCTCTATAATTTAATGCGGCATAATTAAATACAAATGAATTCTGAAAGTGACTATGCTCTGAAGGATAGTTATAAAAATAATACTGCTTATTAACTACAACAGAAGATATTCTCAATGGATAGGATTTGTTTTCACCCTTATTAATATAAAGACCTACACCGTTATAATATTGAACAAGGTTTCCGTTTCCATCCATTATGCTTCCATAAGGACCTCCGGTAACTACATTTTCATCATCATAATAAGTTTGAAATTTATCTCCTCTAATCTGAAGAGTTCCGGATGGGAATTGAAAGAATACATTCCCCTGATGGTCGACAACCGGATTAGAAATGTTAGTTGAAGGGAGGCCTTCTTTCTTAGTATAGAAGTTCAGGTTTGTACCGTCAAAAATAACCAGACCCCTGTTTCTGAGCCGGATATACAACCGGTCGCTGGATTGAATATCAGTTTTAGTGCCGGCTACACTTGCGCCTTTTAAAATTCTAAAATCAGCAGTAGTGCTAATGCTATCGCTTAGATCGATGAATTTCTTCCCATTAAAAACAAAGAAACCGCCGCTCGTTAGGAAGTAGATGTCATTCTTCAGTTTACCTACATAATGGAGCTGTTCTTTCGGAACATTCCAGCTCTGTGGGGGATTCTTCCAGGATTTGCCATCATAGATCATAATTTTAGAAGGCACGGAAGTAAGGTCTTTAACATTATCCGAAAACAAACCGATAAACCAGAGTCTCTTCTGATCATCTTCCCTAAGTTCAAAGAGTTGATGTTTTTTAAGATTATCATCGTCCGTAAACGGAGAATCAATCTCAATAAATTTTTCCCCGTCAAATTTACCTAAATAGAAATCGGCACTATTTAAATCCTTTGATTCGGGTCTTACATAATTCTGCCAGGCATAGATTTCACCTTGATTGGTTTCCAATAAGGAAGTTGAATTGTAAAGTTTACGTTTATCAGATAAGACATTATTGAATTTAAATATCCAATCGTTATCGCTATTTTTGATTTCACGTGCCATTGCAATCCCCCTGGACGTAGCGATCCATACTCTCATCTTACTATCCTGGTACGTGTCGAATGTTATATTACTTGGCAGACCCTCTTTTTCTGTATAGGTTATAAGTTTTTTGCCATCCCAAATATTAATTCCTGTATTAAAAGATTGAGCATACGCAGGCAGCACCGAGTAAGAATATGAGATCCAAACAATTCCGTTTCTATCTGTATAAAAAGAGGGAATCCCTCCGCTTAATTGAAGTAATCCATCCTTTGTTGTAAGCATTCTGGAATAATTTGGATAGTAAACTCCAAAACCTTTTGTGGTCCCCATTAATAAACCATCAATTGTTTCATTAAACGGGAAAGCAGTAAATGAATCATACTTCTGCCATTTGCCGTTTTCGTATTTATACAATTGATTATAATATTTGGAACTCTGAACCTGACCTTCCTGCGTAGTCTGAAAGACCAGTAACTCCGGGAAGAACTGATTCTTTTTTGTGAAGAGTACTGAAGTATAACGCAAATCACTGATGCTCTTACCGGTTTTAATATCTGTAATATTATTTATGTTTTCAATAATGTTCGATGGAACCCATTGCCCATTTGCATATTCATATATTGATTTGTTTCTTGAATTAAAAATTTCGTATGTGGTTGACGCGGTTGTCATGAATAATTTGTCAAGCGGTTTACTATAATAAACCTGCAAAGGAAAGAGATCCTTGCCAAGGTTATCAATAAAATCGGTATACTGATGGAATTTCGTTCCATCATACATCAATACTCCGGCGGTATTTTTGGCTATGGTTCTTGATGCTAATATTCCAGAAAACGCGAGCCAGGTATTTCCGTCTTTATCAATTGCAGAAGAAAAATTATCGGGCAGGATTATAGGATTTTGCAGCCTAATTCCAACTGATTCATCAATTTTCTTAAACACCCCGTTGTTATAAAGCGCTACATAAGAGCCTTCAGCGGTTTGAGTATTTCTTCCGCTCGATACAAATATTAATGTGTTATAAGGTGTTTCAATAAAATTGATTGAATTGTCAAGTGGATAATTTGTTGAATCATAAACGAAAAAATTACCGTTTTCAAATTTTGTTAATCCTCCGTTAAATTTTTTGTCGATAAACGGAGTGCTTGAACCGATCCAGATTGTTCCTTTACTATCGGACTTAATAAAACTTATAACCTTTCCCGGTGAACCGTTAATTTTAAAACCATCCTTTTCCGAGTATGTCTTAAACACATTTCCGTCAAATGTTATAAACTTCTGCGTTGATGCAAAATAGAGAATGTTTTTAGTTGAATCGTAATACATGTTCTGCATGGAGGGCAGGTCAAATTCTTTACCTACCTCATCAAACTCATAACCGTTAAAACGGTATGTGCCTTCAACTCCTGAAAGCCAGATGTAACCATCTTTAGTTTGAACTATATTGGCAATATTTGTGGTGGGCAATCCTTCTTTGTTTGTATACTCAACAATATCGGAATTTGCTTCTGTCTTTTGTCTCTGTTGAGGTAATATTGTTGTAGCTGAAAACAGAAACAAACTGACCAGAATTATTCTAAAAAGAGAAGATGACATCAAGCCCTCCAATAAATGATTTGATATGGGATTTTTTATCTAATCAAAATCCCAGTTCAACAATCTTATAAGATAGAATCCATGTTCGGACAAAACTGTCAAGAAACTTACAGCATTCATTATTATTCTATATTAAGTCTGATTTATTGTTAAAAATTTTTACTTTCGGATTAGGTATAGAGCCGTAATGTCATCACTTTGCGGAGTATCTTTAGTAAATCCACGAAGATCAGAAACAAGATTATTAATAAAAAGGGATGCGTCTAAGAAACAATTTTCAACACAGAACTTTTCGAGCCGGGCATCCGAGAATTCCTCTTCATTTTCATTCATTGCTTCCGGAATTCCATCGGTGAACAGCAAAATCCTCTCCCCTTTTTCCAGTATAACTTTTTCACTCTTGAATGGAAGACCTAAATCAAACATCCCGAATGCAACGCCCCCGGCGTCTATTTTTTTTAATACTTTATCCTTCTTTAAAATCAGCGAAGGGTTGTGTCCCGCATTAATGACATTGATTTCTCCCGTTTCGGGATCAAGTAAGGAGATAAAACAGGTAATAAACTTATCAGAAGGAGTTGACCGGTAGATCAGTTTATTAATTTTAACGGCGAGTTCATCAAGAGGAATATTCATTTCAAGATAGGCGTGAAGAGAAGCACTTAAAGTACTTACAAGAAGTGATGCCGGCACTCCTTTTCCCGTTACGTCTGCAATTATTAACGCAATCTTTCCGTTGCTAAGCATCCTGCAGTCATAATAGTCTCCGCCCACTTCTTTGGAAGGGATATTAATTCCGGCAATATCGTATCCTTCTATGGCGGGAAGGGTTTCCGGAATAATTTTCTTCTGAATATCTGATGCAACCGACAATTCCTTTTTAAGCATTTCGTTTTCAAGGGCTTCTTTATGAAGCTCTCTGTTCTCAACAGCGCCGTAAACCTGACGGGCAAATGCAGATAATAATATTTTATCTGTTTCATCAAACTTCGTAAATCCGTTTCTGCTTTCCTTATCAATTAGAATAACAGTATAAGTAAGACCCCTGTATTCAACTACTGTTTCTATCTTATCTTCGGATTTCAATGCTTCGGCAACATCTATGCTATTCGGAATTTTCAAAGTAGAAACATTTCTATTGTCCAGATCAATTTTTATTAAACCCTTGGAGGCATTAGTAAGTGCAACAGCTCTTTCAAGAGCCAGCTCCAGCAGCATAGTATTGTTTTCAAGTTTGGATATTTCAATACCTGTATCAACAAGACTGTTTAACTGAAGAACTTTATGATTAAGTGAAAAAATAAGGCTCTTCTCTTTTAAGTGTGAAAGATAAGATTCGTAAGCGGTACAGAGCAGCCTTGCAAAAATCTGAAGTGTAATTGAATCAAGTGTGCTGAAACCGGTCCTGTCGATTTTATTTCCTATTATTAAACCGAAGCTGGAGTTGTTACTGCATCTAATTGTTGAATAGACTTTATATTCTTTATCATTTTCAATATTAATGTGAAATGAATCGATGGAAACCAGGTATTCATTGAAGGGAATACTTTTAGCATTTGTAATAAAAACAGTTTCCCATGCAGCGCTTTTATCTTTTTTGTGAAAGAGATTTATATCAGTAACAAGAAGATTACCTCTTAGAAGATGAACGAAATGCGCACCGATCTCTTCAAGGTTTTTTGCTTCCGCAAGAATTCCGAATCCTTCCTGAAAAGAACCTACCTGATAAATCAGTTTATCTATAAACTGGCTGCTGAACGCTCCTTCATTCATTAAAGAGACTCCTGAGACCTTACCGAATATTACTGTTTAGTATCAATGAGTTTAACACCATCTTCAACAGTATCAGCTTTCAAAGCATACTGAAAGAGCCCCATGATTGTAAATGTTTTATCAATTGATGAATCGAGATTGGTAAAAACAAGCTTCCCTTTTGAATCATTTAATTTCTCAATAACCTCAATAAGGAAAGAGATGCCGATGGAATTAATAACTTTGGAGTCGGCTAAATTCATAACATAATTATTTATTCCTTTGCTGTAATGATTATTAAATTCTTCAATAATTTTTTGTCCCCCAAGATTATTAATATAACCGGAAGTAGTAATAACCGTACATTGATTTTTCACTTCCGAAGTCAATTTAAATTCAGAAACCATTTATTTATCCTCACACTAAATTTTTAATAATTGTTATTTTTGTTCCGTGGTCATTTGATTCAATAAGGAAATCATCGGACATGGATTTCATCAGTTTTAAACCCCATCCTCTTTTATTACTACTATGGAGTTTGGAATCGATGTCCGGATTAGCAACTTCAGAGGGTTTAAATCCCTTTCCAAAATCTGTGACAAGTATAATCAGTTTTTCTTTTGTCATTGTAAATTCAACATCCACATAGGGATTGTTTGAACCGGAGTGTTCGAGACCGTTAATAATTGCTTCAGTGACAATTATTCTTGCTTCTCCAATTTTTTCATCAGAGATGCCAAGATGTCTTCCCATTCTTTCAAGACCTTCCAACGCAACAAGTTCTATATCATTAACCCGTGGAAGTTTGATTTCCAGTTTGATATTGTTATCCATATTGTTCGCTCATTATGATTATAATTTAAAGTTGACAGGTTCATTAAATATGGCGATGAAGTTAGTTATTTTTGACAATATATCCTCTTTAATATTTTTTTTATTCGTGAAGTAGAGCATCCTTTTGTCGTATTATATTTTTATTAGAAGATGAACAAAATAAAGTTAGTGGATTGAAAAAAGTAAATTGGGATAGAATAATTACAGAATTAAAACATTGCTTCATCGATTCTGTTTTGCCCGCGAAAGTTATATGTCTGTTGCTCCAAAGAGGGGGTCGGCGGCAATTAAAAATTCTTACGCCACAATAGAATTCTCAAAATGAATTATGAAAAAGGACAGCTTTAGAAATTTCTTTATTATTATTTTCAGAACTTGTCTGCATCATAGCCCTATCAATTATTAAGCAGACTCACAGTTACCAACTGTAAGTTATGAAAATCAGTTAAATCTTCTGACGTGAACTTAGTACCTGATAAAGATACGGCATTGTCTATATGCGTTTCGACATTGTTGGTCAAACAGGACGAGTTACAGACTGTAAGAAAATCGAATATTCTATTCAATATAATACAGCTTTATTTACCTTTTAATGTTTTATCAAGAAATCGAATCATGTATTCCATTGTTTTGTCGAACCATGGATGAAAAAGCCAGAAAGGGTGAGGAGTGCCTTCAATAGTGTGCACTTCTGAATAATTGTTATAAAATTTAAATTTTTCGATTGCATAATCTCTGCCGGCATGATATTTCGGCAGCGAACTGTTGATAAAGCAGAAAGGCGGCGTCTTTGAATTGATATAATTTATTGGAGAAGCTTCAATCCACGGAAATGGATTTTCTTCGTATGAACAGCCGAACCATAGTTTACTCCCGGAAGGTTTTGCCGGGTCCTTATCCTTGTTGCTTTCAGCCGGATTGGTAAAATCCATTGTTCCGTCTACGACAATCACTGCCTGAACTGCTGTAGAAAATCCCATATTGCCGGATAAGCCTTCGAATTTTTCCAAATTGCCGGTAGTACCCAAAAAGGCAGCTAGTTGACCTCCAGCCGAGCAGCCGGAAACGGCAATTTTATCGATGTCGATATTATATTTCTCAGCATTTGCTTTCAGAAATCTGATTGCGGCTTTAATATCGTGAACAGCAGCCGGATACAATGCTTCAGCTGAAAGTCTGTATTCCACAGTTGCTGAAACATACCCATGGGAAGCAAGATATTGGGCAGTTGGCCATTCCATGCTTTTATCTCCGCTTCGCCAACCTCCCCCATGAATTATTAGAACTGCGGGATGCATTTCATTACTGACCGGGCTGAAAATATCCATTTGCATTTCCCTGGTGCCGTAAGAAGCGTAGACAACATTAGTAAAAAACTGAACGCCTTCCGGAATCTCGGATTTTACCGTTTCCGCATATGGATATGCTTTTTTTATTTTAGTTGTTGTCGACCTGATGTTGAATGAAGTATCTCGCGGTATTACATTCTGTTGAGCATGAATGATTATTGGGAACAATAGAACTAAAACTATCTTTTTCATAAGACCTATCTGCAGTTGTGAAAAAAAGTAACAGAGATAAAAATAAAACATTATATAATTCAAAGAATACAATACTTGGTGGTTAACACTACTGCACTACAAATCGCACAACAGGGCACTTAAATAATGTACTAAAGTTGTAATAATCATCTATTTTTTTGCACCACCCACTCACACCATTCTTTTACAATTGATTCACCAACTTGCTTGAATTTCCAGACATCTCCTGATTCAATTGCTTTAATAAGTTTTTTTCTGTTAATACCTTTTTCAACCGTCCCAAGGTTATTTCTGCACGCCAGTAAAAACGCACGATTACTCATTCCCTTAGCAGTTGGATTCTTTTTATTTTTTAAGGATTTCTCATATAATTGAAATGCTTCTGGCGTATTCAAACTACTTCCAGCCTTTTCTTTTTTACGTTTAGAATTATCTTTTTTGATATTATTATTCTGATAATCATTGTAAAGTTTATAAATCTTTTCTTTTGTAACTGGGCTAAGATCTGAATTATCTGTAAACGCTTTTCGAACTGTCGTAATACTATAATTCAGATTGTTAGCTAAATATTGTTTTGCGGTAAAATCTATTTTGTCATCCATTATAACCTCGCAAGAAACTGGCATTTTATGTTAATTTTTCCAATCTCATTCCCGCTGGAAAAAAAATTCAAGTTTTCTTCCCCTATTTGCCTCATTTGGGGGTATTCACGATTCCGCACTTATAAATTTTTATTTGGCATTCCCAGTATTTCATTTTTCGATGGCATCGGAGTATAATCCGGCCGTTTTAAATTCTTAACCAAATCATCAATTAATATTTGCCGGCCATCCTTTATGGACTTGTTTGCAGCAATTCCGGTGAGGCATGAATAAGCCCCGGCTCTATAATCTGCTGCTCTCAGATATTTATCTTTAATATCACCCGAACCGAAAAGATCTTCAAGAAGGACTTTGTCTCCTCCGCCATGGCTTCCTTCACCTTCCCATACTTTAAGATCTCTATAATTTCCGCGAAGGGGATAAACCCTAATAGTTGTACCTCCGGGTTTTGTTTCACCGGGCAGATTTGCATCACCGAAGAAATAGACCTTCTCTTCTATTTTGTGTTCTAATCTTCCTTTAGTTCCATTAAAAACAATGTAGTAACCTTCCCACGAATTGAAGGAATTTAAGGAATAGCTCATTGTAACATTGTTATCATAACTAACAACGACATTCATAGTATCCTCTATATCGATTTCCGGTCTAAAGACACAACGATCTCTGAAATATCCATCGTACTTTTCATTATCCAGATACAACTTTTTTAATCTTTCATTTTTATCGAAACTCAACTCAAAGGCGCAAGTCGATTTTTCGGGGCATGTATAGCATCTTTCATAATAATTTTTTAAACCCATTCTTTTGGCGGTTTCAGGAGTATAAAACTCTTTTTTACCATTGGCATAAACTTTTACAGGAGTTGCAGAAAGCCACCAGTTCACAAGATCAAAGTGGTGAGTAGCTTTATGAACCATTAGTCCGCCTGAATATTTTTTCTGACCATGCCAGCGGCGATAATAATCGGCTCCGTGATGAGTATTAAGCATCCAGTGAAAATCGACTGAAAGTAAATCACCAACAGCACCAGACATCAGCAAATCTTTAACCTGAGTTCTTGGAGGTGAGTATCGATAATTAAAAGTGACAATAACTTTTTTACCAGTTCTATTCTGCGCATCTATTATCTGCTGGCATTTAATTTCATCGGTGGTCATCGGCTTTTCTGTTATAACATCGCATCCAAGTTCCATAGCGCGGATTATGTAGAGATGATGAGTTGCATCAACAGTTGTTACAATCACTACTTCCGGTTTATTTTCTTTAATCATTTTATCGAATTCATCGGCCAGATAGATTGGAATAGTTTTGCCGGTCATTTTCTTTGCATAATCCTGATAAAACTTTAACCTGCCTTCATTTACATCGCACATTCCCACTATTTCAGAGGTTTCTTTATATGTTTTATAGACAGCATCCTGGTACATAAGTGTACGGTGTCCAACACCTACAATTGCATATCTTTTTTTAGTGCTGTTAAAGGAAGAAGTCTTTCCAATAATTGAGTTAGGGATAAATAAGCCGGCACCAAGAATAGCAGATGATTTAATGAAGTTTCGCCGGTTTAATTCCATTCCGGATTTTTTTGATTCCATATTATCCTCCGTTAGAGAAGTGAGAACTGAATTATTTCTATTTATTTAAGCAATTATTATCGTACAAAGAACAATCGAACAGCTAGATTTCAAAATCAATCGAGGTTTTCTTTAATACTGACTATGAATAATTGTCTGGTACCATCTTCTACAACTCCCGGTACTAAGAGGGCATCGCTTGTTCTATTCCATCTTGGTGCAGGATCCACCCTCAAATCACCATTATTATCTTCCATCGTTGGCATCTTAGGAGTCCGGACATGAAGCATATCCGAGCGCCTGAAAACCACATAAATATTTTCTCCATCTTTATCGTTTTTGAGACTGACGGCTAACCATTTTCCGTCGGGTGATAACGAAGTATCACCTCCTGTTTTAGGAAGTATTTCGGGAGTTCCTATTTTACCGACGATCTTCTTTTCCGGAATACTATAAATTATCTGATCCTTACCATGGCTTCCGATTATGCAGTCGTTTTCTATCCATTCGGGATGTCCTCCGTAATATGGATGAGCTGTTAATTCAGAACCGTCCGGTTTTATTGTAAATGGATTGTTAACAGTTTTTTCGCGTGTTATGTAGCCTGCTCTTAAATAGAAGTAGATTAAGTCATCTTCCCTATTCCATAAAGTATGATTGATAAATAGCTCATCTTTAGCCGCAGCGGGCACTTGATTTTTTAATGCTTCTGAAAGCTGCTTAAATGAAACCAGCAGTTTTTTTCCACCGGTATTCACATTAATTAAAAATACTCCGTCATTATCCGGAGCTTGAATTCCAGTTGTCCAATCGAAAGCGCCGGGATATCCTGTTACAGTACGAAGACGTGCGAGTCTGCCGTAATTTATGCCGAGAAAATAGCCTCCGTTCTGGGCGACGCCGGAATTACCAACCGGAGTATCATCAAACTTAAATTCTCTTATCCTTTTCCTTTTCTCAATATCATATAGAACCGCAAAGACGTGATTATTACTGGTGTCCCTGTCATTGAAAAAGAACTGAGTTTCCGGCGCTTCGGGATTCCAATAGAGCATTGTCCCCTGCTGAAAATTCCATGCATATGTCCTGTCAACTGGAATAAGTTTATAGTTGTCTTTGGTATCGATAAGATTAATTACTGCCGCATCAGTCGGTGCCGGCATATGATCCCGGAACGGGACTTCAAGTGAAACGATGTATCTTCCGGATTTATTCCACGGGATTGTCTGAACATGTCCGATATATCCGAAGAAATGGTTTTGTGGACCAAAAGTAATCTGTTCCACGTTTGCACTTAATTGTTGTGCAGAGACTTGTGTTATAATCGGAATGATAGTAATCAGAATAATAAAAAATATTTTAACCTGACAAAATCTATCATAAGCCTTTCCCATTTTTTTCATATTAATTACCCTTATCATTGATAGAATATTTGCTGTATATCATTTCTTTTCTATTAAGACATAAACATTGCCGTTACCGTCACCGTCCGCGTTGAATATAACGTTATTCGTTCCAGCAATGAAGGTATTATGGACATCTCTGTTTTCTGTCCCCGGAAAAGTTGCTCCATGCACAAACATTCTTTCAGCAACAAATTTTCCGTCTTCAATTCTCCAGAACTTGAGACAAGGATCTATAGGAGAACCGGTACCTACAAAAATTGTTGAATTATAATTGGCGCTCATATCATTATCTTGAACTTTTTCAAATTCATAATTCTTATCCTCATTGATATCATAATAACCGAACCAGTATTTGGGATTCTTACCTTTAAGTTTTTTCAAATAACAGGCTTTGGAACCATCGGGCGACCAGAACGGGTGCGAAACCCCTTCCCCTTCTCCCTTAGCTTCGATAATTTTTTTATCCACTTTTTCATCGAGCGACATGTAGTAGAATCTCTTGTTATCCTCTATTTCCTTCCTTACATAAATTACACCGGGGACTTTACCTGAAGTACTCAAATTGACATGACTCAACTGCTGTCCTGGTCTGGTGATTTCTTTAACGACATTTCCGTCAATATCAACAAATATCATTTTGCTTACTTCAACATTCCCCTTTTCGCCTTTAATTGCTGTTATTGCAATAATACTTCCGTCTGCATTTGCCGTAAGTGAATTACCGACTTTGAAACCTTCAGGCATTCTGTAGAATTCTTTGTCTTCAAAAGTTTTCAAATTTACTTTATGAAGAATTGCGTTCTTCTTATCGTAATAAATGATTTCATTCCTCTTTACGGCACAGATGTCTCCATGCCCGTCATCCTTAATGGTATTCGGGAAATCTGTTACCTGTGTTATTTCTCCATTGTCCAGATTGCAATAAAAGATATTCCAGGTGCCCGTTCTGTTAGAAACAAATGCTACGGCATTGAGATCAGGGTAATATGAATCTGTTGTCAAATAAAATTTTGAATCCTCCGCAGGACTAGTAGTTAGCTGCAATACTTTGAAATTAGGATTCAGAGCTGGGAATTCTTTCCATTCCGGCGGATATTTTTTCCCAACAAATCCTTTCTCATATTTTACGGGCGGATTCATAGCAATAAGCTCTTCAATGGTTTTTTTGCCGGCGGATTTCTTTGCCTTTTTCTGCTCCAGGTTTTCTACTTTTTCTGTTTTCGACTTTTTTTCTTTTTTCTGAATCTTTTGATCAATATTCTCCTGATCACGAGTTACCGGTTTTATGTTAACTGAAGTAATAAAAACCAAAATCAGTATCATCGAAAAGGCGGATATCAGTTTATTATTTAACATTTCTTCTCCTGAATTTTTTAAGAATAAAACCACTCTATTTTGTTTAATTGATTAATAACCAAATCAAAGAGATTCTTATCAAAGCTTTACCGAATATGGTTTACTGGTAAGACCAGAATATTCTTTTGTCACAATGTTGTATCCGGTGACATCAGGATTATATTCAGTTACCAATTTTGTTCCGGTTAGATCAACCGACCCGATTAATTCTGCTTTCCCATTTTTATGAATGCTGTAAACTATACATTCTTTCAGCTCAACCTTATCCGGATTCTGCCATTCAATAATCATTTTATCCGATTCCCTTTTTGCAGAAGCGTTCTTCACACTTTCTGGAAGTTTAACGAGCGATACGAATACATGGGGATGATCCATTCCAAATTTGCTCGAATTATATATTACTTTAGTTGCATCCGGTGAAAGTTGAGGATGCGGATGCCCCGCGGAATATTTATCCCCCTCCCTGTCATCGAATTCACTTTCATGCTCAACTATGTTCCTAATTTCTCCTGTCTCATAATTAACAACACATATCCAGCCTGGATATAAACTTTTCTTTTTGTTCTCGGGATCTTTTTCTACATCAGTTACAATATATTTTCCATCCGGCGACCAACTGAGATGATGATTAGTTAGCTGCGGAAATGACTTTACTACCGTTCCATTAGTATCGAGAACAAGCAGGCCCCTTGACCCGTTGTAAGTTCCGTAAAAGCAAAAGTTATTTCCGCCAAGCCGCCAGTTAGGACTTGTTGAAGCGCCCTGGTAAACCTGACGTTTTTGCTTGGTTTGGGGATCTACAAGCCACGATGTTTTAGGTAAGAGTAGTTTACCGGACCGGTTCACAAACACAGTAAGATCTGGCGATGTAGTAAAACGTACGCGGTGAAGCGGTACGTCCATCGGAATTTTTATGCTTTCTCCTTTACTGAGGGAATAAATTTCCATTACCGAATTTGCCTGGTCTTTCGGCGCAAGAAGAAGATGATCACCATCAGGATGAGTCGGAGAAATTTCGGTAATATAATTTTCAGTAGTATAGATTATTTTATCTTCTCCCGATTCCACATTGAATTGATGTACCCGTGTAATATCCTTTTTATATGTTAGAAAATAAAGTATGGCGGGTTTCTTCTTATCCCATTCAAGTTTACCTTTCGGCTGCTCAGGGAATTTTATGAGAGTCGGTGTTGAGTTTAGGTTAGTGCTTATATAAAATTTCCCTTTCCTCCCCATGAATAGAGCTTTTGAGCCGTTGCAGTTATAAACAGGAATATCTGTATACTGATGGTTCGCAAAGTCCAGTCCTTTGGAGATCTGCCATGTTTTGCCTACATATAGCGAATCCTCCTGCTGGGCAATCGCTGCACTATTAATAAGCAGTACTGAAAGGAATGTCGAAAGCAATGAGCTGAATATTCCCGAGATACTTTTTTTACGATAAGGGTTACTGATGTTCATTTGATTTCCTTTATATATGATCAAAGTTTTATTAAACATGGTTTACTGGCCAGACCAGAATACTCTTTCGTTACAATGTTGTATCCGGTGACATCAGGATTATATTCTGTTACCAATTTTGTGCCGGGTAAATTAACCGACCCGGTTAATTCTATTTTCCCATTTTTATGAATACTATAAACAATAGATTCCTTCAGTTCAGCGCTCTCCGGTATCTGCCATTCAATAATTACTTTTTGCGCTTCCCTTTTTGCTACAGCACTCTTAACACTCTCGGGATGTTTTACAAATGAAACAAATACCTGCGGATGATCGATTCCGAGTTTTGTAGAATTGTAAATTACTTTGGTCCCATCCGGTGAGAGTTGGGCTTTAGGGTAACCCGCATCATATTTTTCACCGTCGGTATTTTCGTACTTAGTTCCGTGGCGTACTATTTTATTAATTTCACCAGTATCATAGTTAAGAATACATATCCATCCGGAATATTTGCTTTTCCGTTTGTTTGCTGGATCATCTTCTACATCAGTAACAATATATTTCCCATCGGGCGACCAGCTGAGGAGGTGGCCAATAATTTCAGGAAATGATTTTACCACAGATCCGGTCGTATCAATTACCAGCAGCGCGCGTCCTCCGTTAAATTCCCCACGGCAGCAAAAAAGTTCGCCGCCAATTCTCCAATTCGGACTGCCCGAAGATCCGCTGTAAATCTCCTTTTTTGTTTTAGTAAGGGGATCAACAAGCCAGGAAGTTTTTATCTTGTTAAGTTTAGAAGAACGATTAACAAACACAGAAAGTTTATTCTGGGATTTAGTAAACCTCACACGATGAAGCGGAACGTCCATGGGAATTTTAATACTCACATCAGTTTTAAGAGAATAGATTTCCATTACAGACTCGCTCTGATCCTTAGGAGCCAGCAATAAATGTTCTCCATCGGGATGAGCCGGCGCTATTTCCGATATGAAATTAACGGTGGAATAAATCTCTCTCTCTTCGCCTGTTGTCAGATTTAGTAAGTTTATTACTGAGTTAGAATTTTTGCTACTCAGGTAATAGAGAAGATCCGGGTTTTTGCTATCCCACTGAACTCTGCCTTTGGGTTTATTTTTGAATTCAATTTTTACAGGAGACGAATCCAGACTTTTTGAATAATAATAGTTTCCTTTATCATCCATAATAAGCGCCAGAGATCCATTACTATTATAAACCGGAATGTCGGTATACTGATGATTGGCAAATTCCAGTCCTTTTGATATTTGCCAAGTTTTTCCCACATATAGAGAATCATCACTCTGAGAAAATACTGTCGCATTAAAGACAAAATGCAGCATTAGAGTGACGAGTAACCCGCACGCATACTTAGTACATTTTTTCATGTAAGTTCCGTTTCCTAAAATCACAGGCAACCTTGTAAATAGTTAAATTTATTTCCTTTTTTTCATGCAGCAACTTTTAAATTTCGAACCGCTTCCGCACGGACAATCTTCATTTCTTCCGGTATTAAAGCTGGGGAATCCGGCATCTTTTTCGCGCGCCCATTCCATTACAATAGCCGGCGATCTGCGGTTATGCAGCTCATTTGCCATTATTTTCATATAAGGATTTATATAATGGAAAAAGTTTTTATATCCTTCACAGAGATAGTTGAGGCCTTCTTCTCCTTCGGGTGTTTTTATGAATCGGTGCTTCGGGCATTCACCATTGCATGCAAATCTCACATCGCATTGAAGACAATATTTCGGAAGCTTATCCGCTTTATCCATACCGAATTTAATTTCCTGAGGTGAATCGACGAGTGACGCAAGTGAAGCTTCCATTATATTGCCAAGTCTATTTTCGGGATAGACAAAATGGTCGCATGAGTAAATATCTCCGTTATGTTCTATAGCCATTGCTCTTCCGCAGGTTTTATTGAAAACGCAGAGCGATTGTGTTTTTCCGAACCAGCTTTCGAGAGCAACCTCGAATATCTGTACGAATTGTTTTCCGACATCATTCCTTATCCATTCATCGAAGACCGCATTAAGGAATTTTCCGTACTGAAGGGATTCCACAGACCAGTCGGCAAGCTCAGAATCTCCGGAATAATCCGGAGAAATAAGTTCAAGACTATCATTGGTAACTGCAGAGGCTTTTCTCTCTACGATAGGAATAAACTGCATATAAACGCTTCCAATCTCTTTCAGAAAATTATAAACCTCCAGCGGTTTATATGCATTGATCCTGTTTATGCAGGTAAGAGTATTGAATTCAACACCGTGCTTCTTCAAAAATTCCAGACCATTCATCACCTCATCAAATGTAGGTTTCTTATTCTTATGAACTCTATAGTAGTCATGGAGTTCAGCCGGTCCGTCTACCGAAAGCCCGATGAGAAAATTATTCTTGGCAAAAAAGTCCGCCCATTCATCATTAAGCAAAACACCGTTAGTCTGAAGCGAATTGTTGATTTTTTTTCCGTCAGCATATTTATTCTGAATTTCAATCACCCTTCTAAAATAATCGACACCCAGCATGGTTGGCTCGCCCCCCTGCCATCCGAAATTGATTTCCGGAACTGTCTGGACTTCGATATACTGCCTTATGAAATTATCAAGAACTTCATCACTCATTTTCCAATCTTTCGAATCCGGGAATAATTTCTCCTTTTCCAGATAGAAACAGTATGTACAATCAAGATTGCAAATAGGTCCAATTGGTTTTGCAAGAAGATGAAAGGAATCAGAAAATTTCATTTTATAATCTTTCTATATTATTATGTAATTACAAAACAGCATTCTTCGCAGCATTATTTAATTTTTTCAATACTCGTTACTTTAAGATTGGCGTATTCGGCAACAAGAGGCGCCATCTGGCGGAATCCTATCTTACCTCCGCCTAGTACCGGTCCAAGAGTCTTTCCGTCATCAGTCCACTCAAAAATTGAAAGCTCATTAATAAAAAACTCAACAACCGGACCAGCTTTAACAACTCTAATCTGATAAGGACCATTAGCAAATTCAACACATGGAATCGGATCGGCTCCCTGAGTAACTATAACATGTCCGTAACTTTTCCTGAGATTGCTGAGCTGAAAATCTCTTTCCTTCGGATTTCGTCTGAAATAAGAAACATGATGTGCATTAATGTCGCCATGATGATACTGTTTGTAATCGCCGGAACGGCTCTTTAGAGATTTATCAAAAATATCTTCACCGTTTCGTCCCTTAGCAGCAAAAAACATAATGCACAAACCGGGTTCCTTGATCGGCCAGAAATCCCAGGAGACTGCGATATTGTCGGGAAAATCCTTTGGGCACCAGTAGACATAATTAGCTTTCTGTTTAAGAGAGGGATCGAGAAGATTCTGCATTCTCATTCTACCTTCGTTAAACGTGATTTCAGCCTGGCCTTCGAGCACAAAATCCGCGACGTCTGACTGGCTTTTCAAAGGATTATCATATAGAGCTTTCAGTTCTTTATATTTTTTAAAGTATACCTTCTCTGTAAGCGGGTCCTTTTCATCATCCGGCAAATAAATTGCCGAAGAGTCTGCTGCAAATCCGAGTTTACTCAGTCCTATTGTACCGGCGGCAGCTCCCGCGAGTTTAAAAAGATTTCTTCGAGTAAGATAGAAATTCATTATTCACCTCTCTTTATTTCGCCTTTCAATCTGTACATAATTGTCTTATTGAAATTCACATCGTATTTCGGATTATTCATAAGCCGTATCATTTCAGCTCCCGCAAGGATAACAGGTCCGTAACCATGCATGGCATAAACGCTGGTAGGACGGTTGAAATAATAGACATTATCGTTTGCGAAAGTTGTTCCAATGCATGTGCCTTCAACCTGTCCGTTCGGAAGAACTGTTGTAGCAACCGCATTCCATCCGGCAATCGCGACCGGCGCATAAGTATAATCAATCCATCCTTCATTAATTCCACGTGTTATTGCAAACACAAACATCGCAGTACCTGAGGTTTCCAAATATGTTTTTTCTTTATCCAGCATCTGATACCAGAAACCGGTTCCGTCCTGAAGATTTGCAAGCTGCTGTGTAACAAGATTCAGGTAATCAACCACTTTGTCTCTTCCCTTATAGTTCTCCGGTAAAACAGAAAGCAATTCTGCCATAGCCATCATTGCCCAACCGTTGGCACGGCTCCAATAGAACTTGGGATCATATTTTGATTCACGTGCGTTCCAGCCATGATCATAAAGGTTTTTATTTGTATCGAACAGGTATTTCGACATCTGGAGGACCTGTTTAACAGCATCATCCCAATATTTTTTATCTCCAGTCAGCTTTCCCATCTGAGCTAAAAAAGGAATCGACATATAGAAGTCGTCTGTCCATAACGAAACAGCCTGGGGTCTTTCTCTTGCGAGAGTTCCATCTTCAAGTCTGAATTGTTTATTGGTAATATAATTTGCGACGGTATCTATCATATCGCGGTAGCGCTGGTCCGGATTTTTTCCATAAGTCTTTATAAGCGCCGCCCCGATTGAGCCGCAATGATCCAGAGCCGCCATGTGCATCATTTGTCCGAACTGTTCCTTTCTTGCCCTAAATTTTTTGTCGATTTTTCTGAAATAAGGGAGATGATCGAAAACAAAATTGTAATTTTTAATTGCGTAATCGAGGTAGGATTTATCTCCGGTTACCTCAGTAGCAAGGTTCATACCTGAATATACAACACCCATTGTATAGGACCATTGAGTTAATTCACCCTTACTAAGATCTATCTGCGCGTTCTGATTAGGTTCAGAAAAATCAGTAATTGTCTCTCCAGTTTTTGAATCTATTATTCTGTATGGAGTTGATTCCACAAAATAATTTTTAACTCTGTCGATTACTTCCTTAATTTCTGCCGGCTTGGGAATTAAATAAGGAATAGGATACTCAGCTTCTGATTCATTGGGAATTACAGAAGCTTTTTTGTTTTGCGCAATACCTGCTCCATAGATTAATACTATGCAAATAATTAATAAGAACTTACCTCTCATATTATCTCCCTTTATTTATTATAATTGAAAAATCCATTTCATTTCCGCCGGATTTTGAAACCCGGATTAAATCTTTTTTAAATGTTAGAAGCCTCCAGTTATTTTCATTTTCACCGAACGACGCAGTTTCAATTTCAGGAATTTTTCTTCCGTCAGGTAGATAAATTTCCTCGTAAATGTTCTCGTGCATATGTCCAACAAACATTGCTACAATATTTTTGTGATCAATAAGAGTTTTCATAATTCCCGATTTGTATGCTTCGTCATCAGGCCAGCCATCTAAAGGTTTGTTAATGAATTTTCCGTCCCGATTATTATCTGGTGCAGGCAAGGGTACATGGAAAAACATTACAGCTTTAGCATCTTTATTAACCTCAAGCTCATGATTGAGCCATTCAACCATCTCAGGATTCCAGTATGCATCAGTGGGATTTCCCTCGATGCGGTAGATTGCTTCCAGGAAAAGGAAAAGATACTCTGTGCCTCCCGCATTAAATTGCTTGGAATAGTATGAGCCATTCTGAAAGCATTCTGCATTTTTTATCCATGCGGCTTTTGAAGCTTCAGCATTAAAGTGACCGCTTAGATTGTTCTTTTTTTCCTTAGCTGCTTTTGTGTAAAACGTTGAAATTTCATGGTTGCCCAAAGTCAGAAAAACCGGTACCGGTGATTTTCTGCATATATTCACAAAATTTTCTACCTGCCCCGCCATTGCGCTTCCATCAATGGATTCACCTGCATAAAAATCAATATTGTCACCCGATGTCATTATTGCATCTGCGTTTACTTTTTCCGGTATGGTATTTAGGAACTCAACGAACTTCTGCTGATTATCTTCGTACTGCTCTCTTCTTTTCTTCCTATGATCGGGATGGTAACCGTACCAATCGGCTACGTGAATATCCGTCAGATGAATTACATTCAGAGAATCATAAATCACCTGCGAAGAAGTAGAATTGAACGCAGTAAACAGCAAAAACATTAGAAAAATCGTAATGCTTTTTCCGTAGAATAATTTATTCCCCATTTATTTCATCCTCGCTTCCGGGTTCATCTTTATCTCCGGGCCATTTTACTCTTTTAGAATCTTTTGCATTAGTCTTTGGCAGCCAATTTTTCATTTCCTCTTTCAAACCGGAATACTCTGGATCCCATGCCAGGTTTTTCCATTCCATTTCATCGCTGCCGTGATCGTAGAGTTCTTCGGTTCCGTCGTTATATCTTATGTAACGGTATCTTTCATTTCTGACGGAGTGATTTCCCTTCATATGAGTTGTTACCGCAGGATATTTCCACTCTGCTTCAGGATTTTTAAGCAGAGATGCAATACTTTGACCTTCATTTGCCGGATTAGGTTTAAGTCCGCATAGTTCAACAATAGTTGGATACAAATCGAGGAAGCTGACTGTTCGTTCGCATCTAACATTTTTGGGTGAGTTGCCGGGTACAGATATCATAAGAGGTGCGCGGGTTGCTTCCTCCCACAATGTACTTTTCTTCCAGTGAAGTTTTTCCGTCAGATGCCAGCCATGATCGCCCAATAATATCACTATAGTATTTTGGGAGTAGGAACTTTTATCCAATTCATCGATGAGTCTTCCAATCATCGTGTCAGTGAAATTTACCGCGGCAAGATAAGCAGCGACAAGATCCTTTTCTTTTCCTTCTTTCTTTATCGCCCGGTAAACTTTCTCCTGAGCAAGTTTTCTGCCTGCATCTGGTACATCATCAAGATCGTCTTCGCGCATCAGAGGCATTGTAATTTTCTGTTTATCGATCTTATCGAAATACTTTTCGGGGACATACCATGGTAAATGCGGCTTCCTTATTCCGCAAGCAAGAAAGAACGGCTTATTATGTTTCTTATTGAGTTGTTCGATACAATATTCAACAGTTTTATAATCGCCCATTTGGCTGTCGTCAACCTTAAGCGGATACCAGTCAACGTCTTCAGCGCCTTTGGCAGAATTTGCCGGAACTTTAGGCGGGTTTGGATCCCTGGTTGTCTGTTTATCGAGCGAGGGATAAAAATCGTTCCATGAAGCGGGATCAGGAAATTTCCCGTGATAGATTTTTCCCGCACCTGTCGCATAGTAACCGTTTTCTCGTAAATACTGAGGCAAAGTGACTGCATCCTTACCCACTTCAGAGAGTCGGAATGGTTGACGGTTGTTATAGACTCCAGTCGTAGATGGACGGAATCCCGTCATCATACTGGCTCTCGACGGATTGCATATGGGAGCGCTGCAGTAAGCTTTATTAAAAATCACCGACCTTTTCGCAAGCCTGTCAATATTAGGAGTGATTGTATCCTTGTTACCTCCGAAAACTCCTACCCAGTCGTTTAGATCATCTGATATTATAAAAAGAATATTAGGTTTTTCAGCGGGTGTACTTTTCTGAAAGTTGAATCCGGGTAAACTAACCGCTGCGGTACCTAATGCCAGCGTTTTAATAAATTTACTTCTTGAAATTTTGTTTTCCATAATTGCTTTCCATAAAAAATATTTTTGTTAAATCCGTTTATCTATTATTTAATCGATTTTATTCATCAATTGACTCTTTTTTCTTCTTCGCACCGGGTTTGTAATCCGGATTAAGAAACATTTCCTGCGCGTTTACTTTTTTACGCCAGTTTTTCAATTCATCATATAATTCTCTTCCAAGCTGAGGTTTTTCTTTAATAAGATTTTTCTGCTCGCTGATATCGGTCTCTAAATCAAATAATTCCAATGCACCTTCTGTTACAATTCCGTTTATACTCTTTTCATACCACTCGATCAATTTGTAACGTCCTTTCCTTACTGCACCTGAAGGAGCAATGCCCTGCGAATGGTAATGAGGATAATGCCAGAAAATCGGTCGATCGGAATATTTCTCAGCCCCATTCAGGAGAGTAAGAATATCAACACCGTCTATATTGCTGATGTTATTTTTTACACCGCAGATATTAAGAATTGTCGGGAAGAAATCTACGCTGGTAACTGGCACATCACATTTTGAACCGGGTCTTATCACACCGGGCCAGCGTATTATTAAAGGTTCTCGGATTCCTCCTTCGTAAAGCTGAGCCTTTCCTCCACGCAATGGTTTCAGTGTTTCTTTTGCCGTAGAGCAGCCATTATCCGCAAAATAAATTACGATTGTATTTTGTGATAGTTTCAGTTCATCGAGTTTGTCCAGAATTCTTCCGATATTCTTATCAAGAGTTTCGACCATTGCACCGATAACAGGTGAATTTTCAGGGAGATCTGCGCCGGGTTTTTCTTTATATTTTTGAATCAGTGCTTCATTTTCCATTTTCGGGCTGTGAATCGAATGATGCGCCATATAGCAGAAGAATTGCTGATCTTTATTGCCCTCAATAAATTTCAGAGCGTTGTCGGTAATTTCTTTTACATGATGCGCATCAGCATCAGGGTCATCATTCTTGTTCGGTTTGACAGATGTAAAAACCACATCGAAGCCCTGTGAACCGGGATCGCCCGGTCTGCCCGGCGAATAATTCTTGTCGTAATTAAGATGCCACTTACCGAAATGTCCCGTTTTATAACCGGCAGTCTTCAATGCTTCAGCAATAGTTACTTCCTCAAGCGTAAGTTGTTTTGTCCACTCCGGAGTGGCGAGATAATTCTCCGGCTGAGTTTCTTTCCCGGGTATGAAATCTGTAAGATGAAGTCTGGCAGGATATTTACCTGTCATTATGCTTGCTCTGGTAGGTGAGCAAACCGGGCACGCTGCGTACGAATTAGTGAAGATCATACCTTCGCGGGAAAGCCTGTCAATATTCGGTGAATGATAATACGGATTGCCGTAACAACCGAGTTCATGTACTCCCTGATCATCTGCCAGAATAAAAACTATATTAGGTTTTTCTGTTCTGTGCATTCCGCTAGTAATAAATTTCGGAAGCAGAAAGGCGGCAGAAAATATTCCTGCTGTTTTGATAAAATCTCTTCGTGAATGATTTGTTAATTCATTCATACTTACTCCTCGCCACCGTCGTTTTCGTTGTCCTTATTATTTTCCTTCTCTTATTTATCTTTCTTCTTTCGGGTTTTTTTCTCTTTCTCTGTATTGTCTTCACGGGAATCATTCTTGCGAACTTTCAGCGTAATCCAGTTTGATCGGATCTGATTGAATCTAACCTGCTGTTCAACTGTAAGTATCTGATCAATAGCTATATTAATTTCGTTGAGATGATTTCCGTAATTAACTTTTGATTTTGATGCACCGACATTTTGCATTGGATTTCGGAATGAGGGAGACATTAGAATAGATACAACCCTCGATTTCTGTGAATCTGACAGATCCAGAAGTTTCTGAAGTTTTTCTGCTTTTGAATACGCAGAATTACCTTTAGACTGACCAGATATACTGACAGGTAGTAAACATACAACCGCAAATAGCATATTTAATAATACTTTTATAGTTAGCGTACCTGATTTTATTTTCATCAAGCTCTCCCTGAAAATCTGCCTGCAATAAAGAAAAAATCTAATTTCCAATTGATCTTACATCATCGATATAATATTTGATATTCCTGATTTTATCATCGGGATTTACCAAATCAGTTTTTCTGCCTTTTTCGATAACCGGATTTTTGCCCCGGTATTCTCCCGTTCTTATTAAAAGTCTCTGCAATGTTTCTGCGGGTTCAATAAAGCCGGCGCCGGTGATCAAATTTGTTCCGTTAACCGATAGATCATAAGCACCTTTAGCACACTCCGCATAAAAATGAAAATTCATCCATTCTGCCGCATCATATCTTCCGGCTTCTTTTAGAATTTCTCCGTCATAATATTTTATCTGCGCATCATCCGTTAGTACGACTGAGGCTGCACGTCTGCCGTTTTCATCAAGGATTTCAATTTCCAGTCTGCCGGAATTATTCTGTGCGGCAAGAAGACTGAAATCGATTTTAATTTTTTCCGCAGCCGGGAAAGTTCTCGATACTTTTGCAAAGTCGTACGGATCGGAATCCTGAAGAAGAATTGATTTTCCTACCCTGCCCGGCGAGTCAGCAAGAGATACCGGCGCCCACAAAGGTTTATAAAGATTCCATTTCATCAGATCTTCAGGATTTTCAAAACTGTCGTTGATATGTTCATTTTCAACAAACCTGACAGGAACTGGAATGCGAGCCACCCAGATATCTTCTTTCGAAACGCTGTAAGTAATCCACAAATCATTTCCGGAAGGATTTCCATTTCCTTCAGCGATCCCTCTTACGTATTGCGGTCCCTCATTTTTACTTGAGCCTCCGAATCTTTTAGGAGGCACTTCATCATGCACAACATGAAACTGACCGTAATTTATACCGTCCCCGCTTACGGAAATGCAGAGCGGATAACGATTCTGCAAAGTAGGGCATAGAGTTATCGCGTACATTCCGTCATCTGTTCTCTGCCCCCAGACTTTAGCATTTGTCGGCGGGATTGAAGGAAGTTTAACCGCATCGCTCCATGAATTCCCACCGTCATCTGAAATCATAGCAAGTGAAGATTTCCATAGTCCTACGGTCTTTCCGTCTTTTCTATGATAGTAGCTAAGGGCCTTCAATTTGTTTTTATACTTATCCGTATCAACTCTGAAAAAGCCGTCTTTACCCTGGTCTTCTTCAAACCATTGAAGGGTCATAAGTTTGTCGGCAAGCAGTGAATCGCATGCATCTATGAATCCGGGATCATCAGATTTTTTATAGAATGGGAAATCCACATTCGATTCATTCCAGCCATTCTGCGTGTGAATTCTTATAAAATAAATCGGGCTCATCGTTCCATCTTTATAAATCTCTCTTACAACTCTTCCGATTCCCCTTCCATCATTTGGTTTCGGGATTACAGCATAACATCCAAGTATCAGAAGTCTGTTATTAGGTGAGACGTAAAATCCCATTCGCTGATGCATAATAACATCGGGATTATTATAAATCGGGAAAGCAACAACGGGTTTCCCCCAATTGCGTCCGTCTTTAGAGGAAACCACAAAAGTCTGACCGGGAGGCACTGCCTCTCCTACGGGCGTTGATAAATATTCCAGGAAGAATGATCCGTTCCAGTATGCAAGCATCGGTCCGTGATTGTAAGTCCAACCGAAACCATCCGACAATTCAGGATGGCTTCTGTTTGCTCTCATTACCTGAATATTTTCAACACCAATTGCCTGAGGTAGTCTTCCGTCCGAATAAGTCTGATCCGGCAGAGTTCCGGAATACCTTATCGGCTCGGCAGCGGAACCCGGACTATTCTGTGCTAACTGCACTCCACACACTAGTATAATTGCAAAAAATATTTTAAAGTTGATTTTCATTCTTCTCAATTAAATTATTCGTAATCAATTTCCATTGATCCAATCATTAATTTTTTGATTTCCTCTCTGATTTCAACTCATTCATAATATTTATATACTCACATAAAACAAGAACATTGTTATTAAACACCTCACTGCTTATCCTGTCCTTAACAATATACTGACCGTTCCAGGCTTTATTGGGTATTTCCGCTTTGAATTTATCATTCTTCGATACCCATCTCCCCATTTCGTCCTGCGCTTGAATAATTTTCTTAACTTTTTTTTCAATCTCTAATTTCTTCTGCAACAATTTTTCAATAGAGAATTCTTCTTTAGATGGTTTTTGGAATTTTCCCAGTCTGCCGGTCTTCATTTGTTCGTATCGCATTTCGGTGGTATTGATTAATTCCGAAAGATCTCTCTGGTAACCATAACCGGTATTCCTTTCGGGACTCAATTCTTCAAAACTTTCTCTTCTTATTCTTCCACGGTCGTAGAACAGTGGTTTGTTTGTGTTTAGTTCGGCAAAACGGGGCCATTTACCGTTCGGCATTTTTACATCTTTCACCCATTGGAGTGCATCCGTAACCGGGAACAGCAGTGTATCATTTCCCGTGACAATGAATAGATCCATAAGCGAATTGATATTATTCAAAGTTACAGGCGGACAAACACTGGGCGGTTCAAAAGGTCGTGCCCATACCGGCTGAAGAAATTCATTGTACTGCTGAGCCCACCCGGGCTGAGGAGGAGGCAACTGTGAAATGAGGATATAATTCCCAACTTTAACTAAGCTATTATAAAATCTATCGTCCTTATAAATTCTGTAAGCATCCAGCATTACATCAATACATCTGTTAATTCCCGCATCGTTGAAAGTTGCGTAATCGTGATAATTACCCTGTTTCGGATATTTGTGCGGCCAGCCGCCTTGCGGCATCTGAGCGGCGAGCATCATGTTCAGGGCCTTATTTACTGAGTTACGCAGAGTATCATTTTTTATTTCCTGATCGAGCGCCATAAGAAAACGGATTGCACTTTGGGTCTGGTCATCATCAAGACTTACGACCGGTTTTTTATTTTTTCCGTCGAAATAAATTTTATGATCCCAACCCCCGTATTCATTCTGTCCCCTGAACAAAGCCCTACCGGCTTCATGAGCAAAGCGCAGAAATGACTTATCACCTGTTACTTTGTAAGCTTTTAGAAAGGAAAGGCCGACAGCCGGTGTGCCGGGAGGCTGCACTTCAATCGTCGAATCGTCGGTTGATCCCTCACCCCATTTTTCTTTTAAATCTGTGGTGTAGAAATAGACATATCCACCCTGGATATTAATTGAGTGAAAATATTCAATTCCTTTCTTTAAACTCTCTTCGGCTTTTTTCAGTAACCGATCATTCTCCTGGGCAAAAGAATTTTGACCAACTGCGAAAAGAAAATTTACTATTATCGAGAAGAAGTAAAAACTTGTCCGTAAATAATTTTTCATATAAAGTTTTTCAATTATTTTTCTGTTCTGTCACTTCGAATGTAACATCTTCAGTGAATTTATTTATCTTTATCCAGGCATCCTTCAAATCTTTGCACAGAGTTCCTTGTATAATCAGGTTTTTGAATTGCACTCCGGATATTTTATGATTCTCATCAAACCCGTCAATGTTGGATTCTTTGTTTCCCTTATAATCGTATACGCAGTTTTCGATAAGTACATTTTTAATTTGTCCGGCGCGCCTTACGTATCCCGGCGCATCATCAACCGCTCTATCGCCCAGTTCGAACTGCAGGATTCTCTGCTGGTTATCCTCAAATAGTCTTTCAAAATGATTATTCGTAAAATGGATATTTTCAAAAACGGAACCGTCTCTTGAATAGAGGGACATGCCGCGGTCACATTCCAGAATAGAATTGTTATCAAATGTCACGTTCCTGATATCCGCTCTTGTCTCCGTGCCAAGTTTCATAGCGGATTTCTTCGTAATAAATACGCAGTTCTTAACCAGGATATTTTCTGCCGGTTGAAGCAGTTCTGTATTACCTGAGGTCTTAATCGCAATATTGTCATCGCTGCAGTACATGAAGCAATTGTCTACTGTAACATTACGCGATCCGTCGGGATCGATTCCGTCGGTATTAAATACATTTCGGTCGTTGATCATTTTGATATCCTGGAAGGTTACACCGTCTGATGCGAGAATGTGTGTATTCCAGGCCGCGGGATCTCTGAGAAGCAGTCCTTTGACCAGTATGTTTTTAGAATTTCTTACCCTGATAAGATTTGCCGGTTTTCCCTGCGGACGGAGTTTAGCCCCCTGACCATCTATAATTCCTCTTCCCCACAATTTTACATTTTCAGCTTCTCCAATCAGGATCAACCTGCTGTAAGTCATTTTCCATCCCTTATTAGTATAATTATCGGGATCATTTACCTGGTCGGCCTCATTAAATCCCGCATCCTGCGGGTAGTCTTTTCTATCAGGGGAACCGAGTAAAACCGCGCCATACTCGAGATAAATATTCGAATTGGTCCTGAGATTCAAAGTTCCAATTAGATAAACGCCTGCAGGGAAGAATAAAATTTTATTAAAGGTGGCGCATTCATCTATCGCTTTCTGGATTGAAGAGGTGCTTAACGTTTTGCCGGTATTGTCAACCGAATACTTTTCGATGCTAACAATATTTTCATCACCTGGTTCGGGCGATTCATTTTCAATACCATCGGCGAAAATAAAAAGTCTTTCGAGATTATTTATATAGGCCACAAGTTTCGAAGGTTTTTCAATTGTGAAAGAAATTTGATCCCCTTTAACTTCCGGTCTTATTTCAAATCGTCTTGGACTTATCTCGGCTTTATTTACTTTTTCCGAAACGGTGACAGTTATTTCAGCTTTTCCGGCAAATCCAAAATTAACGTAGTGAACATCTTTGTAATCTTCAGTGAATATTTCTCTGCCATTGACAGAAACTTTGAATACGGAACTTTTATCTGCATTATACTTAACCGGATATTCCTTTACTACATCTTGAGCAGATACACTTAAGGACAAATAAAATATTCCGAGGAATAGCAAAACAAAAATTTTGAAAACATCGAATCTAACTATCATAATATTCCATAAATGTTTTATACAAATTGTATAGCTTCATTTTATTTCATACTTAGAAGACTGTTCAAATACTTTTCCAGGTTTGTATAACCGTCTTTATTAAAATCCCCGTTCCTGTCATCCGGATTTTTCGGGTCGAGTCCGTTTTTGATTTCCCATCCATCCGGCATTCCATCCGCATCGGTATCTTTTAGCGCCGGTAATGATTTTAGTACCGGCCAGCCGCCAACCTGACTTTGTGAATTTATAATTCGACCCGTTCCGTTTTTTACATCACTGATGATTCTTTCATCCGCTGCATCACGGTGGAGAGAGGCTCCGACATATTTGATCACCGAGTCATATGCCTGCAGCGCCGTCAAGGTTTCTACAGGTCCTGTGGAGAAAGGTTTGCCTACTTTATAAGCATCACGGTCTTTTTGCGACCAGTTTTTCCAATCAATAAGGCTCCACTGATCTTTGGGAATGCGGCTATAAAAATAATTTCCGCTGTAGTACGCACGAAAATGTTTGCTGCCGGGACTGTATGCAAAGCCTCCGGGATCTGAATCCATTCCGGATTTTCCGTAATTATTGACGTAATTATATCTGCAAACGCTTTTAGAGTCTGAATCATAACTCGGACGGTCGCCGCCCCAGTTGTACATCACATTATTTCTGAAATCAAATAGAAGTCCGAGAGAATCTTTCTCATATGTATTTTCATCATAATTTCCGGGTCGGGGATTCCGGTTTTTGTTATGCGCATAAAGATTATGAAGATAGGAATAACTCGCACCATAGCATCCGCGTATGAGTGATCCGTAGCCGTGAGATCCTTTATGATGAATGCTTTTATTCAGTGCTTCTGCAATTAAACACCACTGAACTGTAACACTGTCAATTTTATCTTTTTCTCCGGTGGAACAGGAAAGGACTTCATCGACAGACCAGCTTGCGGAACAATGATCGATGATTATATTTTTCCCTTTGTTAATTGATATAGCATCGGCTACCTGACCGGCCTGGTCACCGAGTCTGGAACGGATATAGCGGACTATAATATTATCTGCATCGATTGAGAAGTTGTAATCCCTCAAACAAATTCCATCGCCCGGTGCAGTCTGACCCGCGATTGTTAGATACGGTTTGTTCACAGATAGCTGCGATTTCAATTTAATTGTGCCTGAGATATCAAACACTATTGTTCTGGGTCCATTCGCGGAGTTTATACCGTATCTAAGAGATCCGGCTCCGTCGTCATTAAGATTTGTAACGTGATAAACGTCTCCGCCTCTGCCTCCTTTAGTGTAAGCGCCGAAACCTTCCGCACCGGGGAATGCAATCTGTTGCCCCGAAATATTTCCGGAATAAAACAGGAATGATGCCGAAAAAAGAAGGAAGAAACATGATTGAAAAATTTTCATTATTGAATGCCTTTAAAAATTTTATGCAATTAAATTATTTCCAATCGAACACATTTAGTTTTTCTATAAACTCCGGACGCTTGTCCGCTTCAACAGGAATAATTGTAAGTCTGCCTTTTACTTTTTGAATTTTATCAGCTTCAACGAGAAGAAGAGTTAGCATGCCCCCGGTTTTATTTCCCTTACCCGCCGAAAGAAGTATTTGCGAAAAAATTTGTCCGCCGCTGCCTGCTTCGAGAGATGCAGTGTGACCGTTATTCAGAAAACAGATTTCACTACCAGCATCACCTGTTATGTATGCAAGTCCGACATTTGTTCTGTTACCATCGTAATATCTACTTCGCGGATCCGTAATAGATTTTGGTTTAATATTCCAGATTCCGTATTCGGCAGCGTCTGTCTGACCGGGATAGGAATTATAAGGGCCGTCTCCAATCCATGTCATTTCATTCATTTTTTTCATTAACCTAAATGCGAGACCGAGATTTAGGAAATTGCTATTGGCATTTAGTGGAGATAGTGTATAATCCAGATCTATAAATCCACTTGGGGAAACCACGAGAATCATATCGACAAGAATAGATTGATTATTCCTGTCTTTATCCAGGCTTTTAAAATCCAATTTCATACTGATAACAACACTACCTTCAGATTCCTCTGACAGTTTACATTCCTTTACTATAGCGTCAGAAAGCAATGCCGTTTCCCAGAATTTAATATTGTAGCGGGGATAATTCCTTAGCTCGGACATTTCGGGAGTGCGGCTTACTCGAACAAACGGACCTTCGAGCAGAGTTTTTTCTGAACCTTTTTTAAGCAACTCAATCCTTCCTTTTGCACCATGAACCTTCAGTACGAAATTCCCTAACTGATATTCTGATATTATATTTCCATCATAAAGAGATTTCAGCTTTACCGGTGTCATTCCTGCTGTTACAATTTTTCTGAAGTCTGTTTCACCTGATTCCGGAATAAGTCTTACTGATCGTTCGTAAATATTGCGTCCGTTGAAATCCGTGAAAGTGATTCTGATTATATTTTCGGAATTAATTAATTCGTCATTGAGATTGATATCAAAGATGATTTTACCTTTTCCGTGCGGTGGTGCAGAGATTATAAGATTGCCGGATTGAATTATATTTCCGTTACTGAGTAAGTCCCAAGCGCAGTCGAGTCTATTAAGATTGGTGAAATCGTAGCGGTTAATAACTTCAAGATCGACACTCTGTTTTCCCGAATGAACTGTAAATTTATTCTCCGGCATAACGACGGGTGAATAAACTTTCCTCGTAATCCAGTAATCAACCTGCGGGAAACGGTCGGCAAAAACGATACCATCTGTTCCAAAACCGCCGTGACTGTCAAGTACCGTAACACTGTCGAGCCATACGTCAGCACATATATCGGAACCGTTTTCATTTGCGTTCAGTCTGTCCAACGGATCTGTCAGAATTTTTCTCCCGCCGATTTTTCTTTTAAGTCCCTGATCTGCCCACAGCCAGATGAAGGCTCCGGCAAGCCTTTCGTATTTCTCAATCACGTTCCATCTTTCCGCAAGACCTTCAAATGCAGAGCCGAGCGAATGATTATATTCAGTGCAGATTACCGGCCTGGTAATACTCTTGTCGGTTGCAAGATCAATCAGATTTACGACGCGATCTCTACCGGGAACTTCTCTTACGTATGGATAATGAGGTGCAAGAATTTCAACGCTTTCAGGAAGGTGAAGAATAAATTTTGTTTTCTCGGCAAACTCAGTCAGGTTTTCTCCTTTCATCGGAGATTTTTTTTCGTTTATCTGAGCTCCCGGCAGAAGTCTGTATCTTGACGGATCGAGTTGTTTAACGCGGTCCGCGGTCTGAACTACTATAGGAGTAATCGGATTTTCATTTCCAACGCTCCAAATGAGAACCGATGGATGATTTTTATCTCTGGCAACTGTTGCCTCCGCTCTACACAATAAAATATCGGCATAGGATGGATCATATAGATTCTTATCGCCGAAACCGAACGGAACTTCGCATATAACATATATTCCGTATTCATCGCAAAGATCAAGAAAGACAGGATGGGGCGGATAGTGGGATGTGCGGACAGCATTGATATTTGCCTGTTTCATCAATTCAATATCTTCACGGTATTGTTCATAGCGCAAAGCGCGGCCAGCATCAGGATGAATATCGTGATGATTCACGCCTCTTAATTTTATTGAAGCATTATTCAGTTTCAGCACATCGCCGTCAATACTCAGCTGCCTGATGCCCGTTTTACGAATGACTGTGTGTAATGTATCGCCGCCTTCGACCAGACTCAGTTTCAGTGAATAGAGATTCGGAGTCTCGGCATTCCATAAAAGAGGATTTTGGACATTCAGCGAAATAGAAGCACCTGATTGAGAGTTTTTCCCGCTTTCAATTGGGGATTCGAATTTTTTTATTAATCTGCCTAAGGGATCAGAAAGACTTCCGGCTATTTTCAGATTTGCCGAAACTGATTCCGGACAATCAATTTTTACTTTACAATTAATTTCGGCAGCAGAAAGATCAGAATTCACATTCGTGATAATTGTAAGATCCTTAAGATATTTTTCTCCAACCGAGAAAAGAAGAACATCGCGGTAGATTCCTGAGAGAGCCCATGCATCATGAGTATCGAACTGCCAGCCTTTATACCGTCTGTAAACCTTCACAGCGAGAACGTTGCGGTCTGTCCGTTTAATCAAATCTGTAATATCAAATTCACTTCTGTTAAACGGACTTTCAAACCTTCCTGCAATACTACCGTTTATCCAGAACTCAAATCCGTAAAGAACTCCTTCAAAACGTATAAATATTTTTCTGTTATTCCATTCGTCCGGAATAGTGAATTCGCGACGGTACAATCCGACACCTTCGCGTGGTTCTTTATAAATAGGTTCTTCAAATCCCTGCAGCTCCCAGTTGGCCGGAACTTTAATATCAGACCAATCTGATACATCAAATTGCGTATTGAAAAATTCATTTTCCGGACCATTCAGCATGAATTTCCATTCTCCGTTTAAATCCTTCTGCCAGGTTTTTTCTTTATCAAGAGGTATGTAACCGGATGGTTTATAAGCATCCTTATTTTGTCCGACTAAAGTCTGAGCAATTGCAGCTGAAGAAGTAGTAAACAGAGCCAGTAAAAGAATGGATTTCAATCCGGACGATATTTTGCCCGAGCTCCTGTTCAAATTCCTTGATGATTTATAATAAGTCCGCAGTGCAGAATATAAAGCCAATTTCATTTTTTTTCAGTTATCACAATATTATTGAGGTAATCTTCAAGATTAGTATAGCCGTCTTTATTCATATCACCATTTCTGTCATCCGGATTATCCGGATTGAGTCCATTTTTGATTTCCCATTCATCGGGCATTCCGTCGCGGTCAGAATCTTTTGGAGCCGGCAGAGTTTTAAGCGCTGGCCAGCCGCCTACGTCATTCTGAGAATCTATTATACCGCCGTTTCCGAAATGAACAGTTCCGGTTAGGACTTCGTCAGCAATTCTTGCATCGAGGATGTCTCTTACAAGAGATGCGCCTGCATTAGCAACTACAAGCGGATAAACTTCAATTGCAGACAGTTCTGTAATTGGAGGGAAATCAAATGGTTTATGTGCCCTATTTCTCTCTTCGTTTGCGCCATTCGTAAAATCAATTCCACCGTTCCAATTATCTGCGGTTACATCCGGATAGCCGTCAATATAATTTTCTTCTGCGTACAACGAAGTTTCGTACTTATAAGAATCTCCCGGACTGTTACCCTCATTTCCGGGACCGCCGGCAATCTGGGCGTCGCTTAACTGAAATATTCTGTGCCTTACAGACTCTTTGGTGCCGGGTCCCGGTTTGTAATAATTTTTTGTCCAGTTCATGTAGGAGGAGGTTCCGTCGTAGCAGTTATTGTAACCCCAGTTATAGATTACGTTGTTTCTGAAATCTACTTCGCAGTGTCTTCGTCCTGTCACTTTCGGGCTTCGGGAACTGTGATGAGCATACAGATTGTGGTGAAAGGATTGCTGAATGCTGCCAATAATTCCACCGTATCCATGTGCGCCTTTATGATGATGAGAATTTCTCAGACTTTCGGTAATCATACACCACTGAACAGTTATCGAATCGGCTTTACCGCTCTGACAAGAGAAAGTTTCGTCAATCGACCAGCTTGCAGATACGTGATCGAAAATAATGTTCGATCCTCTGTTAATCGAAATTGCATCCGAGTCGCCATCGCTTTTATCACCAAGTCTTGATCGAATGTAACGGACAATTATATTATCGGCGCTCACCAGAAAAGAATAATTGCAAAGAGTTATACCCTCGCCGGGAGCAGTCTGTCCCGCGATAGTCAGATTCGGTTTAGAAACAGTAAGTGATTTCTTCAATATGATATTACCGGAAAGATTAAAGACAATAGTCCTCGGTCCTTTCATTTTTTCAATGCCGTATCGAAGAGAGCCTTCCCCATCATCGTTAAGATTTGTAACATGATAAACATCTCCGCCGCGTCCGCCTGTAGAAAACCTTCCGAAACCTTCAGCGCCGGGAAATGCCGTAATCCGCGATTGTGCCATATCTGAATTCAATTGAGCAAAGAGCAGAATCAGAATAATCACTGCATAGAATAATTTTCTATTGACAGATTTCATAAGAATTCTCTCTATCATTTAGTCCATCCGGGCAGAGAAACAGTTGCCTGATAATTTGAATTATTGTAGTAAGGATTTTTCACCGGTTTATAGAGTTTACCCGGTTTCGGATTATCGCTTTGAGTGTAGACCCAAATCTCGTACGGATCCCAGACTACAATTTCATCCCTTACATCTCCGCAGATATCTAATACGGCGTTACACAGATAAGGGTGACCATCGCCCGGGAATGCAAGAACTTTTCTTCCCCATCCGTCGTAAGCTCCGCCATCCTCTACATCCGGCGATAGAACGAAATATTCTTCCCCCTTGCCAGTCCAGTTGAGAGGAAGCATCATACTTCCGTGCTGTACCGGTTCGAATTGTTTGTAAATACTGCCTTCGCTGTCGAAATAAGTAATGATTCCCTGATTACCGTGAAAATTTATTGAAACGGTTTCCAGACCGGGAAGGTCATCTCTGAAATTTGCAACTGATGGATTCTGAACATGTCCAATAAAATGACGCAGAATAATATCGCCTTTAAGATTCGTCCTGAAATAGCCCTCGTCGCTGGAGGCATACATTATCTGGGGCTCCATCTGTTTGTCAGGATTGAAATTCAAAACTGCAATACCGTCCGCGTGCTGTTGAAGACCTTTAATCGTCCACAATTCCGTTCCATCATCGTCGAAAAGCGAATAACCGATCGCCAGTTCATCTTTACCGTCATTATCAAGATCAACTGCATACGGGAAATGGCCGGTATTCGCTTCAGCTTTCCAGAGGAGTTCAAGTTTGTTGTTATAAACCCAGAAATGATTATATCTGTCTTTTAGCAAAAGATCACTTGCGTATCCCTTTCCGCTTACATCACAGAAGAAGATACAATCCCCGAGTATATTTTCGATTTGCCCGTCTTTGTTTTCTGCGATTGGAGTATCGATAGAATATTTTGTTTTGCCGGTAGCCCCTTCCACAACAATTAGTTTCCTGTCTTTGCAATAGACTATTTCATTTTTACCATCATTGTCGATATCATTAATCTGAAAAGGAACATCTGTGGTTTGAAAATATTTGAACAAATCAGGTTTACCTATCTGCCATAATTTTTTCCCATCGAATGTCATTGCGGTGAGACAGGAAAGTTCATTGTTATCGCCTTTCGGTCCGTAGCTTATTATTTGTCCGATAACAACATCAGTCTCTCCGTCATTGTCGAGGTCGCCGAAACGGAGATTTCTTCCGGCTCCGAATCCCGGTGTTTTAATTTTTTTCCATAGTTTCATTTGCGGATTATTTTTCTGCAAAGCCAATTCTTCATTTTTACGCAGCTGCTGCTTCGCAGTAATATCATTAAAAGTTTTTTGAGATGTTGTTACAAGTACAGTGCTGTATTTTGCGGGGAGGTCGGACATCAATCCTATTTTTCCCGCGGCATAAGTCGCGTCGGAAGCCTGAAGAAGTTTTACTCCGTCAATTGAAGCTGAAATCTGATTTCCCAGAACACTTACTTCAAGTGAAACAAATCTATCTCCGGGTAGAATATATTCCGTTTGAGCCAGTATTTTTTCCAAAGGTTTGTGAAATGCCGTAGCATGATTTACCATTTTAAGGATTGCCTTATTCTTTTCGGTACCGAAGAAATAATAACATCTGTCATTCTGGTAGCGGAATAAAATGCCGCTCTGTTTTTGATCCGACTCGGGCTTGAATGAAACCTTTACAGTGTAATCAGTCCAAAGTGAATCGCCGGTAATTACAACTGGATGAGTCCAGTTGTCTTCGTTCAGATGAGTCTGAACCATCATTTTTTTCCCGTCTTCCTGATAAATCCACCATGCTCGCTGTTCGCCAACGGATTCGCCTTGAGCAGAAACGACCCAGCCGAACTTCGGGGCAGCTTCGGCAACGTAATGATATTCGGCGAATGCTTTAACGAATGTCGAAAACATTCGAACCGGAAATTCCTGAAAATCTTCATTCAATAGTATTCTCTGCTTATCTGATTCATTCTGTGCTGATACATTGAAGAATAGGAACAGAGCAAGCAAAAACGATTTCAATAAATATTTTTTCATTTATTTCCCCAGGTTTATTTGATTACCGAACCTTTCTGCAATTCCTTGCCTTCTGTAATCGGTGTTTTAACGTGAATTAAATTGTTGCTTCCAACAACGATATATTTTGAATCTTTACCATCAACCGAAAGAAATTTGTCTGTGCCGGGAAGCGGATTGCAGTTGTAGATATATGCATTGTTGACGTTTTTAAGATCAATCAGCGATTGACCATTAGCAGGTTTCAGAGTTTTTATTCCTTCGAGTTCAAGATTCTCAACTTTATCAGCCCTGATGACGGGACCCTTCTTTACATTAACTGTTACATTATGGAATTCTATATTTCTTGCCTTGTTAACATTAAAACCGGTTTCTGCATGGATATTGACATCGTTAAAAGTAACATCTTCAATCCACATTTCATCGATACCTAAAAGGTTACCAGCTTCTTTTACATCCGTAGCGGTAATATTGCTGAAATGAATATTTCTAAACTTCGGGGTTTTTTCCGAAACAGGTTCGGCATCCGACTTTTTATATTCCATATTAATATGAATTGCTTCGCGCTGAATATTTTTCATAACAATTCCATCAACACGAATTTCTTCTACAATGCCGCCTCTTCCCCTCATAGTCTTTAGTCTTATACCTCTTTCAGTTCCGTCAAAAACACAATTGGATATTGTAACCTTTCTTACATCACCCGACATTTCGCTTCCGATGACAACCCCGCCGTGACCTTCAAGCATTGTACAATTTGTAATAGTAATATTCTGGCAGGCTTTACCCCAATCGCGTCCGTCTTCGTCACGACCTGATTTAATAGTGATGCAATCATCCCCTACACTAAGATGACTATTTGAGATATGGACATAGCTGCATGAGGAAGGATTGATTCCGTCGGTATTAGGTGATTCCGGCGGATTATTAATTGTAATACCAGTTATTGTTACATTTTCGCAAAATGCAGGGTTAAGGGTCCAGAAAGGAGGATTCATTATTGTTACGCCTTCAATAAGAATATTATTACCCTCGAAAACCTGAAACATAGGAGGTCTAAGGAAGAAGATTTTGGTCCAGTTATCCGTATCGGGTTTTTTCGTTTCAACATTCAATTGCTGAGTCAGTTTTTGATATTTACCGAGTTCAACATTTTCTCCTTTTTTTGCTGCATTGCGGTATATTGCAACTTCATCCCACCACTTTTTTCCATGACCATTAATAGTTCCACGACCCCGGATTGCAACATTATTCACTCTGTATCCATAAAATTGCGGCGAAAAATTCATACAAACAGTTTCCTCCCAGCGGGTTTTAACAAACGGGAGATAATCGTCGTAATCATCCGTGAAATTTAAAATTGCACCGGCTTCCAAATAGATAGTTATGTTATCCTTAAAGTGGATCGGGCCTGTTAAATATTCTCCGGCCGGGAAATAAATTGTACCGCCTCCTTTATCTGAAGCCGCATCAACGGCATTTTTAATATTATCAGTTATTTTAGTTTTGCCGTCGCATACAGCACCGTAATCCATAATGTTGAATACATTGCCGAAATCATGAGAAGATTTTGTCTGTGCGCTGATCTGCTGTTGCGGAATCATATTAGCAATCAACAGAATGAATAATAGATATTTTAAATAATCTGAATAAAACTTCATTTGTTTTTCTCCTGTTTTCATAAACGTCACAATTTATTTAATACTTTTAATTTCGAGAGGAATTCCAACCTCATCCGATACTTCATTAAGGTAGGCTGTCCACTGCCGGGAGTCTACAACTCCGCCGTCCTTATCCCATGCACCAACGCTTGCATATTTAAGCTCAAGCTGACCTTTCGGAAATAATAGACCGTAATTCGGTCCGTTATTAGGAGTGTCTTTGAGTGAAGCATCGTTCGGAATACGGATCTCATCCGTCTTGTATTTTTTTGCCGTTATGATTGCGCGTCCGATCTGCCTGTTTAGTATTCCGGATTCTGTTACATCACGTGCAATTGCTGTTAGGTATTCCGGTTTAAAGCTGTAAAAGTAGTCTTCGTATATCTGGCGCATACCTGCACCGATTCTGATATCACCTGCTTTGCCTGGATATTTAGTAAGTCTGAACTCAATTGAAGTATACCTTTTCTTGGAAGCTATCGAATAAATAATTTCAAATTCGTAATTGCCCGAATCTGTCTGCCAGTCGGTAACAACAGTTTTTACAATCGCTCGCAACGGACCATTACTAAGAATCTTTGTTTCATATTTTGCATCGCGAGATATTTTTTTTGTTATTGCATAGCCATTGGTTGTCCAAGGTCTTTCTATTTTTCCATTTTGATCCTGAATAAATATAGAATGGAGAGCCATCGAATTTGCAGTCAATAAAAAATCGTGTCCGTATTCATCCGAGTAAATATGCTGCGAATGAGGTTCCTTTCCGTAGAAATATTCAAGCGTTAAACGGCTGACCGTTTTACCGATCACATCCAGCTGAGCAGCTCCGTAGGTACAGTAAGACATAAGTTCTGATTCCCAGGTTGGTTTAGTAACCACCCATGGTTCCCGAGGCTGTCTGTCAATTATTGCATTAACCGTTTTAACGAATGAAGGAGCTTTATCCGAATCAGGGCCGAGTTCAATATTTAAATCCAGAGTTTTCTTCGCTCCGATATCGACCTGAGTAAATAATTGATCCCACTTACCATCCTCATTTATATCGTCTAGCTGAAACGGCACAGACCACTCAACTCCGTTTTTCAAAACTTTAATTGACTTAACTGTCTGACCGTCATTAAAACCCAATCTATCTCTATTAATTTCGACAGGCATTAAATATCTATCATAAGAAAGAGTATTCCGGAGTGTAACAACTATTTTATCTTTCGGATATACATTACTTACTGCAAAGATGAATGCAATAATCACAAGCATGCTTTTTTTAATCATATTGTCTCCTATCATTTATTTACTTCGAATGAATCAAACAACTTTCCGGTAACCATATACGATTTATATTCAAGTTTATTGCCGTTGATCGAAATTGGTTGAACAAGAAGATATACTCGCATAAAAATATTTCCGTTTTTCATCTATTATCCGTTTTAAATTAGTCTGGAGAGATCAACAACAAAAAGCTGGCGTTTGCCGTTATGCGCAGCCTGCAGACTCACCTTCTTGTAATCCCGGCTCCAAACCGGATGTCCGTCTAGTCTGAATACGTTATCCGAAAAATTTCCCTCCCATTTAATAGTGGGGAGAGTACAAACAATTTTTTCCTCTTCGGCTTTGAGATCAATCAACCTTAATGAAACATGTTTTTTATCGCCTGTAATTTTCTGAGCGTCAGTTATAAGGTATCGGCTATTCTCTTCGATACTTGGATGGCCGCCGCCCTGTATCTTTTCAGTAAGTACGAAGAATTCCGATCCGTCATATTTGAACTGAACAAACCTGTCTCTACCTTCTTCAAGTTTGAGATGTCTTATTAGATATTCGCCGTTTGGATGCCAGTTCGGATGTCCTCCTCCAGCTCCCCAGACAGGATAATTCGGAGTAGTATAGAATATTTCTGTTCCGTCCGGTTTGAAAGTAATGTTAACCGGATTTCTCTCTTTTGCTTTATAAGGATCTTTGCCGAATAAGCAGCGGAGAACCTGATAAACTCTTGTACCCTGTCTATTGAATTTACTGTGCCAGAAGTAAAAGGTATAATCCTCAACCGGAGGTTTTTGCGGAAGAACTGATGCGGCGTCATGCAGACTAACGATAAGTTTCTTCTCATTTGTTTTCAGATCTGTCCGCCAAATACCCTCGGTCTTTGAAGCGCCAAGGGGTAATGTTTTATAGACACCTAATTTTTCCGGAGGAGCGCCGTACCCGAGCTGTGAGATATCGAATAATTCAAGAGGGAATCCGACGTAGCAGGATTCATTGCAGGCTACTGAATACATTGGTCCGGCAAACGCTTTAGTCTCTCCAGTTGCTATATTAATCTGAACGCCTACAACAGTGTCGCCGATTTTATCATTGCAGTAGACATGTTCGTCGGAAGCTCCCCACTGAACATTTGTACCCGTCTGAAAACCCCAGCTTTTTGTCTTGTAAACTGATTTGATCGTATGGTTTTCAAGATCTATAATACATACCTCAGCGAGATCTCCCATAACAGGCATTCTATCCTGGAAAGGAAGCTTCGAAACCGCCATGTATTTTTGTGAAGGGCTGAACGGAGTGACGTCGAAATAAGTGTGAACAAAAATTCCATCGTCGGGCGTGACTCTTGTTACCGGTGCGAGAAATTTACTATCAATAATCTTTTCGAAAGGGACGTTTCTCTTTTTGCTCTGTGGAAAATTTATATTCCAAATTCCGGGTGCAATCATCATAGCCGCAAATCCGGCAGAGGTTTTCAAAAAATCTTTTCTTTTCATTTACTCCTCAGCTTAATTTATGATACATTAGATCAATTTTGACAAATCAATTACAAATAATTGACGGGCTCCATCGGGTGCAGCCTGCAGACAGACTTGCTTATAATCCCTGCTCCAGGTCGGATGACCATCGAGACGAAATACATTATCTGTAAATTTTTCTTCCCAATGAATAGTAGGAATTGTACAGACTATCATTTCCTGATCTGCGTTTATATCGACAAGATGAAGTTTTACAAATTTGCCATTGTTCTCTCTCGGGTGAGAATCTGTTGCTAAAAATTTCTCTCTGCCCTCAATTGTTGGATGACCTCCACCTTTAACTTTAGTGCAGAGTTTTTTAAAATCTGTTCCGTCATACTTGAATGTAACAAAGTAATTTTTATCATCATCAAACTTCAGAACCCGTACAATGTAATCACCGTTTGGAAGCCAATTAGGGTGACCGCCTCCATTACCGAAAACCGGACGGAAATCTGGCAGACAGAATTTTATATTACTTCCATCCGAATTGAAACTGATTGTAAGCGGATTTCTATCATTGGAATTGCCATTAAAATCATTATAAATACATCTTAAAACCTGACAAATTCTTGTGCCTTGCTTATTGAATTTTGAATGCCAGAAATAATAAGTGTAGTCCGAACGCGGAGGCATCTCCGGTACAACAGCGGCGGCATCAGCAAGCGTTACGATCAGCTTTTTTGTATTCGTTTTAAGATCTGTCCGCCAGATGCCTTCATCTGTTGCAGCACCCTGCGGAAGTTTTTTTATTTTTGAATAATCCTCGGGAGGGGTTCCTAAACCAAGCTGAGTAGCACTCCATAAATCCTGCGGAAAACTCACGATACAGCTGTCGTCCGGCGCAACGTGATACATGGGACCTACAAACGCTTTCACTTCGTTTGTTTCCAGATCGATTCTTACACCAACAGTCTCTCCTCCGATAACATCATTGCAGTATAGATACCTGTCGGTGCCGCCCCAGTTAACATTCGATGCAGTCTGAAATCCCCAGCTCTTTGTCTTATAAACTGTTTTTATTGTTTCCTTTTGCATGTCAATCACGCATATTTCACACAGGTCACCGAATACAGGAAGGCGATCCTGAAATGGAATCTTTGTAGCAACCATGAATTTCTGAGACGGACTCCATGGACAGACATCATAGTATGTGTGGAGGTAGAGACCGTCATCAGGTGTTACTTTAAGTATGGGAGCGAGAGCATTATTAATTTTAACCTGTTTGAAAGAAAATTTTTTCTCCTTAGGCTCGGGAATCGCGATCTTCCATATGGAAGGCATTACTGCTATTGCTGCGAAGCCCGCCGATGTTTTAATGAAATCTCTTCTTTGCATTAGTCACCTTTGTTTGAAATAGATTATTTACGAAGATCCGATGTATTGATTCTCATAATGTTGTTTTCTGAAATATATTTTTCCGGATCCCATTTTCCCCCGAAGGTCCAGACTGCATTAATAATTTCTGGTGATGGGAGATATTTTGATTCTTTAAAATTATCCTGCATCCACGAATATTTTTGCCCTTCGCTTTTAACTCCGGAATAATAAACCCTGTGCCCCCAATAAACATCCGGTTTAGATTGGTATATATTTTTATCAGACACTTTTGCTGATATAGCCGAGTTTACAATAATGAATTGAGAATCGTGAGAATACCGGCCTAATTTGAAGTTATCCACTCCGTCAAATCTGGAATTCACAATCACAAATTTCTTCTCTTTTGAAGCGCTGCCGTCATGCCATAAAGCAGCTGAGCCTCCTCTGCAGAAAAATTCCGAATCCGTAATAAAACAATCGCCGCGTGGACAAACGAAATCGGTCCAGCCCTCGAAATAAGTATTCTTAATAAAGTACATACCCGATTCTTTATTCCAAGGACAAAAAGTATCGGCTCCATCAGCAATAATATTGCAGTCGAGCACAATTAGTCTATTGGAATCACCTTTGAGCATTAATGCATACTGATGACCGTTCGGCTTTACTCTTGCCTCATAATTTTCGATATCACAATCAAGCTTCGGTAAAGGATCATTCTGATGAAGTGCACCCCAGTTATTTCTGATTGTCAAATTTTTTAGAATTACATCGCTGGCATTTATGTTTACAACTGCAGGGAGAGGATCATCAGGATTATTCCTGCATTGCCATATCCATTTCTGCTCTGCATAAATTATACATGTCGCATCCCGGTCTTCACCAAGGAGCATAACTTTATCTTCGTCGATATTAATTTTTTCCCTGTAAATTCCCTTCTTAATAAAGATTACGAAAATTGATTCATTGGGACCGGGTACTCGTTCCAGGGCTTCACTTATGGAAGTATCGTCTCCGGAGCCGTCGGCAGCCACCACCAAATTAATTTGCGGTGAATTCTGTTTCGCATCATTCCCTAATCCGGCATAATTTACCTTTAAGCAACAAATAAATAATAGAGCAAAAAATATTTTTTTAATATTATTTTTCATTGTTCCAGCCGGGCAGCGAGACTGCCGTTGAATAATTTGAAAAATTATAGAGTGCGTGTCTCTTCGGTTTGTAAAGAGTTCCTGATTTCGGATTATCATCCTGAGTATAAATCCAGATTTCCTGAGGATCCCATACAACAACCTCATCGCGGCAATCACCGGTTATATCCAGTACCGCGTAACACATATCGGGATGACCGTCGGCCGGGAAAGTAACCACAGTCCGGCCCCAACCGTCAATCATGCCACCGAAGTTTGGATCAGCCGAGAGTACGAGGAACTCCTCATCTTTACCTGTCCAGTTTACCGGCATCATTGGGCTTCCCTGCTGGAACGGTTCGAAGTCATGGTAGATTTCCATATCAGAATTAATCATATGGACAATTCCCTGATTAGCCCAGAAATTCACAGTAACGGCTTCAAGTCCGGGATAATCATTTCTTAAATTTGCTACTGCCGGATTTTGAACGTGACCGATATAAGAGTGTTTCAGAATATTTCCATTCATATCATAAAACACGAGACCTTCATCACTGGCAGCGTTCATAATCCTGTAAGTCTGATCATCCCTGAATTTTATAATTGAAACACCGTCTGCATGGTCTTTCAATTTTTTGTCGAGTGTAAAAATCTGCTTGCCGTCGTCATCATAAAGAGAATACCCGATTGCAATTTCATCTTTTCCGTCACCGTCATAATCCCACGCGTAAGGATAGTGACCTGTATTGCACGATCCTCTCCACAGAAGTTCAAGCTTATCATTATATATATAGAAATTATCGTATCTGTCTTTGAGAAGAATGTCCTGCGGATAATCGAGCCCGCGAACATTGAGGATATAAATTGCGTCCCCGAGCATCCTTGGAGTGAGATTGCGCGGGGGTTTTGATTCGTTTACCGGCGTAGAAATCTTTAATAATGTTTTACCCGTTGAACCTTCGGCAATCCGTAATTCCATATCCTTGCAGTAAAGTACTTCGTTTTTACCGTCGTGATTTATGTCGTAAATCTGGAAGGCTACATCGCTCGTTAAAATATCATTCCAGAGATCGGATCTGCCTACCTGCCAGAGTACTTTTCCATCCATGTTGACAGCTGTAAGACAACCTACTTCACTGTTGCGGTCTTTAGGACCATGATTAAGTACCTGTCCGATGAGTATATCAGTCTGTCCGTCACCGTCAAGATCACCGAATCTTAGACTGCGCGGAGCTCCGTACTCTAGGGTTTCAAATTTTTTCCAAAGTACCGGTTTTGGATTTTTATTTCTAAGCGCTGATACTTCATTTTCATATATTGTCTTTCTCTTCTGATAATCATTATATGATTCTTCATCCGTAGTAACTTTCACAGAAAAATATTTTGTCGGGACGTCCGACATCAGCGCAATTTTGCCTTCACTGAAAGTGTTATCATCTGCTTCAAGTAAAGTACCGTTAACAAAACAAGCTTTTATGTGGGTTCCGTAAACTTCAACTTTAGCTCTGAGGATTTGGCCCTCATCATAATTAAATTTGGCTTCAGCAAGAATTGTCTGCGTAGATGAACGGTATGAATCGGCATGATTTACTTTTTTTAGAATCGCTCTGTCCTTTATTACACCAAAAAAATAGTAGCATCTATCATTTTTATATCTGAAGATCACTCCGCTCTGCTCTTTCTTGGATTCAGGTTTGAATTCAACTTCTATAGTGTAGTTTTTCCAGAATGAGTCTCCGGCAACAAGGATGGGGTGAGTATAATCGACTTCTTTTTTATCTGAAGTATACGTCTGGTGCATAATGTGCTTGCCTTCTTCAACAATTAATCTCCATGCACGCTGAGAAGGATCACTTCTGAAACAGGAGACAATCCAATTGCCCTTCGGCTGAGTGGCTGAAATGTTATGGTATTCAGACAAAGCACCTACAACATCACCTGAAATCATCTGCGGTTTTAGATTGCTGAAATCGTCGAAGAACAGAGTCTTATTTCCAGAATTCTCCTGCGCAGATAATGGAATTAATGCAGTTATTAATAAAAGAATAATTACCATTTTGTTCTTCATACTGAATCCCTTATTTATATTATTCAAGCAAAATCATTTTTCGAGAAAGGATTTCTGTATCCGTAATCATTCTGTAGAAATAAATCCCGCTCGAAACTATTTTTCCGCTGTTGTCAGTTCCATTCCATACAGCAGTGTATTTACTGGGCTGAAAACGGCCATCGATAATTTTTTTAACAGAGCGTCCAAGCATATCGAATACTTCCAGTCTAACGTTCTGTTCGGATGGAATAAAATAATTTATTCTGGTTTCGGAGTTAAACGGATTAGGATAATTCTGCTCAAGGTTGAATTTCGAAGGGATTTGATTTTCGTCTTCATTTACATCTGTTGACTGATCCGAATCTTTTATCACGATTAGTGTTTGAGAAGGACAGCCGATTTTGTATCCATTCTGCATGGAAGTCAAAGTGATGATTACCTTCTCGTCATTCTCTTTAATAGAATCTGAAATTGATTTTACAGGAACTTCCACGAAATCCGCTCCTGCTGGTATTACTGCCTCACCTGATAAAGTCTGAAAATCTACGCCTGAAGCAGCATCGCCGGATACGCTGTATTTCACTGTTGTTGCTATATCCCTAGCTGTATTTCGGTAAATTCTGAATGAGCCATCCTTATTTCCGTTTTCAAAAGTTCTTGTATTATAGCCGCCTACAAATATTATTTCTGAAAATTGTCCAGTAGGATCTGTGTTATTAATGTAATGTTCTATGTTAGCATAGCCGCCGCTGCTTATTGTCATGTTATCTGAACCAACGTTTTTATTCAGTCCGAATTGGTCCTCCCAGTAATCCGGCATTCCGTCGTCGTCTGTATCTTCAGGATACGGTAGTGAATAATATTCTCCCCAGGGATTTTCACCAAGATCAGTTTCGTATTCAATTTTAAGTCCGGTGCCGTTTCTCACATTGTCAGCAATTCTTGAATCATTAAAATCTCTTGAAGGCAGAAGTGCACCGCCGCTATCTAATACATATTCATATGCAGCTTCAGCAGTCTGTGTGGTAATAAAAGAACTAGGGAAAGCCGAGTCAGCTTTTGAAATTGCAAGCGATGCTCCTTTTTCAAAAATCATAGCCTTCCAGTTATCCGCAGTCCTCTCCGGATGCTCATAAACATAATTAGCGTCAGCGTATAACTTTATAAATTTTCCGCCAATAGCGAAAAGCTGGTATTTAATTTTATCAGGTGTATTAGGTCCATATTTAAGATAATTACCGATATAATTGGCATTGATCGAATCGTTCGGATTATTCAGCCCCGTTTCGTCATAACAGTTATAAATCACGTTATTTCTGAAATCAATAAAATTTCTCTTCCCATCCCGGCTAGCAAAGCGTGGGGCTCTTTTTTCGTGATGAGCATATAAATTATGATGGAAGTTTACCTCAGCCCCCTGAATATCACTTCCGATTATTGAGCCGAAGCCATGCCGGTTGGGACTATTATTAGGATCAAAATAATTGAGCCCTTCGGCAATAAAACAATTCTGAACAGTTATATTTTTTGTATCATTGGCATTCGTCAGGTTCTCATCTGAGGCCCAGGAGACCGAGATATGATCAGCGATTACTTTATCAGCACCATCCAGATCAAGACTGAATCCATCCCTATGGTCCGGGATGCCGTTTCTTTCAAGGTACCCGACTCTGCTTCTTAAAAATCTTGCTATCACATCTTTTCCGCCGAGCCGCACAGTTGTTCCTTTAAAACAGATTCCGTCACCCGGTGCAGTTTGACCAGCAATTGTCAGGTTATCTTTGTCTATCATTAAAGTCTGCCCTTGATAATCGATTATACCGGAAACAGTAAAAACAATTATCCTGTTTGGTTGACTTACTGCATCCAGGAAACTTCCCGGACCATCAGTATTCAGATTAGTTACTTTATAAACTGAGCCGTATCTGCCTCCGATGGCTGCAGCAGCTGAACCTTCTGCTCCGGGGAAAGCCGGGATTGTCTGTGCTCTCAAACTGCATGCGCAGAAAGTTAATAGAATTGTTCTTGTAAAATAATGACTGAATAATTTCTTCAATTCACTCTCAATTTTTAGTGCTCTTTTATAACAACCATAGCATTCTGGGGACATCCTATTGAATAGTCTTTACTTTCCAAAAGGGTAACTACTACCGAACAGTCGTCGGTTGATGGTTTTGTTCCCATATTAACTTTGCCTTCCAGGAGAGGCAGAATTTTTATAACCGCACTTTTCTTATCAGCAGGAATTGTAATTGTGCCTGAAAGTTTTTTGAAATTTTTGCCTGCTTCGGCAGTACCGGAGACTGTGTATTTTACTTTTAATTCTCCTCCGAAATCAGTTGTTCTGGTTACTTTTATTTCTCCGGGAAATTCTTCATACTTAATTGAGCGCGAGACCGGAGCAGAAACAAAAACTATACTCGAGTTACCTCCTATGGGGTCAGTATTGTTTATGTACTCTTCGATGTTTGAGTATCCGTCGCCGTCAGAATCATCCATTGCATCATTTTTCTCAGAGTTAATTCCGAACTGTTTCTCCCAGTAATCCGGCATTCCGTCTTTATCTGAATCTTCGGGTGAAGGAAGCGCCCAGACCGTTGGCCATCTTTGATCTTCCGGCAGATCGTTTTCAGTATTGATAACTCTTCCGGCACCGTAGCGAACATCCCTAATTATTCTGTAATCAACAAAATCTCTGCTCGGCACTGTGGCGCCGGCGTCATCAAGACAGGTTTCATACGCATCCTTTGCAGACTGAGTTGTAACAAAGGGAGTGTCGAAAGGCTTATCCATTTTAATAACTACATTCTTTCCGTTATCGTACTTATTATCCTTACCGAAAACAATCGGATCGCCGTTACTGTCATGAGTTCCTTTCCAGTTATCAGCAGTAACAGAATCGTTACAGAATAGAATATTACCGGAGATATAAGTGTGCATCGGACCGCGCACATTTTTGAATTCAAATATTTCGTTTCTTTTTCTTTCCCATGTATTAACACCGGGCTTATAATAATTATTGATAAGATTAAGAGCGGCTCCGCCGCTGCCGGTGTGACTTGAATTTTCAACCCAGTTTGATATTACACAGTTTCTAAGATCATGAGTTGATGTCGGTTCAACATTGCCGCCTGTGACTCTTGGATTGCGAAGTCGGTTATTCGCATAAATCAGATGGTGGAAAGAAACAGCTCCTCCCGGAACAGTACTTCCGAAGAGAGAACCTTCTGAATGCCTTGGAGGTGTTTGACCGAAATTATAATAATCGCATCCTTCAGCAGCAATGGAATACTGTACTGTACCGTTTGTAACATTTCCCGTCATAGTAATATTTTCATCCGTTGACCAAGCCGAGGAACAATGATCAATTATTATATCATGAAGTTTTTCCTTATCTCCTTTAACCGTTATCCCGTCACCGCTTTGACCTTCGCCGATGAAGCCTCTTCTTACTCTGATATATCTAACTATAACATTACTGGCTTGAATGGAAAGGCTTCCGTGGATTAATGTTATTCCCTCACCCGGTGCGGTCTGTCCGGCAATTGTTATGTTCGGATATTTGACAAGTATCTGTCCGCCCGAATATTCTGATTTTTCTTTTTTCTCTTCGTCGAGGGTGTTTCTATCCTTTGCTCTTTCAATTTTTTTTTCAATCCATTTTTCATCGCGGTCATTTTTCTTAGCATCGTTGTAAATCTGTTTTATTCTGTCCTCTACGGAAACTTGAACTTCTCTTCCTGATTTTTTTGAGAAATTGTTTTTTTGCAGAAGATCGATTACTCCTGAAACCGCAAAAACAACAAATCTGTTCGGAGCGCTTACTGCATCCTGAAGGCTGCCTGGCCCTTTCGCATTGAGATTAGTTACAATATAAACTTCGCCACCCCGTCCGCCGATAGCAAATGCCCCGGCACCTTCAGCACCGGGAAATGCCGGAAGTCTCGAATTCTGAGAAAACATTACTGATGAGGAGAAAAAGATAAAAGCAGAGGCAAAAAAAATTATCTTCGCATTAGTGAATAAATCACCTTTCATAATAGTCCTATCTTAAATCGTCTAATATTCTAGATTAAAAAATGTTTTTTAATTTATACTTCATTGAAAATGTATAAAGAACGGTTTTAAAGTTGATTTTTTATTCCGGAGCCGAATTCTATAAATATGTAACTGATGTCTGAATTCTCTTTTCCCTATTAATCACAGTTAACCGGCATCCGGGAAATCCACAATTACATCGGACTCCGAGATTTTACGCATTCTTTCCAGAAGCGATTTTACAATATCCGGATAAACCCTGGCAACATCATTCTTTTCGTTCGGATCAAATTTCAGATTATAGAGTTCGTCCTTCCCTTTTTCAGGAGTACTTCCGTTATGCACAAGTTTCCACTCGCCATAACGAAGAGCAATCTGATTTTTAGTGCGACCGTAAATTTCCCTTTTCCCTGTACTTCCTCCTTCAGCAATTGCCGACCAGACATTCTTTCCATCGAGATTTAAATTCTGATCTAGTTTTACCCCGGCCAGATATGCGACAGTTGGAAGAATATCTGCAACGCTGATTGCTTCGTCTACAACGTGGTGTTTAAGTTTACCTGGCCAACTTACAATTGAAGGTACTCTTATTCCGCCTTCATAAAGGGATGTTTTGTAATCGCGTAGAGGTCTGTTATCACCTAGGACATCGTGAGGACCATGTTTGCCGTTATAATCCTTACCCGTATTCAGCCAGTTTTCCTGTCCGCCGTTGTCGCTAAGGAAAATCACAATAGTATCCTTATCAAGATTTTCTTTCTGCAATGTTTCCAGAATTCTGTTTATCGAAGAATCTAGATGTGAAACGGATGCAGCGAAGATCCGGCGCGACTCATTTTTAATAGTTTCTTTATAAGGTTCAATCCATCTATCCTCTTCCTGAAGGGGATAATGGGGAACGCTGAATGTTACTTCAAGGAAAAATGGTTTGCTCTTATCCCGGATTTCAGAAATATATTTTATTGCTTCATTTGTTATCAAATCTGTTGCATGACCTTTTTCATCGATAAATTTTCCATTACGATGCCATGATCTGTCGCCGTTTTTATAAACATGAGTATACTGATCAATCTGTCCGTGCAGATAACCGTAGGTGTAATCAAATCCGTAATGATTCGGTCCTGTTTCAAGAGAAAGCCCGAGGTGCCATTTCCCGGTGAGGGCAGTTGTATAACCCGCCTGTTTAAGCGCTTTGGGAAGATTCATCGAATCCATCGGCAGCGCCTGAGTGCTTTTGCCTCCGATCGGACCGAGAATACCGTACCGGCTTGGATACTTACCAGTAAGAAGCGATGCCCGTGTTGGCGAACAAGTTGGACATACATAAAATTCATTCAGCTGTACATTTTCATCAGCGAGTTTATCCAGAGTAGGAGTTTTGATTTCCGAACCATGGTAACCGACATCCCGCCAACCGGCATCATCGGCTACAATTATTAAAACATTTGGTTTGTTCTTTAATAGAGTTGATTTTTCCGTATTTGAAAATGAAGTTACTGGAATTCCAAATGAGCCAGCCAGAAGGGCGCCCATACCAAGAGTTGAGCTTTTAATAAAATCCTTTCGTGTAATATTGTTACAAGAATTAACAAGCCTGTTTTTAAATTTCATTCTAATCCTTCAAGATTAAGAGTAAGATTCGTTTTTAAGCTGCTTTGATAATATTATTGCCTGTCCGTCTCCCAAGCGTCCTTTTAATATCTGCATCAATTCATGCTGGTTATTTTTTCCAACAAACTGTGCCAGCATTTTATCCTGAAGATCGAAAGCGCGGTCAGTGATTGAATCCGGATTTGCAATACTGAGAAGCAATTTCTTCAATTCATCAGCCTTCACTTTATATTGCGGGTCGTTGATTAAGTTATTTTTTTCATCAGGATCATTCTCCAAATTAAAAAGCAGAGAATCGTAATATGAGAAGTAGATCAGTTTCCAGTTTCCTTTCCTTATCATACAGGATCCAGTAATATTTCCTTCAGAAAAAGATTCTGAATAAACAAACTCAGGCTCCTTCTCCGTTTCACCTTTAATTAAAGGAAGGAGAGATTTTCCTCTAAGCCGTGAGTCATTGTTAATTCCACCGATTTCAAGGATTGTGGCAGCAAGATCAATATGACCGACCGGATGATTAATTTTTCTTGATGACACCAGATTAGGTCCTGAAATAATAAGAGGTATTTTTGCCGCCACATCGTAGAGATTGTTTTTAAACCACAAACCATGCTCTCCCAATGACTCGCCGTGATCGGACGTATAAATAAAATATGTGTTCTCAATTTGACCGGAATCCTGAAGAGCCTGATAGATTTCGCCAATATATTCATCCATTTCCGAAATCATTGCAAAGTAAGCAGCTTTTGCCCTACGAATTCTATCTTCCGGTATTGGTGTGGAAATCCTTTTGAAGTCCCTTAGTTTCTGATAAGGAAGCGGAAGATTTTCAAGTTCATCAATTTCTGTTTCTGCTACTTCAACCTTCGGCAGGTAATAGTCATAATAGCTTTCCAATCCAACAAACCTTGGATGAGGCATATGAAACCCTACATAACAAATCCACGGCTGATTAAGAGTTTTGGTTTTATTCTTAATGAAATCAATTGCGAGTTCTGCGTTAGACTTATCCGGATTTCTGGTTTTTATTGATTTGCCATTTACTATTCCTCTTTCATCGACCCGATAAGTACAGGGCCGTCTGAAAAGAGAAGTTATGTCCGGCTTAGTAAAGTGTTCGTGGTCAACATCCTCTTCAACAAAGCCCATATCAATTTCGGGATTTAAATCCTGTTTACCGGTAGCCCAGCAATAATAACCTTCATCTCTTAGTTGTTTAGCCCATGTGGGATATGAACCATCATATACGGTTGAGTTACAAAATGAATTGACGTCAGAAGCGTACATTCCGGTCATCATACTGCTTCTTGAGGGTACACAGACAGGATTCCCGCAATAAGAATTTAGGAATACAACTCCGCCATCAGCAATTTTATCGAGATTTGGAGTTTTAACAATCGGATGCCCCATAAGACCAAGATATTTTGAGCCGTGCTGATCTGAAGTAATGAAGACAAAATTCGGTCTAAAGTTTTTTGATCCAGCCATATTTTCTCCTGCATAATTAGAGATCTGGAAAACCAACTGTTCCGATTCAAATCCTTTTCAAATACTAGCGTTAATTCTGGCACACATTCACAATAAATCTTTTCCGAAAAAAAATCGTTCGATTAATTTTTTCTAGTTTTTAACTAAATATTCTTTTTTAAGTTTACGGGCAATAACCCGGGCCTGACCTTCACCCAATCTGCTTTTAAACAATTCTGTTAGCTCCTCCTCGTTCATCTTTTCAGTAAATTCATTCAGCATATTATCCTGACGTTTAAAAGCACGGTCAGTAATCTCCTCGGGATTCACCTTGCTGTAAAGAAGATTTCTCATTTCAACAGCTTTCTCTTTGAACTTCGGATCATTAATCAAGTTATTCTTTTCATCGGGGTCGTTCTTCATATCGAACAACATATCTTCATAATAAGAAAAGTGGATCAGCTTCCAATCACCTTTGCGTATCATACAAGAACCGGTAGGATTTCCTCCGGGATGGGATTCTGAATATGCGAATTCGGGTCCTTTTGATTCTTCACCATTAACTAAGGGTAATAGAGAAGTCCCTCTCAGCTCGTTAATCTTTTTAATCCCGGAAAGTTCAAGTATAGTAGCTGCGAGATCAATATGTCCAACAGGATTCTGAATTCTCTTTGAATTCTTTAAACCGGGTCCTGAAATTACAAGGGGGACTCTTGCGGCGACATCATACAAATTATCCTTAAGCCAGAGGCCGTGTTCGCCAAGAGCTTCTCCGTGATCAGAAGTGTAAATAAAATAAGTATTATCAAGCTGACCGGTTTCTTCAAGTGCATTATAAATTTGTCCTATATAGTCATCCAATTCCGTGATCATAGCAAAGTAGGATGCAATTGCTCTTTTAATTCTGTCTGTTGGAATTGGAGTGGATATTCTTTTGAAATTTCTAAGCTCCTGATAAGGAAGCGGCAGATTTTCAAGTTCTTCTATAGAGACTTCGGGAACCTCAACTTTATCCAGATAATAATCATAATATTTTTTCCATCCGACAAACTTTGGATGGGGCATATGAAATCCGACATAACAAACCCATGGTTTGTTTAGTTTTCCCGACTCATTCTTTAAGAAATTAAGAGCAAGATCTGCGTCGACTTTATCGTTGCTCGGAGAAGTCCGCGATTTACCATCAACAGTTTCTCTTTCACCAACCCTGTAAATGCACGGGCGTCTGAGCAATGAAGTAATATCGGGTTTTTTGGAGTGTCCGTGGTCAACATCCACTTCAACAAATCCCATATCAACTTCGGGATTTAAATCCTGCTTACCCGTTGCCCAGCAATAATATCCGCTATCTTTTAGCCGTTTTGCCCAGGTGGGATAGGAACCATCATATACGGTTGAGTTACAAAAAGAATTGACGTCGGAAGCATACATGCCGGTCATCATACTGCTTCGTGCAGGTGCACAAACCGGATTACCGCAATATGTATTGCTGAACACAATTCCACGTTCGGCGATTTTATCAAGGTTAGGCGTTTTAACAAAAGGATGCCCCATAAAACCGAGATACTTTGCATTATGCTGATCTGATGATATAAAAACAAAATTTGGTCTTTTATCTTTTGAAGGAGCAAAAAAACCGGACTGAGCTGAGAAAATTATATTTGAGCTTACGGCAGAAAATCCTGCGATCCCCATCATTAATTTCTTATTAAAATCTCTTCGAGTAATTTTATCCATTGTTTCTCCAAATCTTTAATATTCGACAAAGCATTTATTAAACATATTATGATGCGATATTATTTTGATGATGGCCGGTTTTTAACACGAGGCATAGGCCAATGTTTAGATTCAAAATGTGATTCTTCAAAAAGCTTTATTGCCTTATCAATGATATCGGGGTGCTTATCCGCTACATTATTTTTTTCAGCGAGATCGATCGAAAGGTTGTAGAGTTCAACCGGTGATTCGGGATTAGAACGAATTGCCTTCCAGTTACCGATTCTAACCGCCTGCAAAAAATTTTTATTTCCAACTTTGATTTCCCAATAAAGATATTCCCTCTTAACCTTATTTTTGCTTAGAATTTCCGGGAGAATTGAAATTCCATCAATTTCCTCCGGAGAATTAATTTTTACGAGGTCTGCTACTGTCGGAAGAAAGTCGCAGAAAGCCCAGGGCAGTTCGCTTGTTGTACCTGGTTCAACAACTCCCGGCCATCTAACAATTGAAGGAACTCTTATGCCGCCTTCATAGAGATCATGTTTAGCTCCCCTAAGCGGACCGGCACTATTGAAAAATTCTGCGTCAATTCCACCTGCATCGCTAGGACCATTATCACTGGAAAAAAATACGATAGTATTCTCATCCAGACCCAGAGTTTTTAATTTTTCAAAAATCTGTCCGATACCTCTATCCATCCTTGTTATCATAGCAGCGTAAGCAGCATGCGGGGTCATCTGAGTAGCATAGCCGCTTTTCTCATTATTTTTGAACGGTTTATCCTCAATAAATTTTCCTTTGTATTCATTTAAGGAATCTTCGGGAACAAGCAATTCTGCGTGAGGAGTTGTAAACGGAAGATAAAGGAAAAACGGTTTGGTCTTATTCATGTCGATAAAATCGAGAGCCTCTTTTTCAAAAAGATCATATGAGTAGGTACCTCTTTTACCATTTTTGTTATCATCATAAAAAACCTTTTCAGTATTTCTGTAAAGAAATTCCGGATAATAATAGTGAGCGTGGTTCTGATTCAGATAACCGAAAAAATAGTCGAATCCTTTTTTATTCGGTTCACCCGAGGTTCCCGGTTCACCAAGACCCCACTTGCCGATCATTCCGGTGACATATCCGGCCTTTTTTAGGATTTCTGCGACAGTAGTATCCTCCGGGAGTAACGGAACCCGATCATCTGTTAGATCACTTTTATTTTGTCGAACCGTAGTATGACCGGTATGCTGACCTGTCATCAAACAATTACGGGAAGGTGCGCATACAGGACTGCCCGAGTAGGCTGATGTAAACCGTAAACCTTCCTGTGCCATTTTATCGAGGTTAGGAGTTTTAATTTTTGTTTGACCATAAGATCCGAGGTCGCCGTAACCAAGATCGTCTGCCAAAATAAAAATAATGTTAGGGCTAGAATTTTTATTCACAAAGGATTTACCGCTTTTGGGTGATATCAGCATAGCTGTAGCAAGTAGCCCAAGATTTTTAACGAAAGATCTTCTGTCGATTTGAGAATCGCTCATTTTTTTGTCTTCTAATTCTGGATATTGTTTGAATAATCATATCTAATAATAAATGTGCCCCCGCAGGAATAGCTCCGCGGGGGCAACTGGATAATTATTTCATCAACATCATTTTATATGTTTTTGTAAATCCATTCGATTTCAGTTGATAGAGATAAATTCCGGAAGTAAGATTCGATGCGTCGAAATCGACATTATAGCTTCCCGCTACCAGTTCTTCGCTAACTAATTCAGCAACTTCCTGTCCGAGAAGATTGAATACTTTCAGGGATGCGAATCCTGATTCAGGAAGATCAAATCTGATTCTGGTTGCCGGGTTAAACGGATTCGGATAATTCTGATAGAGAGTGAAGCCAGTTGGGATCTGATTTGATTCAGGACTAATTGAAGTAGCAGTAGGATCCCATCTCAGATCACCGATTGCCTTGCCGTCGTCGCCTTTACCAAGAAGCGGAGAATCTGTTGCTAGAGTGAAATCGCCGTTTGCTGCATTCGTATACTTCGGATCGTCGGTTGTTATCGAAGCTGAAGTTGCCCCGGAATTTAATTTGATATTTGTAGTACCGGTATTAAAGAAATTACAATTTTTAATAACAGTGTTCGATCCGTAAATTCTTACTATTTCACCTGAGGGAGTACCTTTGGAATTTGAGAAACTGCTATTCTTAATTGTCCAGGCAGCGGTGTTGTCTTTAGTGTCAATGCATCTGTCTGCCACTCCGACATCATCAAATGTACAATGATCAATTAAAACAGTCGGATTTACTGGCATCATTATTCTAAATACCCTTCCGCTTCTAACATTCCAGAAAGTACAATTTTTTGCTTCAACATTTCCAAGCAGAAAATCTTTAAAGTTAAATACGTTATCAGCATTTGTGAACAAACAGTTTTCCATCAACAGGCTTTCCAGCTTCACGTTTTTGTTTGTATACTCATCACCTGCTCCGTCAATAGCCCTCGACTCAAAGTTCTTAAACAAACAATTTTTTAACTTCACATACTTAACAGTGTAATTTGTTCCGGCAATAAAAGTGATCGCATTGCCCATGGAACGGTACGTGGTTGTATCAGGTTCAAGCCCGTCAATTTCAATTCCTTCTAATTCAAGGCCGTCGTCAGCACCTAATAAAAATCCGTTAGACCTTCCGAGTGTTCCTGTTTTAACAGTCAGGTTTTTAATAACCGGTCTTACCGTAAAACCGTCAGCGGCTTTGATTTTAATTTCCTTACCGCCAAGGACAAAAAAAGTATCAACTGATTCTGTATAAACTCCTCCGCTTTGGAGTACAAGAACAGCTCCGCTTGACGCTGCTCTTATTGCTGCGCTTAGGGTTCCATCACCCGGGGCTACGTTAGTCTGACCATGTGTCAATCCTGTGATGAAAAGCAGCGCTGCTACAGCTAGTAATGTTTTTTTCATATAAAACCTCCTGTTGAATTTTAATTAGTTACTTAGAACGAAAAAGTATATCCCAATATTATATTGTCGGTTGAAACAAGAGTGTAATTCCTGCTAGTGAAATAAACATCGTAATATTTCAGTTTTCTGTATTCATATGCGATGGTTACCTGTCCAACAGGTAGAACATAAGAGGCTCCGAACGTGTAACTGTCAACAGGGGCGCCCTGATTTCTTACTGCATTTCCATAGCCAACGAATGTTGATGTTCTGTTGCGGTAACCTGCCATAAGTGTAAGTTCTTCGTTAAATCTGTATTCGAATCCCCCTGCAAAAGTGTACTGGTTAGTCCATACCGGGGTATTTGTTGAATCAATAGCAGAGGTGCTTTCAAATTCATTCTTGCTGAAGGGTTTTGAAGCAAGGTCGGCATATATTGAGAAATTTTTCAGAGGCATGAATTTAAGACCAATATTAAAACAGAGAGGAACTTTCATCTTATCTGTTCCGCTTGCATTTGTTGATAAAGTTCCGGCATTGTTTGCAACAACATCTGTATAATCCCAATCTCTTGTTACTGTATAGGGCATATCCAAATTGAATCCAATATCCAGATTTCTGAAAGCTATCAGTCCGCCGACATTAAACATTAAAGAAGAAAAAGTTGAAGTTCCGGATCTTACTGCTTTCCTGTTTTCATATGAGAAAGACCAAACGTCTCCGGTCTGAATAAATTGAAAGTAACCAATTCTGTTCAGCGTGATATTATCATCCGTACTTCCAAACATCGAAGTAAATCCCACACCAATCTGAATATTTTTATTAAGCTCAAAAGCCAGAGCACCTTTAAGATTCTTAATTCCGTTAGATCTTTCTCTTGTATAGATATCCCAGTTTGCTCTTACAATACTGTCAGCCGGAGCCAGCTGAGAGAAATCGAAAGATGTACCCCAGTGCGGATCAAGATGGTCCCCATTCCAATCGTAATCAACTGGATTATAATTTAGATTTAGAGCAGCCGCAGCAGTAAATTTCAATTCCGAAATCTGAAAAGGAAAAGCGACAGCAATCTGGCTGAAAGCGAATTTATTAATTGAATTCTCGGCATCGGCAGCTTCTTTACTGTAAGGATCAACGCCTATAACCGGATTTTGCACCTGCGATGGATCCCATGTTAATCCGAACGGATTGCCGAGTGAATCGCTCCAGATCCCATTGAACTCTACGGGAGGAGTGTAAAGGTTCTCCATATATTGTGGAAGCATTTTATAACTGCCGCCTGATAACCAGATTTGATTGTCGCGCCATAAACGGCTGCTATAAGCTGCCGAAACAGATATCTGAAGTCTACTTATCTTTGCAAGCCCAGCAGGATTGTAGAAAATATTTCCCAGTTCACCCGAAGCCGCTGTGAAAGCGCCCCCCAACGCCAGTGCTTTTGGACTAATATCATTTGGTTCGTCCAATCCCTGAAATGATAGCACATCCCCGTTTCTTTGTGCAAGGAGGTTTACAGATAAGAAGAACAGAGAGATAAAAGTAACTATCATATTCTTGCGGATGTTTCTAAAATTTGAATAGGCTGCCATATTTATGATTCTCCTTAAACTTTTTAACTTGGCTCTTTTTTAATCGGCCCTGAATGAAATCGAAAAACGGTGTACAGATTCCAGAATTTCACCGAATGGATCATAAGCGTAACCAATATCAAAACCACTGTACCGGAGACCGACTCCGAAGGTATAACTTTCTTCATCATAATTGAATTTGTAACCGCCTCTCAATGATATAATATCCATAAATGTAAATTCCAGTCCGATATTATGCTGCATATCATAATCCCTTGGATGCTGAATCTGATAAGCAACGAGCAGTTTCATACTATCATCTTGAAGGAAAAGCGATTCGCCCGGAGCGATTAGATAGGCCGATACGCCAAAAGCAAATGTCTGCGGTATCGGGAAAGATTCTCCGTTAATTGTTTTAGTGATAAGCGAGTCATTAGGTGAATCTACTCCAGGTTTATAATTCTGATTTACCTGGATAACGTCTTTCTTATCTAGGAATTTTACTTCGCTAAGACCAAAGTTGTTTATTGAGCCGCCGAGCTTGATTGATTTATATCCGGTTTCGTAAGTAAGACCTCCGTCAAAAGCAAAGACCGATGACTTTGCAGCAATCAAATCTTCGCGTACATACTTCAGCGAAAGACCAAAGTTGAATTTATCAGTAAGTTTTCGCGCTAATGAAACACCTATATACTGAGCTGAAGGATTTATTATCTGCCCGGTAAGTCCCGGATTGAAATAAGTATAATCGTCGCTGAATTTTAGGTGGGCGACATCAGTTACAGCAATCTGTCCGTAATCCCAGTAAGATCCGAATACACCAATTGTGAAGTATCCCAGATTAAATGCAACTGCAGCCGAGTAAATTTTTGTGTCAATAAACCAGTCCAGATGAGATAGTTGGATTTCATAATTGTTTATTTCAGCAATCCCTGCCGGATTGGAGAACATCGACTCAGCTCCGTTGACAAACGAAACAACTGATTGACCCAGTGCTGTGGTTCTTGTACCCGGCATAACTTTCAGGAACTGAAATGAAGTTGTACCTACCTTATTCTGGGCATTTACAATAACCGCAAAGAAGATTAGTAAAACGGTTGTAATCGATAAAATTTTTATTTTTCCATTCATAAGAAGTACCCTTATAATTTTTGAATAAAATACCAGTTACTGGTTATTTTATTACAATAAATTTTCCGGTTGATTTATCCCCTTCCGGCGTTGTTACGACAAAATAATAGAGACCCGATGCAAGGTCCTGATGATTGATCGTAACCTGTCCCCAATTATTTGAATATACTGGTTCATCATGTTCAATAGTCATAACTCTCTGACCAGCAGTAGAGAAAATATATATGGTGCATTTTTCAGGCAGACCGTAGAATCCGAGCATCCTTTCGGCATTGTTACCGGTAAATCCTGAATTAAGGACAAAAGGATTAGGAACGACATAAACCTGTCCGAGTTTATCTACCGCTCCAATAGTCTTTTTAATTTTCGTAATATTAGTCTTACCGCTCTCGTTCCCATGCTCATCAAGAGAAGTAACTGAGTAAAATTTGGATTCCTCAATTTTAAAAGTTCTGTCTACATCTTCGAATTCGTAAAGATCATCCTCATTCAATGAGTTGCGATTAACTGTACCCAGCAATTTCCAGGGTCCCATTTCATAATCGGATCTGTAAATTTTAAAGCCGGACAATTTACCAGAGACTCTATTGGCATAAAGATTTTCAAACTCTTCAACCTGTTTACCCCAGTTAACTCTAACCGTTCCTGTTGAAGTACTAACAATATCAAGTTTAGGGGCTGGAATAGGTATCGGGATATTATACACACCGGCATCGGGATTATTTTCTGGCCAGCACTGGGGATTACCTGAAGCCCATGTCTCCGGCAGTGGAATCTGCTTTCCGGAATAGGCTTCGAATGCTTTATGAGCAACATCCTGAACTGTTCTTACATTTGAATTTACGTAATCTGGATAGCCGTAATCATTAAGATAATCCATTGTTTCGGCTGTAATTCCACCTCTCGTAACTTTGATACGCTTGTGCCAGTCTGTTCCTTTAACTGGTTGAAGCTGGGGTCCCGGAATTCTACCGCCAACAACATTATGACTACGTCTTGCACCGTAACCGACAACTTCGGCAACCGCAAATTTAATTTTCTGACCGTGTTCAAGTTTATAAGGACCAAACTGCAGAGAGCGGTATGGATGGTCGTTATCTTTATCTCCCCCGCCTTCAATAATCGGCTGCATCCTTCCGATCCATATAAGATCTGGAACCCATATATTTTTAGTATTTTTATCGGGGGTCGGATACATAGTGCCCCAGCGATCATCGAGACGATGAATCTTCTCCCATATTTTATCAAGGAAAGCCGGATCTTTACCCTGATAGCATCCCCACGGTTGTTTAGGTCGTCCATCCGGATTAAGATTAACTGAATTACCTGTCGAATCAACATTTTCTATAAGTTTATTCTGGACAACCTGAATAGATTCATTTCTATCGGGATTATTGTAATCAATAATTTCGAGTTTATTGGTATCATAATAAAGCATCGCAAACCCTGCAGCAGCCGGGGACATCAAACCGCCTCCATATAGTCCGGTTGTAGCGTACAATTGAAAGTTTGCCGGATCCGGTTCGGGTCTTCCTGCTAAAAGTGTGTCACCTTTAACAGCAAGCACCTGATTATACTGCATCCAGTAGGACGGATCCCAAAATGCGGTCTGATCTTCCCTTATTACCCATTCATAATTGTAATAGCGTTGTGAGCCGTACATATTAGGAGACATTCCATAAACAAATTGAACGAGTACATCAACCAGAGTTCTCTGAACATCAGAAACACCGTCGCCATCCAGATCGCCTGTATTTTCAAAAGTATATTCATGGATTATCATATCATCGTAATCAGGGAATGACCACTGGCGTGAAACTCTAGTAACTGTAACGCCTAACCCTCTCGACTTATCCTGGTCGCTCATGGCCCATTTTGTAATAACCTTCAGTTCAGCTTCGTTGGGATCATAACTTGGATTAAGGGAGCCATCTTCACGAACTGGGAAATTCTCAATTCTCTCAATGGACTGCCCACTCAAAGGATAGGTCCATCTTCCCCAGGGAGCTTCAACATTTGAACCCTTACCAACGCCTCCGGCAAATGAAGCAAGTCGGTTACTGTTTGGACCAAGGCCCCACTGCCCGGGAACATTTGCAGAAAGATAAATCGCGCCTCCAAAACTGTTTTGCATTCCTGAATATTCAATCGAATTGTAGGTAAAGGCAGAACGGGGAGGCCACTGCATGAACGGTAAGTCTGTTTTTCTTATGTCAAGGTTCCATGCCTGGCTAAGCATTCCCGAATTGAATATAGTTTGCCAGAGCATTCCCCTGTTCATAATTTCATACGCTTGCTGGTCGTAGTTGCCAGATTGACCAAAACTGCCTGAGGAAAAAAACCCAAACAAAAATACTAGCAGCAAAATTAAATTCTTAGGTTTAATTATATTCATTTGTCCCTCATTAATTTTCATTTCATTTTTATAGAAAGAAGGTGCCATTACAGTCTCATCTCAAGACCAATTCTGAAATAACGCGGCATATTTCTATAAATTGTTTGTTCCATACTCACTTTGTATCTGTTAGCATAATAGTCTTCTCTTCCGCCGCTTTCTTTCCAATCGTACCAGACCAGACTTTCCCTTTCGCCGTTTTTATATCTCTTAAGCAGATTCAGTTCACTATTGTCGTCGAATACAGCTGAATTGAAAACTTTCTGATTCAGAATGTTAAATCCTTCAAGATAGATCATATATGTTACGTCTGCAATTTTGAAAGCCTTCTGAACTCTGATTCTAAGATCAAATTCATCCGGCATTCTCTTGTTGTAAATAAGTCCGAGAAAATGATCGTCATCGGTATAAGGCTGACCGGACTGGAATCTGAGGGTTGCAGAAAAATTCATATGCCCGAACAAATGAGTGCCGAATATTTCGGGACCTTCATCTTTATCTGTACTGTAGCTAATATTGGCAACAAATCTGTGAGTTCTGTCGTAATCCATTAAAATATCTTTTGGACTTCTCTCCGTCTGTCTTTTAGCATCTTCGTAAACTTCAACTATATTTTGGTCACCTGGATCTGATGCTTTGCCTGTGGAAATCTGATAATTATAATTAAGGTAAGTTTTGAATTTACTGTCCATTTTTTCAAGATTGACGTGAAAACCTCTGATATTTGCATAGTCGAGATTACCATATCCCACATAGAAATCTCCGGTGTTGCTAAAGAACGCAGCTTCATGCACTAGATCTTTAACATCCTTGTAATAAGCACTTACATCGAGAGTAATTCCAAATGGCAATCCTTGAACTATACCAACATCATATGCATTAGTTCTTTCGGGTTTCAAAGTTGGATTACCTATTCTGTTGAATTCAGTTTCAGAAATCCACGTTGTATAATAAATCCTGTTGAAACTCGGGCGCTGAACGAAAGCACCGTAGTTTAGATGAAAGACAGAATTCTCGGAAATCGGGAAGGAAACACCAAGACGAGGTGAAAGATGGCCAATGAGTTTTGTGTTTTCTGTTTCTCCTCCGATTCTTGGTCTGAATTGATCAACAAAGTAGTCAGTATTGAAATTATAGAAGTCGTACCGCAAACCGAAATTGGCAACCATTCCTTCAAATTCCATTTTATCCTGCAAGAAAATTCCTCCTTCAAACGGGTAAGCTGTAAAACTAAGAACTGATTTTTCAGTAAATGATTTAAGGTTGGATTCTCTGTATGCATTCAAATAATAGCTGGATAACTGAACACCGGCTTTTATCATATTACCCTTATCAAGCTGGCTGGTAAAGCTGCCAATGAAACTATAGGTCGTACTTTTTTCGTATCCCCGGTTAAGCTCCATGTTATTTGCAGTTCCGAATGGAGTATTTCTAAATCTACCCACATAACTTGTCTGCATGCCTCCGATTCTTTCTCCATTGGCAGCATCATTTCTATATTTATCGGGATCAAGATATTCTGGGTTTTCATCTTCGTAAGTACTAAGTACTTTAATACTTACATTGAAAAAGCTGGAATTGCTGAGAACCCCATTATAATCGATTCCGTATAATTTGGAATTTTGAGTTTCTTTGGGTACTGCAAATATTCTGTCAAACCAGGTGTCAGGATCATCGTCTACATTATTTCTATATCTGTCGTTGAAAGAAAAAGATAATGTAATTTTATTATTCTTATCGATATTTGTCGTCAAATTGCTTAGCCATTGACGGGTTCTGTCCTGAACAGGAGTGGGAACAATAGGAGTTTCATCCTCCTGTCTGGCAGCAACAAATATCTTAATATTATCTGAGACTGGTCCGCCAGTAGAAATATCTATTCTGTTTGTAATCGGTATAAGATATTCAAGACCAATATCCCTGGCCATCATAATCCAGTCTTTCATTGCGAATGTAGCAAGCCGAAGGCTATCGGCATGGCTTGCAATATATCCATCGGGCCAAAAGTTGAAAAAATCTTTAAACATGGCATCGCTTGTTGAAAGCTGTGGGTCCTGGTTTTTGAGCCATTCGTATGCATTACTGAGTTTATCCCACATAGGCATATAATCGGTAGAAAATGGATTGCCGCCCCATGTTTTGTAGTGAGGAAGCTCTAATGAATAAGCGAGTCGCGTCTGCCAGATATCACCGCCTTCCTTAGGAACCATATTAACAACACCGGATTGAGCGTTACCGTATTCTGCGCTAAATCCGCTGGTAAAAACTTCGACCTGCTGAATACCTGTTACGATTGGTGAAAATGCCTTGCTGGCACTAATAGGATTATTGATAGAGGCTCCTCCAAGCAGGTAGAGAGATTCACCTTCTCGGCCGCCTCGAAAATGATCGTCAACAACATCGGCCTGTAACGCAATAATGTCTTCCACATTATTTACACCGGCGATGCTCTCAATTTCGTTAATATTGAAGACCTGTTTAGTAGAGGTTCTATCTACTTCAATTTTAGGAGCCCTGAAAGCGGTAATTACAACTTCCTGACTCTGGAATTCCTTCGGTTCAAGTGCAAAATCAACAACAGTAGTCTTATCAACATATACAAGCACCTGAGTTTTAATAGATTTGCCGTAACCAATAAAACTTACAGTCAAACTGTAAGAACCGGGCCGGACATTTAGGATATAATAATATCCGTCAAAGTCACTTGCAGTACCTATCGTCTGTTGTAAAGGGATTTCGACACCATTTTCCCATGAAGCAGTAATAAGTATGTTTGCTGAAGGAAGCGGTTCACCGGTTTTCGCATCTGTGATTCTACCGGAAATCTTGCCAGTTTCACCGGCAAATAGGTTTGAGAAAAGAAATAAGAATACTGCGAAGGTTATTAGTTTAGGCATAATGCCTTTTTTTACCATTTAATCCTCCACCATTTTTTGATCTTTTATACTGTAATAATACCTTGTGGTCTTTTGAAAAATTATAAAAATCTTTACTGGTAAAAAATTTTTCATAATTATCTCTGAACTGAAACCAATATAGATAAGGAATACTATTCAAACAAGATAATGACGGCTTAATTCAAGCTACGAACATGCTAATTGCTTAAGAAAATATTCGAAAAAACTACTTTTTACCCTACTTTGAAAGCTATGATTTATTAAAAAAAATATTAACTTTACCGGCGAATTTAATAATATGTAAGTGCGCTCTTATGATCCATGAATCCGAAAAAGAAGTTGTTCTTAATCAGATACTCAATAGTCCCGAGTTTCACGAATCGAAAAGACACCGAGACCTCTTAAAGTTTCTTGTTCAGGAATCATTTAAATCTGAACCACTAAAAGAAACTACAATAGCCCATGAATTTTTTGCAAAAGATTCCAGTTTCGACCCTACAAAAGATACATCTGTAAGAGCATATATCAGTGCTTTAAGAAGAAAGCTTGAGCACTATTACTTAACAACCCAGGATGTTTATTTATATAAATTGGAAATTCCTAAGGGTCAGTACCACGTACAGTTTACAAAAGTAGGTTTTAAAGATAAGAAACGCTTCAAAATACCGGCATCTGTATTTATTTCGGCAATTCTGATAATGTTGGTTATTATTTTTATTCAGTGGATTTATCTGCCGAAAGAAAATGCAACAGTTCCCAGCACATACAAAATCCCAAATCCAATATGGGAAGATATTCTTCGCGGGAACGAACATCCAATAATGCTTGTCTTTGGGGATTATGTTTTCTTATCAGAAAAGGAGTCCGATTCCAACAGAGAGATATTCATTAGAGATCCCGCCATAAATTCAGAAAACGATTTTAGAAGATTTATAAAAGATAACCCTGATTATTTAAATAAATATTCATTACTTAATTTTACCTACCTGCGACAAAGCGCATACCTGGGTATGGCCGAAATTATTCCGACATTACTTTCGTTTAAGAAGAAAATTGAGTTGAAATCAGCATCCCAATTGAAGTGGCAGGATTTCGAGACTCATAACATAATTTTTATCGGACCATTAAAAACTCTGCACATCTTAAATTCCACGTTAAAACAGACAACTATTAAATTTAACATCTACCCTCCTGATCTGTTTATAGTAAATGAGAAAGGAGATACTATTTCGAATTACCAATTAAGATATTTGCGGGGCGGAAATTACCAGAAGGATTACGGAACACTAATAAAGCTTGAAGGCCCAAATAAAAACAAGATACTAATACTTGCCGGATTTGGAGAAGCAGGAGTAATGGATGCCGTTAAACTGTCGATAGACCCTCAACTGATATCTAAAATTGGTAAGTATGAAAAATTAACTTCCAAGGATTCCATTTTCAACTTTGAGCTAGTGACTGAACTTGAAGGTGTGGACCAAACTGTATTCCATTCAGTAGTAAAATATTTCAATCTTATTAAATCGTCCATTGATATTAAAAAAGAAATTACATCTTCAAAATAGTTTTTACTATTAATAATAGATTGATTGTTTTGTTTCTATTCTTAGTTGAAAAAGTGAGCGAGAAGCTAAAACAAATAATGCCCGTACCGCCACTAGTTACTCCTTTAAATTAGCGTGATTGTAGACAGACTTCGATCTCTTAAAATAACAGACCATGAATTTCTCTGGAATATCAATAGTTTTGCGTATCTATCTTCCATAGGCGGGGAGAGTCAAGGATTCGTTGCATTCTTTAATTTTTATTTGTTTTTAGTTCGTATTAGCAGTTTTTGGAGAGTTATGTCCTAAAAGTGTCCCACATTTTTGAAGCTTTATTATATCAGAAATCCCAGAATTTGTTTTTTGGAATCTGATTCTGGGATAAAGTTTCATTATTCATTTAAGATTATATACGCCCCAATTTTCCACTATTTCATTCTTACACTCTATAGGTAATGGCAGAGTAGTATAAGTACCGCCAGCTTTTCCAACAGAACCAGTCTTTTCTAATGAATCTATATAATATGGAAGTCCTTCAGAAATATAGTATGGATAATCTGAATGTAAACCAAAATGAAGATGAGGTGCATAAGAAGCCCCGGAATTTCCTACTTTACCAATAAGCGTTCCCCGATCAATTATTTGGCCGGCTTTTACTGTTATGCTGTTCGGAATTAAATGGGCATATACGGCATATCCTCCGGCAATAAACATTACTACACTATTACCTTCACCATTAAATAAATTCAAATCGCTTGAAACGGTTCCTACTGGTGCTTGATCTGGCATCCCATCTTTTACCGAGACTACCTGTCCATCCGCAACAGCATAAACATTTTGTCCATACACATACCAGTTTGAACAGATTTTACTATCTCCGCTATATGCATTTCCGGCAGCATCAATTTTATTCCAATCGACAGAGAAACGTGTTGGAGCTGTTGTTCTACCTTTATATGTAATTTGAGATTTGGGATGATGATTATCAAATAATATTGTTGTTCTTCCCGAAACATATCTTTCTCCTCTTAGAGGAGGAGAAATTATTGGAATGGATTTTTTAAGAACCTCTGTTTCTTTTCCTTCAATAATTTTCTCGATATTTCCTTTAATCAGAACCAGCCTGTTTATTATTTTTTTGGGAACGGCAGTTGGATCCATCGCCAGTCCTACGCTAAACCGATAAGTAACATGTTGACTCTCTCCAGGATAATAATAAAAATCATCGGGTATACTCTCCTGTGTGGGTTTGTGTATGAGTAAATATTTGTTTGTATCCTTAATACTGCAAAGCATAGATTTGTTGGCGGCATCAAAGACCTGGAAATCTTTGAGATCATATCCATCCTTTTTAAAATTGGAAATCTCCACACTATACAGAAGATTTACTTTACCATTAGTAGATTTAACTTCCTGGGGTTGGTAGGTTACTTTTAGCTCAAAATTAGTATCTTCAGGGGTTGTTAAGAGATCATCCTTTTCGGAACAGAAAGAAAACACTGATATTATTGAAATCCAGGAAATAAAAAATAAAACTGAATACAATTTTGAAGTTTTCATTTGTTGTATTCCGCTATCTAAATATTTGTCTGATTCTATTAAAGTAATGTTCACTATTATTAAACAATTTAATAATAATAGCTATAAGTGTCCCATATTTTTTTCGGCATTTTTACAAACAAAAAAGTCCCGATTTCTCGAGACTTCTCAGCGGAGAGTCAGGGATTCGAACCCCGGATAGGCTTGCACCTATAACGGTTTTCAAGACCGCCGCATTCAACCACTCTGCCAACTCTCCAGTTTTAATAATTGCTTAAATTTTATTCCGCTCTTATATGATTTTATTTCCAGTTCTCTTTTATATGCTTCAGATCTCGTTAAATAAGTTTCTGTGTAAATGATCGACCAGGGAATATAAGTTTTTGTTGATTTTGTTCTTCCCGAGTTATGTTCGTTTAACCTATTTTGCAAATCTGAAGTGTGACCAATATAAAACCTTTCTTTTACTAAACTTTTTAAAACATATACGTAATACATCTCAAGACCGCCGCATTTCCCGCTTAGCGGGATCTCGCTTTGCGATGACAACCACTCTGCCAACTCTCCATAAAAGAAACCTACAAAAAGCGGTTACAAGAATACAAAAATTCCTAAATATTCTCCATGCCCGTTCTACTTTTCCTCAGTTCTTTCAGGCCAAATAAATATATTTGAGACATTATTTAACCCTTCTGAGGCTAAAATGAAAAAATACTTGCTTTTATTATTACCTCTAATAATCTTCAATTCCTGTCAATCCAAAAAAACAACAGAATTTAACGAAGTTCCTGCCTGGGCAAAAGAAGCTGTCTGGTACCAGATATTCCCAGAACGGTTTTCTAACGGTGATACTAACAATGATCCGGCTCCAATAGATATGGAAGGCGCTTGGCCATATTTCACTCCCGAGGGCTGGCAGATTCATCCCTGGAATTCCGACTGGTATAAACTTCAGCCGTGGGAAGCCAGTCTGAATAAAAACTTTTATGATATTGTAAACATCAGGAGGTACGGCGGAGATCTTCAGGGCGTGATAGATAAGCTCGATTATATTAAAGATCTCGGCATTACGGCAATTTATCTCAATCCGATTTTTGAATCCCCCTCGCTCCATAAATACGATGCGACTTTCTACCATCATGTAGATAATAATTTCGGACCTGACCCTGAAGGCGACAGAAAGATCTGGGAAAATGAAAACCACTCCGACCCATCAACCTGGCAATGGACTTCGGCAGATAAACTATTTCTGAAACTTATAGATGAAGTTCATAAAAGAGATATGAAAATTATTATTGACGGAGTATTCAACCATACAGGTACACAATTCTGGGCATTCAAAGATATTGTTAAGAATCAGCAGAGTTCTCAATTTAAAGATTGGTTTATTATTAAAAAATGGGATGATCCAAATACAACGGAATCAGAGTTTGAATATGCGGGATGGATGGGTGTGCGTGATTTACCGGAGATCAAAGAAGATGAAAACGGGTTAGTAACCGGTCCGAGGGAACATGTTCATGCGGTTGTAAATCGCTGGATGGACCCGAACGGGGACGGGGATCCATCGGACGGAATTGACGGATGGCGCCTTGACGTAGCTGAAATGGTGAATCATAATTTCTGGAAGGAATTCAGGAAATGGGTACGTGAAATAAATCCAGAGGCATACCTCGTAGGGGAAGTCTGGTGGGAGGACTGGAACAATTATAAAATGTTCAACGCAAAACCATGGCTCGGCAACCAGTTCGACGCTGTAATGAATTACAGGTTCACACGCGCTGTTAAAGATTTTGTGCTTGCGGATAAAGTTAAAATAGATGCAACTACGTTTGCCGATTCAATTAAAAATATAATGAGCAATTACGGTGATAATTACTATGGAATGATGAATCTGCTTGGAAGTCATGACACAGAACGTTTAGGTTCGCTAGCTGTAAATCCAGACGGCATGTACGACCACCGGGGAAATGCGAGAGACAATAAAGATTTCGATGTGCGGAAACCAAATGACGAAGAACTCAAACGGATTAAACTGGCATACGGATTACAGTTCACAATGCCGGGAGCGCCTCAGGTATATAACGGCGACGAGGCCGGAATGTGGGGTGGAGATGATCCCGACTGCCGTAAACCGATGGTCTGGGACAATATGGAATTCGAAACAGAAACTGCTCACCCGATCGGGAAAAACCGTCAGCCGGATCCTGTAACATTCAACAATGATTTATTCAACTGGATAAAAAGCCTAACAAAGATACGTATGGAGAACAGTCTGATTTCGCTCGGCTCTCCCGAATTTTTTGTAATTGATAATGATTCGAACATTCTTAGCTACAGACTGAAAAATAATGATGCAGAAATTGTAGTGGTTGTAAACAGGAATTCTGAACCGGTTGAGATAAACACATTATCGGTTAAGTTTCTGGAGGGCAAGAGTAACTGGAAAGATTTGATTTCAGGATCGGAAATTCAATCGGGAAATAATGTTATAAAATTAGACGCCTACGGAATTTTAATTCTGAAGTAGAGAAGAGAATAAGACGGGAGTTCGCTCCCGTCTTAAAATATCGCATATATAAACGGAGCCAGTGCCGAGCCCTTAGTAAGAACAATTAATCCTCCCAGCAGGATCAGGAAGAAAATGATCGGCATAAGCCACCATTTCTTGTTTTTCATCAGAAAGGACCAGAGTTGCGCTACAGTAGATAATTTGCTCATCTATTAATTACCACTTTTTTTTTCATAACAAATTTAACAAACTATTTCAGAATTATCGATTCAATTTCAAAACTTGTTTCATTACTGCCTGCGGATCCGGGAGCGATCAATTGAATGAAGTTCAAATCCTTCAGTACTATCTTTTCACCGGGTTTATTAGTTCCGGGCCAGAATTTGGGTAAAAATCTGGGATATGCAAACGGCATTATCAGCAGGTCACCTTTATCGAATTGTGCAATTGAAATTTCAATATCAGTCCATTCATTTTTCAATTTTATTTGAGACCTGAAACTTTTTCCGTCCACGGTCAATAATCCGATAATTAAATCAGTTTCGCCTGCATCAAGTCCCCTCCCTTTCACAACAAGTCTGGAATACAGATTAACCGAACTACCAAGCTGTCCGATCAATCCGGAAACCGAATGCTGAAGCGCAAACGGGACTTCATTATTCCGATAATATTTTATATTCACAGCAAACGATTCAGACAGGCTGTAAGCTCTTGAGCTAAAATCCGATCTATACGTCATTCCTTTTGTGAATGGGGGCAGGACAAAATCCTTCTTATCGCGGTTAACATCGAGAACGGCAAAAGGAATACCGGCAGGCAGTACGCTTACTTTCCACAAATCACCTGAATAAAAATCCCAGGTATTAGGGGACTTCTCTATTCCTCCTGGAAATGTAATTATTCCTTTATCGGTCTCAATTGCAACACAATACTCCCAGAAACCTTCTTCAAGAGTTTTGAGTGAGTCGGCGAGCAGATAAGTAAATCCTTTCTTTTTTGAAAGCGGAAAATTTGCGAAACCGCTCCAGCCCGACTTTTTAACAAAAAGAGATGCGTTGATAATTCTTTTATCCGAAGCAATTTCAAAACTGAACTTAACCGGTTCGCTGACGGGCATATTTTCACTACTTTTATTTACAATATAAACCTGATATGAATGATTCCGGGGCTGAAAAAGACCAGAATAGAATCCGGGTAATGATAAGTCAGCTTTGATTCTGCTGTCTTCCCTATTCTCTTTTGAAAGTAAATATATACCGGGTTTAATCGTAAATGAATTATTCCGCGCCTCCGTTTCAAACTCATTATCCGAAAGTGAAACGACTCCGAATTTAGAACCAAGATCCGGAAGTTTAATTTCAATTCTTCTTTCATTCCAGAATAATCTGGCTGACTGTTTATCGATACTTACAGATTGAAAAGGATCATGGAGCCAGAGAACGTCCGGATTAATTTCGAGCCGCCATGTACCGTTATCAATCTTATCAAGAAAATAGGCACCGGTTCCATCATAATTAACAACCGGCGAAGAACCGACTCCGGCAACCTGCGTAAGAGTTTTAGTATTCTTCGGAGCAGTTAAAGTATTATTCGTATAAATAAAGAGTGAATCACTATTCAATTCGCAGAGGTCGTCTTTGTAACTAATCCGGAAATCTCCGAAACGGTTATTCTCCGGGAAATCCCCGTAAGATTTTTCACGCGGCAAAAGCTGAAATACTTTTGAAGCCAGCAAGAGCCCAATTGCTTTTGAAGGAGTGTAGAGGAGATTTACGAAATGGGTGGGATACTCGGTATTACTCCATGCAATCTGAACCGGATCGTAGCTGAACATCGTGGCGAACTGCATACCTGCTTCGCGGAAACTCCTTGCCATCGCGGGATACATAAAAGAACCGGGAATATCGGCAGCATCAAATTCATAAACCATCTTCGATTTATTATTAAATCCCTTCAAATTCCCCGCGGGAATAAGGTACTTATTTACGTTTAACAGATAATGACCCTGAAGTGATTTGTTATGAACCAATCCGGTCGGATACCACTGAAAAGTAATCCCCTGAACATCAGCATCAAGAACAGCCTGCGCCTGTTCGTCGCTCCAGTTCTCACTGATATTATAAAATACAGGTTTCGTATAGCCGTTATCCCGAATTACATTTATCATCCCGTTGATGTATTCTGTAACCTCATTTGCATTTTCCGGATGAAACGGTTCGTTAATAATTTCCATCGCGATTATTGAGGGTTCATTCTTATAGGAATTTTTTGTATAGGGATTAACATGATCCATAAATTGTTTAATATAATTTTTCTGGGCGGCACGCGCATTCTGATTTGTTACTAGCTGAAGTTTTGGGTATAGCTGAGAAAATCCCGGCGCGTCCCCATCCGGTTCCGGCCATCCGGTTCCCCACCACGCGATAGGTGTAATGATAGTTTTAATATCCCGCTTCGCAAGTTCCGAAATAAGGTAATCGAACAGGTCGAGATGCTCATTTAATAACAGGTTTCCGTCATGGTCGGATATTTCCCTGTCCCACACATGAACCCTGAATGCATTAAATCCGAGCCGGACCATCTGCTGAATATCCAGATCAATTGCGGATTTAAGAGAGACGCCAAGTTTTTTGTGCGCCCTGAAGGAATACGCAAATGGTGTTGTGTAATTGACACCGAAGAGCGAGACCTCTTTGTTCGATCCATTCCACCGCATTATACCTGACTTATCCACATATACATCAGTTTGATTGTCATTTTGACTGAGAAGTATAAGTGAGGTAAAAAAGAAGAGTATTAGAATTTTTATTCTAATCATATCATTCCGCTGAAGTTATTTTAAATAGATCATTTTACGGGCTGATGAAAAATTACCTGTGTTCAACCTGTAAAAATAGAGACCGCTTGATAACCCGGAATCGATTGCTGAAAATCGGATTGTATAGGAACCCGGACTTTTAACTTCGTCAACGAGTCTAACAATTTCCCTTCCGATAAGATCATAAACAATAATTGAGACATTCGACTCATCCGGAATACTATAGTTAATTGTAGTTTCAGGATTAAAAGGATTTGGATAATTCTGATGTAAAAAGAAGTGTCCGGGTACCGTGTAATAGTCCTCAGTGATTGAATTACTCAGATCCATAAACGCATCCAAAGATTGAAGCGCTTCAGCTTCACGGTTTGAGTTGGTAAAGCCAAAAGTCGCAACATTTTCCCATACAGAACCCCGGCCCGGAACTGATATATCTGCCGGTTCCCAATAAAAAAATCCCATTCCTTTGTTATTGTTAGTTTCCTTAATAATCTCCGAAAGTTTCAGCAGGAAATTTTTCTGTCCTGCCGGAGTTGCAGAATAATTCGGGATTAATGTTGTCCCCGGGCCGACTAGATTAGTTTTGCCGTCATTTTGATATCCGGTTGACCAGGGATAGGCAGTTTCAACAATTATGATCTCCTTATTGTAACGGGAAGCCACTGTATTCAAAGTTGATTTGAGATCTGTTAAATTCCCATGCCACCATGGATAATATGAGAGTCCGATAATATCATATTCAACGTTCTGTGCCGCGATAAGGTCATAAAAATATGTAACGTTACCGGAATTTCCGTTAAGTAACGGTATGTGAATCATTGTTCTAACAGTATTTGATCCCGCGGTTTCGCGGACAGCACGGATCCCCTCTTTAAGCAGCTGACCGAATTTTATTTTCTGTCCGTTGAAGTCCGGTACATTATATAACTTTCCGTCGGGCCAGAGCATACCGCCCGAAATTTCGTTTCCGATCTGGACCATATCGGGCAGTGCATTCTGAGCGGCTAAAAGATTCATGACCCGCTTAGTATATTCATAAACGCTATCTTTCAGCTGATCAAAAGTAAGATTCTCCCATGCTTCCGGTTTCGTTTGATTTCCTGGATCAGCCCACGTATCGGAATAATGAAAATTGAGAAGGAATTTTAGTCCTTTCTCCTTTATCCGTTTTGCGTAGGTAATAGTACGGGACAATCCGTTATACTGATTATCAGGAGTATGCCAGAGACGGAGCCGGACATAATTAGCGCCGCTCTCTTTGAAGATATCGAGTACGTCTTTTACTTCCCCTTTCAATTTATACTTACCGCCCAGATCCTCTATTTGCGGAACGGAGGATAGATCAGCTCCGCGTATATATTCCTGCGCAGTAACCGGAAAAGAGAATAGGATTAATATCAGACTTATTTTCTTTAGCACAGATATGAACCTTTACTATTTTTCGCGAAGGTAACCGAAATTGTTAAGCAGGTACTGATCCTCGAACCTGATTGTAATTTTAGAATATGAATATGAACCTAAAAATCCTAATCCCCCGGACATATTGGAAATCTGAGTTGGGAGATTTCTAATTGTAAATCCATAGTCATACAAAAGTCCAGCAGAATAATATCTTGTCAGGTATTCATCCATAACAAAGACTTCAACTTCCAGAGGAGCGATAGAATACCTTCCTTTAGCAGTGTTGCCAATCGAGATCTCCTCGAGAGTTTTTTTCAATAATGCCCTGCTGAATTTAATATCGTTATTGAAATTGCTGAGAAAGTAATTTTTTAAAGTATCGTTTCCGGAGACATTAATTTCGAGAGGGACTTCTTTTTCATAACGTGTTTTGGATCCGTCGGTTTCTTTATAGAAATAGACAAGTTTCACTTTACCCATTTTTACAAGTTCTGTGGGTGAATTATTCCACGCGACAGAAATATTTACAGTATCTCTTCCGATAAGCGGACCGGGTATGAATGGCGTGGTGCCGTCGAATGTAAAGGAGACCGCTTCCGGAATCCTGGTCTTAGATGTAACTACTTTCCCGTCGGGCATAACAGCTTTCACTTCAACTTCATTGCCGCTCAGCATGGGGAAATTTTTTAAATAATAATATTTCGCCGGTGTACCGAATCTCTTATTAATCAGATTGTTATCGGTAGTATCCCTGAAAAGATACTCGGTATTAGCGCCTGAATATTTCAAATATATTTTTGCGCCGGCAACGGACGGATCGGTTTTGAGGTCACCGGGATTAAATCCTTCCACATCATACACTTTAGTAACCGTGGCAGTTTGAATACCTGAGTCACCTCTTATAATTATATTAACAACGTAATCATCCGGCAGCGGAGCTTTTGGAGAGACATTTTCTTCGCACGACCAGAAGAGAAGCGGAACGAGCAATATCGTCAAAAATAGATTTTTCATATTTCAGCTTTAATTGTGCCGGTAAGCATAAACGGAAGCATATTTATTCGCTTACCGGTGTTCTGTTCAAAGTAATAAATATTTTTTCTGTTGTAGAGATTAACTGCGCTTAAATCGAAACTTAATTTCATGAATCCAAGGTTGAATTTTTTAGAGAGCATCAGGTCGAGCCGGTGATAGTCAGGCAATCTTCCGCCGTTCTTTTCCTTATAGTATTGAACATGAGTAACGTTGTCAAACAAATTCCCATTTCTCAGAAAGTCGTTCATACTGAACTGATCATAATACCCGTACTGCAGAGTAAAAGGATTTCCCGAATGATAGCTGAAGACACAGGAAAAAATAATTTCAGCCGGTAAAGTGTAGGAGAGTGAGAGATTAAAATTATGACGTGAATCGAATCTTGGTCTATATTTAATACCGTTCACTTCCTTAAATGCCCAGCTAAGAGTGTAGCCGGAATTAAATTCGAATCGGCTGTTTTTAAAATTGAATGATAATTGAGAGCCGTAGGATTCCCCGTGTGAAGGGATTAACTCCGGATCGGAAGCAATTGTTCTGTTTTCATTCAAAGAGGACGAAGTATAAATTTTTCGGTAATATCCCTCCAGATCAAAATTTATATTATCAGAAAGGGCTGCTGAAATACCAAGGATGTAATGAGCTGCCCTGGATTTCTCCAGGTAATCGGGAATAATTACTACCGGGTCGAAGAGGGAAATAACCTCCCTTTCGTCGTAGATCGTTATCAGTTCCTGCTGAAAAATTCCGTAGGATCCTTTTAGAGTAACCGCATTTGTTACTTTATAGGATAAATTAACTCTCGGTTCCAGGAAATCCCCTTTAGCAGCCAGATTTTTCAGATTAGCTCTGATTCCGATATCAGCACCAAAATCCGGAAATCGTAAAAATTTATAATTGATATACGCGTTGGAACTTAATCCCTCCGAACCGACATCGGCACGAAAATCGAATCGGTTTAGCAGAAACATTTTTGAGCTGATCGATTTTATATCTGCACCTATTCCGAATTCATCTTTATTATCCAGGACATACAGAAAATCCGTCGAGATAGTAAAGTCGTACAGCTCATTCAGTTTCGGTTTTATTTCACCTTCCTTCGATATAATTTCGTTTTTAAAAGCACTGAAAGAAATATTGAGATCAAGGAAGAAAGGAACCGATCCGACAGTGAACACTTTCAATCCGATCAGGCTGTTAGTCCATCTATAATCCGGCCGGTCCGGTTCATCGTATTTAAGATTATCCTGACTGAATAATCCCTGCAGAGTAAATTTAGCGCCCGAGAAAAATCCGGGATCGGAAATATTCAGTTTGAATGCCGCATCGTAGAAATCGACCGGTACATCAGAATTGAGAAACTTATTCAGAATTTTATTTGATGTACTTCGTCTAACGGTTAAATAGAACGATCCGCCCGGTATCGGTCCTTCAATCATCCCTTTAAGGGAAAGAAGACTGGCACTTACTTTTCCGCCGAAATGATTTTTGTTGCCGTCCCTTGTACCGATTTTCAGAACCGACGAGATTGCACGGCCGTTAGGAGAAGGAAACCCTCCTCTGAAAAACTCGGCATTATTAACGAGGTCAGGATCAACAACACTGAATAGTCCGATTGCATGGTAAGGATAATAGAGAGGAATGCCGTCGAATAAAACCTGGTTCTGGTTCGACTCGCCGCCCATGACATTAAACTTTGCAGATACGTCGCCAGTAGACTGAACACCCGGCATTGAGACAAGAGACCGAAGAAGATCGCTTTCAACTCCTTTCGGAACAGATTCAATCCGACCGGAGGTTATTACAATTTTGCCGAGGTCCGGAACATTCTCTTCCGGTTTAAGGTACTCGATTTTTTCAACGGTCTGCAATTCAACAGAAGAAGGAGCGAGCAGAATTTCCAGTTCGGTAATTTTTCCAGGAGAGACAGCAACATTAAGGATTTTCGATTTATACCCTATATACGATACGACAAGTGTATATCGCACATCAGCAGGTACAGAAGGGATTACGAAGTAACCTCTGTTATTAGTTGATGTTCCCGCATTAATTTCCTTAAGCAATACATTTCCGAACGGAAGGGATTCCAGATTTGTGGAATCCTTAACAACACCCCGTAATATTCCCTTCTCCTGAGCAGAAATGAGTGAAGAAAAGAAAAAAAATATCAGAATTAAACCGATAAATTTATTTTTCAGAATCATATATAAAACCGGTAAAATATTTTTCTTTAATAATCAGTTAAACTAAAATAAGTCTATTATCCCTAACATTCCCGGTGAAAAAGGGGTCCGTTTTCTTGGTTCATTTTTATTATTTTAAGGGGAATAATTTGAGGATTAAAAGCCCGGTGGCCTTATCAAACAAGCAGAAAAAATTTATTGAAAAGCGGCGTACCAAACTCAGCGCGGAAAAACTGGCTGAAACTCTGAATGCGGATTTGAATGAAGTAAAGAAATACATTGAAGATAATCCCGCTCAGAAGACTCCTTTTTATTTCTATCTGATTATGATCTTCATTCCGGTAATATTTTTTGTTCTGCTCGAATCAGGATTGAGATTATTTAATTACGGATATGATCTTTCGATGTGGGTGGAGGCGGCACCGGGGAAATATATGCTGAACTGGGATGTTGCCCGAAGGTACTTTTACACCGTTAACACAAATCCCACATCAATAAACGATATATTCGATATTGAGAAGAAGGAGACTTCGTTCAGGGTTTTTGTACTTGGGGAAAGTTCTGCCGCCGGATATCCCTACATGCCGATGGGTTCTTTCTCGAGATATATACGCAAAAGGCTGGAACAGAATTATCCGGGTAGGAACATTGAAGTTGTCAATATCGGCCTTACAGCAATAAACTCATATACACTTAAAGATTTTGTACCGGACGTGCTCGATCAAAAACCGGATCTGGTACTTATTTATACGGGCCACAACGAATATTACGGAGCGCTTGGAGTCGGTTCTCAGGAATCGGTTTCCAATTCCCCGTTTCTTATAAACCTTCTATTATATCTGAACGAGTTTAAAACTACACAGCTTATCAGGGATTTTCTAAAATGGTTTCTGGAATCAATAACGGTTGAGAATTCGGATCCGGCAACCGGAACGCTGATGTCCCGAATGGCGGCAGAGAAAGAGATTGAATTCAATTCGGAAAAATTCCGGGCAGGTCTGAATCAGTTTGAATTGAATATGTCGGATATTATCAGGATGCTAAAAGAAGAAAATGTACCCCTCATAATATCGACGCTGGCAAGCAACTTAAAAGACCAACCTCCTTTTATTTCTATAAACAGCGGGAATAATCCCCCCGCAGACAAAATTTTTTCAGAGGCAAGGCAGGAATACGAATCGGGTAATTATACTTTAGCCGACTCACTTTTCAGGTTAGCCAAGGATCTGGACGGATTAAGATTCAGAGCCCCGGAAGGAATAAACCATATTATTAAGAATCTGGGGAAGGAATTTTCCGTACCGGTTGTTGACGCGGATTCGTTGTTTAATTCATTGAGCATTAACAGTATTGCCGGTGATAATCTGATGACAGATCATCTCCATCCGAACCTGGAGGGATATAAACAAATCGGGAAACTATTTTACGAAGAGATGAGGAGATCGGACTTTCTTCCGAAAGATATCAAAGAAAAATATCCTTATGAAATTCAGCATGAGATGGCTTCGGGGAAATTTGTTTTTTCCACATTTGATTCTACAGTTGCAGATTATAGAATACGGGTATTAAAAAACGACTGGCCGTTCAACGATCCGAAAATGAAGAAGGATTACTGGACTATTTGCAGGCCGAAGAATTTTATTGATACAATGGCCGTTAACTTCATCCTCGGCAATAAAACCTGGGATCAGGCTGTAGAGCAAATTGCAGATATAAGCCTGGGAAGGGACGATATAGATGGATTCACAGAACATATGAGAGTATTGATTTACCAATATCCGATTGTAATAGAGTTCTACGATAAACTGGAGAATATAACGCTCGGATATTTAAAGAGCAGGGATTATGCTAAAGCAGAAAAGATATTAAATCTGGAGTATGAATTAAAACCAAACGCATTCAGTACAAAATGGCTCGGACAGATTGCGCTGAATTCGGGCAAATTGGAAGAGGCCATTAAACTTCTGGAAGAATCGATATCATATTCAGGCAATGATGAACAGGCATTGTATAACCTGGCTGGCGCATATGCCCTGGCTAAAAATTATCAACAATCCTATGAACTTCTCACAAGTATTCTGTCAAGAAATCCAAATCATTTAGGCGCTCAGAATCTGGCAAATCAATTAAAACCGATGGTTCAACAAAATTGAAATGATAAAAAAACCCGCTTATTCAGCGGGTTTTTTTATAGGATATAAATCCGGATTACTTAATGAGCATCATCTTCTTTGTTGATGAGAAGCTGCCTGCATTAAGCTGATAGAAGTAAATTCCGCTGCTCATTTTGGAAGCATTGAAATCAAATTCATAAGAACCTGCCTTCAATTCTTTATTAACGAGAACAGCTACTTCCTGACCGAGAACGTTATAGATTTTAAGGCTTACCAATTGATCATTCGGTACGCTGAATCTGATAACTGTTGTCGGGTTGAACGGATTAGGATAATTCTGATCAAGTGTATACTGAGTCGGTATTCCGAATTCAAGATCGCGGACACTTGATAATCCAGCCGGCCATGTTTCGAACTGCGAGGATTTGTCTGCATCTGTTGCCCATGTATCGATAGGAGCGGTGTAAGGCTGAGTAAACTGTCTCGAAGCGGGCTGAGGGATATAACGGACTCTACCGGAAACAGCTGTACCAAGAGCGGTGGGCTCTCTCTGCCAGCTTCCGTCAGCTTTTTTGTAACCGTAACGGTACTGAAAAGCATTGAAAAGAGGACCGGTAATAGTCATTGTACCTTCGTAGATCTTATCGCCGTCGGCATCCGTCAGCTCAAATTTTTCAACAGCATCTTCAGCGCCTTCCCAACCCATCATTCTCTGGAACAGAGGTTGACGCGGCAGCCAGTACAATTTATCGCCGGCTTCCATAGGAACAGCAACTTTGTTGGCATCAAATGCATCGGTCATATTAACGCGGAATTTGATTGATACAGTTTGTCCGTGTCCGATGAAGAAGGCTGGGTGAACGTCATCGTAATAGAGAGGAAGTTCCTGCTGATTAGTTTCACCTTTAAATGTAACAGAACGGTCGCCGCCACCTGTTGAGTTCGGTCTTTCCCAGGTATCGAGCCAGATGCCCGGATTCTGGAGAACGACATAATACTTATAAGTTTGGGTACCGTTTACTTCCTGATTAACAAACGGAACCGAGAGGAACCATTTTTCAGGGAATAAAGGATCCTGATTCATATAAGTTCTTGCGCGGTCAGCATCGCTCCATCCGTTAAAACCTCCTCTGATCTGGAGAACATCAACCGCAGGATCGTAAACGCCGAGTTCTTCAAGAACACCCATATCGAGGTTAAAGGTAATAGCACCGGAAGCAAGCTGAATATTTGGGTCGGTGTTGTTCCAGAATCTTGTAACATCATTAGTACCGTCAATAACACCGTAGATTCTGTTATTATCGCCTGTAATAACATCGCTCATATAAGGTTGGTTTTCAGGGCTTTCCCATGTACCTGCGCTTGCTGCTCCGCCCTGGCTGTTGAAGATAAATTTGTACATAAGAACAGTACCAGATGTAATTTGAACTGTTTTAGTGTACTTTTTATCACCATCGGCATCGGTCAATTCAACCGCACCGGTTCCCCAATCAGTAAAGCTACCGGCTACATAGACTTTACCAACTGCAGGGTCGAATCCCTGCATGATCGGGAGGGACATGTCGATGCTGAAGTTGACATCAGCATCAACAGCAGTATAAGTACCGCCGGTTGCAAAATCACCGCTGTTATAAAATGCAGCAGGCAAATCGGTATTAGCAGTAATGACGGCATTACGGTTACCGCCATTTACGTCAGATTCCCAGCCGGTATTAACTCCGCCGGCTCCGTTGTGATAGAATTTATAGAACATTTTGTTAGTACCGGCTTCAAGCTTTGCCGGATCAACAGCAAATGTTCCTTCATAAATCCTGTCGCCGTCAGCATCAGTCAGCTGACTCTCGCCCCAATCGTTGAAATTACCTCTGGCATAAACGCCGTCGGCAGCGGTCAATCTTCCTTTCGTAAATTCAATATTCATGTTGACTACAAACTTAACCTGAAAAGTCTGTGCAACAATAAAGGAAGAGCTAACCATTAGCAGTAAAGCGAGCAGTAAGAATATTTTCTTCATGATACCTCCATTTAGGTTAGTGAATAACAATCAATATATTTATAAATCAGTTAATTAAAAACCAATAACAATTCCAAAACTGTGTAGATGATCGAGATACTCCATCTTCTCGTAAGAATAATCGACCGAGATTCTGAAGACTCCAAGACCGCCGTAGTTAATACCGGCGCCGAGAGTTAATCCTTCCTGAGTATCTTTAAGGAACAAACTCTTGTAACCTCCTCTTAGAGAAATGAGATTATCGAAGAGAGAGATTTCGCCGCCAATATTCACCCACTGATTATTATCGTTCGGATGAACCGCGTCAACAGCCAGCGTAAGCCTGTGCTGATCCATAATAATAAAATCGCGAGAGAGGCCTACCTGAAGTCTTAATGGTAATTCAAATTCATCTGTTTTGTAGTAAGCATCCAGGGTCTGGTTATTTCCCGCACGCTGCGGATCAGGATCGTGACGGATTAAAAGATCGTCGCCGCTCATACGAAGCTTCGAACCGTAGTTGGATATGCTCGAAGCAAATTTGATACCGTAGAACGGAGTTGTATAAATAGTACCGATATCAATTCCGAATCCATCCGCACTCGAATTGTAGATACCTTCCCTAATGTATTTGATTGTAGCGCCAACCGCAAAATCCTGGGTAATAAATTTTGCGAAAGTAAAGCCGAAAGCATAACTACCGGCAGAGAATTTTTCGCCAGTTCCTTCGGGATAGTATTCTGTTGTTACATCCATCTCACCAACATTAAGCGCGGTAACATTAATACCGAACACACCAATATCACCTGCTGGAATAACCAGACCAAAATAATTAACGTTAATATCGGCGAACATTTTTGTATAAGTGAATACGGCCTGATACTGACTGATTCCCGCAATTCCGGAAGGGTTCCAGTACATAGCAGAAGCATCGTTAGCAACAGCACTATATGCGGTGCCCATAGCATTCGCCCTTGGCCCAATACCGATACTCAGGAATTTTGCAGCAGTTGTTCCGGTCTTGGTAACCTTCTGGGCTGCCACAGGGGAAAGGACTGCAGCCGCAATTAAAATCAATAATATTTTTTTACCTGACATGACTAAACTCCTTAAAATTATATTCCCTCAGAATTATTTAATCACTGCAAATTTCCCGATCCTAGTACCGATACCGGGTGCATCTACATGAAATACATAAATTCCATAAGCGATATTTAGATTATCTTTTGTAAGCATATTCCACTCTGCAGTGCCGTCATTCAAAGGACTTTCATGTTCAATGACATCGACCAATTCACCGTTAATCGTAAATATTCTTATTGTGCATTTACTAGGAAGATGATTGAACTGCAGTAAACGCGGGCCTCTTCCGCTTGCGTAAGGATTTTTTGCTTCCCATTGAGCGGAGGCAACATAAGGATTGGGTACAACTTTAATTTTGTCCATTGCTTTCTTTGCTTCTTCAAGATCAATTTTCCCGGAGGTAGCAACAAATCTGAAAACATCGCCCGAGAGGAATGGTTTTTTCAGACGGATTTCTATTTTATCTCCATTCCGCGGCAATCTTAAACCGTTAGCGGTACTCGGAGTTTCAATTAAGTAGAACCACCAGGTATATTTAAGCACACCGTTCTGATCCGGTTCAAGAAAGACTATTCGGTCTCTCCTTGCACCGTTAACCGAGAAGTTTCCATCAGTACCATCCACCTCAACAAAACCGAATTCGATATATTTATTCTGACTGATATTGAATACCTTAAAATTAACAGGCCGTGCGGGGAACGTATTAACACCTAGCTGAATTTGCTTGGATGTTCCGAAACCGAGATCGCCGAATTCAATTTTGTAGTCATTCGGTCTTTCTTCTCCGTTAATACCGCCCTGCCATACAAATTTTTCGAACTGATAATTTACAATTTTCGGATCCGACCAGATTGAATTAGTACGATCCAACTCAACTCTCGATTCATTAAGAAAACCAAGTCTGAATCCGTCCGTAAGCGGCTGTTCAAAATCCGATGCGAGATTTCTGCTTTTGTTTATCAAAGTTACACCGGCAGTACTGTCTCTCAGAGAAAATGATTTTGTTGTAAGAGTATCAGGCACACCGGTTCGTGATGCAAGTTTTACAGTATCTTCGAATGTAATATAATAGACGTGATTATTTTTGATTTTATTAATATCCACAATTTTATAGTTTACCCTTCCGGAGGTAGTGCCCTGCAACAGAGAAATATTTCCAAGTGTTGGAGGGACATAACCCGCAACCGGGGCGGAGGGAGTAACTCTGGCTACATTAGAACCGAGTTTAACACTGCCGTCGGCCTGAAGCGAAACACGAATTGTCGATTCGGATGGAATTATGTCTCCTGCCGGGAAACCGAAATCGTAGGCGACAACAGCATAATAATAAGTGAAACCATTCTGAACGGTAGTATCCACAAATTCATGTTTAAGACCGGTATCATCGCCAAGATAGTATTTAATACCATCGATTCCGATCGGATCGAATCCCTTAATACCATTTACAAGATCGAACTGGGCAATCGGCAGTCTGAACTGTCTTCCGCCGAAGCCGTTAGTGATCTGCTCAGCATCCTGGAACGCAGGATCGGATGCTCTGTAAATTTTATATCCTTCAAAGTCTCTTCCGTTTCCGCCGATAGCATCGATATACGCGTCGAAAGATCTTTCGGCCACATCATCCCAGTAGAGAGTTACTCTGTTATCACCGGGTATTGCAGAAAGAGTAGGAGTAAGAGGTGCGTTAGCGAAGCGGTAATCGTTATTATATGTTTCCTGAGCGCGGACTCTTTTGCGAAGTATTTCGCCTTTTCTGAATTGTCCGCCCGGATCAGGTACCGTACCGTTAGCAAGAAGAACAACTAGAGAGATCGGTTCCTGCTGACCGGATCTTAACGGGAACAAACTGGAGCTAACGAAGAGGTCATATTCACCGGCTACAACTTCCTGAGGATCGAAGAATTTACCCGGTATCATGAAGTCGAACCACATCTGCGCGTCGCTGTTAATATTCAAACCGCCAGCCGGTACATAATCTGCATTTGTGATACCGATCTGGTCGGTTTCCGATACGTCGGTCACATCAACGTTCGGTTCACCCGGGAGGCCAAGTCGTGCGCCTGAAGTAGGCTTGCCGTCGTTTTCGCCTTCATCGCCTGTATCGGCAACACCATCCATACCAACATCATCTCTGAGAGGATTCCAGTCGTAATCATTATCAATACCGTCATCTCTTGCTTCATCTACCAGTACATCAATACCATCGTCAATGCCTTCATCAACTGCGCCGTTGCCGTCGTTGTCAATACCATCAGCATATTTTTTTCCTAATGCAGATGCAACAACGTTATAGAGAATTATTTTATCGTTAACACGGTATCTGAAGAATGGGGCATCGCCAGCAGCCTGAGTAATCATCGCCTGAGAAACCACAGGACTGTTTTCTTCACCGTCGTTGTCATTATCAATTCCGTCTTTGAACGGTAGATTCAGTTTATCGGCTGTAACCATAATCAAGTGAATAGCACCGTTCTGGAGTTGATCGAGCGGAGGCCAGAGTTTCCATTTATTTGTACCCGGGTTGGAATTTGCAAGATCGATCATCTGCTGGGTAACAACCGGGCTGTTCTGTTCAACTTTAAATCTCGGATGGAGAGCGAGATAATTGGGATCGGCAGGCTGAGCAATTCTATCAGCATATGTTACACCTCTCTGAACACCGAAGGGAACGTGTGTCTGGTTTTCGTCGATCAATCCGTTTCCGTTATCATCAATCAAGTTGTCAGGAGTTTCACCTTCGAGCATTTCAGTAGAGATCAGGTTATTAAGTTCAGGGCTATCGCCGTCGTTATCAATACGATCGAGAGCGTTGCCGGGAGTTTCGAGGAAAGCTACTGCTACAATACCAACAGGATCCGATCCGAAAGTAGGAGCTCTGTGATCGTTATCCCTCGTCCACGCAATATCCTCCAGAAGGTCGAACTCGGAAATATCATCCTGGGAATCACCGTCACCGCCGACAAAGTCAGCATACCAGATAGTAACACCAACTTTCTGCAGATCTTTAGTTCCGTCGTTTCTGATTGAATGAAGAGTATAAACTGCATCTTCAACAAGAACCTGAGACCAGGCAAGTACTCTTACATCAATAAGAAGCCCAAGGCCTTTTCTCGATAGATCTGTATCATCGGGATAATAGTTCGCGTATCTGTCGTAATTGTCGTCTGTTGCTCTGTAAAAAATCTCCTGGTCTGCATTAAAAATATTTTTGCCGAAATATCCGTTCCAGGAGCCGCGCCATCCGGGATCAACATCGTCATTCATTCTATCCGGCCAGTAAGCAGGCCATGTATCGGGATCGACGCTTGTAGCAATCTGATTCGTTGTTTCGTTGAAATAACCGGGGACAGGTTCAAAGTTCCAGGATTTACCGGCGGGAGAAGATCTATAATTCGGTACTTCAACAATTCTCTGACGTGTTCCGGTATTATCAGTTACTTCAGCACCGGCCATTAAACCAAGAAGCGCGAGATAAACCTGGCCGGTATTTTTTGGCCATTCAAACGGTGTCTGCTCATTGATTGGGAAAGAACCGCTGGTTCTGCCGGCCTGGCCGTGATTAAAGAAAGTAGCCCGGACTCTATTCCCTTCCATTTGGGCTTTGGTTCTTTTAGCAGCATTGCCTCGTTCTTTTGTCGGTACATACTGTGCGTATGATTCAATTGTCATGAACAAACTGATCGCTGCAATCAGAAAAATCTTAAACGATCTGGTCATTTATTTAATCTCCTATTTCATTAAAATCTTTAGAAAGAAAACTCGAAACCGAATTCAATTCTTCTCGGTTCACCGTAATTCCAGGGATATCTTAAATATTCTTCAACAGTATTGAGCCGGTTCGGATCCGCACTGATATTTCTTCCTTCGGTAGTATAGTCGGCTTTTCCTGTATCACCGAACACATTCACAACAACCCTGCTATCAAGAAGATTAAATACTCTTAAAAATGATGTGATATTTAATCCGCCTATTTGAAAAGTCTTATGGAGTCTCAGGTCCATCTGGAACTGAGTTGGCCTTCTTCTGCTGTTACGCTGAAGACCGGATGTTATTCCTCTATCGGCAGTATATTGGGTAATTGACGGAGTATAAGGAAGTCCTGAACCGTATCTGGCAATTGTTGAAATTCCCCAATCCTCCTGACCAACATAAAGAGAGAAATTCAACATATGGCTCTGATCCCAATCGAGAGGTATAAGGTATAAAGTCGGTTCGTTGTTACCAAGCTGTGAGTTGAATTCATCTTCGGGAGACGAATTGCTTCCTTCAGCAACCTGGTAAGTGTAATTCAAATCGACCGAAAAATAATTAGAATAACGTTTGGAGATGTTAAGAGTAATTCCCTTAACATTCGAGTAATCTTTGTTTATATAAGAGGAATATGTTACGAGGTTTCTCGTTGCTGTTAAAGGACCTGCGGTAATCCAGTTTCTGATATCCCTGTAGAATCCTGTAAACTCCATCGAAAAGTTTTCGAAAAATTCCTGTTTAAATCCTAGTTCATACATTGTTGTGCTCTGAGGTTCAAGATCAGGATTACCATAGACACCGTAACCATTACCGGTATTCGGGACATAATACGGTCCTCTGTTAAACAGGTATTGAAATGTAGGAACCTGTAAAAACTGACCGTATGAAAAGTGAAGCACACCTTTATCGCTTATAGGATATGCAATTCCGAATCGGGGTCCGAGAGACCACTTTGCTGTTGCATTTTTATAGAAATAGGGTTCCCGTTCCGCAAGAGTAAGATTTGCAAGCTCGGACCGTAAAGGAAGATTGATATTCGGATCTGTCGGATCGACGAGAACTTTACCTCTGGAATCGAAGTAATCGAGACGGAGGCCGATATTTATAATGACGCTTTCAAATTCGATCTTATCCTGAATATAAGCAGAGAGCTCAACAGGAGTTGCGCTGTACTTGGTTCTGTTAGGTGTATTCTCTTCGGGTATGGAAGGAATAAACGGTTCAACTTCAATATTATTGACGCGGAGGGGCTCTAGGTTGAAATCATCAAAACGGAGATCGTGAAGTCTTCCTTCGATACCGAATTTAATAAGGTGGTTTTCGCTGATCTGGCTTGTATAGTCGAGTTTACCGATAAGTGTTTCGGTCTTTCTGTAGAACCGGTGATTATTAGTACCCTGAGTTACGAAAGCATAAGAAACTGTTCTAAGAGAATTAGGATGCATGTAACGTGAATCAAAAGGATCCTCGTACAGATACTCTTCAAAATCCTTTTGGAATTTCGAGAGCTTAAGTGTGTAGAAAGCTTTGCCTGAAATTGTATGGGTCATAGTAAACGTAGCATTGTAGCTTTCTGCAAACTTGTTTACATCACCTGCCGGATTCCATTTAAAGAAATGATTATAATCTTTGTAGTTCTCTTTTGAATAAAGGACTTCCGCATTGAACTTAAAATTTGATGACGCGTACCAACTCAAATTCGCCTGACCGATAAAACGCTTGGACCAGTTCATGGCAGTCAGTTCACCGCTGCCCGCAGTAGAATCGGGATTAAAATTATTATAACCGTAAAGATATCCGTCGTCGTAAACATAACGGCCGTTAACAAAAAGAGTAAGGGCATTATCAGTAAAAGGAATAGGCCCGCTTAAACTTGCCTGAAGATTATAATTTGCGAGAGGATTGATCTTATCGATTCCAACAAAATAATCTTTGAAGTTACTTAGATAGTCGCTCGAATAAATTTTAATATCGGTATTATAAGAACGTCCGCCTTCTTTTGTAACGGTGTTAACGATACCGGAAAGAGCCTGTCCGAATTCGGCATTAAAGGTTCCGCTAATAACCTGCAGCTCCTGAACACTTGAATTATCGATATCGATACCGCGGCTGTTATCGTAAGCATCGGTAATAGAGATACCGTTCACCCAGTAAGCAATTTCCGAAGAGCGTCCGCCGCGTATATGAAATTCGCCACCGGCTCCCCTTGTAACGCCGGCCTGAAGCTGAAGAACGTCGTTAATCTCTGCTACCGGGAGGTTTTTAATTTCGTCGGATGTAACGCGTGCCTGGCTCGAAGTTACGTCTTTTTGAATTCTATCGATTCCGCCCTGAACAACAATAGTTCCGAGTTCAACTGTAGTTTCTTCGAGAACCGCATCCTGATTTGTTGTAAGGTCGATCGATATCTGAACGTTTTGCACAACAACTGACTGAAAACCGATGTACTGGAATTTTACATTATACTTTCCCGGAGGAATGTTAAGGATAACATATTTCCCATCCAGATCTGTGGCCGCACCGATAGTAGTTCCCTCCAGAGTTATATTAACAAACGGAAGGGGTTCACCGGTTTTTTTATCGGTTACTTTACCAGTCAGTTTTCCCGTAGTACCCGCATAGACAAGACTGAAACTGAAAATAACCGACACAAAGAAGATAGAAAGAAACCTCTTCATAGTGTACTCCCATTAAGAATATTTAAAATAACAAAAGCCTACAGCCCGGATTCAATGCCGGCTGCCGCTAATAATTTCTCGTTGATTGAGATACTGATTTTGCTTTTTATTTTATTTATATGCGCTTCTACTATTTCCTTCGATTTCTCTTTTTTCAAAAGTCTAAGAGCATCATTACGAACGGCGGAATATTCTTTCGGACTGCCATCAACTTTTTCTATTACCCTGAAAATACCATGATAATTCTGGATCATAACCGGTCCAACAATAGAACCGAGCGGGGAATTCCACAAAACATCCTTTAACTGACCGAATTTCTCAATTTCAGATAACTCAATAATCCCGTTATTAGAAGCAGACCATTCTCTCAAAGAGTATTGCCGGGCTAAAGAACCAAAATCCTCCCCTTTACCGATCCGGGCAATCAAGTCGGCTGCAACTGTTGAATCATTCACGATTATTTCCTGAATGCTGATTTTAGGGGAAGTCATGAAATAGACCAGATTATCATTATAGAATTTATTTATTACAGAATCAGGGAAATTCGCGTTATTACTTATTTCCAATCTTTTATATTTGAGAAAAAGATTCCCCTTATATTTCTTCAAAGTAGATAAAACCTCTGGATCCCTATCGTATCTCTTCTTAACGGCAATATCGAAAAGCAGATCCTGAAGAACTAAACCTTTGAGAACAGTTTTAAGATTTTCAATAGAGGTTATTTTATCCCGATGAAAATAAGGAATATCATTCAGCCGCTGAACCGTCTCCCCGGCTGAATAAGTCCTTTCACCGTACTTAAGTAGAATAGAGGAATAATCAATTACTTCATTCTTTTCCGCTTTATCGGCATCAGAATATCTAAAATTATCGTAAATAAGTCCAAGCATTTTTTCGTTAATATCTACTTTTTTCTGATCATAAATTGAATTAATAAATTCCCATTCGGCCGGTTTTTTCTTTCTTATTTTTACAACACGTTCCATGTGGGCTTTTTTTCTTAGAAATTCGTCTTCTGTGATTAAGGGCTGCGGAATCCTGTCTTCAAGTTTGATGATACTGAAACCGTACCGGGTTTTAACCGGTGCTGAAATTTCACCGGGTTTAAGTGAATAAGCCGCATCTTCAAAGTCGGGATCCATATCACCCCAGGAAAAATAACCGAGATAACCGCCGTTAAAAGCCAGGACGGAATCTGTAAAAACCTGTTTTGCCAGCTGATTAAAATCCGCACCAGTCTGAAGCAACTGATAAAGACTATTTGCCTCATCTTCAGTTTCAGCAAACAAGTGTCTAGCAGCAATTTTCTCCTGGGATTTGTAAAAGGCGTCTCTTATTTCATTATCTGTTACATTGATTCTCGCGTAAACATCTCTGTCTTTAAGAAAAGCCAGTATGGTCTGTTTTTCGATCCACTTGCTCTCTTTAATAAATTCGGGATTTGATTCGATGGCCGAATTATCATCATAATTATTCAGGAGAATTTCATTAATCATATTATTGATGATGGAACGCCTTACAACGATATTATCCTTAATACCGGAAGAAAAAAGATAATCCTGAAGGCGCTGCTGAAACTCGTAGACCGGAATTGAAATCGAACCGATCTTCGCAATAATCTTTTCAGGTAGCGCTAACTTTTGAGATTTTACTGGTTGGGAGTCAAATAGAAATGAAATTAAAAACAATACTAAGACAGTGTAAAACTGTTTTGTCATATACAATCTTTCAAAAAAGAGGACTGATTAAACCGCGGTGAAAGATTTACCCAAAGGATATACTTATTCTATTATAGTTCTCTAATCCCGGCTTAAAATTACAAAAACCTTCTATTAAAAATCAACTTAATTGAAGTGTTAAGAACGGGCAATTATAAATGAAACAGGTATGAAATCCGGTATCATAAATTATAGCACTAATAGAAAATTCAACCGGCGGAAAGAAAAATCCAGCGACAAGGAAATAAACCGTTTATGTGAAAATTAAGCGATAATTACTTATAATTATAATTGAAAGAATGAAAAAGATTCTCAAAGTATGCGTCCCAAACTGGTTACATTAAATGATATAGCAAAGAAAATAGGCGTATCGATAATAACAGTATCGAAGGCGCTGCGGGACCACCCCGACATTTCCGAAAGTACAGCCAGATTAGTAAAGAAAACGGCCGACGAGCTCGGCTACTCGCCAAATTTCATGGCCCGGAATCTTGCATCGAAGAAATCGAATTCAATCGGCGTAGTATTACCCCAGATTGCTCATCATTTTTTCAGCACACTTATGAATGACATTTACGATTATGCTATTGAGAAGAATTACCAGGTCTTTCTAACTGTTTCCCAGGAAAACGCCGAGATGCAAAAAAAACAGATTGAGACCCTCCTTTCTATGAGAGTGGACGGATTGATCATTTCGATATCACAGGACACTTCCAACTTTGGAATATTTAAGAACGCCCTCGACCGTCAGATTCCAATGGTTTTTATGGACCGGATACCTGACTTGCCGAGCTGCAATAAAGTAACAGTTGACGATAAAAAGGGCGCATTCCACGCAATTGATCACGTCGTTAATCTGGGCTACCGCCGGATCGCTCACTTCGCCGGTTATTCGAATATTAATATAGGGCGCGACAGACTCGAAGGATTCAAGAACGCTATGCAATTCCACGGACTTGAGATAAACAACGACTGGATAATAGAAGGAGACTACGAAGAGAAGCACGGATATGATTCGTTCATGAAATTGTATCACGAGAAAAATCTACCCGATCTTATTCTTGCGGTTACATTTCCGGTGGCAATCGGAATTTATTCCGCCGCGAAGGAAGTAGGATTAAAAATTCCTGACGATATCGACCTGATCTGCTTCGGCAATTCGCCCGTTCAGGAATTCCTCTCCCCGCCATTAAGCTGTATAAATCAGCCGACCGATCTGCTGGCTAAGAGATCGATGGACCTGCTTCTTGAGAACATCGACAAACCGGAATCCTTTGAACATCAGAATATAGTTATCGATACGGAATTGATCTTGCGCGGCACATGCATCAATTATAACAGAGGATAGAAATATTCGTCCGGATTTTATTTCTTCCTATTCTTATTTCAATTCTTGGATTATAAAATTCCGTCAGCTAATTTTCGAACTGATTAATTTACAGAATCAGAATGGATCTGAAAGAAAAAGCCCTTAGACGTCTTAAAGACCTTAGAAAGACCGCGGAGAAATCAGGATTAAGCCTCTCCGGAATTGATACGAAAGAATTTAATCACGAGTTTACTGCGATTGCCGGGAAAGAAAGGATTAAAGTTCAGGTCTACTTCGGAAAGAAAGGTTTGAAAACGGTTCTTCAGGGGGATTTAAAATCCGGACTTTACTTCAGACTCAAAGAACTGCTTATTGATCAGGTGAGTTTAAATCTGGCAGAACAGGAAAAGAAGGAACCGGAAGAATATATCGGTACAGATGAAGTGGGAAAAGGCGATTTCTTCGGTCCGCTTGTAGTCGCGGCTGTTTATACAGATCCCGGTACAAGGGAAAAATTAAAGAGGATCGGTGTTAGGGACAGCAAGGAGATCGGTGATCTACAGATTCTTCAGCTTGCAAGGGAAATTAAAGAGATAACACAAGACAGATTTGAGGTTGTGTTAATAAGTCCATCAAAATACAACGACCTTTACGGAAAACTGAAAAATTTAAATCAGCTTTTAAACTGGGCGCATTCTAAAGCAATCGACAATCTGCTCGATAATACAGAGTGCAAATATGTAATAACGGATAAGTTCAGCAGAAAGGATCTGGATGTTTCAACTTTGTCCGCACATGCGGATGTTGAATTTGTTCAGGAGACAAAAGCCGAGAGATTTACAGGAGTAGCGGCAGCATCAATTATTGCCCGGGGCGCATTTCTTGAGTGGTTTGATCAGCAGGCAAAGAAAGGATACCGGATTCCCAAAGGCGCCTCGTTAGAGGTTGAAGATTACGCAAAAAAGCTGCTGAAGAAAATCGGTCCTGAAAAATTCGATCAGCTTGTAAAAAAACATTTTAAGACGTACAATAAAATCTTGTAACTATTTTAATAACACTTAAAAAATATTTCGGGGATGAAAATTGACTCGATCAAAAGTTAAAAGAATCGGAATACTTACCGGAGGCGGGGACTGTCCAGGACTGAATGCTGTGATAAGAGGAGTAGCCAAACCGGCTCACGATAACGGGCTAAGCGTAATCGGAATCCTGGACGGATTCGAAGGACTTGTGGAAGGAAAAGCCATTGAATTATACAACCGGGATGTTTCCGGAATCCTGGCTAAAGGAGGAACGATACTCGGATCCTCGAATAAAGGGGACCCGTTCCACTGGCCGGAAGAAGTGAACGGCAAGATCAAAATTGTAGACCGTTCCAAAGACGCTCTTAAAAACTATCTGGCATGGGACCTTGATGCGATCGTGGCAATAGGGGGCGACGGAACAATGCACATCGCAAATTATCTGAGCGAAATGGGAATGAACATTGTCGGCGTTCCGAAAACCATCGATAACGACCTTGAGGCGACCGATCAGACTTTCGGACACGACTCGGCAGTCTTTGTTGTAACGGAAGCGTTGGACCGACTTCATACAACAGCTTCGGCACATCACCGTATAATGGTATGCGAAGTAATGGGAAGATACGCCGGATGGATTGCACTTAACGGTGGCCTAGCAGGCGGAGCGGATATAATTTTAATTCCGGAGCTGCCGTTTAACTGGAATGTTGTTTACGACCATGTCATGAGGCGCAATATGAAAGGTAAGCGTTTCAGTATTGTCTGTGTAGCTGAAGGAGCCAAACCGAAAGACGGTAAATTGGTTATGAAAGGAAAGGATATTAAAAGGACTGACCCGATACAACTCGGCGGTATCGGCGAGCTCGTTGCAAAAAGGATAAGCGATAACACCGGACTGGAAACACGGTACACAGTACTCGGACATTTACAAAGGGGCGGCAGTCCAACGCCTTACGACCGGATATTATCGACGAAATTCGGAACCAACGCGATTCAGCTGGTCATTAAGAAAAAATTCGGCAGGATGGTAGCTTTAAAAGGATCGGAGATAAAGAGCGTAAGGATAATTGATGCGATTTCGCACCAGAAACTGGTGAAACCGAACGATCAGGGGGTTTTAGCGGCACATGCTGTAGGTGTTAGTTTTGGAACTGAAAAATTATAAGCGCGCTTGTTTCGATTAGGGAATATTACTATTTTTGTGCGCCAATTTAACAATTGTCATCTGTTGTTAATTGAAATAAGGGGTCGTAGTTCAGTTGGTTAGAACGCCTGCCTGTCACGCAGGAGGTCGCGAGTTCGAGTCTCGTCGGCCCCGCAAAAACCCGCCATATGGCGGGTTTTTTCATTTATGTAAGAACTGATAATTTAGCTTGGAGGTTAGAACGCCACAACCTGGATTGGGGCAGGTTTACAAAAAAGAGTTGTAGATATAGTGAGGAGCTAATCGGTTGCACAGGAGGTCGTCCCGATTCCAATTAGTTTTGGAATCGGGAAGTTTCCCCTGTACGGATCTGTCAGGATAGAATATATTAAAGGTCCAGACTGCCGATAAACAGATTCAGGTTGATCCCTATAAAAGATTTCGCTTCATTTAGATTTCCATAAAGCGCAACACCGATTCCAATAAAACTCCAAAACGAATAGCATAGCCTCCCTTCGAATGCTAATCCGATTGATTTGGATATAACAGATTTTGTAAAAAGGCCTTTTGATTCATCATACTTAGATTCGCCCAAACCCCCTGAAACGGTAAAATGAATATCACCTGCTTTCTCAATATATCCCAGCAAAAATCCGAACTCCTCAATAGCGCTTCCAAATACTCCGGTAGCAGCTCCGGCAGCCCGGATGGTTGCAACAACATTATCAACTCTCAAATTTACACCGGCATTCATTCCAAGGTTCATTGAACTCACACCTACTCCACCGTTGATATAGAAATTAGCCGAGGTTTCATCCTGAGCGGTTAATTCAGATATGCCCGTTATGAATAGAAGTGAAATGATAAGTGCATAATTTCTCATACATACTCCCGAATTACAGCATTTGATTAAAATAGTTCTACACCAGGAAATAAATTAATTAAGTCCGGAAGTGCGGGGAGAATAATTCTCCCCGTTGATTATGCATCCTCTTTTTTGTCTTCATCTTTAACCGGAAAATTTTGATCTGCGATTCCCCTTATATGTTTTATGTTTCCGGCCATATCAACAACAAGGAAAACCATCTCTGTAAACAGTCCCATAAACCAGAGGAACAGAATAAATGTAACAACAGTCTGCAGGAGTCCCCAGAATAAAGATTCCACATTATATTTGGCTTCATTCTTCAAGGATTCCAGTTCAGATTCAAGACTGGTTTTCTGATTATTGTAATTATCCACTTCGCTTTTAAGGTTTGCATATTCAGGCTGAATCTGATTTCTGATAGATTCATCCGAGTAATTGGCAAGGTTGATTGATTCTGTTTTCTGCAGATACCAGTTTTCAACATATTTTTTCAAATCTGTTTTAGCATTCTCATCAGGCATATTATAATCGATATAACTGACGGCCTGGTTCTTATAATAATTCAGGTAGTCATTGCTATCCGTATTTTCATTTTCCGCAATATAGACGGAAACCGAATTAAACACTTCGTTATTCGAATAAGAATTCTTTACTGAATTCATTTCTTTTTGAGCATCACTTATTTTTTTCCTTATCTCTGATTTATAATTATTGATCAATTGAGCCGACTGCTGAGACCATACTGATTCCAGCCCGTCATATTTCTGTTTTGATGCTTCAAACGAGCTGTCGACACCGTAGATATAATCCTCATACTGAGAGATCTGGGTACGCAAATACTCAGGAGGCAGAAAACTGTTCCAGGAAGAAATTATTCCTGATGCAAGAATCAGAACACCAACAATTATCCAGAATCCTTTGATTATGATAAGGAATTTGTTAAGCAGATACTGATTACTCTCTTCGTACTCCTTTTCCCCTTTCAATCCGAAAGTATTTACAGAGTCGAACAGTTTTTTAAAGTAGATTATGGGGCTGTAAAAAATTGATGCGATTATTCTCAGCAGACCAAAAAAGGTCTGCAGAAAAGTGTGCCTGTGGAATAGATAGGTAAATCCGGCCAGGATGAGCAAAGCAATAATAATTGTCCACGTTAGACTGATCCCGAAAAAGTTAAGATACTCTACCATAAACACCTCTTTTTAGTATGTAATGTACCAACCGGGAGATTTTGTACTGCTATTTATTTTTAATCCCTCTCCGCTCACATATAACAGGCTTTTGGCAATTCTAACTTTTGACCAGTCTATATTATTCTTTATAGCAATTAAATGATTGAGTAAACAGTATAACAAATTTCCGAATAAATAAACCACGCACGACATTTATTTATCGACTAGTTACAAATTAAAATAGAGGAATTATAAAAAAGACGCAATCATTGTTTTATAAGGATTGATTTAATAATTCAATTAAAATCTGCCGGTAAATAAAAGTTTCATTAAATAATTTACAGAGCAAAGAAGTTCGCGCTGACAAAAAGAGTATTGATCTCGAAGATTACCTGTGATATCATAGTAACCGGCAAAAGACGATTCCATCTGGTTAAATAGATGAAATTCGGATCCCTTTATTAAGTCACAACTTCTTAATCCCCTCTTACTTTATCCCACCGGTTTCTGCCCATTTAACAACTATTAAGAGAATAAAAAATGATTTTAACTTAATAGCTTAGTATATTGGACAGGGCATTTAATTCAGCTTCTACATGCATAGATTGAACTTACTCTTATTCATTCCGTTTATGATTTAGATTCTATGCCTGCTTAATATTCAACCGTTTTTCGCAGCAACTGAAATCATTATTTATAATTAACATAACTTCAAAAAAAGGAGTGGTAATGAATATTTTTGTCGGAAACCTGGCAAAAGAAGCTGAAGAGATGGATCTGGAAGGTCTCTTTAAAAAATACGGCGAAGTAAGAACAGTTAAAATAATAAGGGACATGTTCAGCGGTGAATCGAAAGGATTTGCATTCGTTGAAATGAAAGATAAAACCGCTGCACAGACGGCCATCAACGAGCTGAATACTTACGACCTGAAAGGGAAAAAACTTGTTGTTAACGAAGCCCGTCCTAAAACAGACAACAGGCGCGGCGGAGGCGGAAGACCCGGTGGTCAGAACCGCGGTAGAGGAAACAGGGGCGGCGGCGGTTACAGCGGCGGCGGAAGAGGCTGGTAAATCTCTGATTCCATCCGGAATTTCTTCTAAATCGAAAATTGCTAACCGGATATTGCGACTTTATCCTTTTTACATTCCTGAATTATTTTATTAAAATAATTCAGGAAAAGAAGGAAAACCAGGATTCCGGTTACCGGGGCTAATACGTAAAAAAAGTGGAGAATCGTTGTTCCGTGAATAATATCGAAGAACAACGCTCTTCTAAATGGCGTTCCCACCTCCCTCACTTTTATGATGTGATAATTGAAATACTCAAATAGAGAAAGTGCGGGCAGGTATATTATATAGATAAGAAATAAACTCGCTATTACTTTTTTTATCCTGCTGTATATATAAAGAGAGATAGAAATTATTGCAATCTGGCCGCTAAACCAGAGTAAGAAAGCAGTGAAGTTCAAGCCTGGACTGTTCCAGAAGCCAACGTTATATTTATATCCGTAGAACCCGACCCACGTAAAGGCAACAGTGATACTTGTGAAGAGAACAGTAAAGGTCTTTATATACTTCCCTGTTTCATACGGATCCTTCTCTATCATTTTCAGAACCGAGTATCGCGCAATCATTCCCCCCGCCGAAGCAAGAAGAAGGTCCGAAAAAATCTCGTTGAAACGTATTGACCCGCTCTGCTGAAAAAGGAAATAACCGAGGAACGTTTCCAGAAGGTCGAACAATAAGAAGGCAGATAATAGAATTAGTAACGGTTTTCTTGTTTTATAGAGTATCAGAAGCAGATAGAACATAAAACCGGACCAGAGCTGAACCGGGGACCAGAGGTCAAAATAGAGGATGGGATTTTCATAAATGTTTGTAAAAAGCCATCCGAATTTTTCGAAATACCAGAACCTGAAGTTTTCCAAACCGTTATCCGGAATATCAGTAATTGATGCCCCTCTACTATGCGAAAATATTAAAATCCTGAACGTAATTAAACTGATTTTTTAAATAGTATTGAAACGACTTGATTTACGTCAGCCGGGCTTCCACATGTTACAGAAATCTCTCAATTCAAATCGCTGTTTCAATTTTATTTACCTATTACTATATTAGAAGCGTCATTACGACATGTTTAAAAAAACAAGGATTTTTTCCACACTACTTGCACCCCCGCTTTCAGCGGGGGTTTTAATATGAAAATGAGAATTTTACTTATTACATTTTTTGTTTTAACATCCATTAATTCCGCAACCGCGCAGGATAAGAACTACACTAGCGACGATTTCCGTCATCAGAACGATTCCCTTTCAGCCTCTAAGAGAGAATTTCTTAACACAAAAGAGAACCTGCTGAAAGAGATAAATGACTTAAAGAAAAAATCGGCCGGTCTCGACGAGGAGATCCGTATTGCTACATTGGAAATCGAGAAGCTTTACACCAATAAATTCGGTAAAGAGTTCGGAATAAGAATCTACAACAAGCAGATCTGGAAAGGGATGACCGATAAGATGCTTCAGGCCAGCTGGGGAAAGCCGGACAAAATTGATAAGAATGTTGAAAAATGGGGGACCTTTACACAATGGTATTACGGAAAAATAACATTCTTTTTCCGTGACGGGAAATTAACAGACTGGGAGGAGCTTAAATAGACTTTCGGGAAGATCCCCTTTCACTTTTTACATTTTCTATATTATCTTAACATTCAATAAGCGGGCTGACTATGAAAAAATTAATCTTTCTTCTCCTTGTTTCAATTCCCCTGCTTGCACAGGATTTTCAATATAACGATCCCTACACCGGCAACACAATACAGAACGAAGTTAATTTCCAGGTCGACAGATACTACCCGATATTCGGATTAAGCGAAAAGCCTTTTTCGAACGAGAAGATAATCCGCCTATCCGACCGCAACGGTGTATTTACAGCTTATCTCAATTTCCGCGATCAATACACTCCGCCCAAATTCGATAAACGGTCAAAAACCCTCCGGCTCTACTTCCCTCATTCATATTACGATTATATAATTCAGAGACTGGAAAAGGATGATTCCTATATTGTATTCCGCGAGTATAAGGACGGACACAACTGGGGCGAAATCTATTTTGACAAGTATCCTTAATTAATCTATTGCCGTTACGCTGTTATTGCGCAGTATAGATTGTTATTTATTTTAAAACATTCCATGAGGGACAAATGAATTCTTTTATTAAAATAATTTTTATCATAATTCTTTTCGCGGCCGTAGAAGAAATGACAGCGCAAAGCGCACTCTATTTCTGCAAAGATACTGGTGCTTTCGGTTATACTTACAGCGCAGCATCTTTAGAAGAAGCTGAAAATATGGCATATAACAATTGCAAGGAATTCGGCGGTGTAAATATTAAAAAGATCGCCAGCACCAGTAAAACAGGCTGGGGTGTAATTGCCGTAGGTACTACTGAATCCGGATCCAGAGCCCTTGGAGTTGCACTCGGGTACGGTGATATGGAGGAGGCAAAAAGGGTCGCCAAAAAGTACTGCGAGGAGAGCGGCGGCCAGGAGATTACCTACTTCGATTTCTGGAGAGACTAACTTGATTAACGAAATTACTAATAGTAATAGTCACTTTAACAGCGGGAAGAATGCAGCAGAGAGTTGATTACAACAGTATTTCGGAAGTCTATAATGCGCGATATGATGTAAGCCCCCTTTCCGGAATTCTGAATTACCTTGAGATTCTGGTAATGAAGAAAGAACCGTTAAAAATTCTTGAAGCCGGATGCGGCACCGCTCACTGGCTTAAGAAACTCTCTTCTTTTCGTTCTTCCTTATTCGGAGCCGATTATTCGATCGGAATGCTTAAAAAGTCGGCGCCTGATTCAAAGAATAGAATAAATCTCCTGAATGCAGATGCCTGCCTTCTTCCGTTGAAAGCGAATTCATTCGATCTCATATTCTGTATCAACGCCATCCACCACTTCCCCGATAAAAATAAATTTATTGAAACTGCCTCCGGTTTATTGAAGATGGAAGGGATCATTACAATTATCGGACTCGATCCGCGGGATAATGATAACGACTGGTACTTATACAGGTACTTTAACAGGACTTATCAGATCGACCTGGAGAGGTTTCCATCTTTCGATTCTATATCAGAAATGTTGAGCCGCCACAATCTGAAAGTTATTGATAAAAAGTTAGTCCATCAGGTAAACGATTCGAAAGCGGGGAGAGAAGTTTTAAACGACCATTTTCTGAACAAGCGCGGCGCGTCGCAGCTTGCACTTCTCACTGATCAGGAATACAAACTTGGCATCGAAAAAATCATTAATGATATTGAATCAGCCGATCAGCAGAATAAAAAGATTCAATTCAATGTAAGATTGAATTTCTATGCGGTCACAGCCGAAAAGGATTGACCATCCCTCATTTTCAAAAAATCCCGACTTCAATCAGAAGAGTTAATTTATCTTAAAATTTCTTAATAAATGTTAAATCCCTTCCAATCAGTACTATAATAAGAAACTTTTTTAATATCATTTGATTCAAATGATTATTCTTTTTTTAACACTTCAGGAGAATGAAATATGAAAAAAATCTTTTTCATTTTATTGCTAACCGCATCAGTAATTACTGCACAGGAGAGAAAAATCCAGGTTTTCAATGCAGAAGAATCCCAGATGTTTTTTGAAATAAAGGGAATAGTTCTTGTCGAAAAAGACAAAGTTATAATCGGCCCTATCCCGCCGGCCGATCAGCGGGAAAACGAATACAGGAAACTTGACCTTCAGGCCAATGACGAAATAGTATTTGTTAACGGTAAAAAAATAAAAACGATTTCCGACTTCAAAAAATTCTACGGTGAATTAAAGACCGGTGAAGAAATTAAACTCGGCATTCAGCGCGGGAAGGACCGCTTTATCGTTCAGTTCAAAAAAGGGAAAGAAACCCAAGGAGGAGAGAGAATAATGAAGTTTTCCACCGACGGCAAAGGAGCTGAAAATCTTAAAGTTGAAGGAGGCAAGGTTCTTATCAACGGCAAAATGGTTGATATCGATTCACTTAAGAAATCGGGCAAGACAATAATTCAGCAAAAGAAATAAATCCAAATCCAGAGGAAAAAATGTACAAACCAATAATTGTTTTTCTATTACTTCTGCTATCGGAGCTCGCGGCTCAGAATCCCGGCAGTTACTACAATCCGAAGGACGATAAATACCGGCTTCTCGGATTGAAGCGTGCCAAAGAACAGTATGAAGCCGCAAAAGCCGAACATGAGAGGAGTCTAATCCTTTTTCAGAAGGAGATGCTCTCGATGAGAGAACTTGAGCGGATCAAAAGCGCCTATTCCGATGCTGAAGTGAATTATCATCAGGCCCTTCTCGCGGTTCTATTCGAGCAGCAATATGTTTCAGTTGTAGAAGCCGTTAAATACCAAGCCAGGGACGGGAAAAAGAGAGTCCGTCTGAAACTTGCAAACACCTCCGGCGGGGGCGAGGAATTCAAGAAGCTTGTTAATATAGACGACGATCTGTTCAAATCTCTTCAGCCCGAAACAATAAACGATGTTTATGTTTCTCTCCTCAACGAGACAAACGCTATTATAAGTCAGCCTTACGAGGCAAAAATTGAAGAGCTGATTTACGGCAAACCGCAGACAATCGATTTTACGCTGCTTCAGGATCTCGACGCCGTAACTGTAAACATAATTTACGGAAGCGGAACTCAGAGAGCGCCGAAGATCTTTCTTCAGAAGGATCAGTCGGCAAACCGTGTTCTCTTTCAGTCCGAGCAGTTCTCGCAGGAGGTAAATCTCGGAGGCTCGGCTTCATTCTCAATGTCTCTTGAACTGTTCAGCGGATTAACCAACACATATAAGCTGGAGGTAATAAATCTTCCGAAGCAGATCAATAAGTTTTTTATGGATCCTGCTTCGCAGGCCAGATTAAGCCAGTTCAAATTTACTGAAAGCAGTCAGACCAGGCGTGCAAGCCTTCAGGTCTATTTACCCGACAGGCCGACCGGTGAGGTGAATATCGACAAGCCGATTTCATTCTATGTTATCGCCGTTCCTTACGACCGGATTCCCGATCTGAAGTTAAGTGAGGAAAAGATTTATACGAAAGAAGAGATTGAAAAAATGGATGTAGGATATCTGAAGCTCGAAATTATTCCGCGCGGAACAGGAATGCTTAAGGTTAACGCCAACCAGCTCTATTTTACATCCTATCCGGGAGACAGGATTGAAGTTCCGGTTGATATTTTAAATGAAGGAACACGCCGGCTCGACAACATTGAGTTCGAACTCGATCTTCCTTTAAACTGGACCAGGGAAATAAATCCGCAGATTATTGAATCGCTCGATATAAGGAAGGACAAACGTGTTATACTCACCTTTAATCCTCCTGCTGATGTTGCCGTAGGAAAATATGATATTAGACTGAGAACAACATGCATTGCTGATGAGAAACTCGTAAAGGCGGAGGACAAAACAATAACAATAGAAATAAAACAATCCGAAAATGTTATCGGGACAATTCTGCTTGTTCTGTTGATAGTAGGATTATTAGCCGGCATTGTAATATTCGGAATAAAACTTACAAGGAAATAAGGAGTGAATATGATAGTAAATGAAAACAACGGCAGCCTGCCGATGCTTGAAGCAGTAAAGCTGACGAAAGTCTACGAGGACGGACTTGTTGCACTGGATAATATCGGTTTTACTGTTCACCGCGGAGAGATTTACGCGATGCTGGGCGGAAACGGCGCGGGCAAAACAACAACTATAAATATTTTTCTAAATCTGATCGGTCCTACAAGCGGCGAAGCAAAAATAAACGGAGTAGTTACGCATATAAATCCACTGGAAGCGAAAAAGCATGTCTCATTTGTTTCGGAGAACGTAATGCTCTATCCAGAATTTACCGCGATACAGAATCTCGATTTCTTTGCACGGCTCGGGGGTAAAACGGAATACTCCAAAGATGATTACAGACAGGTGCTAAGAAGAGTAGGATTGCAGGATGAGGCTCACAGTAAAAAGCTGAAAGGATTTTCGAAGGGGATGCGTCAGAAATGCGGGATCGCGATTGCGATTCTTAAGGACTCCCCTGCTATTCTTCTTGACGAGCCGACCTCCGGCCTCGATCCTAAAGCAGGGCTCGAGTTCCTAACACTTCTTGATGAACTGCGCGCAGAGAATAAATCGATACTTATGTCCACACACGACATATTCCGCGCTAAAGAGATTGCCGATAAAATCGGGATTATGAATAACGGAAAGATCGTTATGCAGAAATCGAAAGAAGAGCTTGAGCACGAAAATCTTGAAAAACTCTATGTTGAATATATGGCCGGGTATATAGAAAAAGTTGCCTGATAGAGGCAAACCATCCCGCAATTCAAAAAATTTATGAGGAAGAAATGTTAAAACTGATCATAAAAAAAGAACTGAAGGAAATTCTGAATTCTTCAAAGTTCGTTTACAGTTTCGGAGTCTGTGCGCTTCTTATATTAGTCACTTTTTACGTCGGCGCTAAAAACTACCAGATAAACAGGAGTCAGTACGACGCAGCTGTTTCAGAGAACATCAGGTCGATGTCCGGAGTAACCGACTGGAGAATGATAAGTCACAAAATCTTTTTACCGCCCCAGCCGCTTGCCTCTTTAGTCTCCGGTATTTCAAATGATATCGGCAGGAACATACAGCTTCAGGGGCGGGGTGAGCTTACAGCACGCGACAGCAAATACAACGAGGAGCCGATATTCGCCGTATTCCGGTTCCTGGATCTAAACTTTCTGTTCCAGATCATACTCTCACTCTTCGCCATTTTATTCTGTTACAATGCTGTGAACGGCGAAAAGAAGAGAGGCACACTCAGGCTTATTTTTTCAAATTCACTGCCGCGGGATAAATTTATTCTCGGCAAGGTTATTGGATCCATAATTGCGCTTGCAGTTCCACTGCTGATCCCAATGCTTCTCGGTTCCCTGCTGCTTATAATTATGGGAATTCCGATGGAAGGATCCGACTGGATTAAACTAAGTCTGATTATTCTGGCCGGTTTTTTACTCTTCAGCGCTTTTATGAATCTTTCGGTATTCGTCTCAACCTTAACACAAAGCCCGTCTACTTCATTTCTACTGCTGTTGGTTATATGGATTCTCTTTGTTCTGGTAATCCCTAAATCATCCGTGTTAATTGCCGGACGCGCTGTTGATGTTCCATCAGTCGATCAGCTCAATACAAAGAAGAGTCAGTTTGCCGCGCAGTTAAACAGGGAACATTTCAATTCACTTAATAATTTCAAACCATCAAGCACAGACAAAGTGTTCGAGGAGTTCCAGAAGTTCATGGAGAAGAGTAACACAAGCAGGGATGAAAAGATGCAACTCTTCAACGAGAAACTGAACCGGGAAAGGATAAACCGTCAGGAGATCCAGAAGAATCTTGCACTTAACATTTCCCGTATTTCGCCGGGCGCCTGCTTTTCACTGGCCTCGGCAAGCCTTGCGGGGACTTCTCTGGATCTTATTAAAAACTACAGGGACCAGGCAAACTCATACCAGAAAAAGTTTGCCGAATTTCAAAAAGAAAAGACAGGAATGACAACAGGAGGCGGAATGATGTTCGTTATAAGAAACGATAACGATGAAAAACCGCCTGAGATCAATCCGTCTGAACTCCCGAAATTCAATTTCGTACCGGCATCGCTGAACGAATCTATTTACGGATCCGTAACCGATTTCGGACTGCTGCTTATCTTCAATCTTATATTCTTTGCCGGCTCATATATACGCTTTCTTAAATTCGATCTGAGATAGGAGACTAATAAAATGCTGAGACTATTAATAGAGAAGGAATTAAAAAATATTATTCAAAGCCCGAAGTTCGTAGCAACATTTATAACCTGTTCGGTACTTATTCTGCTCAGTTTCGGAATCGGTATAAACGAATATTCCGGTATGGTTGAGCAACACAACACGGCGCAGAACCTTCTGAAATCGGAAATGTCGCAGGCGCGATCCTGGATGGGTCTCTCCTCCAAAGCATTCCGGCCGCCTGATCCTATGCAGATCTTCTCTTCGGGTGTAAATTACGATATAGGACGCTATTCGCTTGTAAACAGCAGGTTTGATGTTAAGCTTCAGAACAGTGTATACTCCGACGATCCGATCTTTGCAATTTTCCGCTATTTTGATTTCACATTTGTAGTTACGATTGTCTTTTCCCTCTTTGCAATCCTTTTCACTTTTAATACAATAAACGGGGAACGCGAAGGGGGTACTATGCGGCTGGTCTTTTCGAACTCTGTCCCCCGCTCTACATATATTACCGCAAAATTCATCGGTTCGTGGCTCGGACTTGTTGTTCCGCTTCTGCTGCCGATTCTAATAGGTCTTTTAATAGTTGTTCTTCTTAATGTTCCATTAACATCTGGTCACTGGTTAAAGATTACTTTATTGATACTGATATCTGTTCTTTACCTGACATTTTTCATCGCATTCGGAATTTTTATTTCATCTGTAACAAAATATTCCTCCGTTTCCTTTTTGATTCTGCTTGTAGCGTGGATTGCATTTGTGTTCATAGTACCGCGCGCGGGTGTAATGACAGCTTCACAATTTATTAATGTCCCGACAATAGCAGAACTTGAGAGTCAGAAGGATGCATTCTCCAAAGCCGCATGGGAAAAACATTTTAGAGAGATGGAGCCGGTCTGGCGGGAAAGGAATCAGGCTATGGCCGGGATGAGCCAGGCCGAACAGGAGGCCTTCAGAGAGGAGAACGAATATAAATGGTTTGAAGAGGATGACAGGATGAGAAACAATGTTCAGAAGGAGATAACCGATTACTCTTTCAAACTGAATGAAGAGGTAAGAAACAAGCGTAATATGCTGGAGAATCTCGGTTTGAATTTTTCAAGGATTTCTCCCGCGTCATGTTACCAGCTGGCATCTATGAATCTTGCGGGGACGAATATCGATCTGAAAACCAGATTTGAAAAGCAGATCGAAGATTACAGGCACAATTTCAGAGAATATACAGAGAAGAAACAGAAGGAGAGCGGAGGACAATCCGGTATGTTCCGGATCTCTCTCGATTCGCGATCCGGTGTTAAGATAGGTGCCGGCAGGGAGGAAAGTTCTCTCGATCTGAGTGAATTACCAAAATTTATTGAGCCGCAATACACTTTTACGCAGGCATTTTCACCCGCTATAATCGATGTAGGAATAATCATCCTGTTCACATTAATCGCTTATGCCGGTGCTTACATGGCATTCTCGAAATATGATCTTCGTTAACTGCCTTCCGTTAGGCAAAAGGGTTAGGGGCTGTTTTTAGAGGCAGCCTCTTTCCCATTTTGAACCGGAACAGACCTGCGCCGTCTAAAATCATAAAAAAAATCATGACTAAGTTTTTACTCTGGCTGATCCTTCTTTTAATCTGCTGGCCTCTGGCTATAGCAGCTTTATTCCTTTATCCGTTAATCTGGCTTATACTGCTGCCATTTAAACTTGCCGGAATTGCAGTAGAGGGAGTATTCGGATTAATAAAAGCGCTCTTTACACTCCCAGCAAGAATAATAAAACGAATTTAAGTTAAATCAGGATTTCTCAGGCGCCCACTCTTTCAGAAATTCGAGAATCTTTTCCCTGCTGTAGGATTTATCCTTTTCCAGAAGCCCTGTATCCTGTGAATGGAGAAACTTACCGTCCTTTTCAAGTACGAACATGTGGGGATATCCATTAATCTTCGGGAACTGTGAGAGGAATTTTTCGTTTTTATTTTCAGGACTGAAGTTCACTTTAATTACAATATAATTCCCGGTCAAAAAATTTTTTATTTCTTCATCACTGTCAATAAAAGCATCAAGTCTGTGGCACCAGATACACCACTCCCCGCCTACATCCAGAATAATTCTTTTATTTTCCTTAGCGGCTTTTTCAACTGCGGTTTTCAGATCACTGAATGGATCTTTCGAGGGATCGAATTTTTCCCTTTTCGATTCCGTATTGGATTGAGCAATCAACGATGTTGCGTAGAGAAAGATTATTAAAAGCGGAAAAAGAGCGGATTTTTTCATGTCCGGATACCTCATGTAATTTTTAATTAGAGCAAAAAATCATTACGGTGAATTTATTTAACGGCAAATATATATATTGTTAGGGAAGAAAATCAGGCCTGAATTATCGAAAAATGGAGAAGCGTAATCAATTAAAATATCTGATCTCTCTCGTTGATGACGATACATCTGAGGTACGGGACGAGGTTTTGAAAGAGCTGGGAAGCTACGGAATGTCTCTGGAAGAGGACATTCAGGAGTACTCCAATATCCTGACAGACCAGCGGTTAAATCTTATTCAGCCTCTGATTGATCAGAACAGGAGAATCCAGCTAAAACAATACTGGGGAACATGGATTAATACTCCGGACGAGATAGAGAAGATAGAAAGGGCTCTAACACTTATTTCCTGTTTTCATTACGGATTCCGGGATCTTTACGAGCTGCCGAATCTACTGGAGGACCTCTCCGAGGAATTTCTGATAAAGCGGCCTTACGGCGACGAGCTCGATCTTGCAAACTTCCTTTTTCAGGAAAAGGGATTGAGAGGGGCTAAGGAGAATTATTACAATCCGTTCCACAGCAATCCTCTCTACACAATTAAAGAGAAAAAAGGATTGCCGATTACGCTTGCTGTAATTTACATATTAACAGGAAACCGTCTGGGATACGAAATAAAAGGATGCAATTTCCCGGGCCACTTCCTTGCAAAATTCCGGAGTGAGAAAGAAATAATTCTTGTCGATTGTTTTAACGGCGGAAAATTCTTTTATGAAAAGGATCTGGAATTATCGATCCCCGATTCAAAAGAGAATCTGGAAAAAATTATCCGTGAAAACGCATCAGCAAACGACATAGTCCGGAGAGTATTAAAGAATCTTATCGGCGCATATTCATTTATAAACGACAGTGACAATCTGAATTTCTTTAAAGAACTTCTTGCCGCAACACCCCGTTAATCTTCCAACTTGATATTATTTTTATTAGTTTCAATCAAACAAAATCGACTTAGAGGGGAAAAATGTCTTTCGGCGAATTCATTTTTTTGCTTGTGGTAGCGGCGATATGCGGCGGAATAGGTCAGAGTATTTCGGGATATTCCCTGGGCGGCTGCTTTGTATCAATTATAGTGGGATTCATCGGCGCATGGATCGGCCCGATGATTGCCGACGAACTCGATTTGCCACGGTTCTACACTATGACGATCGGAAGCAAGGAGTTTCCCGTTGTCTGGTCTATAATCGGCTCTGCCATTGTCTCACTCGTACTCGGATGGATAACCAAGGGGATAAGAGGGAACGAGAATTAGTTTATTAATGTTGTTGAATTAGAATTAATCTCCATTGCCCGTTATCTTCAACCGAAAGAATAAATTTATGACAAAACCGAACCGTTTGATAAACGAAACAAGTCCTTATCTCCTGCAGCACGCTTATAATCCTGTTGACTGGTTCCCATGGTCCGAAGAAGCATTTGAAAAAGCCCGGCTGGAAGACAAACCTGTTTTTCTTTCGATCGGTTACTCTACATGTCACTGGTGCCATGTGATGGAGAGAGAATCGTTTGAGGATGAAGAAGTTGCCGCTTTGATGAAGAGGGTTTTTATTTCTATAAAAGTCGACAGAGAGGAGCGTCCCGATATCGATAACATTTATATGATGGTCTGCCAGATGATGAACGGAAACGGTGGCTGGCCTCTTTCGATAATAATGACACCGGACCGGAAGCCGTTCTTTTCCGGAACGTATTTTCCCAAAGAGAACCGTTACGGAAGGATCGGTTTCAAAGAACTGATACACGGAATTGAATCGGCATGGCAGAACAGGCGCGAAGAGATTTTGAAGAGCTCCGAAGAGATTACCGGCTACCTTAGCGGGATTTACGAAAAAGGTGCTACAGTAAAAATTGACGGTCAGATTCTTACAAAAGCATTCGAAAGTTTCAGCACAAGATTCGATTCCAGATACGGCGGATTCGGTTCTGCGCCTAAATTCCCTTCGCCGCACAATCTTTTATTTCTATTAAGATACTGGAAAAGATCCGGAAATGCCGGTGCTCTCGAAATTGTGATTAAAACTCTCACAGCTATGCGTATGGGAGGAATTTACGATCAGGTAGGATACGGATTTCACAGATACTCAACCGATAAAGAATGGCTCGTTCCGCACTTCGAGAAGATGCTTTACGACCAGGCGCTTCTAATTACAGCATATTCAGAAGCTTACCAGGCAACCGGCAATCCTTTGTTCAGAAGAACCGTTGAAGAGACAATTGATTACCTGATGCGCGATATGAGATTCTCAGCGGGAGCTTTCTATTCCGGCGAAGACGCCGACAGCGAAGGAGAGGAAGGAAAATTTTATGTATGGAGTAATAAAGAAATAATTGAAGCCATCGGCTTAAAGGACGCTTCATTTGTCTTCAGGATTTTTAATACGGATGAAAAAGGAAATTTCCTTGAGGAATCGACAAAGCAGCTGAACGGGAATAATATTCTGCATCTCAATAAAAGTTATGAGGAATTAGCTGTTGAATTTAATATGCCGCTGGAAAGTCTCGAAGAAAAGATCACCTCTTTGCGAAGCAGACTATTAAATTATAGAGAAAAGCGTGTCCGACCATTTAAAGACGATAAGATATTAACCGACTGGAATTCATTAGTAATTGCGGCTCTTTCAATTGCGGGGAGAGTATTCGATAATCCGGAGTATATCCGTTCAGCAGAAACGGTTTATAATTTTATCCGTTCGGAGATGTCTGAAGGATTCCTGTTAAAACATTCGTACAGAGACGGTAAGAAATCGGCGGAAGGGATATTAGATGACTATTCCTTTTTAATCTGGGGATTGATAGAGCTTTACGAATCAACTTTAAAAGATTCATACATACTGGATGCTGTCAAATACTGCGAAACAGTCGTGCAGAAATTCCATGATACTGAGCACGGGGGATTCTACTTCACTTCGGGGGAAGACTCCTCTCTGCTTATGCGGACTAAGGAAATTTACGACGGCGCGATACCCTCGGGTAATTCCGTCATGTTTTACAATCTTATCCGTCTGGCCAGGATATCGGCCGATCCCCGTTACGAGGAAGTTGCGCAGAGGCTTCTTGAATCTTTTTCGGATAATATCTCGCGCGCTCCAACCGGTTCTACTTTTCTGCTCGGTTCCCTCGATTATCTGTACGGAAATTCATACGAAATAATCATTGCGTTCAAGGAGAAAGACGAAAAGACTCTTGATCTGCTCAAAGAACTGAACAGGCATTATAGACCGAATAAAGTGATAATACCGAGAAAAGAGGACACCGCTCCCCCATTCGAATATCTTCTCAATTACTTGTCGGATAAGGGAAATCCGCTGGTTTACGTCTGTAAAAATTATAAATGCGAATTGCCGGTGAGAGACAAGGAAAAGCTGAGATCCATATTAGATGTCGGAAATCCTCACTTATTCTAATCGAAACAGTTTTTAGCTTTGATGTGAGGTGTTATTGGTTTCTAATCTTAATACTACATATAGGATTGGAAAAGGATGCTTTTTGCAAATCACATAGTCAAAATGTATATTTTAACGTGAAATTGGGCTATAAATGCAGTCTAAAAAAACCGAGGCGTAAATGAAAAGGGTATGTATTATTATTCTCCTTCTTGTAGTATCATCTAACATTATACTATCCCAAACATCCGATAAAATAATACAAGAACTTAAAAGCAAAAATATTAAAACCCGTGAAGATTTATTAAAAGAATTTGAAAAACAGAATATCAGTGAAGATCAAGCAAGACAATATGCTTCTCTATACGGAGTAAATTATGATGATTTCGTAAATAAATACCTGAACCAATCCTCTCAGTCCTCCTTTTTCGAATCTATATCAAAATACAGCAATCAGACTTCTCAACCTTTGGCACCGGATACACTCAATAAAACAGAGACAAGAATTGATACTGTAACAAAGGAAACAACATTTCCTGTTTCTAAACCTGTTATAACAGATTCTCGAGGATTAAATTATTTCGGCTACGATATTTTCCAGAAAATCCCATCAGCATTTGAACCGGCTGAAATCGGTCCTGTGGATCCCTCATATGTCCTGGGTCCGGGAGATGTTCTAAGGCTTTATTTATGGGGGGATGTTGAGTTGCAATATGAACTGACAGTTGACAGGACCGGAAATATATTTATTCCAACGGCAGGCCAGTTCTTTGTTCTTGGAGTCAGTTATGAAAATCTGAGAGAAAAACTAATCAACTATTTATCAAAGTATTATGCCGGACTTAATACAAGTCCGCCATCCGTTTTTCTGGATATCTCATTAACAAAACTGCGTCCGGTAAAAATTTTCGCCGTAGGTGAAGTCTCAAATCCCGGGAATTATAATATAAGCAGTTACTCATCCGTTATTAATGCACTTTACAGTTTCGGCGGACCAACATTAAAAGGAAGTTTAAGAGAAATAAGAATTATAAGAGAGAACAAGGTTGCTTCCACAGTCGATTTATATGAATTCTTATTAAACGGCGTTATGAGCAGTGATACAAGGTTACAGAATAACGACATGATATTTATTCCTCCAAAAATCAAATCCGTTTCTATTGCCGGAGAAGTTTTACGCGAAGGAGTATATGAACTAAAAGAAGGTGAGAAACTTCGTAACCTGATTAACTTCGCCGGGGGATTGAAATCAACAGCTTATATAGGTAGAGTCCAAATTAAGAGAATTATTCCTTTTAACCAGCGTGTTCAATTTGAACCTGAAATGACTTTAATCGACCTTTCTTTAGATAAAATAATTTCAGGTGAACAGAACGACATTGAGTTGTTTGATTCTGACGAGGTGACCGTCTTTCCGATTGTGCCAAGAATGGAAACTCAGGTTGAAATAGAGGGCGCCGTTTATAGACCGGGAGTTTACGATGTTAAAAAAACACCGGTGCTATCAAAGTTAATTGAAGAGGCATATGGTTTATTACCTGAAGCTTCACTTGAGAAAGCTGATCTCTTCAGAACCAGACCAGACAAAACATTTGAATATATCTCACTCGACCTGAGGCAAGTATTAAAAGACAAATCGAAATTCGATTTTGAACTTAAACCGCTGGATAAAATAAGAATCTATTCTGTGTATGAAATTCAATCGAATCTGAACGTATCTATTTCGGGATTCGTAAAAAGCGAGATTACAATTCCATACACCGACAGCCTTACGGTTTATGATTTATTAATTCAAGCAGGCGGATTACAGGACACTACATTTCTGGGCAAGGTATTCTCCTTGAGAGGCGATATTATTAGACTGAATCCGGATGGTTATACTTCAATGATTGTCCCGTTTAACCTCTCTGAAGTATTAACAAAAAAGGAGATGAGTAGTATCGACATAAAATCCGGTGACCGGATATTCATCTACAAAGCCGATGTAGATAAAGAATTGATTAAAAGCGTCAGGATTGGCGGTGAGGTTCGGAATCCCGGCCAATATGAATTGTATACTAATATGACTCCTATGGACCTGATTCTTCTGGCAGGCGGATTTACAGAGCGGGCGCTGAGAGATTTTGTATATGTAAACCGGCTCGATCCGCAGGGATACTCCGGTGATAAGTTAAGTGAAAATTTGGTAGTTAACTTACCCGAACAATTTAATTTTGACAGAAGCAGCAGTCTGTTCCTCCTCCAGAATCTTGATATTGTAATAGTAAGACGTAATCCGGATTTTGAGAAACAACGTATCGTAAAAATCAGCGGCGAGATTACTTATCCTGGTATGTACGTTCTTAATCAAAAAAATGAAACCATACTCGACCTTATAAAAACAGCCGGCGGACCCACAACGGAATCATTCCTCTTCGGAACACAATTCCATCGTAATGAAAAAAGGGTTATACTCGACCTTGATAAACTTTACAGAAACGGTGATGAGGATGAAAATATCTATCTGCAGGATAACGACAGCATCTATATACCAAGAAGACCAAATTCAGTTTTAGTCGGGGGTGAAGTAAACAGTCCGGGCATTTTCAAATATATTCCGGGTCTTGATGTAAAGGATTATGTGGATAGAGCGGGCGGATTAACGGATTCATCAGATTATGCGGTATATACGCAGCCTACAGGAATTTCACAACGTGTCAATTTCGGATGGTTCTCCAGTAATCCGGAAGTATTTGACGGGTCAATCATCTTCGTTAGGAAACTACTTCCTCCAAGTCCGTCTGATAATTTTGATCTCGGGGGGTTTCTTAAAGATATATTTGCTATATCGGCCAGTGTATTAACAATAATTGTACTTGTTACAAAACTAAATTAGCAGACTAGTAAAAATGAACGATATGAAAAGCCATTCGCACGATCAAGACAAATCCAAAAAGTCAATAAAGGACCAATTTGATTATCTTCTTATAAGTGTCTTTTCGGGTTTGAAGTCTTTATTATCGATGAAAAGAAAAATTATGTTTGCGAATTTAATCGGTATTGTAATTATTGCTGTCTATCTCTTTTTAATCAGGACTAATAATTACGAGAGTACAATTACAATTTTACCTGAATACGGGAGCAAAACAACAAGTTTGAGTCAACTTAGCAGTTTAGCCTCCCTGGCCGGTATTAAGGTTGGCGAGAGCAGCCCGATACAGATTTACTCCAATATTCTGTTAAGTGAGGATGTTATAAATAATGTGGTATATCGAAAATATAGTTCTTCTGAATTTGCAGACTCTGTTAACCTTATCGAATATTTTGAGATCGAAGCACCTGACGGAGTTTCAGAATCAGAAAAAGACAGGATACAATTTTATTCTGCATACCAGAAATTAGTTAACGGTTTAATGTCGATATCATATTCAAGCGATACCGGAATTTTAACATATACAGTGTCATTACCCGAACCCGGACTTTCGGCAGAAGTTGCTAACCAGGTATATATGGCCCTTGATCAATACATAAGAATTCAAAGGAAATCCTACGCAAAAGAACAACGGATCTATCTTGAAGAGAGAATTAGACAGGTTAAAGATAGTCTGGTTACCGCAGAAGAAACATTGAAGAATTTCAGGGAAAAAAATCGTACCGTTAATCAATCCCCGCAACTGCTGCTCGAACAATCGAGAATGGTCAGGAACACAGAAATTCTGCAATCCATTTATGTCGAGTTGATAAAGCAATTTGAATTAGCGAAGACGGAAGAAGTAAAAGATACGCCGGTATTAAACATTCGGGAAAATGCCCGCCCGCCGGTTGAATATGCCGGTCCGAAAAAACCGATCTTATTTGTATTATTCATTTTCATCTTCTTTATTCTCTCTTTGCCGGCTTTTTATTATTATCCAATTTTTTCGAACTATATTCGGACTATAAGGAGATCTATAGTAAACTAACCGGGTCTCTTCAATTTTCCAGTCTAAAACCTCTCAAACTGAAAGGATTATATTAATCAGAAGCACTAGTGATTTATATTAAAATATGAATTGTTACATTATTAAATTTACGTGGTAAATAAGGCAGCGTATGGGAAATATATTCTGGCATAATACTAAAATCACGTTCCTGGACCGTGAAAGATTAAATAATCACAAAGGTGCTTGCATCTGGTTTACCGGTCTATCGGGCAGCGGGAAATCAACACTTGCAAACGAGCTTGAGAATTCTTTAAACCAAAAATCTCTACATACGTATCTAATGGATGGCGATAATCTCCGTTCCGGACTAAATAAGGATTTGGGATTCTCAGATGATGACCGGGAGGAAAATATCCGTCGCGTGGGAGAAGTAGCAAGGTTATTTGTTGACGCGGGATTAATTGTAATTACTGCTTTCATTTCCCCTTTTAAAACCGATAGGGAGATGGCGCGAAGATTATTTGCGGGCGACAGATTCTTCGAGATCTATGTAAAATGCTCATTAGATATTTGTGAAGAAAGGGATCCCAAAGGTTTATATAAAAAAGCGAGGGAAAATGAAATTCAGGATTTCACAGGAATCTCTTCGAAGTATGAGGAACCGGAAAATCCTTCTCTTCAGCTTATAAACGAAAAGCCTGAAGATATTATTAAAAACGTTTCACTGGTAATCGACCTGCTTAAGAAAAATGGAATTATTGGTTAATAACAGGACATAAAAATGGATCATTTACAACAGCTAGAAAATAAAAGCGTTCATATTTTTAGAGAAGCATATGCAAATTTTAAAAACCTCTGTATGCTCTGGTCCATTGGTAAAGACAGTACAGTATTGCTCTGGCTAGCCCGCAAAGCATTTTTAGGGCATGTACCTTTTCCTCTCGTGCATATCGATACCAATTATAAAATCCCTGAGATGATTGAGTATCGCGACAGGCTTGCACTGGAATGGAGACTGAATATGATTTATGGTCAGAACAAAAGAGCACTGGAGGATAAAGAAACTTTTCCGGATGGACGGATTGACCGGATTTCCTGCTGTAAATTATTGAAAACAGATGCTCTAGTTAATACCTTAAGCGGAAACTGGTCCAGGTACAAATTAAATCTGGAAACCGGAAAGTATGAAATAGATACTAATATAGAACCTTATACAGGGGTTATCGTTGGGGCGAGAGCCGACGAGGAAGGGAGCCGCTCCAAGGAAAGATACTTTTCTCCCCGCGACGAAATAAGTCTATGGGATGTTGGCGATCAGCCTCCCGAATTCTGGAACCAGTACAAAACCGATTTTGCCCCGGGTACTCATGTACGGATTCATCCTCTGCTGGATTGGACTGAACTTAATATTTGGGAGTATATAAAAAGGGAAAAGATACCAACTGTATCACTTTATTATAATCAGGGGGACGGAAAGAGATACCGCTCTCTCGGATGTTACCCATGTACTTTTCCAATTGAATCCGAAGCAAAAAATGTTGATGAGATTATTGAGGAGCTTCAAAGCGGTAAATTAAAAAACATTGCCGAACGATCAGGCCGCGCACAGGATAAAGACGACGGCGGAGGACTTGAAACATTAAGAAGAAACGGTTATATGTAATTGACCATTCTATTGATTCGGAGAGCTAATGACAAAACAGCAAATGAGTATTGTAATTGTAGGGCATGTTGATCACGGGAAGAGTACGCTTATCGGCCGGCTTTTAGCCGATACGGATTCTTTGCCGAAAGGTAAACTAGATCAGATAAAACAATTTTGCGAATTGAATTCAAAGCCATTTGAATATGCATTTCTGCTTGATGCTTTAAAGGATGAACGCTCGCAGGGGATTACAATAGATTCCGCGCGGGTATTCTTCAAAACAAAGAAAAGAAATTATATAATAATAGATGCACCGGGTCACATTGAGTTTCTTAAGAATATGGTTTCCGGTGCTTCAAGAGCCGAAGCGGCTATTCTTGTAATTGATGCTCTGGAAGGAATTCAGGAGAATTCCCGAAGGCACGGTTATATGCTCTCAATGCTTGGAATTAATCAGCTTTTGATTGCAATCAATAAGATGGATCTAATAAATTATGACCAGATTACTTTCAATCAGATTGTAAAGGATTACTCTAGTTTCTTAAAAGACATTAACCTAGAACCGAAGTACTTTATTCCTATAAGCGGTACATACGGCGACAATATGGTTAAGTTGAGTAAGAATTTAGAATGGTATAATGGTCCGACCTTGTTAACAGCGCTCGACGAATTTGACAAAGAGAAGCCTGATTATAACAAACCATTCAGAATGCCTGTGCAGGATGTCTATAAATTCACAAAAATGGGTGATCAGCGTAGAATTATTGCAGGTACAGTCGAAAGCGGCACATTAAAAATTGGCGACACCATCGTATTTTATCCGTCGGGTAAAAAGAGCATTGTAAAGTCATTTGAAACCTTCAATTCAACTCCTCCAAATAAAGTGAGTGTCGGGGAATCGGTCGGTTTTACTTTGGGTGAACAGATATATATAACCAGAGGTGAAATAGCAACTAAGGCCGAGGAAAATAAACCACTGGTTTCTAAAAGGTTAAGAGTAAATCTTTTTTGGCTGGGTAAAAAACCACTGATTAAAGAGAAGGAATATTTACTGAAGCTCGGAACATCCAAGGTTGGTGTGTTTCTGGAAGAAATTATCCATGTTATAAATGCTTCCGATCTAAGCATCGGAATGCCTAACAGCCAGATTAACAGGCACGATGTTGCCGAGTGTATCATTCAATTGAATAAGGCAATCTCCTTCGATAGAACAGAGGAAATAGCCTCAACCAGCAGATTTGTTATAGTGGATGAATACGAAATTGCCGGTGGCGGAATTATCCGGGAGGCTCTCGAGGATAATTTAACATGGATGCGGGAAAAGGTAATTCAAAGGAACATAAAATGGGAAAAGAGCCACATTTCAGTAGATCAAAGAGCTGAAAAGTATAATCAGAAATCTGCCCTCATAATTATTACCGGGCCTAAGAATTCAGGCAAAAAAGAGGTTGCAAAAGAATTGGAAGAAGTTTTATTTAGAAATGGAAAGTTCGTCTACTTTATTTCCACCGGCAACATCCTTTATGGCGTTGATGCAGATATTAAATCAAAAAATGGTAACAGAGAAGAACATATAAGAAGAATTTCTGAAGTTGCTAATATTTTACTCGATACAGGTTTGATTCTGATTATAACTGCAATAAATCTGAATATGAACGATCTGGATCTGATAAAAACATCCCTCGATAATCCGGACAAAACAGAAATAATATGGGTTGGCGATGAAGTCTATACTGATATTGATTACGAAATTAAAATACCGGGGATTATTAATGTACAGGAGTCTGTTACTAAAATTTATAAACTGTTACTCGACAAGGGAATAATTCTAAATCCATTTTAATAGACAAAACCTGTTCAGAAAATCATCGGTAGAAATAGAATTGGATAAAGATCTTGTTAAGATATTCGGCAAAGGAGCTGTTGTTTCTCTTATAGGAATTATTTCTGGAAGAATTTTTCATTTCCTAGGATTTGTGATTCTTGCACGGACAATGGGGCCGGGAGAATTCGGAGTTTTTTCACTAAATGAAAACATTGTAAGCATACTTGCAAATATCTGCACAATCGGACTCGACAGGGGCGTAATTCACTTCTTAAACAAATCTTCAAATGCTCAAGAATCTTCCAAAATAATTCTCAAAGCATTGAAAGCAAGTATGGCCGGATCTTTCGGGGTGATTCTGTTTTTCTTTCTGAATTACCAGTTCAACTTTTTTTCAATCCTTACTTACCAGGATTTTAATCAATACTTATTTTACTTCTCTTTTGTAATTGTATTGAACAGTCTTCTTTTTATTGGAACAGCCATTACCCGTATTTCATTGAGTATGAAGTACACTTTTTACTATCAGTACTTTGGACAGCCCTTTCTTTTTTTTCTGATCATTCTTATACTCAGCATTACAAAACTTTCACTCTGGAATGCGCTTCTGGGATTAATAATTTCTCTGGTTGTAGTTCTGATATTTAATTTCAGGTCTGTTTCCAGACAATATTCTTTAAGCGCTGCTGCATTATTCAAGAAAAACCATGTTAAAGGTCTTCTGCAATTTTCATTTGTAACAATATTTGCAAGTTCAGTCACACTATTAACAACCAGATTCGACAGGATCCTGCTTGGAATCCTAAGAAATGAATATGACGTCGGTATTTACCAGTCAATTTCCCAGATTTCTGTTTTAATGGCGCTTATTCTGGGCGCTTTTGGTTCAATAGTAATACCCATGGTCTCTAAATATTACAATGAAAATAACTTCGTGCAGATAAAATCGCTTTTGCATGTTTCAACAAAATGGAGTTTTTATCTGGCGATCCCCATCTTCATTTTATTCATCTCAATTCCGGATCAAATTATTGAAGTGGTATTCGGTAAGGAGTATCTCGCCGGTTCCGCCACCCTTAGCCTGCTCGCATTTGCACAACTGATTAATGCAGGAACAGGACCGATTGGGCCCACATTAATTATGACTAATAATCAAAAACCGTGGTTGAAAATTGCATTATTCAGTCTTTTATTGAATGTAAGTATTAATTATTTACTTATACCAAAATACAGTTATTGGGGAAATGGTATAAGTATGGTTATTACTATGAGTATGCTCTATGGATCCGGTTTATCAGTTCTTTACAGGAAATACAAAATTCTTCCATACAATAGAAATTTTCTGAAAGGGATAACTTCCGGAATAATTACATTTCTAATTCTATGGCTGATAAAAAATAATATAAATATCCAAGACTATTTTAAAGTGCCTTTTTTAGTTATACTTTGTTACGCTTTATTCATTTTATTCCTTTATTTGTTAAAGTTTGATAAGGAAGACCGGATATTAATTGAAATGATCAGCAAAAAAACAGGATTTAACAGGTGAACCGGAGAATAAAAATATTAGTTCTGTTTTTGCTGCCGATTGCTTCGATTGCTCAAATTAAAGGATTCAATATTGGATTGCACTTACCCGGGGAAATACCTTCCAATTCTACTGCGATTGAGAGCAGAATCCGTGATATGAAAGAACTTGGATCTGATTGGGTCCGAATTGATGTAACTCTGGAAAGTATATTAAACTATGAAAAGAATAAAAATTACAAAGCTCTGGACAGTTATATTCATGCACTTGTTAAGGAAAATATTTCCGTTATTGTTCAGGTGAGAGGTTTTAATCGGGGAAATCATTATTTACTCAAAAACGGAAAGACAGAGGGAATTGATTTGCAGAAGTTTATAAGGAGGTATCCCCCGGTTAAGTACTGGCAATTAGAAAATGAAATAATGAGTAATAAATTCTGGGAAGGTAGTCTGGATGATTATGCCGGTCTCTTAAAGGAGTTCTACCATATTGTTAAATCCTCAGGAAACGACAAATTTGTTATCTTCGCCGGTATCTCCTCAAATTTCCTGGAATCATCTATTGGATTAAATAAAAAAATCGAGTATGATTTTTCTCTTGAAGATTATTTTAAGAAAAACGCCGGGTACTACGATATTGTTGACTTGCATTTATATCACAACCCGGCAACAATTCCTGAAAAAATTTCATTGGTTCGCAAATTTAGCAGTAAACCGATAATATCAACAGAAATAGGGGGACCCGATATAAGATCAAGGGATGTTAACAAAATGAAGGATAAAGATTATTATTCCGAAGTCTATAACCGGATTTATAATTGTTATAAAAACGGGCTTTCATTGGTTTTATGGCATTCACTAAACAGCAACAATCGGGATTACAAAAAACCCGGTCATCATATGGCCCTAAAAAACATGAATAAACCTAACATCAAATACTACATTTTGAAGGAAATAATTAGTAAAAAGGAAATTCTTTTCCCGACAGACTGACAAAATGAAGAATATTATTTTTATAATGGGGGCCGGGCGAAGCGGGACAACACTTCTGTCAAGAATGTTAGGTTCTGTAAACGGTTTAATAAATGTCGGAGAAGCCCTTAAGTATTTACATAATCAAGATTTCCAAAACCGGAACATCCCTTGCGGGTGCGGCAAAACAATCGCTGAATGTGAATACTGGCAGAATGTCTTAAAAAAATTAAATTTGGAGAATATTTCTGAGAAAAACAGGACTCTGCAAGCAGGAAGTTTCATCAAACTACTTCTTGGAATAAGCAATAATAAATTGATGGAAATTACCGAGGACTATAAAATATTTTTTTCAATATTAAATAACGGTGAAAGTATTATTGTAGACGCCTCAAAATCCCCATCAATAGCATTAATTTTAAAAAAACAGAGTGACTACCCGGTTACAATTCTGCATCTCATAAGAAATCCTATCGATGTAATTGCAAGCTGGGGTGAATCGAACGACTACTTAAAGAAAAAGAGTTTCACAACAGCATATCTTACCTGGTTATCAAGAAACATAAGGGCAATCCTTTTAAAGTCAATTTATCCTACGATTGTGATAGACTTTAAAGATCTTATAAATAATCCTGTGAAAGTGTTTAAAAAAATTGGTATGGATACAAAGTTGAATGAAATATTTATCGATCAAGAAAATATAAGTCTCTCTCAACAGCATTCAATTGCCGGAAATCCTGTTAAGCTTAATTCGGGTTTTATAAAATTAAGACAGAATAGAAAGGATTTAAACCGGTTTTATAAATTCATAGTATATATTACACTATTTCCTCTCTATTTATTAATAATCACCATCTTTAGAAAAGATAAATCAAGTAACATCTAAATGTTTACCGGGATAAATGATTGTATGATATTTATTTTGAGAGTCAAATGACAAAACAAATCGATTTCTTCTTAATAGGTGCTCAAAAATGCGCAACAACCTGGATTCATCATTGCCTAAACGAGCATCCTGATATTTACATAGGCGGCAATAAAAAAGAAGAATTCTACCTCGGCGGCACCATATACAATAAGGATCCTTTCTTATGGAATACCCAGTTTTTCAGTACAGATAAAAATTATAAAATAATCGGTTCGGCTTCAGTTGAATATATAAATGATGCGGGTTCATTGCAGTTCATAAAACAATACAGTTTAAAGCCCAAATTTATCTTTGCAATAAGGAATCCTGTTGAGAGGGCTATAAGCGCTTTTTTCTGGAAAATCAAGAAGAATCTTTTAGATCAAACAGACATCAACAATTACTTCGGATTATTGCTTGATGAGTTTAAGAGAAAAGGTACGGGGTTATTTACGGATGATATTCTAAAGAGAGGATTTTATTCAGATAACATCGGGGATTTTATTAAACTATCCGGTCCGGAGAATTTTAAAATTGTGATTTATGACGAGATTAAAGAAAATCCTAAAGAAGCAATTTCCGGCATTTATAAATTTTTAAGTGTTAATCCTTCTTTTAAACCGAAGAATCTAAACAGGCACGTTAAAGCCAACAACTATTCCACTTTCCTACAAAATATTGAAAGGGTATATATTAATAAAAATAAGCTGCTTAAATTTGTATACAGAGGGCTGAACGAGTTTTTCTTTACGGTAAAAAAAGAACCCGCAAAGAGAATAAATAAATTGCTGCATGAAGATGTTCTTAATAATTTGAGACTATTATATTCAGAGCCGAATCAAAGATTAATCAATATCATCAGAGAAAATATTCTACTAACAGAAAAGCAGATAAAGTACTTGGAAAGCTGGTAAAAACAGGTTGCCTGAAAAATCGATTATAGGGATCTCATTAAAATTGAAAACAGAACAAATAAGATTTTATTTTTTACTCGGGCTCTATTTGTTGTCAGTTTTGCTGACTGTTTTCATAAATGAAGCGAGGTACATACGTTACCTTATACCTTATATCGGTATCCTTCTGATATATTCCATTAGGGTAGAAAAACTCTTCATTAAGCAATTATTCGCAACCATCTACCTACAACTTATTATTTTTATGATTGCTTTCTCCTTTGTTACACAAATAATTCTCAATGGTTCACTATATCCGAGATTATTCGAAGAAGCATTTTTCATACTTTCGCCTTCAATCTTTGTTTTTGCATTGTTTCACTTTGAAGAGGAGATCAGAAATGATAAAGTTGTTGATATAATATTCATAGTGCTCTCCTGCGCGTATTTAATAGAATATGCGCAGTATTTTACCAGTTTTTCATTTAAGAATATCCTCGGGCAATTGATTTTCGCCAAAAAGGCCGATACCGAAAGTCCTCTGGCTTTTTCTTTCGGCTTGTTCTTTCTTTATTTTATGCATAAGAGAAATTATAAATTTCTCTTGATTGCAGCATTCTTTACAATTTTCAGTTATAAAAGGATTGTACTTGCTGGGGTCATTGTATCTGCTGCGGTCTATTATTTATTAACCAAAGCCGACCTGCTGAAAGCAAAAAAAATCATTGTAAATTTTGCGCTTGGAATAAACCTTCTTGTTCTTATTCTTTTAATCCTTTTTGCGAACGGATATTTTAATCAAATTATTTTTGATCTTACTGGTATACCACCGAATTTATTTACGAAAGGGAGACTGGCCATTTTCGGCAGTATAATTAATAATCCTGAAAATAACGTGATATTTGGCATCGGGCTGGGTAAAACCTCGGCAATTTTAAAAGAATCAATTTTGTTCGATGTTAACCTTATGCATTCCGATCTGTTAAAAATCTATATGGAATTTGGAATTATTGTATATATTCTATTTATCTATGTGTTATATAAAAATCTGACAATTTCCGTAATCTCAATTTCATTAGCAGTGTACATGAATATTCTTTTCTTAACTGATAATGTTTGGATCTATTTCCCTACACAGTTTATTTTTTTATTACTTGCAACATACGAGAGTTTAAACTACAAACTGAATATCAGATGATAAAAAAAATCAAATCCTTTTACTGGGACCTGACACGTTTTGGTTATACCCCGGAGAAATTATTATCAAGGCTGCAGAACGCTGGTAATCCAAAATTATTAATTAATAGTATTCCTAAAGCCGGAACTCATCTTGTTGAGAGAGCAATCTGCCTGATACCTCATTACTATCGGATCCTCCTTCCAACCTTAAACAACAGTAACATTCACAAATATGGCGGCTACAAGAATGTCCTGGAGAAAATAAAGAATAACGAGATTTTAGTTTCACATATTGAATACAATGATGAAGTCGCCCGCTTAATAACAGAAAGCAAAGTATTTAACCTGTTTGTTATTAGAGATCCAAGAGACGTTGTAATATCTAAAGCTCATTATCCGCTAATAGATAAAAAGCACCGGTTCAATAGTCTCTTCAGGGGTAAGGATGAATACAACAGAATTGAACTGGCTATAGTAGGAAGCAAAAAAGACGGATTGTTATCAATTGCCGAAATATTTAATAATTTTTACGGCTGGCTAGCACAGTCCGACTATGTAGTTCGATTTGAGGACATAATCGGTTCAAACGGCGGCGGAAGCTTGGAGAAACAGATTCATACTATCAATTCCTTAACATCAAAGCTTAATGTAAAGACCGACAATTCTTTTGCCGACAAAATCTTTTCTGATTTAAGTCCAACTTTCAGGAACGGGAAACAAAAAACATGGATGTTAAAGTACGACGAACATCTTAAAAAGTTATTTAAGAATCACGCAAATCAGATACTTATTGATTATGGATATGAAAGTGATGCAAATTGGTAAACAATAATATCTCCTAAGAAATTGTGAAAATTTTTAGAGTTGTAATCGATAATATTAAGTTTGTGCTAAGGATTAGCCAGGTTCTATTCCCTGCTTTTTTTTATCTTCTTTATTATTCGAATAAAAATAAATACTCACTCGTAAAAAAAGATACAGAATTACTTATCGACGGATTCCCCAGATCGGCAAATACTTTCGCATATACTTTTATCGAGTTAACTCAGCCCGTCAAAAAGATCGCTCATCATGTACATTTACCGGTTCAATTTTACAGAGGCATAAGATTTAGGACCCCGGCTGTTCTTTTATTAAGAAATCCGGTGGATGCCGCTATATCAATGTCGATTAGAAGACCGACATATTTCCCATACCTTATTTTTCTCTATTATTACTTGTTTCACAAGAAAATCTGGGAAATAATTAATGATACCTTGGTAATTAAATTTGAAGAGGTGATTTCGGATCCAAATTCAATTATCAGGAAATTGAGATCTAAGAACTGTTCAGGACTTAGTGAAGTCGAATTAACCGATAAACTTAAGGAGAGGATTAATAAACGGGTTGATGAGCTCGACATGAAAAACCGGAATGACAGCGAGATAAAAAACAGTACTGTAGCAAGACCAACTGAATACAGAAAGAATATCAGCGCAAAGCTCCGGAGAGAGTTCAATTCAAAAAGGTATAACCGGATAAGTACAAAATGCTTTCACATATATAATTCAATAATAGATTCCATAAAAGAATGATAATAAAGAATCCGGTTATTATAATTGGTGCTGAAAGATCAGGGACTACCCTTCTTTATAGTCTTCTTTCAAATCACAAAGATTTTTACTGGTTTTCGCAACTGGACTCTATTTTCCCGAATTCGCCTTATTTTACATCCTACCTTAGAAGATTTGTTCATTTATTCGGAAAGGGAAAATTCATCAGTAAAAAAGGGACCATCTCAAAATCGAAAGGATTTAACACTCCAACGGAGTGTATCCCATACTGGCGTAATATATTCGGATTCGGTACAGAAGCTAATTATAGAATAGAAGACGATTGTTTTGATCATAATTTTGCAAGTTCTTCACAGGTTGAAGCGATTAATAATGACATTGCCCTCCGGATGAGGATTTTAAAAAAATCGAGACTTCTTTTGAAACAACCCGGTTTTTCACTGAAGACAAAATATTTTAACAGTCTGTTTAGCAAGCCGCTATTTGTGGTAATATACAGGAATTTCAATGATAATTTAATTTCGATGGTCAACGCAAAAAAAGCATCCAAAGAGAAATTCTGGGGGACGAAAATTCCCGGTTGGAGAAATTATCTTAATCATTCGCATATTGAGCAGGGCTTGATACAAATTTCCACTGTATATAGAAGTATAAAAGAGGATCTGGAATTAATTGACCCTGAATCTGAGAGAACTTTATATGTTAAATATGAAGAACTTTTGGAAAACCCGCATGATAAGTTATTTTCTATATTGAAATTCTGTAAAATGGATGAAGACCCGGTATTTAATTACGGTTCAGATTTCTATGAGGGGATTTCTTTAAAAAGGACCGGATACAAAATTGATTTAACAGAGAAACAAATAGAAATTATCAAAGTCACTGAGCGTTTATTCAATAAATGAACACAAAGAAAAAACGGATAATTATTTTTGCCCACATTCCCCCGCCGTATCATGGTGCTTCAATTATGCAGAAGTACCTTGTAGATTGTGAATGGGATTGGTGTTATAAAGAATCGATTGTGCTCAGGTACTCCGACCAGATCCATCAAATCGGCAGTTTTAATCTGAAGAAAGGTTATTTGCTTTTCGTGACACTTTTCAGAATTATAAAAAGCAGGTTCAAATCACGAATCGATATCTGCTACTATCCCCCGGCACTTACCGGCAGGTTGCCATTCTACCGCGATCTAATAAGTATTTTATTAATTAAGATGACTTGCGAGCAGATTGTTTATCATTTTCATGCCGGAGGGGCATTAAGTTTTTATAACAGGATTTCCGGACTCGAAAAATTACTTGCCAGAAGGATATTAGGCAATGTCTCTTTTACTATTGCACTACTTCCTCAATTGGTTGATGAATTAAAATTTTTAAATGCCGCCAATTATGTAACAATACCTAATGGCATTCCTGATAATTTCAATAAATATAAAAAAAGTAATCTAACAGAAAAGAGGGTTAGGATCCTTTATTTAGGAAATCTTCTCAAAGATAAGGGAATCTTTGATCTATTGGAATCGGTTAATATTCTTAAAAATTTTTCCGGGGATTTTGTTGTCCGGTTCGTTGGAAGCTGGGAATCAGAATCTGTAAAGAAATCTTTCTATAGCTTGATTAATAAATATAACATTGAAGCTCTGGTTGAAATTAATCCATCAAGAACAGATGATTCAAAATATCAGGAATATGCTGATGCGGATATTTTCTGTTTCCCGAGTTTCTATGAAGTGGAGAATCAGCCTCTTGTATTACTGGAGGCAATGATGTTCAGTCTACCTATTATAACAACTTCTTGGCGGGCATTACCGGACATCATTTCGGATGGTGAAGATGGGCTTTTAGCCCCGATTAATTCCCCAGATATATTGGCAGAAAAATTATTTTATCTGATAGGAAATAAAGAAGAACGCCGGCGGCTGGGATTAAACGCAAGAAAAAAGTACCTCAATGAATATACAATAGAAAAGCACCTGAATCTGATGGAGAGACTGTTCAGGAGTATCGCGGGAGAAAAAAAGTGGTAAACGTACTCGATATTAAAATGTTTGATAAAAACCTGAATCATGCAATAGAAATTATAAATGAGGAATTGAAAAAGGATCGACTGAACCGTTTGATTTCTGCAACAGGAGCTCATGGAATTGTACATTCAAACAAAGATTCTGAATTCAAATCGATACTCAATCAATTTTTTCTGAATCTGCCAGACGGTATGCCGGTTGTATGGGTGGGTAAGTTAAAAGGCCATAAAAGAATGGAAAGATGTTGCGGTACGGATTTCTTTGACGAAATGATCAAATCAACCGTAAATAGTGGTATAAATCACTATTTTTGTGGTGGGAAAACTGGAATACCGGAAAAGCTAAAAGAAGTCTGGATTGCAAAATACGGAAATGTGAATATTGTCGGCACTTATTCCCCTCCCTTTTATGAAATGAGCGAGGAAGAGATATTAGAGCTGGCCGGGGATATAAATTTAAAGAGAACAGATATTCTATGGATCGGAATAAGCACACCAAAACAGGAAAAATTCGCTTACCGCTTATCCAGATATACTGATGTCCATTTCATTTGTACTGTCGGCGCAGCATTTGATTTCCACGTAGGTCATGTAAAGCAAGCACCCAGATGGATTCAGAATATCGGCATGGAATGGATGTTCCGGTTAATTTTAGAACCGAAAAGATTATGGAAAAGATACGCGCGTATTGTTCCAATGTTTATTATCTATAACATTTTAGAATTTTTAAAGGGCAATTTCAAATAAGAATCCGGAGAAATTTTAATGAATAAGAAATCCGCTTTGGTACTTGGAGCCGGCGGCTTCATCGGGGGTCACCTAGCAAATAAATTGAAAAGAAACGGTTATTGGGTAAGAGGTGTCGACTTAAAGCATAATGAATTTCAGAGAATGGAGGCTGATGAGTTTATTATTGGTGATTTAAGAAATCCTGATCTGGTTAAAAGTATACTGGACAGGAGCTTTGACGAAGTATATCAGCTTGCAGCTGATATGGGCGGAGCCGGATATATTTTTACAGGTGATAACGATGCAAACGTTATGCACAATTCCGCTATTATCAATTTGAATGTAATAAACGAGGCGGTTTTTTCGGGTTCAAAAAAAGTATTTTACTCTTCATCAGCTTGTATTTATCCTCTTTACAATCAATTAGATCCTGAGAATCCGAAACTTTCAGAAGAATCCGCTTACCCGGCTGCGCCCGACAGCGAATACGGATGGGAGAAGTTGTTCAGCGAGAGATTATATTTCTCATTTCAGAGAAACTACGGCATCAACGTAAAGGTAGCCCGGTTTCATAACATTTTTGGCCCCTACGGGAGCTGGAATAACGGGAAGGAGAAAGCCCCGGCGGCTATCTGCAGAAAAGTCGCTGAAGCAGATGAAAATGGAGAGATCGAAATATGGGGAGACGGAAACCAGACCCGTTCATTTCTCTACATTGATGAGTGTCTTCAATCCGTTGAAAGGTTTATGGCTAATAATGATTTCAGCGGACCTGTAAATATCGGTTCTGAGGAGATGGTAACTATAAACCAACTTGCGGAAATGACAATGGAAATTGCCGGTAAAAAATTGCGGATTAAACATATTCCCGGTCCAACCGGAGTCCGCGGACGGAATTCAGATAATAAACTTATTAAGGAGAAACTTGGATGGGCTCCATCTGAAAGGTTATTCGACGGATTAAAGAAAACCTATCCATGGATAAAATCTGAGGTCGAAAAGTTACGAAATCAATGATTTTTGCGCATATTCGGCAGATGATATATATGGCCTGATTAGAGCAAAACACTTTAGAAAAGAGAAAAGTCCCCTCTTCGGGATGATAGATCAAGCATATTTATTCATATTAGTTTTTCATATCTTTACTTCCGTCGTTTATCAAATATTCTAAATGAATCTATTAAGAAAGTCCCTTTTAACATTTCGAATACTAGCCGATTCGTTAATAATAGTTCTGGCATTTTATTTAACAAATTTTCTTTTTACCGGATTTTTTTTCAATTGGGGACTCCGGAATTCAATACTAATAATTTCAATTCTCATAATAACCTGGATGTTTTCTTCTATAGCTACTTTTCTTTATGATGAATTCCGTTACCGGAATTACCTTTACGAAACTTACAGCATCTTCAAAAATGTGGTTATACAGGGGATAAGTTTAATAGTTCTCCTGTATTTCATCCCGAATCAATATCCAAAAGAAATCGTTTTTATCTTCCCTGTTATTTTATTCCCCGCTTTAATTGTTGAGAAGCAACTGCTAAGAATTATTTTTTACTTTCTGCGTAAAAAAGGAATCAACCTAAGAAATATTTTATTCGTCGGTGTTAATGATTTTTCCGTAAATCTATATTCACAAATGGTACGTTACAGCAATTTCGGTTACAATCCGATCGGATTTATCGGGAATAAAAAAAGAAACAATATTGATATTCCCGTAATCGGTAACATAGATAATCTTGAGTCAGTTCTTAATAGAAATAAAATTGACGATGTTGTTCTTTCACTTCCCACCATTACTCCCGAAGAAGTTAAATCAGTAACGGCATTATGTGAGAAACATATTTCAAAAGTTTTAATACTACATGAAAACTTTGATATACTGCTCGCTAACTACGAATCACGAATTATCGATTATCCTATTCTTTCAATTAGAAGAGACGATATAAATCATCTTCACTGGAGGTTTTTCAAAAGAATTCTGGATTTAGTATTTACGATACTCCTTTTTATTTTTATTTTTTCATGGCTGTTCCCGCTTGTCGCTATTCTGATAAAATATGAGTCGAAGGGAGATTTATTCTTTAAACAAATCCGTACCGGAAAGAACAACAAGCCTTTCCGCATTTACAAATTTAGAACCATGTATTCGGACAGCACCGATTTCGATGATCAGGGAAATTTTAAGCAGGCAAGAAAGAATGATTCCAGAATAACGAAAATCGGCACGTGGCTTAGAAAAACAAGTATCGATGAACTTCCACAGTTTATTAATATTCTAAAAGGCGAAATGAGCCTGGTAGGACCACGCCCCCATGCTGTTTCACATAACGAACTGTACATCGATAAAATTCAGAATTTCAATCTCAGGCACACAATCAAACCGGGATTAACTGGTTGGGCGCAAATAAAAGGTTACCGCGGCCCTACCCCAACTATCGATTTAATGCAGAAGAGAGTTGAGCACGATATATGGTACATCAACAACTGGTCTTTTTCTCTTGATATACAAATAATTATTCTTTCAATATGGCTCATGCTGAAAGGTGACAAAAACGCATACTGATTTGCTAATATTATTATCGGCACGGATGAAAAAATTTTTTCGAATAATTAATTCGCAACTGTGTTGCATTGCTGCGGTTATTCTTCTTTTTTCTACTACTTCCATTTATCCGCAGGATCTTACAAACAACCTCAGTAAGAATAATCTGTTTTATGCCCCGTCGCTGAATCTGATTCGAATCAATGAGATGAGCGGACTTCTGTTGGTGAATGAAACCGGTCTGAATATATCCAAAACGCTATCTGTCGGTGTTGCGTTTAATTATCTGTTAACTCCTATTGAAACAAATCTGATAAAAACTCAGGATTCAGATCTGGTAAGGAGAAAATTTCACTTAATCAGCTCCGGTATAAGAGCCGGATATAAGTTCTATAAAACAGGGAACATCTCCATTTCTTCGTCGTTCTTTATGGGCCCCGCTCTAATTTTTTTTAATGATGATGGGTATAAATGGAAAGAGAATCTTGAAACTCTCTTGATACTGAATCCTCAATTCAGTGCCGCATTTAAAATAGGAGAAATGATTTCGATAAATACAACGCTCGGATATATGATTAATATAAAGTCGAACCTCCGTTTTATAGATCAAAGCGATTTAAATACAATAAGCATAGGATTTGGACTTATAATTGGTGATTAATGAAATAACAGCAATGTTTTCTATAGATTTGTACATAGTGAAGTAAATGATTATTTAGTTTTATTGCAGCTGCAGGATAAAATATCGTTCATAATAATAAATTCTGATAAAGGGATATATTTTGGAAAAGCACATCACATTCAAGCGAATAGCAATGTTGATAATTACCTTAAAAGTATTATTGATTTTATATTTTGTAATTAACATACCGATTCACGCCGGGAAAAGCTGGGACTTTAATATCGATCTGAATTTTTTGTTTTTTATAATTGTTGGATTTGCTGCCCAAATTATAGACGGTACACTCGGAATGGCTTACGGAGTCAGCTGTACTACTCTTCTTCTCTATATGGGAGTTCCACCAGCTGTTGCTTCTGCAGGAGTTCACACAGCCGAAGTATTCACAACCGGTGTATCAGGATTGTCCCATTTATATATGAAAAATGTAGATAAAAAATTATTTGCAAGACTCGTATTGCCCGGAGTTATAGCAGCAATGACAGGTGCATACCTGATTTCCGAGATATTAGACGGTAATTTTGTGAAACCTTACATTGCCGGATACCTTCTAATTATGGGCTTGCTGATTGTAATCAAGAGTTTTAAACCGATTAGATTCAACGACAGTATAAAATATGTCCCATTTCTTGGATCATTCGGCGGACTAATGGATGCTATTGGCGGCGGCGGTTGGGGTCCGATTGTTACCTCTAATCTGGTTAATCAGGGAAAAGCACCTAAAGAGACCATCGGAACGGTTAATACGGCTGAATTTTTCGTGGCTTTTTTCAGCACCGGAATATTTCTGATCTTTGTTGGTGTTGAAAGCTGGAAGATTGTATTGGGATTAATTATTGGCGGTGTAATAGCAGCACCCCTGGGAGCCTTTTTTGCTACTAGAATAAAACCTAAGTTACTAATGTTATCGGTCGGAATTTTAATAATAATTACTTCTTTATTTACTATTTCTAAATCGATCGGTATCTAAATATTCGTCTCAATACATTATAACATAGACATAACGATCAATCCAGAGAATTTTACTTACTAAAACATATCAAATAGATAGAATATCACTTCTTTTATTACCGGAAAAGCACCTTTTTTAATAACTGATTTAAGGTTGCGTAAAATTTTCTTTTCTGACTGCTATAGAATATTTTGCGGAGTAATTTGCAAACCTATAGGTGGAATATGCGAACTCTTTTAATCGTTTTTTTCATTGGCTATATAAACATATTTTCTCAAGAGATAAACAATCTAAACAGAATAGAATTGCTAAAAACAGTTGAGTATTTATCCTCATCAGAATTAGCCGGACGGCTGCCGGGTCATGAAGGATATGACAAAGCCGTAAAATATATTACTGAACAGTTCTCAAAAATCAATCTGAAGCCGGGCGGAGATGACAGGTATCTTCAAAAGCTGAAAGTTGAATACAACAATATTATATCCGAAGAGCCGTTCACCATTATTAAGAACAAAATTGAAACCGAATATCAATTAGGAAAGGATTACGTATACAGGGGATTTACAGGGTCCGGTAATTTAACCGGTCAAACTGTGTTCTGCGGGTACGGGTTATCCCAGCCGGAACTGGGTTATGATGATTATAAAGGTATCGACGTAAAAGGGAAAGTAGTGGTAACATTCAAATACAATCCCGCATGGAATATTAACGGTAAAGGATTTACGAATGGGAATCCGAGGGAAAAAGCTATTGCAGCCGCCAGACATGGTGCAGTTGGAATTCTTTTTGTCTCCTTTCCGAACGATACTAATCCTCAGAAACCGATCGGAAGTGTTATCCATGGCGAAGGAGAACAGATGACTGATTTCCCGGAACTCCATATCGATCTGCCTGTTGCCGATCAATTGTTCGAAGGATCCGGATACACACTGAAAGAACTGCAGACAAAAATCGATCAGACAAAAACTCCCCTCTCAACTCCTCTTATGCACCGGGTAAGAATTAAAGTTGAAACTGAATATGAAAAAGAGAAAGAGACAGTAAACATAGTTGGATTGCTTGAAGGATCAGATCCTGTTCTAAAAAACGAGTGGCTTATAGTAGGTGCCCATCTTGATCACGTAGGTCAGCAGGCGGGTAAAATCTATTTTCCCGGAGCTAACGATAACGGATCAGGTTCAGCAGCTGTGCTTCAAATTGCCAGAGCATTCGCAATGAATGATATAAAGCCAAAGCGATCTGTTGCATTCGTCCTTTTTGCAAGCGAAGAGCAAGGACTCAACGGCGCGCAGTATTTTGCAGATAATGTACCTGATAAAATGAGTAAGGTTATAGGAATGTTTAATCTTGACTGCATCGGATACGGCGACAGCATTCAGGTTGGCGGAGGACATAGCGCACAGGAGTTCTGGAATGCTGCTAAGGAAATCGACAAGAATAATTCGGGACTAATGGTAGAGAGAACCTGGCAAGGTGGCGGAGCCGATGCCGAGCCGTTTTACAGGAAAGGAATTCCTACGCTATACTTTGTTACAACCAACAGCTACGGTCATCTTCATATGCTGAGCGATGAACCTGAGACACTCAATCCGGAATTGTTCGAGGCTATAACGAAGTTAGCATACTTAACGGTTGAAAAAGTTTGCAACCGCTGAAAAACCTTGAAAATTGGCGGTTAATAGCGAAGAAAATCTTCATGGTTGTGATACTGCCTTTCTTATATTGTGAATCATCGCGATAACATTCTCAAGCGTTCCATAAATTTGGGTCAGACCGCTTTTGCACGTAATTGAATTTTCGACATTGTTAATTATCTCATACGCCGATGAATAAACATATTCATTAGTATGTTTTGACAAACCGGCCATGACCGGATTTGCAAGTATGTACTCTACGATCCGCTTAATTTCGGATATATAATTTACGTATTTCGCCTTTGCCGGTCCTTCAAAAACTACACCGGTTCTTTGATACTTTTTATTAATGAATTTAGTATGACCATTTATCAAATCACCGACAAACTTCCCAACTTTAAGGTTCTCATCAGTCTGTTTAATTAAAAGATGAAAGTGATTTGGCATCAGGCAAAAAGCCATAATTTCAATTTTATATTTAACGCTGAATTTTCCAAGACGGTTGAGGAAATAATTATAATCATCTTTATCGAAGAATATTTTTGATTTCAGAGTTCCGCGGTTATAAACATGATGATAAGTATTGGCGTGATAGAACCGATCCAAGTATTCCCCCGCATACTTCGCACAAATTAAGGAAATCTGACCTTGAAGGTCAAGCGCGTTATTTGAATTGCTGACCTTCAAGGTCAGGGTGCGGGATTTGGTTTAAAACAAAAAACCCCGGCATAACCGGGGTTTTCTGTTTGCTGAAAGCTTTTCAGCTTTAAGCCTGATTACTTCATGAGTAACATCTTCTTTACTTGTACGAAGTTATCAGCTTCGATTCTGTAGATATACATACCACTGGTCATTCTTGAAGCGTCGAAGTTAATGGTATGGAATCCTGCAGGCATTACCTTGTTAACCAATGTAGCAACTTCTTCACCGAGGATATTGAATATTCTCAATGTAACATTGGATTCTTTCGGTAATCCGAATTTAATGTTAGTTGTCGGGTTGAATGGGTTCGGATAATTCTGTGAGAGTGAGAACTCTGTTGGAATTTCAGCAACTTCTTCAACATCGGTTAAACCAACATTTACGTCAAAGCTGTAAGCAAAGAAATCATTGTTAGCTGCATCAGAAGCAATGATTGTTACAACTGCATCGCCAATTGCAACCGGAGTAATTTTAAGTGTTGAACCGGTAATAGCTGTTGTAAGAATTGTACCGTTGGATGACTGAGCTGTAAATGTTAACGATCCTACGTTTCCTTCGAATACGTTAGCAAGGTTGTAGCTCTTTTCACCCTGTGACAATACCAACCACTGTTTCGGAATAGCAGTCTTAATGCTCATGTTAGATTTCAGACCTAATGTAAATACAGCACCGCCAAGTCTCAGACCTGCGTTAGCATTTTTCTGAATGATGCTTGGTACGCCGTCATTTACTTCGTTATCATACGGAACACCGATAGTTCCCTGGAATAACCACTGGTTGGTTAAGTCAGTTACTAATCCGTGTCTTCTGATAATTCTAACATTATTAATATCATCGAAATCTGTAAATCCTCTAGCAGTTAATTCTAAGTCGAACAATGTTGAAGGTCCAATGCTGGACGGAGCAGAAGCGATTGTCCAGTAGAATGCAGGATATCTTGCAACATCGATACCTGTAGCAACACCATCTACGATCGGTAATGCAACAGCGCCGCCAGGATTTGAGTTAACGTGGTTAACTGTGAAAGTGGAGTTTGGCATTGTCGGTAAACCGAACGAAGGATTGAATGTCAATGCAACCGGTCTGTAAAGTGTAGTTGTACCAACCGGGAATTCGAATCTTGATTCAGAGGATGCGCCTAAGCCAGGTCCGCCAGCGTTGAAGGAGACTTTAGCAACGTGTCCAACTACGTGGGAGATGTTTGTGCCTGTAACGCCTACTCTTGTGAATCCTTGTCCGCCACCCCAGTTAGGCTGGTTCATTGTGAATACGAGAGGATCCGGAACAATGAAAAGACCATTTACAAATGTAGTTAAAGCACCACCGTTTCTAACCTGAGCGATGTTGCCACCGGCTAAGGTTACTGTGTTGGTGTTGTTTGTTTTGTTGAATGTTAATGATCCAACTGTTGTACCAGCTGCAGGAACAGTTAATGTAGCGTTAGTAGCACCAGTCCATACGATGTTGCTTGTAGCATTTAATGATCCGGTTGCGGAAACGGTTACGTTACCCTGAGTTGTAATTGTACCGTTGGTATAAGCGCCATTGATTACTGTGTTACCTGTAATTACAAGATTACCGGCATAGTTTGCAACTGTAGCATCGCCACTGATAGTACTTGTCGGGAATCCGGCAGGTAATACGTTGTTAGCAGCACCGTCAAGATCATGATCCATTCTTCCGAAAGTTCCGGCTAAGGTCATGGTTGGAGCAGTGATGTTTGTGTTGTAAACAGTTGCATTTGCTGTACTTGTAACAGGACCATTGGAAGCTAATGTAGCATAGGTATAAATATCTGTTACTTCGTTTAAGCTGGAGAGAACACCTTTTGTAAGTGTTGCACTAGCAGTATTGGAAACAGTTAATGTCAATCCGTTAAGGTTGAAGATGATTGTATTAACGCCAGCCGCGCCGGTATTTAATACAAAGTCGCCAACTGTACGGTTAGCATGTAACTGCAATCCGCCTGTTGTACCGTTAGCAGCGGTTGTGAATACGTTCAGCAATGATACGAAACCAGCTGCATCGGAGAATTCGCGTGTAGTAGTTGCTCTGAAAGCTGTGTTGATATACTCCAATGTTACCGGACCGCCTAACAACCTGGTAGTAGCACCACCAGCTGCACTGTTGATAAGGTTACCATTATTAACTCTAACCATTGAGTTAGCAGCCATTGTGATTGTGCGGATAGTACCGAGAACATTTTCGAAATCGTAGTTACCGGCATTCAGATAGAGAATTGTGTTGACTGTAACGTTCTTGGAAGCGTCAACATCAATACCGGCACCGTTATCCACGTAAAGACCAGTAACTGTAGCAGGCATTTCGTTAGCAGGAACTATAAGAGCAGCAGCCTGATAATGTAAGTTAATGTCAGTTCCTAATGTACCGAATGTAGGAACATGGCTTAAGATACCGCCATTATTTTGTCTAACAATCCAGGCACCGTCACCCATGATCAGTTTTGCATTTGCGCCGGTAGCTAAGTCACCGGTATTTGCAAGAACCAATCTCTTGGAAACTGTGAATGCGTTGTTATTTGGAGCTGCAGCTATTGTAATATTTCCAGTACCGTTAACTCGAACGTTAGGAAGAATCATACCGGCAGCGGTGGTCTGGAATGTTTTAGCTGTTGCGCCGTCAAATACAAATTCGCCGTTCTGAGCATTGGTAGCTGTAATTGAATTTGTTGTTGTAGCATTAACTGTACCAGCAGTGAAAATAAATACAGTTGTGTTGCCGAGAGCGTCGTCCATAATAACGTCAACAAGGTTCTGCTCAATTGTACCGCTTGTTAATCTTACGATACCCTGAACAGTAATTGTTGGTGTACCAACAACGCCGTCGTTATCAAATAATGTAACAGTATTGGTAGTACTGTTGAAGGTTAAGCTTGGAACAGTGATGCTTCCGCTTAAACTAACAGTAACCGGACCTGTTAAGATCATTTCTGATGCAACCGGGCCAGTGTATAAACCAGTTGTATTCCATTCAGTACCAGCATTTGTAAAGTCGAAACCTGCCAATGCTAAAGTACCTGTATTTGAGTTTGTGAAGATCTGGTTAACACCGGAATTGGAAATTAATGTAGCTGTGATACCGCCGGTATTAGCAGGATCGATGATTATTCTTGCTAATCTTGCACCGTTAGTATTAAGGCCGCCGGTTGCTCTGTACTGTAAGTAACCTTTTGTTGTAGCATCTGTTGCCAGGAATGAAGTTGTTCCGGCAGCTGTGAAATTATTTGCGGAATTCCACCAGATGTTGAAATCGTTGAAATCGAATGTTAAGCTTGCACCGGCAATATTGAATGAAGTATTTCCAAATGCCGGAACTTCAACATCCGTTGTTAAATCAACTGAACCGCCATTCTGAGCATAGTTGTACATGTCGCCAGGTGACGGAACTGCATCTGCCTGAAGACCTAAGGTAACTGTACCACTGTTAACTACTAAACCAAGGTTTGTAGGAGTATTTTTACCAATCTGCTTCAATCCGTTGATTACAACGTTACCGGTTGAAGAAACATCAAGGTTTTCAATTAATGCCTGGTCAAGAGCGTTTGTTCCGCCAACAATAGTATGGTCGCCTGTACCGGCTAAACCGAACCAGTTACCAGCATTGTTCTCGGAAACTGTACCGTAAATTGTATGAGTTGAGGTTGTTGTTGTTGTTGCAATAAGATTTGCACCAAATGGTCTTAAGTCAGCATTTCTTGCAACTTCAACATTACCAAGAATTGTTCTTGCATTGTTAACACGTACAGGGAAACCGCCAGTTGAAAGAACTGTTAAGTTTCTAACAAGGTTGTCGTCCCAAACATTGTTTGCAACGTTTTCAGCAACAGCTAGTGTTCCAAAGAATGTTAAATCGTAAATAACATTATTAGCATTGAAATCGCCTGTTCCTGCCCATGCGAATACCTGACCGTCAGGATTTCCATCAACATCGGAGTCATTCAAGTTTCTCCAGATGGAAGGTGGAGCAGCGTCGATCGGGTTGAACTGGCAAGCATTAGGAATAAATACGCCGCCTCTGAAGAGAGTTAATCTGCCTGTCCATGAAACAACTGTACCGGCAGCAACTGTAATTCTATCGATCGGTTCAGCTAATCTGACTTCGATATTGGAATATTTTCCGGTACCGCCGATTGTGTGAACATTATTATCAATTGCAGCGCCTGTCGGGTTATTTGTACCTTCGAATATAACACTACCAAGGCCTGACGAAAAGATCTGTCCGCCATTAGTAATTGTTGTTGGCGTTCCGTTACCAACCATACGGATATTGAGGTCACCTAACTGAATAGATGTATTTGCGTTAACTGTACAGCTGTTAACTATTTCAACAGAACCGTTCTGAAGAGTAAGACCTGTACCAACGCCGGATACTGTGAAATCGAATACTTTAAAGTTAGGACCGCCGGCGCAAATCTGACCCTGTCCGCCTGAGCTGAACTGGAGATTACCGGTTGTATTTGTGAAGTTACCTGATGTACGGTTGAAGTTTCCTTTTACATCAAAAGTATGAGCACCGCCAAATACAAACGCGCCAACTGCCTGAGTATAATTTCCTTGTAATACAACGTTTCCACCGGTAGTAAATGTACCGTTAGAAATATTTACGTTCTGGTTGATCTGTAATGAACCAGGTGTTGTAAACACCGCACCGGCTCCGGTAATATAAACAGAACCGGAAATAGTAGCGGGAGTACCTGTCATTGTAAGATCGCCACCAGCTGAAAGAGTAACATTACCAACGATGCTTGTTGCCGGGAAACCACCGGTAACATTGCCAGCGCCTGCAACTTCAACGCTCGGGAATGCGCCTGCGCCTGCAACAACTGCTACGCCAGCTGCATGTGAGAATTTGAACAAACCGATGTTTATTCCGTTGCTTGTAATACCGCCAACGTTGTTAACTGCACTTGTTGCCTGACCGCCATAGGTAATATCAAGATTAAATGTATTTAATTTAACTTTTGAACCTGCAGCGCCATTTTCCAAAGTATTATCAGGAGTAACGTTTGCAGATGTTTTGAAAGTTAAATTGCCGGTTAAGTTAACAGAACCGCCGGTATTGTTTTTCAACATACCATATACGTCAGATCCGCCAATGTTAACTGTTCCGGTTGAAGTATTTCTTAAAACTACAAAAGCATAATAATTAACGCCGCCAGTTGTATAAACACCAAATGTCATGTTGGTAATCGACAATGTACCGGTATTTGTATTCTGAATAAGGTTGGTTTCGTTGTTAGCAACACCATCGCTGAACAGACCAGCTTCATCAAGATCCGAAGCGGTTGTTCCGCCGTGATTGATTGCCAAACCACCCGGGAATGCTAATGTACCGGTATTTGTATTCTGAATATATGTGCCCCAAACTTCGTTACGTGAACTAAAAGTAACAGCACCATTAAATGTCATTCCGCCTGTATTGGTATTCTGAATTAAGCTTGGTGCAGCAGCAGCGCCGGCTATAGAAACTGTTCCGTTAAATACAGCAGAAGCTGCATTCGTATTCTGGATAATACCGCCAGTTGTTGCTGTTAAATTCTGTGCAACTGTTAAAGTACCGGTAGCTTTATTAATTGTTAAAGTGCTACCAGCTAAAGTTGTCTGTAATTCACCGCCTGTTGTTTGAGCTGCGGTACCATTATAAACCATTGTACGGTTGGCAGCACTATAAGTAAAAGTACCAACAACTGCACCTGCGGTTCTTGTCATGGTTAATACTGTTCCACCAACGTTAAAGCTAGCCAGACCGCTTACATCAAGTGTACCGGAAGTTAAGGTAATAGCATTGGTAGCTGTATTAGAGAAAGCACCATTGTTAATGCTAACACTCTGGACACCGGCATCAGCTGCCTGGAATGCAATGGTTTTTCCTGCGCCAGGATTAACAATAAAAGCACCGGCTACAGGACCGTTAAAGTAAACAATATTAGAAGCGTTATAGGTCTGAATGATGAAGGTCATCGATTTTGCACCGGTAAAGCTGATACCATTGGCATCGTTACCGCCGGCAACACCGTTTCCATCAAATACAGCTGACTGGTCGAAATAATATTCGCCAGCTTTTACATAAACAGTAGCACCATCCGGGAAAGCTGCATATGCGCCTTCGAAGGTTCTCTTAGGACCTGTACCCGGAGGGTTGTTTGTTGCGTTAAGACCTGTGTAGCTGTCATCACCGTCCGTCGAATTCAAATAACGAACAGTCTGACCATAGGAAAGAGAACTTAACACTAACGTTACTAATAACGTCAACGTGCCAAGTTTCAACAGGTTTTTCAAATTCATTTTTTTACTCCTAATTAGTTATTGAATAAAAACAACTTTGTTACACACACACTTTCAAACTCTTTAGTCCTTAAGTTGGTAAGAGTTCTGTCATGCTCATGTACCTCCTTTTTTAAAAGGTTAAGTTGGGAATTGTTTTTTAATTGAATTAAATAAAAAGTTAAATACATATTTTATATAGCTTTAGCCCAATTGATATATAAGTTTACTTTAAAATAAACAAAAGAATATGATTTTGTCAATCATTTCTTTAATATCAATGTTTGCAAAAAAACCAAAATTCGCAATATTTCTTTCGTATTGTTCTACCAACTGTTGCGAAAAATAATTAAACCGAGATTCCTTGTCAACATATTTTAAAAGAATTTAAAGAAAAATCGCGGTTTGTGAGCTTCGCAAAAACATCAATAAACAAAGAACAATTTATAATAATCTTGCTCTTGCTCATGTTCCTGATCATGATCAAGAGCAGGATCATGATCAAGAGCAGAATCAAGATCACGAATTAAATATTTTAAGACCGTCTTTGGTACCGCAATAAACAACTGACGCGGTGTTCAGAAATAATCCGTGTTCAACGATACCGGCTCGGGCATTAAGTAATGAATCAAGTTTAACCGGATTATCTATTTCACTAAAATCAGCATCAAGTATAAGATTGCCTTCATCGGTAATAAACTCGTTTCCGTCTTCATCATTTCTTAAAGATACTTTTGCGCCTAATGATTCAAGAAATCTTCTTTCCGACTCAACAGCGAATGGTATTACTTCAACCGGAAGAGATGATTTCTTACACAATCGATCGGACAGCTTGGTTTCATCAATAATAATAACATTACGTTTACTATTCTGCGCGACAATCTTTTCTCTAAGAAGCGCACCTCCTCCACCTTTAATAAGATTGATTACGGCAGATCCTTCTCCCGAAAAACCTGGATCAGAATTCCCTACGGTCACTTCATCGGCGCCGTCAATTGTTAAATCGACCGGGAACTGATCAAGCGAATTGCCGGTTGCCAACTGATTCAAACCAATCAACGGGAGTCCATATTCTTTAGCTGATTTTTCAGTCTTAATGGAAGTAGCGACACATTTTACATCTTTAAGTTCATTGCTTTTAATTTTACCTGCAATTACTTCTAAAGCATACTTAAAAGTAGAACCCGTTCCTAAGCCCAATATCATACCCGATTTAACCTCTTCAACGGATTTCTGTGCGGCGAGCTTTTTTAGTTCGTTTGTCGACATGCCGCAACATATGAAATTATCGTGCCACGTATAAAAGTGTGGTTATCAGCTTATTTTTCAGCTTTTTTAGATAATTATTAGTGTCGAAGGTGAATTTTTTTCGTACTGTTGAAAATATTTCGCAGGGGGTGGGGGATGATAGGACACGAATGAACACTGATCAGGTGAATTTAAACTAATATAACAACCGGGTAAATTCCTATTAATGCTCTTACTCTTGATCACAAGCATGATCATGATCAAGAGCAGGAACAAGAGCAAGAGCATGAAATATAAGATTGGTTTTCGGGTAGAGACGGGCTGCCTTGTTAATCAGTTTTAATCTTAATAACTTTTCACCCCAATTTAGATCTGTTATGATCGAGTTTGATACTAAGAAGTATTCTACGAACAAAAGACGAAGGATTGCAATAATCTATTTCATATTATTTCTGATAATTATTAACGTCATCCTCCATTTTGTGAGTAAACTGTAATAAATAATCATGCTCTTACTCATGATCGTGTTCATGATCAAGAGCATGAGCAAGATCAGGATCAAGAGCAAGATTATATAGAAAGACTGAAAATGAAAAACAGAATATATATTGAGACTTACGGCTGTCAGATGAATCTGGCGGATACGGAGCTTGTACAAGGTATCTTAAATAACAACGGATATACTATCAGCAAGGATGCCGATAACGCTGATGTAATCCTACTTAATACTTGCAGCGTAAGAGATAACGCCGAACAGAAAATATATCACCGTCTGGATCATCTTAAAAAATTCAAGAAGGAAAGGTCGGGAGCGGTTATTGGTATTTTAGGATGCATGGCAGAACGTTTAAGAAGGAATCTGATAGAAGAGAAAAAAATTGTAGATCTGGTTGTTGGTCCCGATGAATACAGACGCCTGCCGGAATTACTTGACGTAGCATTCGGCGGAGAAAAAGGAATCGGGGTTAAACTATCGCGTACGGAGACATACGATGATATAACTCCATACCGTGAAGACGGTTTAAGCGCCTGGATTTCGGCAATGAGGGGATGCGACAAGTTCTGTACATTCTGCGTAGTCCCTTTTACACGCGGAAGAGAAAGGAGCCGGTCGTTGCTATCTATAATAGAAGAGATTGAAAAGCTTTCTAGTAGAGGATTCAGGGAGGTTACTCTTCTAGGTCAGAATGTAAATTCCTATAATGATAACGGAAAAGATTTCGCGGATCTTCTTGCATCGGCAGCGGAGGTCGACCGCTCAATAAGAATAAGGTTTACTACTTCGCATCCGCAGGATCTCTCAGATAAACTTTTGCATACTATTGCCGGTCATTCAAACATCTGCAATTATATTCACCTTCCAGTTCAGTCGGGTTCGAACAGAATTCTATCGCTAATGAACAGGACATACACAGTAGAGCATTACCTGGAATTGATTGACAAAGCAAGAAAAATCATCCCAGGTGTAAGTTTCTCAACCGATATTATTTCAGGATTTCCGACGGAGACAATTGAAGACCATCTCTTAACTCTCGATGTAATGCAGAAAGTCCGTTACGACGGCGCATACATGTTCAAATATTCTCCGCGAGAAGGGACCAAAGCATATCAGATGAATGATGACGTGCCCGAGGAGACAAAGTCGAAACGGCTGAATGAAATTATTGAGATCCAGCAGAGAATATCGAACGAGATAAATCAGTCGCTCATCGGTACAGAGGAGATTATACTTATTGAAGGCGAGAGTAAAAAATCCGAACTATTTTATGCAGGAAGAACCGACACGAATAAAGTAGTTGTATTCCGGAAAAACGAAAATGTAAAAGAGGGTGATTACGCTCTGATAAAAATCAACAGGGCAACTTCGGCAACTTTGTTCGGCGATTTTATAAGTAGAACTAATTTATAGTACTTGCTTGTTTTGATTATACTCTTGATCATGCTCATGATCCTGATCATGAACAAGAGCACGATCATGAGCAAGAGAAGAGCAAGATCATGATCAAGATTTTAATGAAGACAGGTTCATTAAATTACTGAAGGGGAAATAATGTGAGGTTACCCTATTATTTAGTATTTCTTTTATTCAGTGTTTCCGTTTTGGCACAGGAAGCGGATATTACTTCTGCTCTCCGTCAGATTGAATCGGGCAATATTAAAGGTGCTGAAGCTTCATTAAAGGAAATAAAAAGATCCAGTCCCGGTGATCCTTCGGTAATTTTTCTTGATGCAGTACTGACCGTAAACGGAGAAGAAGCGCTCAAGAAGTATTCATCGGTTTACGAAAAATTTCCAAAAAGCAAATATGCCGATGCTTCCCTTTACAGAATCTTTTCATATTACTATTCTCTCGGCTATTATAAAAAAGCCGAATCCTACCTAAGCAAATTAAAATCCGATTACCCTGATTCCCCGTATTTAAAATCGGCCGATAGAAACATACCCGATTCCGAGGAAGTAATTGAAATCACAAAAACTGAAGAATCCCTTCCTGTAAAATACAATTACACGATTCAAGCCGGCGCCTTTCTTAACGTTGATAATGCGAAGAGATTGGAAGAGCAGATTAAATCGGACGGATATCCGGCAGAAATTACTACCAAGGAAATCGGCGGAAGTATTCTGAATGTTGTTACTGTCGGAAAATTAGCTAAAGAAGAAGAAGCTCTTCCCCTTCTTGAGTACCTGTCGAAGAAATATAATCTAACCGGCAGGGTAATCAGTTCAACAGAATAACAAGCAGGGCACGAATAAACGCGGATCGGGCGAATTTGCACGGATTTAAATATTCGGAATGGTTGGTTTATTTCGAGTTGAAGAGTGTTCTAATCCCTATTAAGTATCAAAACATTTCTTATTTTTAAACACTCAATTATACAATTATAAATGCAGATAGAAGACTTTCAAAAAAAATTTGGTATAATCGGCAAATCGAAAGAGATCCGCGATCTTATCGATATTACAATGCAGGTTGCACAGTCCGATATCTCCGTCCTTATAACCGGCGAAAGCGGTGTTGGAAAGGAAGTATTTGCGCAGGCGATTCATAGCTACAGTAAGCGCGCTAATAAGGAACTTGTAAGTGTAAATTGCGGTGCCATACCGGAAAGTCTTTTAGAGAGCGAGCTTTTCGGACATAAAAAAGGATCTTTCACGGGCGCAGTAGATGACCGGAAGGGATATTTTGAAATTGCCGACGGCGGAACTCTCTTCCTCGATGAGATTGCCGAGATGGCTTTAACAACGCAGGTTAAACTTCTTCGTGTTTTAGAAACGAAGGAGTTTATGAGAATCGGAAGCGAATCAGTTACCAAAGTTGATGTAAGAATAATTGCAGCAACGAATAAAGATCTTCAAAGAGAAGTCGACTCAAAAAAATTCCGTAATGATTTATTTTTCAGATTGAAAGCAGTATCAATCAACATTCCCCCGTTACGAAAGCGCCGGGGTGACATAATTGAGCTTACAAATCATTTTGTTAAAAACTATTCTTCGATAAACAACATTCCCCTGCCCAAACTTACAAATGAGGCAACCGAACTATTAATCAATTACGACTGGCCCGGAAACATAAGAGAATTAAAAAATGTAATTGAGTCTGCTATTGCACTTAACAAGACCGGACTTCTAGAAGCCGAATCGTTCATTCCGCTACTATCCCGATATCTGCCTGATGAAGAACTCAGAAATCTTCCCGTTCATATTAACCGTCCTGCCGATGTACTTGACAGAGAAATGATTTACCGTGCACTAATAGAAATTAAGAAAGACCTGATAGACCTTAAGCAGCTTGCATTAAGGAACGAAACGGATTTGCCGGGCTACGAAATGCCTGCCAAAAATGATGAGATAGTTCCCCTCGATGAACTTGAAAAGAATGCGATTATAAACGCTTTAAAAAACACTCACTATAACCGCAGGAAAGCGGCAAAGCTGCTTAACATCAGCGAACGGACACTATACAGAAAAATCAAAGAATATGGGATGGAATAAAAACAGAGTTACTCTGTCAATAATATTTGCGGCAGGGATTATTTTTTTAAATGCCTGCAGTTACTCCTTCACGGGTGCATCTGTACCTCCGCATTTAAAAACAATTGCCGTCCCCTTATTCGTCGACCGGAGCGGATCGGGCGAGTTCGACCTGAGTGAAAAGCTTACGAACGGGCTGATAAGAAAATTTATTGAAGACAATACATTAAGTGTTTCCGACAGGCTGAAATCCGACTCAATACTTGAAGGAACTGTTGTTTCAATCTCCGACGCGCCGGCAGTTGTATCCGGAGGCGGAACGGAAAATATTACTTCGCGGAGAATTACAATTACAATCAGGGTAATTTACAGAGACCTTGTAAAACGGCTTACAATATTCGAAAGAAACTTTTCAAATTACGGCGATTACCCTGTGGGAGGCGGCGGAGATATTACTACAATCCGCAGACAGGCAATAGACAACGCGGTTGAAAAGATAACAGAGGATATTCTGCTGGGGGTTGTTTCGAACTGGTAATAAAATTAATAAAATGATTCTATATTCAATTAAAGAGCATCAACGGAATTTAAAATGGAAGTAAATGAAATAATTCTATTCGCTTATATCTTCTCTATGCTGGTTCTCCTTTTCTTCAGCAGTCACGGATTTGTAATGATGTACCTTCATTATAAATACCGGATGAATCACCCCCGTTCAAAAAGCGAACATGAGGAGGCGCATGTAACAATTCAGCTTCCGATGTATAACGAACTCTATGTTGTTGAGAGACTAATAAATTCAGTTTGCGAGATTGAGTATCCCAAAGAGAAACTTGAAATACAGGTTCTGGATGATTCAACGGATGAGACTGTGGATGTTGTTGCGCAGATAGTGAAGAAGAAACAGGATGAAGGGTTCGACATCAAGCATATCCGCAGATCGAGCCGGGAAGGATTTAAAGCAGGCGCATTGAAAGAAGGATTGAAAACTGCAAAGGGTGAATTCATTGCAATTTTTGACGCAGACTTTATACCGAAGAGCGACTTCCTGATAAACACACTTAAATATTTTACGAACGAAAAAGTCGGTCTGGTTCAAACACGCTGGGAACATTTAAACGAAGATTATTCCATTCTGACAAGAATCCAGGCACTTGCTCTTGACGGTCATTTTGTAATTGAGCAGACAGTTCGTAACAAAGCCGGTTTCTTCATTACGTTTAACGGAACGGGCGGCGTATGGAGAAAAGAATGTATTGAAGATGCTGGGAACTGGAAGGCCGATACTTTAACAGAGGACCTCGACCTCAGCTACCGCGCACAATTAAAAGGCTGGAAGTTTGTTTACCTGAGAGATTTTACTACACCGGCGGAGCTTCCGCTCGAGATGAATGCTCTAAAAGCTCAACAGTTCAGGTGGACAAAGGGTTATATAGAAACGGCAAAGAAAATTATTCCGCTTGTATGGAGATCGGATATCCCTCTCAAACTGAAACTTCATTCTACTTTTCATCTTACAAATAACATTGTATTCCCTTTCATACTTCTCGTTGCAATACTTAATGTTCCCCTTATTTTCATAAAGAACGCCGGACCATACTGGAGTTTCTTCAACTTCATGGCAATTTTCATTATTGCTTTTATCGGTTCATTTCTGTTTTATACATACTCGCAGAAAGATGTATATCCGGACTGGCGTAAAAAGATAGCTCTCTTTCCCCTCTTCATGGCAGGGACAATGGGCCTTGCGATAAATAATACCAGAGCTGTGATTGAAGGGCTTCTGAGCCGAAAGAGTGAATTTGTAAGGACTCCGAAATATAAAGTGGTGGATAAGAAGGATGACGCGGCAAAAAATAAATATCTGAAAGGGACCAAGGTGCAGGTATCTACATATGTTGAACTTCTGATGGCATTATACTGCCTGATTGGAGTATCTGCATCAATTTATTTTCTTGAGTTTGCATCTCTTCCGTTTCAGTTGATGTTCTTCTTCGGATTTGCAAGCGTTTCAGTTTTATCATTAAGACAGGCTTTCTTAAAAAAACAAGCAGGTTAAGTGGATACTTCTGAAAAAGATCTTTCTGCCGGAAAAATTAAATTAATTTACGAGTTCAATAACAGCTCTCCTCTATTTGCAAGAGTTGCGGCAGAGATTTCTGAGCAGGGAAACATTCTCGAAGCAATTTCAATTCTTGAAAAAGGAATAAGCAGTTACCCCGACTATGCCTCAGCATATTTTATCCTGGCCCTTTCAAAGGCGTATTCCGGGAATCAGAAGGAAGCAATTGCCGCGGCCCGTAAGGGTGCCGGTATTATCGGCTCGAATGAAGTGCTCGATCACTATCTTACAAAAATTGAGAA